>NZ_JAEDAH010000046.1:13953-72086 GCF_020320395.1 Thalassolituus marinus | reverse complement strand
CGACATATCCGGGCATTCTTCTTTCACCTTATTCCATTTTGCTAATGTCGACTCACCGACCGTCATATGCATGGAGTTGATAATTGAATCACAGAGTGCCATCAGCGGTTTGGTTCTCATATCATCGCGATAGATAGCCACCCCACCAAAATTGAACACAACCTGAACAAATTGATGATCAGTAACCGGAAAAAAAACAAGCCGCCTAAGCATTGGATTATCTTTTCCACCATTATGTATATGGTGAATATCACAGACCACTGCTTTAATCGTGGATGATAGAGATTGTATACGCCAGTTTAATGGGCCCCGATAAATTGGACTTTCACCTGATCTTTTATACCCATAGCTGCTATCAAGGTAATCTGCAACAGCCATCTCAAATACTCTTGGATGAAGTAAACTGGAATTTAAGAATTTGGATTCATTATTGGCAGAAACCAGTAATGCTAACGAAGAAAAGGTTGCTTGTTTGCCAGAAAACCAAGGACCGACAAAGTACCATTCATTTCTGTAAAATAAATCCGTACCCCAGCAATCAGGAGGTGATTCCGAGCCACCATATACCCGCTCCCACTGCCCCTTTAATATGTTCATCAATCCGGGTTTAACACCATCAACAGAATCACCATCCCCAAAAAGACCAAAAACTGGATTCGACCTTGGCGCTTTAAAATAAAAAGCAGAGTCATCAAATATCCACTTATTATTGACAGGAGTCGTCAGATACGGTCCACGAATTTCGTTTGCTTTTGGGTGCACATTTCTAGGGTGTTCAAAAGGAAAGAACTTCAGCCAATCCCACATAGAAACTCTACCTGTTATCTCATGGTCACGCGGTGTATTCTTCAACAACTTCAACCTGCATCTACGTTCGCGCTCTCTGGCTCACAGATATTTACGATCTGTGAGGAATGAACATCGATTCATCAGCGGATTTAACCTCCCGCTCCTTAACTTTCTTTCCCGGCTTGTCTTTAAACAGCGGCCATGGCAATTCACCAAACTCTTCAGTGATCGACATATCCGGGCATTCTTCTTTCAATTTGTTCCACTTCGCCAACGTAGACTCACCAACCGTCATATGCATCGAATTAATAATCGAATCACACAGTTCCATTAAAGGTTTAGTTCTCATCTCATCGCGGTAGATTGCAACACCACCAAAATCAAACATAACCTGAACAAATTGATGATCAGTAACCGGAAAAAAAACAAGCCGCCTAAGCATAGGGTTATCCTTTCCACCATTGTGTATATGATGGATATCGCAGACCACCGCCTGGATCGTTGAAGATAACGGCATAACACGCCAGTTTAACGGCCCCCGGTAAATAGACTTCTTGCCTGAGCGATGATACCCATAAGTGCTATCAAGGTAATCCGCGACAGCCATCTCAAAGACTCTTGGATGAAACAGACTGGTCTTTAAAAATTTTGAGTCCTTATCTGCTGAAATAAGAGTCCCGTAAGCTGATAAGGCTGCCTGCCTGCCGACAAACCACGGACCAACGAAATACCAGGTGTTCGCATAGAACAAATCTCTGTCCCAGAAGTCCGGGGGGGCATCACTATTGCCACTGTATACCCTCTGCCAGCTACCCTTTAATATATTTTTCAAGCCGGGTTTAACCGCGTCGACGGAATTACCATCCCCAAAAAGGCCAAATATAGGATTGGCCCGGGGGGCTTTAAAATAAAAAGCACAGTCACCAAAAATCCATTTATTTTTGATAGGTGTACTCAGATAAGGCCCACGAATCTCATCTGGCTTTGGGTGTTTATTTCGACGATCTTCAAAAGGAAAGAATTTCAGCCAGTCCCACATAGTTCTTTATCCTCTGTCGTGGCGTTCTTTCAGTTTTTGAAAGATAAACTGAAGTGCGCCGACAGTCCCCGTAACGGTTCCTGCCGTAGCAAGCCATGGTGCAGCACTACTGCCCAGAGCCGCCATCGTGGAAGTAGCACCCAATGCACCGATGCCAGCAAGCGTATTGCCTACCATAGCCCCGGTATATACCTCGCCACCAAAATCATTCCAGCCATAGGGATCTTTTTTATCCGCTGCTCGCTGAAAATTACCAACCGTAGCACTAAGAGCCGCCTTGACGTGGCTACCACTACGAAGAATGTCTTTATCAGCCAGCATTCCCATTTTTGTTGCCGCCTTAAAAGCTGGTTTTGGATCGGAGCTTGACCAACACATTTTCACAATATGCTTCTGATCATTAAAGGAGACGCCTTTTTTTTCCAGAGTTGTCAGCGCCTGAGTGAATACTACTGAGCCCCCCCGCTCAGAGGACCACTCAACGCCTTTACTGCTTCGTGACTGCTCCATTTCGTTTGCCAAAACCGCAGCAAAAGCGTAGGTTTTATTGACTACAGCAGCATTATAATTTCGCATTCCTTTAAGCTTCTCCCCTAATGGAGAATAGAACAGATCAAAATCACACTTTATAGCAGCGTTACTACTGAACAGTGTTTCTAATCTTTTTTCTGCTTCTTGTGCTGCTTCTAAGGGACTTGTAAAACGGGGATCGGCAATCACTACCTGGCGATTGTTTTCAGACAAAATTGGACCATCCTTTCTAAATTTTACTTCCACCTCACCTGTGTCCTTAGACACACTATAAACACCCGGTTTTGCCTTACTTCCTCGCTCAATAGTTTTATACTCATCACTCAAGTCCAGTCTGGTAATCGCCAGCGTATCATTCGGACGCCGTTCTACAGTGGCGGCGATACCCGGCACAAAAACCACTACTTGCTGAAAGCTGTTGGTTTTGAAGTCATTGATATTGGGAATAAAGACATTGGTCTTGCCACCCAGACCGGTGGATAAAGCTTCCAGTTGCTTTAATGCCATCAGCGGGTAGTAGTAACCCTCTCTGGCGGCTTGTGCGAGTATCTGAGCCGCCTTATGGGTTACAGGAGTGAAAACGACTCTTTTGCCGATATCCGGGCTGCTAAGCTGCAAGCCCTCTGATGTTTTTACCAGATTCATCCAGTCAATCCCTTTGACAAATATTTATATACATTCCTTTAGCCGGCTGGCCAACCGGCAAGGCAATATACCATAAGAATCCGGTGATTCACCGACCAAATAGGTATCGCACCATATCACTAATAAGGAAGTGTGAATCAGATCAGGACATAGATTAAGGAACCCAGAGCTACCCGGGTTTTACTCAGAAAAGCAGCAATCAACCAATGCTTTCGGCGTATTATTAATGCCATTAATTATTGGTGAGGCATAGCTCATAATTTTTACCGACTGGTCAGAAGCAAAAACCCTACTCAGGATTTGAAGGTTGTGATCAGGCAAAAAACAGCGGCTATCATCATTCCTTAATGTTCAACGCTGCTGCCATCTCATACGAGCCTGCGCAAGATAGTGCGCCATCAGACCTTCCTGATTCATTTTCTGCAGCTCGGCACTGATGCGTTGCTTCAGCTCTGGCGTGTTACAGGCCGATTTAAGAGACATGGTCAGATACAAGGGCTCACGACTGACGGGCACCTCAAGCATCTGCAGATTGGTAATCTGCGCCCGTTCAATGTAGGCCAGCCCCGGCTGTTCCTCGTACAGCAGGTAATCCACACGGCCGTTGCTGATCATACGCAGTGCCTGCTCAAAACCACCGACCTGCAGAATACTCAGATGTTCTCGGGCATATTCATCGAAGGCCTGACCGAAGGAATTGTTGATCACGGTGACGCCGCGCTTGCCAACCAGATCGCTGAAATCACGGAAGTCGAAGACGTTGTTGTTGCGCACCCACAGTACAGAGCGCGTTTCCTGAAAGGCCGGACGAAGATAATCCATGCGTTCACTTCGGGCTTTGGTGTAGAACGCTCCCGCGATCAGATCAATATTGCCGTTAGCAACCTCTTCCTGCGTACGCCCCCACGGCCCGACAAACTGCACCTGCACAGGGATGCCTATGCGTTCGCCAAGCGTAGTCATCAGCTGTGTGATGGCGCCATCAAGAGCGTCTGTATTGTCGGCAGCATGCCACAGATAGGGAGGATATTCAGCGTTACCGCTGGCGGTCAGAGCCGTGCAATCAGCTCGGGCGAACAGTGGTATACAGAGCAGCAGGAACGCGCTGAACAGCTCACGCATCTCAGACCTCACCATTGGCGTTAGGAATATCGACTGAGATTGAGTATAGCTGCCCTGTCATCTGACGACAGTATTACTATGGCCCGTCAGGGAAAATCAGGCAGCAGAGAGCTCTGCGTCAAGTTCATCAATGGCCGCTTTCATCAGAGTGTGACAGCGTTCGGATAGCTCTCGCACATCGGCCTCACCCAGTCCGTCGGTGCTGACCGGCTCCAGGTAGCGGCCAAGACACGGGCCCGAGTGCAAACGGTTCAGATCGATATGCTTATGAGTGCTACTGAATACGATAGGCACAATTGGCAACCCTGCTTCAATCGCCAGCGCAAAGGCGCCGCTCTTGAAAGGTTGCAGGCCCTTACCATTACTACGGGTACCTTCCGGGAACATATAAATGGCACGTTGGCGGCGGCGCACAACCTCGGCCACCGACTTCATCGTGTCCCAGGCTTTCTGCTTATTCTGACGGTTGATATACAGATTGCCGGCCAACCAGAAGGCCAGACCGAACACAGGGATATAACGCAATTCTGTCTTACCCAGAATCGCGATATTCTTCGGCAGCATCGCTGTGCAGATAAAGACGTCGAGGACGTCCTGATGGTTGATAATGTACACCGCTGGCTGCTCGCCGACCGGCGAGTCGTTCAGTGCTTTGAATCGTACGCCCAGCACCGGACGCAGAATTAACGACATCCAGCTGGCACACAGGTGGGTGTTATTACGATGAAAAGGTCGAACCAAACAAACCAGCAGAGTGGCACAACACACCAGAAGGAAATGTGAAGCCGTGATGCATGCCCGGATACTAAATAACATTGATATTCTCGTTCTTATTATGCAGATAACGCTAACGGTCCGGCGCAGACACTGCCGGATAAAACGGAGGCCGTCATTGTCGTTATTACCCGTCTGCGCACAAGGCGCAAACGGGCCATCTGTCGGTCACTCAGCGTAAAAACAACTGGTAGGCCATGTTGTCACTTTCGTCCCAATAGCCGTAGCCAAGCTCTTCCAGAAATGCGTGCAATTGCGCCACTTTATCGTCAGAGACCTGCAACCCGACCAGTACGCGCCCATAAGCAGCGCCGTGGTTGCGGTAATGGAACAGGGAGATATTAAAGTGTTTCCCCAGTTTGCGCAGGAAATTCAGTAATGCCCCGGGACGTTCAGGAAACTCAAAGCGGTATACGCGCTCATCGTTAACTGACGCCGGCGCATGGCCACCCACCATGTGACGGATATGGTACTTGGCCATTTCATCATCGGTGATATCCAGTACCGGGTAGTTCTCCGCCCGCAGTTCATCCAGCAGGTTCTGACGCGCCCCCGGTTCAGCACCAACTTTTACGCCGACATAGATCTGCGCGCGCTCATCATCGCCATAACGATAGTTGAACTCGGTGATCGGGCGCTTACCAATCAGACTGCAGAATTTCTGGAAACTTCCGGCTTTTTCCGCAATGGTAACCGCCAGAATGATTTCGCGGCCTTCACCGATTTCAGCCACTTCCGAAATGTAGCGCAGGCGATCGAAGTTAACGTTGGCGCCGCTGAGAATGGTCACCAGATTCTGGTTCTCACAGCCTTCTCGCTCAATGTACTTTTTCACCCCGGCAACACTCAGCGCACCGGCAGGCTCACACACTGCGCGGGTATCGTCGAAGATGTCCTTAATCGCTGCACAGATTTCATCCGGCGTGCAGGTGATCACTTCATCGATGTGATCCTTACAGATTTCCCAGGTGTTCTTGCCGATCTGCGCCACCGCCACACCGTCGGCAAAGATACCCACCTGCGGCAGCACAACCCGCTGCTCTTCTGCCAGCGCTGCGGCCAGACAGGCAGATTCGGTGCTTTCGACACCAATCACTTTAATTTCCGGGCGCAGGGCTTTGATATAGGCCGCAACGCCAGCTGCCAGACCACCGCCACCTACAGGCACAAATACGGCATCAACCGGGCCGCTGAGCTGACGCAGGATTTCCATACCAATAGTACCCTGACCAGCAATGACTTCCGGGTCGTCATACGGGTGGATATAGGTCATACCTTTTTCTTCCACCAGTTTCTGCGAGTAGGCGAAGGCATCGTCAAAAGCGTCGCCCTGCAGCACCACACGGGCGCCGCGAGCCTTTACCGAGCGCACCTTGATATCCGGCGTGGTACGCGGCATCACGATGGTGGCTTTAATGCCCAGACGCTGAGCCGCCAGCGCCAGACCTTGCGCATGATTACCTGCCGATGCAGCAACAACGCCTTTGGCTTTTTCCTCATCCGTCAGCTGTACAACCTTGTTGTAAGCGCCACGGATTTTGAAGGAATACACCGGCTGCTGATCTTCACGTTTAACCCAGATCTGGTTACCCAGTCGCTCACTGAGAAACGAAGCAATGTGCAGTGGCGATTCAATCGCAACATCGTACACACGGGCAGACAGAATCTTTTTCAGGTAATCG
The DNA here is from genome assembly GCF_020320395.1 of Thalassolituus marinus. Classification (GTDB taxonomy): domain Bacteria; phylum Pseudomonadota; class Gammaproteobacteria; order Pseudomonadales; family Oceanobacteraceae; genus Venatoribacter; species Venatoribacter marinus. Next base: position 65,504 of record NZ_JAEDAH010000046.1, on the reverse strand, counting down.
TTAAGCATGGGATTTTCCGGATCAGACAAAAAAGCGGCGCGAATCGCACTCAGGGGACGCATTGTAACGCATCAGCGCTTATAATTCTTTCAGTCCTTTAGCCAACAGACTCTGCCCAATGACTCAAGATGAACTGAAAAAAGCCGTCGGCCAGGCCGCCGTCGACTATATCCGCCCACACCTGGAAGATGACAGCATCGTCGGTGTTGGAACCGGCTCGACCGCCAACTGTTTTATTGATGCACTGGCCCAGTACAAACACCTGTTTGATGGTGCCGTTGCCAGCTCGGAAACCTCGGCCCAGCGCCTGCGCGACCACGGCATCCCGGTTTACGATCTGAACGCAGTAGATGGCATGGATTTCTACATCGATGGTGCAGATGAAATCAACGAGCACCTGGAGATGATCAAAGGCGGTGGCGCCGCACTGACCCGTGAAAAAATCGTTGCTGCGGTGGCCCGTGAATTTGTCTGCGTTGCTGATGAATCCAAACTGGTTGAACGCATGGGTACCTTCCCGCTGCCAGTGGAAGTGATTCCAATGGCGCGCTCCTTCGTTGCCCGCGAGCTGGTTAAGCTCGGAGGTGATCCGGTTTATCGTGAAGGTGTTGTTACCGACAATGGCGGCCACATTCTCGACGTGCACAACCTCAGCATCGCTTCCGCCATGGAGCTGGAAAGCAAGATCAACCAGATCACTGGTGTCATCACCAACGGTCTGTTTGCCCTGCGCCCTGCCAACGTGTTGCTGCTTGGCACCCAGGACGGGGTCAGAACCATTAAGGCGAAGTAAGTCACTATGGTTTTCAGCAAAGGATTGCTGCGCCGGGTTCTGCTGATTGCAGGCCTGGCACTGCTACTCAGTGCAGCCGTTCTGGCCGCCCTGCCTTCTCTGTTGAAACCAGCACTCAATCGCTGGTTGCCGGGAGCTCTGTCTGACAACGAGCAGACCATCGCTGTCATCAGCCAACTCAGCTGGACCCGCATTGGCATCGACGAGTTGCTGCTGCCACTGCCTGACGGCACAGTGATTCATCTCAACGACCTGCAAATCCGTTTTCATCCGAGCGAATTGTTTCAGGGCCGCTTACGCACCCTCAGCGCCGATAGTCTGAGCGTTACCCTGCCTGCCCCCAGTGCAGTGAAAGTCGCCGCTGCGGCCGCCGCCAACGCGGGCGAAAAAGCCCGCAGCCAGTTTAACCAGCCGGTTTCCATCCCGGCCTTTGCCCAATGGCTGAGCCTGCCGGCGGAGCGTGTCGACATCCACCGGTTCAGCCTGCAGCACCCGGCTCTGAGCGCCGATCTGAGCGTCAGCCTGACACCGGAATTGTGGCGTGTGCACGGCCAGTTACAGGTGGATAACCAGCCACTGCCGTGGAATACCGAATTTCAGTTACAGCAAAGCGGCGACTGGTTATTACTGCTGGCAGAAAACGAAGTCCTGCTGACCCAGACCTCCGGACACATAGCCCAGACTGAGCAGCACACTATGATCAGTGTTGACCAGCGTCTCGATCTGCAAGCCCTGAGTCAGCGTCTGCCGCAACTGGCCGATCTGCCATTGCCACTGCACAAGCTTACCCTGAAAGCGGAAGTCACACTGCCGAACGAAGGCATTTTGCCGGCCGACGCCGTACTCGGTGCTGCCGCGACACTGACCACTCATGCCGCACCGCTGCCGGGTGGCGTCGACTGGCAGCAAGGCAGCTGGTTGATATCAGTCACCAAACCCAATGCTGAAGCCGACTGGCAGCTGCGCCTGGATAGTCAGCAACAACAGGTCAGCGTGAGTGGGCTGCTGGACGATGCGGATGTACAGGTTCGTTCGCAGCAGACCCTGACCGGTTTCTGCACACCGCAATTCAGTCTGTGTGAGCTCGAGGGCGACCTGAATAACAACCTGACGGTGGCCGCCCAGCAGCAGGCCAGCCTGAAACTGCAGCCTGCCATCAACTGGCAGCAGGACAGCGCACTGAGTGTGGTACTGCCGCTGCAACTGGATACATCATCCGATCTGGCCAGCGCACTGCAATTGCCACTGGCCGACAGTCAGCTAAGCGGCGAACTCATCGCCCTGCTAAGCCCCGACGGCGACTGGCAGGTAAGTACCATTCCCGGATTCAGTGCACGACTGCAGCCCTTCGCGGTCAGTGACTGGCAGGTTTCAGCACTGACTCTGACGCTGCTGCCACAGCTTTATGTGCACGGTAATTTCAATGCCAGAGATGCCGCCGGCAAGCTGTCTATGGAACCTGTCATTGTGCAAATGAGCCCGGCGACACTCAGCCAGTCGGCCAACGCTGACAATCCGGGCTCAACCCTGCAGCTGGCGGCCAGCGAACTGCAATGCCTGCCCGAAGCTCATAGTCAGGGTATCAATGTCCGCTGTCAGTTTGATGCCGGAGTGGATGCCTCCGACGTCAATGGCTGGCCACTGCCTGCAACGAAGATCAGCGGGCCGTTCACGCTGGCCATAAATGATCAGAGTGGTGAACAGCAGATCAGTGCCGACGTCAGCATTCGCGCCGCGCTCGATAAACTGACCATGCGCCTGCGCCTGGAGCACAACCTGATCAGCGCTGAAGGTAATGCTCAGTGGTACCTCAATGACACCTATCTCGACTGGCACAGTCTGCAACTGCCGACCATGGCGGCGCTGAGTAAAATCGAGTGGCTGGGAGGCTCTGTATCAGGTCAGGGATGGGTCGACTGGAGTCAGCAGGCCGACGGCTTTTCCTTTAAGCCGGACCTTACGCTGCGCGCTGACAACCTGAGTGCGGTTTACGACAGCAGTATCGCGCTGGAAAACTGGAATGCGCTGATTTCACTCCGTCGGCCGTTCAGTGGTGACTACCTGCTGGATGCGCAGCTCAGCGGTGCCAGCCTCAACCCCGGCATCGAACTGAAAGATATTCTGGCACGCAGTCAGACCCGTATACCGGCAGATTTCTCCTACGCTGTCGCCGAAATCCATGAAATGCATACCGATGTACTGGGTGGAAGAATTCACACACCACTGATCCGCTTTGACAGTCGTAAAGACATCAACGCCTTTGGTATTGAACTGGAGCATATCCAGCTGGCACAGATCGCAGCACTGGAGGCCAACGCCCAGGTGAATGCCAGCGGCACACTGGATGGACTGTTGCCAATTGTGATCAGCCCGGAGGGAGTCAGCATCCCTGGCGGAACACTGTTCGCTCGCGCACCCGGCGGCGTCATTCAATACAACAATGCAACCTCTGAAGCACTGGGACAAAGCGACCAGACCGTCGGACTGGCAATGCAGTTACTGCAGAACTTCCAGTACGAGCAGCTGAAAAATGACATTCAGTATCAACCCGATGGCGAACTGAATCTTGGCCTGCAGTTTCAGGGGAAGAACCCCGACTTCTTTGGCGGCCAGAAAACTCACCTTAATGTTAACCTCGAATACAACCTGCTCGACCTGCTCGAAAGCCTGCGCGTGACTCAGGATGTCATCAGTCGTCTGGAACAGAAATATCAGTAATTAGCGCCATACGATATGGCCTGATACAAACCACTCATATTAATTCCCACCATATACGCCAATTTTATTAATGACGTTTATCTTCTAATTTATCTGCAATTAATGGAACCATAGAACCATAATTTAGAAAGTTAACACCGTTTACTAAGGGCATTTCATGCCAGTGTTCCATTCCCCGGGTATTTTCATTTACCTCATAAATATCAACTGTGCTTCAATCCGCCGCCTATAAAAATAAAACAACATTCTCACGGTAAATATTATGAGCACATCCAATAAAGTCGTCCTGATTGAATAACCATGATCCGCGTGGCCTGAGCCGCAAACAACGCTAATCATCTGTTAATCCGCATCGTTAATGCCACAAATCTTTGTCCGGCCTTACGGTCTGCTATTGCCTGAAAAGGGGTTCATCATGACTCAGAAAAAAAGCAAATTATTCTGCACGTTTTTACCAATAAAACGCGTATCCATTAAGCAGTTTAAAAATATGTATACGCTTTTTTCCCAGTATTATGAGAATACCGATCTGGAAACCTTCCTCAACGATATGAATAAGAAAAGCGGCGTCTTTGTCCTGCGCGAAAAAGACACCGGCCATATTGTTGGTTTCAGCACCTGGACAGTAATGCCTTTAAGCTTTGGCAAGAAACCAACAATGGGGATTTTCAGTGGCGACACCATTTTAGAAAAACGCTACTGGGGCAATAAAAAACTGCAGCAGGCATTTGCCTTGCGCCTGGTAAAAATGAAGCTTAAACATCCGGGTACACGTATTTTCTGGCTGCTGATTTCCAAGGGTTATAAAACCTACCTTCTGCTGGCGAATAACTTCATCCGTCATTTTCCTAATCACCAAAGCCGCAACACCCGCCTTGAACAGGTAATTGATCTGTATTGCGAACAGCTGTTTCCGCAATATTACGATAAGGAAAAGCGGCTGCTGGACTTCGGCGACAGCTACCAGTTCCTGAAAGGCGATGTTGCCGAAATTACCGAAGAGATGCGCGGCGCCAATGCCAGAATCCGTTTCTTTGATGACGTCAATCCAACCTGGCGCCGTGGTACCGAGTTACCTTGCGTCGGTGAAGTTTGCATGGGCACGCTGCTGTCGTTTTTCCACAAACAGATCAGCGGACGCAGTCGTCAGTTACCGGCGGCATGAGGCACAGGTTATGGCTTTATCTTCATTACTTCATCGTGCCTCGTTCGCTCTGAGCCGACGCGGCAGTCGTCACTTTAAAGAGGCGACCTTTAATTTGCAGGACACCCAGGTGCGTCGGCTGCGGAGTATCATGGCACTGGTTGAGGGCACAGAAACAGCTGCCCGCTACAGCCTCAGTACAGCCACCTGTCCTGTACGTTTTGCCCGCCAGGTACCACTCAGCAATTACGAAGACTGGCAGGCCGCCATCCAGCGCCAGCGTGACGGCGATGGCCAGCTTACCAGTGAAACATGCGAGCGTTACCAGCCCACCAGTGGCTCCACTTCACAGGTGAAGTGGATCCCCTACACGCCAGCCTTCCTGCACGAACTGGATCAGGCCATTGCGCCCTGGATAAGCGATCTCTATCAGCGCTACCCTGCAATCCGTCATGGTCGCCACTACTGGTCCTTATCCTGGGTGCCGCAAGCATTGCGCAGTGAGGCTGCCAGCGTTAATGACGACCTGAAATTACTGCCCTGGTGGAAGCGGCTGTTTATGGCCGGCACCATGGCAGTACCGGAAAATGTTTCACTGGCGCCAACGTCAGAATTATCGATGTTTGCCTCGCTTTGCTACCTGGCGTCCAGCCGGGATCTGACCATGATATCGGTCTGGAGCCCGACCTTTGCCATCGGACTGCTGGACACGCTGGCACAACAACGTGAGGCAGTATCCCGGGTATTGCTGTCGGGTCGCTGGCCAGCCGACAAACCTGAACTGCGTTATCTGAAAGCACCGAAGCAGCGCCATAACGGCCGGATTCTGCAGCAATGGGATGGCGCTATTAACGCAGCAACAACCGCTGCGCTGTGGCCGCAACTGGCATTGATCAGCGCCTGGGATACCTCATCTTCAGCCAGCTGGGCACAACAGCTACAGCAACTATTTGCTCACTGTAAGTTCCAGGGCAAAGGCCTGTGGGCTACAGAAGGCGTAGTCACCTTTCCCCTCAACGGCCAGTATCCACTGGCGCTGGAAAGCCATTTCTACGAATTCGAAAATCTCGAGAACGGTGAAGTTCTTTTCGCCTGGCAGCTGCAACGCGGTATGCGTGTGCGGCCGATTATTACCACCGGTAATGGCCTGCTGCGTTACGTGACCAAAGACCAGTTGCTGGTCGATGGTTTCCTTAACCAGTGTCCGAGTCTGCGTTTTATTTCGCGCCTGTCCGGCACCGATATGGTGGGCGAAAAAATGTCGCCGGAAGCCGTGCTGAATCTGTTTGATCTGCTGAGCAACCAGTTCGCCATCAAACCTGTCAGCTTGCTGGCGGTTCCGGGCAAACAGACCGACAGCAAACCCGGTTACCTGTTGTTGGCGGAAGGCAATGCGGATGCCGTTGCCGCCGTCAATGAACAACTGGAAGTGCTGCTGAATGAGCATTTTCATTACCGTCTGGCACGTGAACTCGGGCAGTTGCAGAGTGCCCAGACACAGATCAGCAGCAACGCCATGGATACATATATGCGTCTGCGCATTGCCAGTGGTGCCGTTGCCGGCAACATCAAAGTCGAACCGCTGACGCTGTGTCCTGAAGCTGCTGATTTACTTCACCACAGCGAGCAGCGGGAGGCCATCAGCGCATGAGTGAATACACTATTCGTCCGGCCCGCGCCGGGGACTCTCGCGGCTTACTGAATCTGCTGTCATCCACCGCGCAGGAAGGTGCTGTTCGCCTGACGTTTGAGCGAGAACCGGATTATTTTCATGCTGCCAGTGTCAGCACCAGCTCTCCGGAAATCTGGGTCATGGATCATCAGCATGCCGGTATTGTTGGCACCTTCAGTATCGGTAAACGTGCGGTATTTGTTAACGGTGAAAAAACCGAAGTGCGTTATGGCAGCGACCTGCGCATACATCCGGCATTTCAGCGTGGACGAGCGCTGTTTCGCATGTTTGGCCAGTATCGGGAAAGTATGCAAAACGACTGGATGCAAACCGTGATTCTCGATGACAACAAAGCATCAATGAATACAGTCGGCAGTGGCCGCAACATCCTGCCACAGTATGTACCCGCCGGTCATTTCACTACCCGCCTGATCAGCAATCGCAAGCGCACCGCATTACGTACATCCCGCGCCGTGCGCCGCGCTGACGTTAATGATATTTCAGCGATGCAGGCTTTCTTCGATCGTGAAGCAGCCAACAAACAGTTTTATCCGTGCTATGACTTTTCCCTTATCGGCAGTGATGACCCCTACTATCGCGGCCAGTCCTTGCAGGATTTCTTTATCCTGGAAGAAAAAGGTGAAATCACAGGCATCGCTGCACTGTGGAATCAGAAGTCATTTAAACAAACGCGGGTTTCCGGTTATTCCGGTTCACTGAAATATCTGCGCCCGGTCTACAACGCCAGCACCCGTTTTACCGGCATGCTGCCATTACCAGCCGTCAACGCCGTTAACCGTTACCTGACCCTGCATTCGGTGGTGGTAAAAAATAATCGTCCGGCGCGTTTCAGCAAGCTGCTGAACACCATCCGCCGCATCGCTCGCCGCTACGATGTGGATGGCATTGCCTGTGGTTTCGACAGCCGCGATCCATTGCTGAAAGTACTGCAGCGCTGTCCGGGACACACACTGACCAGCCAGCATTTTCTTGCGACCTATCAACCCGAAGCCATTGCCGATATTAATCTGTCGACGCTGGTATATCCCGAAATCAGCCGGTTGTAATTATTCATGTCACAGACAACAGACTACATCGCACAGTGGTACGAAGTTCGTGAAGAAATGGGAATCCCGGATACCATTCATTTATTTTTCCACAACCTCAGCAGCCGCCAGCAGGAATGGCAGCAGCATCGCCACCGCGATATGGATGGTATCGGCATGATCGCTAATACCCTGGAAGATATGGGCTATCAGTTTCCGTTATTACCCACCTGCCGCGACAAGCGCGAGCCGGGACTGCTGTCAGTCTGGAAACAACAACGTCAGCTGCCAAAGGACACGGCTCCAAAGCAGGTGCAATGGAAGTATTTTCGCGCCCAACACAACACGGCCTGCAACGATCCGGTGGTCGATATTATACAGCCAGCCCTGCTTGAACATCTGAAAGACTGCGCAGCCATGCGTCAGGTGTCACTCGCCAGTTTGTTGCTGGCCTGCCTGAACCGTGCGGCCTTCGAGCTGTTATTAAAACCAGACAGCACCGCCTACTGGTTTTATCCGGTCAACGTACGCGATCAGCTTAATGGCAGTAGCGATCGGGGTAATCGCTCCTCTGGTTTTTACCTGCCGGTGAAATACGACAGCAGTGCCGAATCCATTCACCAGCAAGTTCGCGAACGTTTCCGTAGTCAGCAACACTGGTGGCTGTGGAAACAGGCGCACATTGGTCGACTGGTTGGAAAATCCGGCGTGCGCTGGATTTATAAAACACTCAGCCGTAAGCAACATTATCTCGGCTCATTCAGTTTTCTCGGCGACTGGTCGATGCCGCAGCATCCGCAACTGGTGCTTGGCGTGTGTGGTGCCGGTACTGAAAATTATCCGATCGCCACCGGCATTACTGAATGCAATCAGCATATGTCGCTGGCGCTGAAGTTTCATCCCAGCATCTGTCGCGATGCACAAACATCTGCCCGCTGTCTGCAGCGCTGGATCGATATCCTGAAGGAAGAATCCGCTTATGAATAAGCTGTTGCCGTCACTGCTGGGCTGGGGCGCTGGTTTTGTTGTTACCGCATTAGCCGCGACTTACCTGATTGTGCAGGCGCCGCATCCGGATGCCGCCGCCACGGCCATTGCACCGCTGGCGGTACCGGTCACCAGCGTCACCCTGAGCGATGTTGCCATCCCGGTCATCAGCCATGGCAGGGTCAGTGTTACCCGCGAACATCAGCTCAGTGCCGCGGTGTCTGGCCGGGTACTGGAAATCAGCAAAGCATTTGTTAATGGCGCTCATATCGAAAAAGGTACGCTCTTACTGCGCACCGATCCGCGTCCATACGAACTGGAAGTTCATCAGCGCCAGTCGGACCTGGACCGCATGCTGCTGCAACTGGAAGAAACCCGCGCACTGGCAGAGGTTGCCCGCAGCCAGTCCGCCGACAGTCCGTTTGCCCGTTACATTCCGCAGATGCGTTTTGCCGAAAGTCAGGCGGCGGCCGCACGCGAAGCGCTGAAATTCGCTCGTCAGCAATTACGAGATACCCGCGTATATGCTCCCGTCAGTGGCCGTATTACCGGAGTGATGGTGCAGCCCGGTCAACAGGTATCGGCAGCTACCGTACTCGGCTTAATTCAGGATGACAGCTGGCAGGAAATCCGCTTGCCGGTCAGTGATCACGAGGCACACCTGCTCGGTATTAATGCCGATGACGGTGCAGGCGATTTCTCTCAAATCAGCGTCAGCCTGCGCACCTCAGAACAAGGGCCGGTATGGCCTGCGAAAATCGTGCGCAGTGAAGCTGAACGCGGACAGTTTCAGCAGATAATTCTGGTTGCACACCCGGATTATTCTGCCCGGCCAGGCACTCCCCATCTTCTGGCCGGTACTTTTATTTCTGCCGAAATACGTGGTGCCCAACGCAGTGATGTGCGCGTTATTCCACGTTCGGCATTGCAGGCTGATGATCGCCTGTTACTGCTTGAGCAGGGCAACCGCATCGTGACCCGCGATGCCGATATTATTCATCGTGGCCGCGATCTGATTTATCTCAGTAATGATTTACCGGCGGGAACCCTGCTGGTGAACAGCCGTCGCCAGACACTGCTGACCGGTACGCAAGTGACGCCGGTCAACAGTGACACTCTGGCCGCCACGCCGGAGAACTTTTAATGGATGCATTAATCCGCTGGTTTGTTGGCCACCGGGTGGCAGCCAATCTGGCGATGTTTGCCATTCTCGCTGCCGGTGTTGCCATACTGCCTTACCTGCGTCTGGAACTGCTTCCTAACGTCGAACTCGATCGAATAAGTATTCAGTCACAGTACCCCGGCGCTTCGGTCAGCAGCGTAGAGCAGCACCTGTGTATTCCACTGGAAAATGCCATTCACGATATTGAAGGGGCACAGGAGCTGATTTCCTGGTCTTACCCCGGACTATGCTCCATCACACTGGATATTGATGGCCAGACGGACAGCCGCAGCGCGCTGGCCACTATTCGCAGCCGCCTGGCCGATCCAACGCTGGTACCAGCAGAAGCAACTACTCCGGATGTGCAGGAGCTACTGGTGCGCAACCGCGCACTGCGGATTATCGTCAGCGGTAACGTGCCTTATGGCGATTTGCTGGCCAGCGCTCAGACCCTGCGCAGTGAATTACTCAGTTCGCCCTATATCAGCCAGGCCGATGTCAGCGACCGCGAAAAAGCAGAAATACGAATCAGCTTTTCCACCTTTAATCTGCAGAAATATGAACTGAATCTGCGCGATATTGCCAGCAGCCTGCGCCACCAGACCGGAGCCGTTGCAGGAGGTTATCTGCAGACCCGCGACGGTGATTTACTGATCGCAACACCGCAGGTGTTCCGCTATCGCAATGACTTTGCCAGCCTGGCGCTGGCTGCCGATCCGCGTGGCGATATTATCCGCAGTGGTGATATTGCCGATATTACTGACAGTCGCCAGCAAGCGATGGCACTGGCGCAGTTCGATGGCCAGCCAGCACTGGCACTGGACGTGTACCGCACCGGCAACGAAGACATCACCCTGCTGTCTCGTATCGTACGTCAGCACCTGCAGCAGCGAGCACCTCAGGCCGGAGTAGAATTCACCATCTGGGACGATCAGGCGGTAAACTTCAGCGCACGGGTGGAGCTATTGCTCAGCAATGCCTTCAGCGGGCTGCTGTTATTGTTTATTGTTCTGCTGCTATTTCTTAACGCCCACCTATCCTTCTGGGTAAGTGTTGGTATTCTGATTGCTTTTACCGGCACTCTGTTTGTATTACCAGCGACAGCGACCTCGGTTAATTTTATCTCGCTGTTCGCATTTATTCTGGTGCTCGGTATCGTCGTCGATGACGCCGTAGTCGTCGGCGAATCCATTCACAGCCAACGCCAGAGTGGGCTCGATGGAACTCAGGCAGCAATCACGGGCACCAGCGCCGTCGCGCGGCCGGTATTGTTTTCCGTGATCACCACCATTGTCGCTTTTACCCCGTTAATGTTTTTGCCGGGACCGGAAGGCATGCTGATCAGGGCGGTGCCCATTGTGGTTATCTGCACGCTGCTTTTCTCGCTGTTCGAATCCTTTTTTATTCTGCCGGCACATCTGAAAAGTGCTCCACTGAGCAACAGGTCAGTGCCGGCTTTATCTGCCCTGCAACAACGTTTCAGTAATGCACTGCAGAGCTTTATTCACACTGTTTACCTGCCTTTTCTGCGGACTGCATTGCGCCAGCCGCTGGCGATTATTATTGCCTTTATTGCTGCCTTTTTTCTGTGTTTGTTACTGATCAGTCAGGGCTGGCTGAAGTCGACGCTGATGTCGACCATTGAAGGTGACATTATTACCGCCACGGTGATGTTCCCACAGGGCTCATCCAGACAGACCACACAGCAAGCGCTGCAACAAATGACCACAGCAGCTCGCGCTGCCGAAGCCAGCAATACGGACAAACCCGGCACCATGATCCGCCATATTTATGCGGTGGTTGCACCGGATGATGGCCCTTCCAATCAGACCGTGTATAACCGCAGTTATCATCGAGGTCAGGTGCACCTGCAATTACCTCCGGCCGCAGAGCGCGAATTTTCTGCAGCCTTGTTTATTCAGCAATGGCGTCAGCAGCTGGGGGCTGTTGCCGGGGCCGAAAACGTAACCTTTTCCGCCAGTATCAATCCGGCAAAGGCCGATATTCAGATCGAATTTTCCGGCAATAAACAGACACAACTGAATGAAGCGGCGCGCCGTCTGAGCGATTATCTGAACCGCCTGAATGGTATCTACAGTCTGCAGCGCCTGCCGGACAACAGTGCCCCGCAACTGAATCTGCGGCTCAGCGATCAGGCTATCAACATGGGCCTGACGCAGGACAGCGTGCTACAGCAGGTGAATCAGGCATTTTACGGTCAGCAGGTGAGCCGCTTTTTCGATCAGGATGAAGAAGTCATCGTCTGGGCCGGTCTGAATGAGCAGGAACGAGCCTCGGCCTGGTACCTGGAAAATCTGCCGGTTGAATACAGCCCCGGACAAACCGCTCCGTTGAAAACCCTGGCAGATATTTCCCTGACCAGTGTGAATCCGTTTATCCGACATTTTATGCGCCAGCCGGTTGTAATGGTGTCGGCTTACGTCGACGCTACGCATAACAATGCCGAAACCATCCGCCAGCAGTTGTACCACGGTGTACTGGATGAAATGGTTGCCGACCTGCCCGGAGTGCGCTGGGATGTCGGAGGCTACCAGCGCGCAGTGGATTATTTTCTGCAGATTCTTGGCCAGTATTATCTGCTTGCCATCGGTCTGATGTATCTGCTGATGGCCATTCTGTTTGCATCCTATTTTCAGCCGCTGACAGTGCTGTTCGCTATCCCCTTTGGTCTGCTGGGTTCAGTAACCGGGCACGCCTTACTCGGACTGGATCTGACTCTCTGGTCGTATGTCGGCATGGTGGCTGTGAGTGGCGTAGTGGTGAATGACAATCTGGTATTACTGGATCGGATCAACCAGCTGAAAGCCCGTGGCAATGATACCCTGACGGCGGTAATTGAAGGCTGTGCCAGCCGTTTTCGCCCGGTTCTTTTGACGTCGCTGACCACGTTCGCTGGGGTACTGCCACTGATCAGCGAAAGCAGTGTGCAGGCCAAACTGCTGATTCCGATGGCGACTTCGCTTGGCTTTGGTGTGCTGTTTGCCACCCTGATCAGCCTGCTGCTGGTACCGGCCTTATGCCTGCTGGCCGACAGACGCCGCCCGGCGCTTCACCAGCCATCACAGGCAGAAGCAATAACGCAGGCCGGATAAGGTCTGCGTTTATTAACCACAAAGATACGTGCCGGTACCTACGGCAATCAGCAAACCTTCTTCGTTGTGAAATTCCATACGGGTAACAGCAACCTTGTTACCGATACGCAGCAGCGTGGCACTGGCGACAAATTCCTTACCCTTGCCCGGATGCAGAAAATCCACGCGCATATCAATGGTGCCCAGCTTGGCCAGTTTCTGCGGACGTTCGTTTTTCGGGATCTCATTTTTGTGCATCCGCTGCCAGGTAGCCACCAGCGCCATGGCCCCACCGGTTACATCCAGCGCCGTGGAAATTGCACCGCCATGCAGAATTCCCTGCAGCCAGTTACCGACCAGGTCGTCACGCATATTCATGGTGAATTCACAGCGAGTATCGCTGAGCAGCTTCGGCTTAAGGCCCAGTAATTTATTAAAGGGAATCTGGTCGAGAAAATTCATGGCCAGGTTCAGTTCGGTTTTACTGAACCCTTCTGTTTGCAATGTCATGTACTGACTACCTCTGATGTTCTTATCGTTATTGATCCAGCAATCAATGCCGGACATTGTTAACAGCCTGCATCCGGTAGTCAAACCCTGAGGCCGGTAGTGACCTCAGGAGATTACGCCTGTTCAGCCAGCTTCGGCCTGCTGCGCGGCCGGTGAGCGTGCGATGTAGGCCAGTGCCTGTGCCGTATCGCCCTCGTGCACCGGATGGAAACGCGGTGACAACCAGCGCAGCGTCGCTTTGAACAGGAAGCTGAACGCTGGTACGTGATCAGTCCGGCGACCACAACGTTCCATTTCCCGTGTCATTTTCAGCCAGCCCCAGCGCCCAATTTTCTGTACCTTCGCATCCTTATCCTGCGCTGCCAGAAAACGGGTACCAGTGAAAACAAAGTAGATAAATAACGGAAATACAAACGCCATCAGCAGCTGACGACTCAGATAGAAACCCAGTCGGGTTTTACACAAATGACGATGCAGATCGAACGCCACGGTGCGGTGTTCGACTTCTTCTGCCAGATGCCATTTGAACAGATCCGCCATCACCGGATCGGCTTTATCCCAACTGGTGTTATCCATTGCCCACTGACCGAGAATACCAGTGAAATGTTCAACGGCTCCAATGATGCCAACCCTTGTCACCAGCCACTGACGCTCCAGCCATTTCCACTGCAGCCAGCGCTGCCCCAGAGGTTCTTCACCGAGCAGGGTTTTAAACAGGAAGCGGACTTTTTCCAGATAGGGTTCACACTGAACATCATGGTGCTGCAGATAACTCTGTGCTTTGGTATGCACGCGGGAGTGCACTGCCTCCTGACGGATAAATCCTTCGACGTCTTCGCGCAGTTCGGCGTCACTGACCATTGGCAGCGCCTTGTTGTACACCCTGCAAAACCACAGCTCGCCTTCCGGTAATAACAGATGAATCGCGTTGGTCATGTAGGATGCCAGTGGGTCCTGAGGAATCCAGTGCAGCGCTGTGTTATTCAGGTCAAAACGAACCTTGCGAGCCTTCAGCAGGTGACGTTCATTGTTATCAGTCATGTCAAACACCCTCCGGCAGGTGTGATCCGTTCAGTGGTGTACGCGCCGGTGCCGATACTCGTGCTGCGCGTAACTCTGCATCTTCTTTGTTGTTGCTGACGGCATGGGCAAAGCCGCGAATCCATTGCGCCATCAGCGGGGCATGAGTCAGCGGAGCCCAGTGTGTTGCATCCAGATCACGGCGATAAAGGTGCTCAACCCATTCACCCAGCTCATCAAACAGTTGCGTGCCGACGTAATTATCACGAGTCGGTACGATCAGCTGCACCGGGCAATGAGCGTAGCGCTTCTGCGGACGCAGCATTTTGCCGATGAAGTTCGCGCGATACAGGCGAACCCCGATAACACCGTCGTTAGCCTGAGTCGGATTATCGTCCGGCTCGCTGACCTCTTCGCGCAAACGCAGGTAGCGGTTCCATTGCGCCGCAATCACCAGACGCCACAGCAGAGGTGCCAGCACGGGAATCTGAAAAAACACGATATACCAGCTGGCAAACAACTGACGAATACCGGCAAAGATGCGTAACGGTGACAACGAAAACAAATGGCTGCGCATCCAGAAACCCATGTGATCAAGGCACGGTCCGGAGACACTGCTGAACGAAATAATACGGCCCTGCAGCAGTTCAGTCGTAACCGATTCCCAGCTCTGAATAGAGCCCCAGTCATGAGCCGCCAGGTGGAAACGCTGGCCCGGAATAATCGCATCGGCGACAGCTTTCAGATCCTGCGCCAGCAACGGCATACGGTAATCCGCTACCCGTGCCGGTTTATCCGACTGGCCTGCGCCACGAACATCATAGGCAATGACAAAAAATTCGTCGGCAAGTTGTGCGGCAACCTGATCCCAGACACTGTGATTGTCCGGATAACCGTGTACCAGTATCAGTGCCGGATTCTGCGGGTTGCCACGGCTTTCTGCATACAGGTTGATGGCGCCGGTTGTTATGGCGTGACGAGTGACCGACATAACTGACTCCTTTTTTATTGTTAGCTCTGGATCTGCAAGTCGATGAGACCCGGTGAGAAGTGCCGGGAAAGTAGCAAACAATGCCATTGCGGCTGCAGGTTCCGCCGCGCCAACTTTTTCGGCCCGATTGCCCACATACCGGCAAATGAGAAACCTGATGGAATAAAAAAACGGGAGCCTTAGCTCCCGTTTTTTACAACGCATTCATGTCATCAATGAATGGTCGCGTGCCAGCGCTGATTACTGCCACCATGTACCGCATACAGAATCAGTGTACTGCCATTGCCGCCGGATACATCCAGCACCTGATTCACATCGATACGTGAACGCAGCAACTTACCTGCGTAATTGAATTGCTGTGCCGGGTTACTGGCATCGCAGTCACCCAGTTGCAGCACTGTATGGTCGTAGATCTGACCATCCGGAATTTCCAGACATTTCATCCCTGCTACGCCATTAATCATCAGCCCGGTGCCGCTGTCGTAACGCCACTGCTGATTATCACTGTCATTGCAGGCTTCCAGCGCCACCAGCGCACCGGTGTGGCTACCACCCACCGCACTGACGCACTGCCCCGTGGCTTCGCTACGGTACTGGGCGTAGCGGTTCTCCGACGACATCAGGCGCAGTTCCCACTGCTGATTTTCACCTCCGTGGTAACCCCACTGGCCGACATTGGCGCCATTACCAGTACCGTAGGCATCGGCAACGATATTGCTGTTGTGCTTACTGGCCAGTTTATTGCCACTGTAAGTCCAGCGCAGGTTATCTGAATCGACACAATCCCAGATCACCACACCGCCATCGTTGTACGCCTGACCACGGTTATCCAGGCACTTGGCCGGATTGGCTTTGTTGCGGAACATCTGTGCGTTTCTGTCGTACAGCCACTTCTGGTCCTGAGACGTCAACTGACAATCCCACAGCTGTACGTTCACGCCATTGCTCAGGTTGTCGTCATTACCCGGAATATCCATGCACTTTCCGGATTTACGGTTAACGATAGAGACCCAGTCCTGATCGTCCTGAGAATACTTTGGCGAATCGTTGGCGAGTGAACGTTCCCACATTTCCAGATACGCTTCGGCAGAATTCATAACCGACTCGTAAATACGTGAACTGGCGTGGGTGCGGATATCCTGAATGTGATCCGCCACCAGACCGTAATGCGCCAGACCTTCGTTGTTCAGGTCAAACACACGGTTACCGGTTTTTTGTTTGTCGATGACGATGCCAGCTTCGGTAACAAACGGATACTGCAGCGGATTGGTATCGGTATCACTGCGCGGATAGGCCTGTGAACCAATACCACCCATATCGGTAGAAAACGGCACACCCACCCGGTAACCAGTCGGTTCAATCAGATCAATAAACTGACCAATGCTCCATTCCAGACTGCTGGAACTGCTGTTGTACGGCGCCATCATGCCACCGGCAGCCGCGATACGTTCATGCACTTCATGCGGCGAACCGTCCGGCTTACGGTTCTGGTGACTGTGACCAGAAATAACACCGGAGTAATTGCGGGATTCGACGATATCCATAATGAAGCGAGCGGTTTTGGTAGAGGTGTGGTCAATCTCGATAATCATGCCTTTGTCGATCATGCGGTTAACCAGATACACACCCAGATCACTCAGGCCGTGAGTATTGCAGTGTCGACGGCTTTCATCGTACTGCGGGTTCAGACCAATGGCGGCGACAATATCTTTTATCACCGGCACATCGCCCAGCAGCGGGAAGCCACTGATCATGGTGCGGCCGTCGGTTTCTGCATCACAGGCTTCGGTCTCAAAGAAGCGGCCACTCGACAGCCACTGGCCGACGTTAATAAAACCGTCCTCCATACGCGCGCCGCCAAACTGGTTGTCGAAACGGTGAATCGGATACATCACCCGCACACCGGCGTCATAAACTTCCTGCAGCTGACGTTCAACGCTTTCTTTGCTGCAGCTGTCTTTCAGACCACAGTTGAACAGCTCAGACACCTCGATACCCATCAGCACCGCCAGCTTGCCATCAGCGATAACCTCACGTGCTTCCTTCGGTGTTTTAACCAGACGGAAGAAGCCTTTACCCGGCCCACCCTGCTGCGCATCGATGTAATCCTGCATCTGTTTCAGACGCTGAATCTGCAGATGAATACTGGCCATGGTGTTGCAGTTATTCGGATTGATCCAGCTGGCCGGATTCACCGTTTTCTGCACACTACACAGCACCTCGTTTTCCACCAGATGAGTCACCATCATCTGTAAGCCACCTTTATGCGCACGTTCAATCCACTTGTAGTAGTACTGCATGTGCGATACCTGGCGGCGGTTCGGCCAGGATGGGAAATCCGGCCAGCCACGGGTGTCATACCGATGATTCACATCGTCGTAGCCCATCAGGTTGCCAATAATATCCAGTGCGCCCCACGGGCCGTGATCACCGGAACTGTCATTGAGCGCAGTTTCAACGCCCCAGCGATGGAAGGGCTCACCATGAATCATTTTGCCGCCCATGAACTCATAGGAGGTAATGTGAGTATGTGGGTCGATAGCGCCGCGTACCGGCGTTCCGGCATCCCCTGCGGGCAGGTCGCCGTAGGCATTCAGTTCAGCTTCCGGAAACGGCTTACAATCATTCTGCGGCACCAGACGGAAATTGGTTTCAGAGCCTTCATTGGTCGGGTTGAGAATATCGATCACATACAGGCCGCCGTTGGTGTAGTAACCGGTACCGCCATAGTTGTGACGCAGAATCCTGGCCAGCTTCGGACCATAGAAGCTGTAAAGAAAGGTGCCATCATTCTGCTCACTGGCGCTGATTTTGAATTCGGCAAATTCACCGGCGTAGCGACCAGCAGAAATCTCGTTGGGCAGATGCGTGGCCAGATAGCGGCCATCTTCATCGGTCAGCATGAAATGGAAGAATGAGGTCGGCTTGAAATAAAAACTCGCAGCCGAGCCGATATCCGTGGCACGGAACTGCCAGCCAAGACCATCATCAATGGCACCACCTTTGGTGTAGCGATTCATGTACTTGCCATTGGTCGGTGACTGAATGGCGTAACACCCCTGAGCCAGCTGATGCACGGCATTTTCGGCATCGGCGCGGTCTTCAACCGGAGCGGGTGCCGGTGGTGGTTGAGATAATGCGGAGGCTTGCTGTGCGCCGCAGATCAGCCCTGTGAATAACAGAGTCTGGCAAATTACGGTGCTCAGCTGGCCGCTTAAAGAGCGTGCTGAGTATGTCATTATTGTTGTCCTGTTTTTCGGGCAGCAGGCTGATTCAGCCTGCTGCATACCAAACCGGACACCAGCGTTTCCTCCCAGCCGGCATCCGGGCCGAAGGCCAGCATGGTCAGTAGCGAAGATTTTCACGTAGGGCGATTCAGGCCGCAGACTGTGCAAAACCTGAATTTCACGAATCACTCAGACGAAATGCGACGCCCGCTATCACCCTCCGGGACAGCCGAATCACTACTGAGAACATAATCACTAACAACAGCGTCAGCCGGTTTTCTGGCGTCAGAAATCAACGGCGGCCGAACAACACAATTTCAGAGCACAACCTGTTGTCAGAAATTAGCCCAGACACTCCCACCAGCGGATAACGCTTTGCTCATCAAAGCGTCACATAAGCCTGTCATACTACTGCCTGAATCTGTGTGTTGCAGAAACATAATCAGTAGGCGCTCAACAAAGTTGCGTTATATCAGAGCGATTTCAGGCTAAAATCGTCATACTTTTCTTTTCTGCTTCCCGATCAGGAGATCCCCCATGGCTTTCAGCGATGCCCAACGCTTTTTCCCGGAAACCCGCATGCGCCGTATGCGTCGTGACGACTTCTCTCGCCGCCTGATGCGCGAGACAGTGCTGACCACCGACGACCTGATCTACCCGGTGTTCGTGCTGGAGGGACATGAAGAGCGTGAAGCGGTGGCCTCTATGCCGGGCGTTGAGCGCCTGTCGATTGACCTGCTGGTGAAAGAAGCCAAACACCTGTACAGCCTGGGTATTCCGGCGATGGCTCTGTTCCCGGTAACGCCGGCCAGCGCCAAATCTGAACTGGCGGAAGAAGCGTTTAATCCGAACGGTCTGGCGCAGCGTGCTGTGCGCGCCATTAAAGATGCCGTACCGGAAATGGGCATCATGACCGACGTAGCGCTGGACCCGTTCACCACCCATGGGCAGGACGGCATCATCGATCAGGAAGGTTACGTACTGAACGACCGCACTGTTGAGACGCTGGTGAAGCAAGCGCTGTCGCACGCCGAAGCTGGCGCAGACATCGTTGCACCATCCGACATGATGGACGGCCGTATCGGTGATATCCGTGAAGCGCTGGAAGAAGAAAGCTTTGTAAATACCCGTATCATGGCGTATTCCGCTAAGTACGCATCGGCGTACTACGGCCCGTTCCGTGATGCCGTTGGCTCTGCCGCCAACCTTGGTAAAGCCGACAAAAAGACCTATCAGATGGACCCGGCCAACAGCAACGAAGCCCTTCATGAAGTAGGTCTGGATCTGGCCGAAGGCGCCGACATGGTAATGATTAAACCGGGCATGCCATACCTGGATATCGTGCGCCGCATTAAAGATGAATTTCAGGCGCCCACCTTCGTCTATCAGGTGAGTGGTGAATACGCCATGCACAAAGCCGCCGCTCTGAATGGCTGGCTGGACGACAATGCCGTGATGTGTGAATCCCTGATGTGTATCAAACGCGCAGGCGCAGATGGCATTCTGACTTATTACGCAAAACAGTACGCCGAGTGGATTAACGGCTGATCTCCGTAAGGACGGATTATGACTGACGCAAGCAGCGAAATTAAACCTATCGACCTGAACAGCAGCGAGTACTACATCAACCGCGAACTGTCGCACCTGCAGTTTAATATCCGGGTGCTGGAGCAGGCGCTGGACGATACCCACCCGCTGCTTGATCGTCTGTTTTTCCTGTGTATTTTCAGTAAAAACCTTGATGAGTTTTATGAGGTTCGGGTTGCTAACCTGACACAGCAGCTGGTGTATGCACGCGAGCAGGCAGGGGCGGATGGTATGCACCCGCAACAGGTACTGAATGCCATACACACGCTGTGCAGTACCACCGTTGAGCGTCAGTACGAAATTCTCAATGACACCATGCTGCCAGCACTGGCTCAGGAAAATATCCTTTTTCTGCGTCGCGCAGACTGGACCGAGCAGCAGCGTGAGTGGGTACGCAGTTATTTCGAAGACAGCATCCAACCATTAGTCAGCCCGATTGGTCTGGATCCGTCACATCCGTTCCCACGACTGGTAAATAAATCGCTGAACTTTATCGTTGCCCTGGAAGGCAAAGATGCTTTTGGGCGTGAAACCGGCCTGGCAATTATTCCGGCGCCCCGTTCTCTGCCGCGTATTATTCGCATTCCGGATGAATTAGCCGGCGGTGGCGATAAATTTATTTTCCTATCGTCGATGATCCACGAATTTGCCGACGACCTGTTCCCCGGCATGAGCGTCAAAGGCTGCTACCAGTTCCGCGTTACCCGTAACGCCGACCTGGAAATCGACCATGACGACACCGCCGACCTGGCCACCGCACTGGAAGACGAACTGCACTCGCGTAACTTCGGCGAAGAAATGCGTCTTGAAGTGGCCGACAACTGCCCGGAAGAATTAATTAACTTCCTGCTGAAGCAATTCAATCTGGAAGCCAACGACCTGTATAAGGTGAACGGTCCGGTCAACCTTGGTCGCCTGATGGAAGTAATCGGCCAGATCAATCGTCCGGATCTGCAATACACCACCTACACTCCGGGTCTGCCAAAACACATTAAATTCAATAAGAGCATTTTTGAAAGTATCCGCGAAAAAGATGTTCTGTTACTGCATCCGTTTGAATCCTTCACACCGGTAGTCGACCTGCTGCGGGAAGCTGCAAAAGATCCGAACGTGAAAGCCATTAAACAAACGTTGTACCGTACCGGTGCCAAATCGGAAATCGTTAACGCACTGGTGGATGCAGCGCGCAGCGGCAAAGAAGTCACAGTGGTTATTGAACTGCGCGCACGCTTTGACGAAGAAGAAAACCTCTACCTGGCCAACCGTCTGCAGGAAGCGGGCGCGGTGGTTGTATATGGTGTAGTGGGCTATAAAACTCACGCCAAAATGATGCTGATTGTGCGCAAGGAAGGCGATAAATATAAACGCTACGTACACCTGGGCACCGGCAACTATCACGCCGGCAACGCCCGTGCTTACACCGACTACAGCTTTATGACCTGTGACGATTCCATCGGTGAAGACGTACACAAGGTGTTCCAGCAATTAACCGGTATGGGTGAAGCACTGCGCATTAAAAAGCTTTTCCACGCGCCGTTCACACTGCACAAAAAACTGATTGAGCTGGTTGATCGGGAACGCGCTAACGCCGAAGCAGGAAAGCCTGCGTTAATTCGCATGAAGGCCAACGGCCTGACCGAACCGAAGCTGATTAAGGCTTTGTATAAAGCCTCTCAGGCGGGCGTACGTGTTGAGCTGATTATCCGCGGTATGTGCTGCCTGCGCCCGGGCATTGAAGGTGTTTCAGAAAACATTGAAGTGCGCTCAGTGATTGGCCGTTTCCTTGAACACTCGCGCGTTTATTACTTCCTGAACAACGGCAAAGACGAAATTTACGCCGCCAGTGCCGATCTGATGGAACGTAATCTGCTGAACCGTGTGGAAACCGCATTCCCGATTGAAAACAATAAACTGAAGGAACGGATGAAGTCCGAGCTTGAGGTTTATATGCTGGATAACTGTCAGGCGTGGATTCTGCAGCAGGATGGCAGCTACGTTCGTGCGCAACCAGCCGCAGATCAGGAATTGGTTAAAGCACAGAGCATCCTGCTCGAAACCCTGGCCGCCAGCGCAGGTTAAGACAGCATTTTCACATACCGTAGCAAGGATGCTTCGTATGTATAAATCGGGGAAGATGACTACGTGCACAACATAAATAAAATTATCCTGACTCTGTTAACGATACTGTGTACTGCGCAAATCAGAGCTGCTCCAGAAAACACCAATAGTTTCAGTACCCTTTGCGCTGCTTTCAGGGAAGCTCAAACTCATTCAACAGACGAGTTGAAAATGAGTGCGTATGTGAATCAGGTCATCAAACAAAGACTATCCGGGACAGACGCTGGAAACGTAATGAGTGCAGTAGTACAGCTGCCTCCTGGGGAGCGCTATGCAGTAATCAAAGAGTCAGCCGAATACTCTTTGGGAATTGATTGGGACTGCAAAGAAATGAAGTCCCTGATGAAAAGTGCCGATCACTGAGCCGAAGCTGAGCCTCAACTTACATGAAGCTCAAAGCCGCCCGCTTTCTGGGCGGCAACCTCACCCTGTAAATCCCGCGCCGCCAGTCCATGCTCCTGCAGCCAGCCTTCCGGCATCCGCGCTTTAAGCACATCGCCGTCGACAGATAACTCCGGTACAGGTACCGGATACGCGCCGCGGCCATGATTCAGTATGACCGCCAGACGCAGTAAACGGGTGAGCCTCATAGCAACAAGCTGACGACTGCTGGCTAAACCTGCAAAGGCTTCGGCCGCCCATTTCCGACGATGACAGCGTACCAGCGCGGCCAGCTTCGCCTGCCCCTGCCGGGTAAAACCGAGCATATCCGCATGCTGCAGCAGGTAAGCACCATGCTTATGAAAACCACTATGAGCGATGGTAAGGCCTACCTCGTGCAGTTCCGCCGCCCAGCCCAGCAACTGTGCCGACTGGTCTTCCAGTTTCCACTCTTTCTGCACCTGCGTGAATAACGCCAGTGCCATGTCTTTCACACGTTCCCCCTGCGCCGGGTCGACGTAGAAGCGCTCAGCCAGAGAGCGAATCGTGCGCTCACGGACATTTTCATGGGCAGAGCGGCCTACCAGATCCCACAAAGCACCTTCGCGCAGGGCGCCATCGGAATAGATCATGCGCTCCAGCCCGAAGGTGTCGAATACCGCCTGCAGAATGGCCAGACCGCCGATAAACACCTGACGGCGTTCAGGCTTAACACCTGGCAGGGCAACGTCATCCACCGTTTTAAACTGCATCATGTGTTTACGCAGTTTTTTCATACCAGCCGACGTAATCCCTTCACTGGCCCAGCCGTTCTGAATAATGGCCTGCTCTGCGGCACGAATACTGCCGGACGAGCCCACCGCACTGTCCCAGCCCAGCTTTTTATAGTCGGCTTCGATATTCAGCAGTTCCTGACTGGCAGCGGCCACTGCTTCGTTAAAGCGCTCTTCGGTAATTTCTCCATCCGGGAAGAAACGGCGCGTGTACGACACACAGCCCATATGCAGACTTTCCAGCGCCTGCGGTTCAAAACGCTCGCCGATAATAAACTCGGTGCTGCCACCGCCAATATCGACCACCAGACGTTTGCCGGCATCGTCCGCCAGAGTATGCGCCACACCGAGGTAGATCAGACGCGCCTCTTCACGACCCGCGATCACTTCAATCGGATACCCCAACACCTCTTCAGCGCGCTCAATAAACTGCTGGCGGTTACGCGCCGCGCGCAGGGCGTTAGTGGCCAGCACGCTGACGCGCTTCGGATCCATACCCTGTAAATGCTGTCCGAATGCACGCAGGCACTCAATGCCACGCATCATAGCTTCTTCTGACAGCATGCCCTGAGCGTCCAGTCCGGCTGCCAGCTGTACCTTCTCTCCGCGCTTTTCGATGGTGCGGATTTCACCCTGAAACTCCTGAGCAATAACCATATGAAAGCTGTTGGAGCCTAAATCAACGGCCGCGATCAGGTCATGTGCCGGATTCTGGGTTTCTGTCATAGTTCATTCCCGAAAACATCGTTCTGCCAACTGCAATAAAGCAGCAGGCAGCACCAGAAAACATCTGCAGGGCTTTGATTCATAAAGATTGCCCCCATATAGTCTGAGACTATGCAGCGCCAGATATCTTACGTCCAGTCCGGAACATACAATTGATTCCCGACAAAGCCGGCGTACAATGCTGGGCTAAACCGACATTCCACAGGGGAAACACATGAGCGATAACATCCTGACCGTATCCGACGACTCTTTTGACGCTGACGTACTGGGCTCCGACCTGCCAGTACTGGTGGATTTCTGGGCTGAGTGGTGTGGTCCTTGTAAAATGATTGCTCCGGTTCTGGAAGAAATTGCAGAAGAGTATGCCGGCAAGCTGAAAGTGGCCAAACTGAACATCGACCAGAATGAAGCGACCGCACCTAAGTTCGGTATCCGCTCTATTCCGACTCTGATTCTGTTCAAGAACGGTAACGCTGAAGCCACCAAGATCGGTGCAATGAGCAAGTCAGAACTGACTGCATTCATTGAGCAGGCGATCTGATCTGACGCTTTGCCCAGCCATCAGAGCTTCGACTTTGGTGGTTTTTCTGCACATCCGGGGGGATATTCACCGCGGATGTGTAGACACCCCCAAATAATGTGTCTATAGTCTGAACACATATCTGGAGTTCTCCTACTCCGCCCTCGCCTGATAATTCGTCGAATATCCCAATCCAACTGTAATAACACCAGCCTTTATGAATCTTTCTGATCTCAAATTGAAGTCCGTTCCTGAGCTCCTTGAAATTGCCAAGGAAATGAAACTCGAGAACGTGAGCCGCACCCGTAAGCAGGACATTATCTTCGCAATCCTCAAGAACCACGCAAAAGGTGGTGAGGACATTTACGGTGATGGCGTTCTGGAAATTCTGCAGGATGGATTCGGATTCCTGCGCAGCGCGAACAGTTCTTACCTGGCTGGCCCTGATGATATCTATGTATCACCAAGTCAGATTCGTCGCTTTAACCTGCGTAAGGGTGACGAAGTATCCGGTAAGATCCGTCCGCCAAAAGACGGCGAGCGTTACTTCGCACTGCTCAAAGTTAACGCGATTAACGGCGACAAGCCTGAAAACACCAAGAACAAAGTACTGTTTGAAAACCTGACACCACTGTTCCCGCAGGAGCGCCTGGTGCTGGAAGTGGGTACTGGTTCTACCGAAGATCTGTCCTCCCGTGTGCTGGACCTGATTGCTCCGATTGGTAAAGGTCAGCGTGGTCTGATCGTTGCTCCGCCGAAAGCTGGTAAAACCATGCTGCTGCAAACCATCGCGCAAGCAATTACCCGCAACAACCCGGAAGCCGACCTGATCGTTCTGCTGATCGACGAACGTCCGGAAGAAGTAACCGAAATGAAGCGCTCTGTGCGCGGTGAAGTGGTTGCTTCGACCTTCGATGAACCACCAGCCCGTCACGTACAGGTTGCTGAAATGGTTATCGAAAAAGCCAAACGTCTGGTTGAACACAAGCGTGACGTGGTGATTCTGCTCGATTCCATTACCCGTCTGGCTCGTGCGTACAACACCGTAGTGCCGTCCTCCGGTAAAGTACTGACCGGTGGTGTGGATGCCAACGCACTGGAAAAACCAAAACGTTTCTTTGGTGCTGCGCGTAATGTTGAAGAAGGTGGCTCTCTGACCATCATCGCCACTGCACTGGTTGATACCGGCTCCAAGATGGATGAAGTTATCTTCGAAGAGTTCAAAGGTACCGGTAACCAGGAACTGCACCTGGATCGTAAGATTGCAGAGAAACGCATCTACCCGGCCATCAACATCCGTCGCTCCGGCACACGCCGCGAGGATATGATGTTCGATGAAACGTCTCTGCAGCGCCTGTGGATTCTGCGTCGTCTGCTGACTGAGATGGAAGATGTTCCGTCCATCGAATTCCTGCTCGATAAACTGCGTCAGACAAAAACCAACGACGAGTTCTTCGACAGCATGCGCGGTGGCAAATAAGCCCGGCGTAATGAAAAAAGCCTCCTGACGGAGGCTTTTTTTATGTCTGCAATAACCATCAGCGTCCTTCACGCACCTCCTGAAGTGCTTGTGCCAGACGCTGTTCCAGGCGCTGTTTCACCTCACCTGCAAATGCTCGAGAATATTCTGATTGTCCGGCAACTCAACATCGCTGAGCGATAGCGGGTAGTCGCTTTTACTGCCGCGTCTCTGTATCACTTCACGCACGACAGCGCGATAGAGGTCGCCACCGTACTGCCAGGCGCTGAACTCGATACCATCGCAGTAAATCGTCGCCTGACGCTCGGCATCCAGAGCGCCGCGCAGGTCGATGCTCGCCGTTTGCTGCGACAGATCGGGAACCCGACGACGAATCACTTCAAAATCCACCGTACGGTTTTTACGCCGGATTTCAGTCAGAACAATTTTACGGTTTTGCACCCGACCATCCTGCAGCTGCCAGCGCTGGTCGACCTGACGCAGAAATCTCAGTAACGGCATCAGCCAGAACTGACTACCGTGTTCGGTGTCCGGCCATTGCTGATGGATCAGCGCACCTTTTTCATCGACGAAGTAAAAGTACACTTTGCGATCATGGCGCCAGTAATAGATGTGCCAGAGTCCTGCTCTGGCTTCTGCAAAAATCAGGCGCAGCGGGCTGTTCAGCAGCGCCGCACGATCCAGCGTATAGGAGATGAACGTCCGCGATGGGCGCGCCAGCAATGCCAGTAGTTTCATCGGCGAATCAGCAGAACGCAGCTGCATCCCTTCGCGCCGTCCCTCAAGCAGATACCAGTTATCGGCCGCTTCAATCAGATACGGCGATTTTGGCTGCTCGATAAAATGAGTCTGCACATCAGCAATCAGTTGTTCGACCCGTAACCGAATCGCGCTGGCGCGGGATGCGCAGTGACAGTGAACATGCATGGCTGGCCAGCCGTGCTTACGCGCATAAGGCAGCTGCTGCAGAATATGCTGCAGACATTGCAGCATGGCGGCTTCGCCAGCAAAGCGTTCCACCACCCACTCGCCCCAGCTGTTGATACAGATAAGATCCAGTGTCAGCACCAGATTCTCGCGTGCGGAGCTGTACCCCAGAGCGTCATCACGGTTGCTGATTTTCTGCATGCCACGTCGACTCAGCTCGTGCTGAGGATCCACACCGACGTTCACCATCAGGTGCCAGGCCACAGGATGTGCGGGCTGCAGGAAATTCTTCGCTGCCGGTTTAAACGGCACCAGAGCTTTGATAACGCCTGCCACTTCTTTCAACTCATACTGGCTCAGCGGGTTGTGGCTGGGATAAATCGCCATCTGCGAATAGTTATCCAGCAACCCGTTAAAGCGGGCAAAGCACAGCAATTCAACCAGCCCCGGCGACTGCCGCAGTACCTGCTGCTGCTCCAGTGCCTCATCATCACTGCGATAAAAAATGCCCGGGATCAGTTGCCACACTTTGCGCTTCAGGTTTAAGGCCAGTTTTTCCTGCGCCAGCGATGGACTGATGCCGGGGTTAATATCAACGATCTTGCCGGGACGAGTATCAAAGGCGGCGTACAGGCGATTGCCGAGCGTCTGCATATCCTGGCGACTGATGTGCAGCCGGGTAACATACTTCTGACTGAACGCCGCCAGAAAACGATAACTGCCAAGCATCTCGCTGATCAGGGCATTGCGTTCGCGGGCAACCCGCAGCGGCGACCATTTCGGCCGCTGATCGAGATCGGCGAAGGTATCCTCACTCCAGCCCCAGTCGCGGCAAAGTCCGAGCATGGTTTGCGCCCGCCAGCTCTGACGTTGTGCCGGATTCATTTCCGACAGTGGCATTTTCACTTTGTAGTAGAACGCGCGCCGGGCCAGCTCTACACGTTCGCGATTGCCCTCTTTTTCCAGCTGTGCCGTCAGACGTGCGAGCAGCAACAGGTAGGCATCATTGCTGCCGACATCGGTGATACCGCGGTGAACACGTTCTTTCAGATCCCAGCACAGTGGGCGCATGTTCGGATACTGACCAGCGTAGTGGCGAGTCAGCAGCAGTTTCAGCAGCGACTTGTAGGGATCGGACAAGCCTTTGTTCAGTTGCCAGAGTCCGGCACCGACAAACTCAGCCGGTGGGATACTGGGAATAGCACCAAAATCCAGCCAGTGATCCCGGTGCACACGATGGTGCTCCAGCAGTTCATGCCAGAAATCATCGGCGTGACGTTCATGTTCGGTTGGAATCAGCCACCAGCGTGGCTGACACCCAGCCAGCCACAACGCACTGCGGTAAAACTCATCCAGCAACAGCATGTGCTGACTACTGCCGCAATCTTCGCCTTCAGCAGCCTGACTCTGGCCACTGCGGAAAGCCGACAGATTCATCAGAAAGAAATGCAGCTCCACGCCCTGACTGTCAGCCCAGCGTTCTATCAGATCACATTTGCTTTGCAGCGCAGCAATATCTTCCGGCGGCAATGATTCGTCGTAGCACAGCCACACATCGAGGTCGCTGCTACGTGCCTGAGCCAGCGAACCAAGACTGCCCATCAGATAAACTCCGCGAATCTGGCTGGCACTGAAGCCTCGCGGCAACTGAATACCACGCGCCAGGGTCTGTAACGACTGCAATGCCTGTCGTTCCGGCGTGTAGTGAGCGATACCACAGGGAATACTGTTATTAATAAACCCCGGCAGACGCGGGTTATTTACATGCAGCAGAACGGGCAGCACATCCAGTACGACCTGCTGTCTGCTTCCCATCAGCCCACGGGCCACTTCCAGGCGCGCCGTGTTCAATGTCAGAAATGAACTCTGCCACTGATGGACCTGTTGCGGGGATATCTGTCTGGAGGAGGAATACGCCATCTCATGAGTATAGACAGCGCAGGAGAATCCGGTGGCCGTATGCCACCGGATAGCATCCGAAAGACCTTATTTCATCAGGTTACGGATGTAGTTCGGCAGCGCAAATGACGCCACATGCACATCGGCATTGTAGTAACGGGTCTCGAATCCAGCCCCCGCAACGCGTGCCTGAATCTGCTCTGCAGTCTGTTGGCGCAGGGATTCATCATCTGTCGCCCATGCCAGGCTCATAAAGCCACCGATATAAGTCGGTACCGGCATCACATAGAAGCTGGCATCTTTATACAGTTTGCCCAGACGCTGATAGGTATTGGTCAGCTCGTCACCCTGCATAAAAGGTACGCCGTTCTGTGCCACCATAATGCCGCCTTCTGCCAGACAGTTGTTCTTCTCGTCGGCATAGAAATCGGAGGTGAACAGCACCTCACCCGGGCCGATAGGATCGGTGGAATCGGCGATAATAACGTCGAACTTGTCCTGGCAGCTGGCCACGAACTCTTTGCCATCGGCGATCACAATGTTCGCGCGAGGGTTGTCGTACGCGCCCTGAGAGTGGTTCGGGAAGTACTCTTTGCACATATCGATGACGCTGCCGTCGATCTCAACCTGAGTCACGTGTTCAACGTTCTGGTGACGCAGCACTTCACGCAGGATACCGCCATCACCGCCGCCGATGATCAGTACGCGCTTAGGGTTCGGGTGAGCGAACAGCGGCACGTGAACCATCATCTCGTGGTAAATGAACTCATCTTTTTCCGTAGTCTGAACCACGCCATCGAGCAGCATGACACGACCCATAAAAGGCGTCTCAACGATCTCCAGATACTGATGTTCAGTCTTAACTTCGAACAGTTGTTTGGTCACTGTGAAGGACTGCGCGTAGCCATCGTACAGGGTTTCGGAAACGACTTTCTTTTCGGACATGAGGATACCTGCAGGTGAATAAGTGAAATCGGGCCGCAGTATAACGGATTGCGCTGGCTAACCGTAGCGCTCTGTCAGGACTGGCCAGCCGGGGAATTGGCAGTAACCATCTGCTTTCGGCCATCAAAACGGTCGTACAGACGCTGATGGGCAGCACGAGACAACTCATCCTCCCGCTCATCGTAACCACGAATCCATTCCAGCAGCATCGGCAGGTTGGCATTCTGTGCGGCTTCAGACTCGTACTTGTGCGGTTCCCAGGGGCGCGAGCGGGCATTGCGCAGACAATCTTCCAGCGGCAGGTTCATGAAGATCATTTCATTGCACTCATCCACCAGCATGGCCAGCAGATCTGCATAGCAACCTTCGGCAATCCAGCCATCCGACTGGCCGATAATCTCCTGCATGGCCTGATAGCTCACCGCAGGAGCCTGCCGTATTGGTGGCACTTCATCGCGCCACGCCAGGGTGTCCAGATCCAGGTGAGGTAAGCCCTCACTATCCGCCAACTGGCGTGCCAGTGTACTTTTACCTGAACCGGAATTTCCGAAAATCAGTATTTTTCGCATCCCAACGTCCTGTTTGCTATGCCTGCCGTGAAAAACAAACGGGGCCATATGGCCCCGTTGTCTGCAGTGTTGGATCAGTCTTTGGCGACCACTTCCATGGCATCCACATTCTGGAAGCCGCGAGGCAGTTTATTGCCACGGCGACCGCGTTCACCGAGGTAGTGCTCAAGGTCGGCGAACTTCATTTTCAGGTGACGCTTACCGGCATGCACCAGCAGGGTATCATCCTGACCGAAGGCCACCGCACTGACCATCAGCTCTTCACGTGCTGCCGCACGAGCGCTGTTAATGCTGATCATCTTGTTGCCTTTACCGCGCGCCATCTGTGGCAGATCGGCCGCCGGGAATACCAGCATACGACCTTCATTGCTGACCGCTGCAATCCAGGATTTTTCCGGATCAGCAATTTTCGCCGGCATCATCACACGGGCATTGTCCGGCACGGTAATCAGTGTCTTACCGGCTTTGTTCTTGCTCTGCATATCGGCAATGGTACCGATAAAGCCGTAACCGGCATCGGTGCACAGCAGATACTGCTCGTCATCCTTACCCATCAGCGCCGCCATAAAACTGCTGCCGGAAGGTGGATTCAGACGTCCGGTCAGAGGCTCACCCTGACCTCGAGCCGACGGCAGGGTATGGGCTGCCAGACTGTAAGAGCGTCCGGAAGTATCGAGGAAAATGGCATTCTGGTTCGACTTGCCCAGAGCACTCGTGAGGTACTTATCACCGGCTTTGTAGCTGAGGTTCTCAGCATCGATATCATGACCTTTGGCGGCGCGCACCCAGCCCTTATCAGACAGCACGATAGTGACCGGATCAGCGGACAGCAGTTCCGTTTCACTGAAGGCTTTAGCTTCACCACGCACGACAACCGGCGAACGACGCTCATCACCGTACTTTTCAGCATCGGCGGTGATTTCTTTCTTGATCAGGGTTTTCAGACGACGCTCAGAGCCCAGTGTTTTCTCAAGGAAATCACGCTCTTTTTCCAGCTCATCCTGCTCACCGCGAATCTTCATTTCCTCAAGCTTGGCCAGATGACGCAGTTTTAACTCAAGGATGGCTTCTGCCTGGGTATCACTCAGACCGAAACGCTGCATCAGTACCGGCTTAGGCTCATCCTCACGACGAATGATTTCAATCACCTCATCGATATTGAGGAAAGCCACCAGCAAACCTTCGAGGATATGCAGACGCGCCAGCACTTTATCCAGACGATACTGCAGACGACGACGCACTGTTTCCGTACGGTAGCTGATCCACTCGGTCAGCATGGTCTTCAGGTCTTTCACCTGCGGACGGCCGTCCAGACCAATCACGTTCATGTTTACGCGGTAGTTGCGTTCGAGATCGGTGGTGGCAAACAGGTGAGCCATCACTGCATCGGTATCCACGCGGTTGGACTTCGGCACAATCACCAGACGTGTCGGATTTTCGTGATCGGATTCATCACGCAGATCCGTTACCAGAGGCAGCTTCTTAGCCTGCATCTGAGCCGCGATCTGCTCCAGAATCTTAGCGCCGGAAACCTGATGTGGCAGCGCGGTAATGACGATATCGCCGTCTTCCACAGTATACACGGCGCGCATTTTCACCGAGCCACGACCCGTGCGATACATTTTCAGCATTTCATCACGCGGAGTGATGATTTCAGCTTCGGTAGGGAAATCCGGCGCAATGACGTGCTCGCACAGATCGTCCAGCGACGCCGATGGCTCGTCCAGCAGACGAATCACAGCACTGGCCACTTCGCGGATATTGTGCGGCGGGATATCGGTCGCCATGCCCACAGCAATACCCGTAGTACCGTTGAGCAGCACATTGGGCAGGCGCGCCGGCAAAGTAACCGGCTCGTCCATTGTACCGTCGAAGTTCGGCTGCCACTCCACCGTGCCCTGACCCAGCTCACTGAGCAGCACTTCGGCATAAGGGGCCAGACGCGATTCGGTATAACGCATCGCGGCGAAGGACTTCGGATCGTCCGGCGCACCCCAGTTACCCTGACCGTCCACCAGCGGATAACGGTAAGAGAATGGCTGCGCCATCAGTACCATGGCCTCATAACAGGCGCTGTCACCATGCGGGTGATACTTACCCAGCACGTCACCCACGGTACGGGCCGACTTTTTGTACTTGGCCGTGTATTTCAGGCCGAGTTCGCTCATGGCGTACACGATACGTCGCTGAACCGGCTTCAGGCCGTCACCGATGTGCGGCAAGGCACGATCGAGAATGACGTACATGGAGTAATTCAGGTAGGCATTTTCGGTGTACTGCTTTAACGACTGGCGTTCAACGCCATCGTCGGTATAGCTGATCTGATCTGTCATAGTTCCTCAGAGTCAGGTCTGAATTATTATGGGCAGGATTATGACGGACGCAGCGGTAATGGCCAACCGCCACACAACACGCTCGCCGCAACATAGCCCGGCGTATCAATCGTCCTGCCGGTTTTCGTCTTTCACATAGCGTTCGTAGAAGGCACCGCCATCCATCGGCCGCGCATACAGGTAGCCCTGCATCCACTCACAGCCGATGCGTTTAAGCGTCTGCTGCTGCGCTTCAGTTTCCACGCCTTCGGCAATCACGGTCAGCCCCAGGCTGCGCGCCATCAATACGATGGCACGGATAATTTCATAGTCGTTGACGTCGTCGTTGATATCGCGCACGAACGACTGATCGACTTTCAGCACCGTCACCGGCATGGATTTGATCTTGCTCAGCGATGAATAGCCAGTACCAAAGTCATCAATGGCGAACTCAACCCCTAGCGTACGCAGCTGATGAATCTGCTGATTCACTTCCGTCGTGCCCGACATCATCAGCGACTCCGTGACCTCAAGCTCCAGCCACGCTGGGTTGAAGTCGAGGTGTTCCATAATGCGCGCTATGGTGTTGGCAAAGCTGGCATTAATCTGCACCGCCGAGACATTAACCGCAATCTTATCCAGCTGCAGTCCCTGCTGACGCCAGAACATAAACTGCTGGCAGGCAGAACGGACTACCCAGAAGCCCAGTTCGCTGATCATGCCACTGGTTTCCGCCAGCGGAATAAACTCATGTGGCGAGATCATACCGCGCAGCGGATGCGACCAGCGCAGCAGCGCTTCTACCCGACGGGGACGCTCCTCACCGATATGAAACTGGGGCTGAAAATGCAGTTCAAAGTGATGGCCTTCTATCGCTGAGCGCAGATCCTGCTCCAGCGACATACGCGAGTGCATGGTATCGGTCAGTTCGCGGTGATAGTCGTAAGAACGGTTACGCCCCAGCTCCTTGGCTTTATGCAGCGCAGCATCGGCGTTACGGATCAGTTCGTCAACGGTACTGCCATGCTCCGGATATACCGCAATCCCGGCACTGGCAAACACGCTCAGCAGGTGGCCCTGCAGACTGTATGGACGCGAGATAACTTCCAGCAACTGCCCGCATTTTTCCTGCACCCGGCTAACGTCATCAATACGGGTCAGTACCACCACAAACTCATCGCCGCCCAGACGCGCACAGATGTCCGAGTCACGCACATTGTTATGCAGGCGATGGGCAACATCCTTAAGCAGCAGGTCGCCCACGTCATGGCCAATGGTGTCGTTAATATCTTTGAAGCGATCGAGATCAAGGAAGATCACCGCCAGCGCTTCGCCGGCGCGGCGACAGATCTGCAATGCATATTCGAGCTTTTTGTTCAGCAACAGGCGGTTGGGCAATCCGGTGAGCACGTCGTGGTGGGCCAGATGCTCCAGATTTTCCTGAGCCTTTTTCAGTTCAGTGATATCACGACTGAGGCCGAAGACCCCCATAACATCGCCGTGCTTACTGAAAATCGGTGTTTTCTGCGTTTCCAGCAGAATCGTTTCACCATTAATGCCCTGAACCCATTCCTCATTCACGTTGGCATTACGCCGGCCAATGGCTTCACTATCCTTCTGGCGGAAGAAGTCAGCGGTTTCTTTATCGAAAAGATCGTAGTCTGTCTGACCGACAGGCTTTACCCCAAAAAAGTCATTGAAGCGCCGGTTACTGAATTCATAGCGTCCATTCACATCCTTGTAAAACATCAGATCAGGGATCGAATTGAGGATATCCTGCAGCAGCGTGGTACGTTCATCGAGTTGTTCATCGCTGAGTCTGCGCCGGCGGTTTTCTGTCCAGACAAACAAGCCAACGGCGACACAAAAAACCGCAAACGATAATGCCAGCAGTATGTGTGTGCGGTAGCGACTGTAAAAATCAGGATCACGATTAAGCCATTCGACGCTGGCTGGAAATGCAGATTCTTTATAGCCGTAATGAGCAACCACCTGAGCATCAATTAGCGTCTTGTAGTCACCGTGCCACTCCACCTGAATATCGTCCGGTGAAATGTGGTTCAGCACCATAGCCCCCATGGCGGCCGCCCGTTGCGCACTGGCTTTAAGGTCGACGACAACTCCGCCAATCAGTCCGCTGCCAATGCCCTGTTGCCACAAGTGCCAGATCGGAGCACCTGCTTCCAGTGTCAGATAGCGCACAGCCAGTGGGAAATCCCGCGATTCCTTTAGACGATCCTCCCGGGCAGAGACCAGCAGAACCGGTTCATTGCGAATAGTATCGAGCGACTGCGCCATCTCTTCCCAGCTGAGCTTCGCCAGCGAGTGCTCAACAATTGTCTGCCCCAGACTGCTGATTGCCTGGCGGATCTGCTGCATCTGCGGCTCATAACCCGGCAATCCATCGGTGATCACGTGCAGTCGTTCAAAACCCGGATAAACATTACGCAACAGGGCAATCTGCTCGTACACCGGCAGGGTTTCCTGCAGTCCGGTATAGCCGCCACGCGTTCGCAGCTCACGCACCAGATCACCGTTATGGACCCCCATAAACACCACCGGCACATCGTTAAACAGATTGCTCTGCTCTCCCGCCACCAGTGTCAGTGCCGCATCCCCGGCGGCAATAATCAGATCGTAGCGCTCACCGTTTTCCATCTTGGCAGACAACATACGGCGATAGGCATCGATATATTCAGGACTGCGGTGAAACTCCGCGTCCATAAACTCGGCATGCACCTGCAGAGACATATCCAGTGGCTGACTCAGGCCGTTGCGCAGCGTGTTTACAACGTCAGAAGCAAAAGGGTAAAGAGGATCAAAGGAGAGCAGCAACAGAATCTGACGGGCCTTCTGGTCCGCATGAATAGCAAAGCTACTCAGACTGATCAGACAGCCCACAACCACCAGCAGCGATTTTATTCCGTTCGCCATACTGCCCTCATTTGCGGAGTCAGGCTCCGGTTTATACACATCCCTGTGTGCGAGTCTTACGCAAGCTCCGCTTCGTTGCCGCGGTTTTCCAGCCAGTTCTTGCGATCACTGGCGCGTTTCTTGGCCAGCAACATATCCATCATTTCATTGGTACCATCACCGGGCTCCAGCGCCAGCTGCACCAGACGGCGGGTGTTCGGATCCATGGTGGTCTCGCGCAGCTGCAGCGGGTTCATTTCACCCAGACCTTTAAAGCGCTGCACGTTGACCTTGCCGCGTTTATTCTCGGCTTTAATGCGTTCGAGAATGCCCTGTTTCTCGCTTTCATCCAGGGCGTAATACACCTCTTTGCCCAGATCGATACGATACAGCGGCGGCATTGCCACATAGACATGCCCCTCAGCCACCAGTTTGCGGAAATGACGCACAAACAGTGCACATAACAGTGTAGCAATGTGCAGCCCATCCGAGTCGGCGTCGGCAAGAATACAGATTTTGCCGTAACGCAGGCCGGACAAATCATCAGAGCCCGGATCAATACCCAGCGCAACGGCAATATCGTGCACTTCCTGTGAAGCCAGAATCTCACTGGAGTCGACTTCCCAGGTGTTCAGGATCTTACCGCGCAGCGGCATAATGGCCTGAAATTCACGATCACGAGCCTGCTTGGCGGAGCCACCCGCCGAGTCACCTTCCACCAGGAACAGCTCGCCGCGCTCACTGTCCTGACCACTGCAGTCTGCCAGTTTGCCGGGCAGCGCCGGGCCCTGAGTGATTTTCTTACGGGCAACCGTTTTCGATTTGCGCAAACGCGACTGCGCACTGGAGATCGCCAGTTCGGCAATCTGCTCCGCCTGCGCGGTATTTTCATTCAGCCACAGGGCAAAGGAGTCTTTCACAACACCGGAAATAAACGCCGAGGCTTCGCGCGAAGACAGTCGTTCCTTGGTCTGACCAGCAAACTGCGGGTCAGCCAGTTTGGCCGACAGGACATAAGAGCAACGCTCCCACAGATCATCCGGCGTCAGTTTGATACCGCGTGGCAGTAGGTTGCGGAACTCACAGAATTCACGCAGCGCATCCAGCAGACCGGAGCGGAAGCCATTCACATGGGTACCACCCTGGGCGGTCGGGATCAGGTTAACGTAACTTTCCTGCAGCAGCTCACCACCTTCTGGTTGCCAGTGCACAGCCCAGTCGACGCCTTCGGTGGTGCCGGTCATGGAACCGGTGAAGGGTTCAGCCGGCAGTACCTCATAACCAACGGAGTGAACCTTGAGGTAATCTTTCAGACCATCCTCGTAATACCATTCGGCACTGTCTTCGGCGTTCGGTGCATTGAATTTAATGCGCAGCCCCGGACACAGAACGGCCTTGGCACGCAGCACATGCTTCAGACGCGGAACGGAGAATTTTGCCGAATCAAAGTACTTGGGATCAGGCAGGAAACGGACACTGGTACCGGTTTTCTTCTTACCGCAGGTATCCACCACCTGCAGATCGAGTGCTTTATAGCCGTCTTTAAATCCGATGCGCTGCACCTGGCCATCTCGCCAGATAGTGACTTCCAGCACCTGCGACAACGCATTCACCACGGACACGCCCACGCCGTGCAAACCACCGGAAAACTGATAGTTGTCGTTGGTAAACTTACCACCAGCGTGCAATTGGCTGAGAATCAGTTCCACACCAGAGACGCCATGCTCCGGGTGAATATCGGTTGGCATACCACGGCCATCATCCAGCACCGTCATTGAGCCATCACCGTGCAGGGTGACTTCCACAAAACTGGCATGGCCGGCCAGCGCCTCATCCACCGAGTTATCGATTACTTCCTGCGCGAGGTGATTCGGGCGAGTGGTATCGGTGTACATACCCGGACGCTTACGTACAGGATCCAGACCACTTAAAACCTCAATCGATGACGCTGTGTATTGCTTTGACATTCAAACCTCTGGCTGCCAGCGGAATTCCATACTTAATGGATGGAGTATAACGATAAGAAAATGCGAAGTCAGATACCTGAGGTGGCTCATTCCGTGCCGCAGTCGGTATGACAGGCAGCGGCCCAGCTCAGCATCATGGGCATACGCTCGATAAAGCGCTCAAAGCTGTGATTGCCGCCCCCTTCCACCCAGCTGGCACAATCGCGATACAAGTCTGCAGCCTGACGATAATCCAGAGTTTCATCGCCCGTCTGCAGCAGTAGCAGCAAACGCTCGGGGTGGGAGATATGCGCGCAATCCATAGTCTGCAGCTGAGCAATATGTTCCAGAGTGAGTTCGTGCTCCTCACCGCTGTAGTAATGGGTATTCGGCCCCAGGTAATGTTCAAACAAATCGAACGGCCTTACCGCCGGATTCACCAGCACCGCAGGCACACCTTCGGTTTCAGCCAGATGAGTGGCGTAGAACCCACCCAGAGAGCTGCCAATCAGATAAACCTGATGGTACTCAGACTGCATACGCTTTAACTCGTGACGCGCCAGCTCAATCGCCCTTGCTGGTTCGAAGGGCAACTCAGGCACGGACAATCCGTCATGGGGGAGATGCTGCTGATAATAAGACACCAGCTGCTGCGCTTTCAGTGAGGCAGGCGAGCTGAGAAAGCCATGCAGATACAGGCAGGCCGGATAACGTTGCGACAAAGAAACCTCAGTAACCTTTAACCGAGTAGTCGATCTCGAACTCAATCCCTTCAACCCGACTGATCCCGGTATCGATTGCGCCATCCTGTTGCAGATCCAGCCAGCGATACCCTGGTGCGACGGTGTCGACGGAGAAATCTTCAGAGTTCGGCGTAAACTGCACACAGGTAGACGGAGTAGAGAGGAAGCGGACGCCATTAATCATCTGATCACTTTCCTGATGAACGTGCCCCCACAGCACGCACTTCACATTACCGAAGCGCGCAATCAGGCTCATAAATTCATCGGAATTTTTCACACCGATACGATCAATCCAGGTGCTTCCCATAGGAATCGGGTGATGATGGAAGCTGATAAGAGTATGCAGATCCGGGCGTTCCTGCAGTGCCTGCTCCAGCAGTTCCAGCTGCGCAACCGACAAGCGGCCATAGACAGCGCCTTCGACCTGGGAGTTCAGCAATACAACCTGCCAGTGTTCACTGCGGATAATCTGATTGAGGTGTTCTGTTCCGGCGGCAACCGAACGCATTGTCTGCGGGTTATCATGGTTACCTTCGAACCAGAATACCGGGCACTCAAATGGCGTCAGCGCGTTATGGAGATGCTGGTAAGCCTGCTCAGTACCATCCTGAGACAGATCTCCAGTGACGAGGATAGCGTCGATATCACTGCGTTCTTCACGCACGATATCAAGCACACAGTTCATACTGTGCAGCGTTTTCATTCCCAGCAGATGCCCATCCTCTGGACCATTCAGATGGGTGTCGGTGATCTGAACCAACCGCAGCGTATTGCCTGATTCCAATGAATACAAACTGCACCTCGTCCCTAATTATTCTTGTCAGTGTCCAACTTTATCGGCGAACAGGCAATTTGACCACGATAAGGTTCACATTTGTCCGGGATTGTCAGACTTTATTCTTCGGCAAATTGCCCCGGCAGGGCCACCGTGGCCTCAATTCTACCGTGACGAATGCAGTGGTCCAGCCATTCTGCCAGAAAGCGGTTGAGCTGTACTTTCTCATCCGGCAAGCGCATGGCTGAATTCGGATAGGCGTAGCGACCTTCAAAGCGCTGCTGATTCTGGTACCCCAGAACTTCTGCCATCATCGCATCATGATAGAGCCTGACCTGCATCGACAACGGCTGTAACCATTGCGGACTCAGCCCTTCCTGATACACCGACAACATAGTCGTGTAACGATGATCTTCGTCAACAACCAGTCGTACACGAGCTTCATGACTGCTGCCGCTGAGCACAAATGTCCGTTCCGATTCCTCAGCAGGAACCAGCTTCATCAGACGCAGGTAATTGCCTTCACACAGAGCGGCCATTTCCTGCAGGTCAGGGACATAACGCTTACGCAGCTTCAATCATCGGTCTCCGCTTAACAGTTCGAAGGTGGGAGGTTATCGGAATCAACCAGTACTCTCCAGCGTCAGAATGAATCGGGCTAATACCTGCTGCGACTATCACTTTTCCTGATACTTGGAAGTGACGTCTGAATGGCGGATTTTCAGCCATTGCAGCGCCATAATGGTGGCAGCGTTATTAATGATGCCGTCTTCCAGCGCCTGCCAGGCTTCATCAAAGCTCAGCGACACCAGACGGATGTCTTCATGTTCATCAGCCAGACCATGAATGCCACCCACGCCTGCGCTGTCAATCAGACCACAATAAATCTGTACTCGTTCACTGGTTCCTCCCGGAGATACCCAGTAGCGGCAGACAGGTAATAACTCATGGTAGCGGCAACCTGCTTCCTCCAGAGTCTCGCGTTCGGCGACCTCGGCATAGGTCTCGCCGTCTTCGACCATGCCAGCAACCAGTTCCAGCAGCCAGGGCGACCTTTCATCATTCAGCGCACCAATGCGGAATTGTTCCGTCAGCACCACAATATCGCGCTGCGGATCAAACAGCAGTACGCACACGGCCTCACCCCGTTCAAACAGTTCGCGCTGAAACTCTGGCGTCCAGCCACCCGCAAAGGTACGGTGTCTCAGGCGAATACGATCGATACGAAAGAAACCCTTGTAGCCAGTCTCGGTGCCGGTTACCTCAACATCGTCTGGAGTGAACGCCTGTGGAATCATACTTGACCTACCTATATTACTGTTTAAGAATATTCTAACGTACGACGTATCAGCAGCCTGCACTATGTGTTGCTGCCTGTGGAACAATCAGTGCAAATTTCGACCGATTTTTTCTGCTAGAATCCGACGAACAAATATTTATAACGCTGCGAAAGGCAACTATATGAAAAAACTGCTCTCACTGACGACTGCCCTGCTGGCTTCCGGCACCGTCTTCGGCGCCGACCTCAGTACTATTTATCAGCAGGCCGCCAGCAACGACGCGGAAATTGCAGCTGCCCGCGCCACCCGTGAAGCCAATGGCTACAACATCACCATCGCCCGCGGCGCCCTGTTACCACAGGCTCAGGTTTCTTATACCCACTCTCAGATTGAATCCGACCTGAGTGGTGCAGTATCGACCGGCACAACGATTGTCGATACTGACATTGAAAGTGATTACGACCGCGACCTGCTGCAGCTATCGGCTTCTCAGACATTATTTAACCTGAACAGCTGGTACACCTACCAGGCAGCCCGTACCGGTGATGAAGCCTCTGCGCTGCAGCTGCAACTGGCGGAACAACAGTTACTGCTGCGCACTGCCCAGGCGTATTTCGATGTACTGCGAGCCAAAGACAACCTGTCTACTGCTCAGGCAGAAGAAAAAGCGGTCAAGCGCTCGCTGGAGCAAACCAAGCAACGCTTTGATGTGGGTCTGATTGCCATCACTGAAGTGCACGAAGCTCAGGCCGGTTACGATCTGACCTACGTAAACCTGCTGGGTCAGGAAGCAGCGCTGGACATCAGCTACGAAGCACTCGAGCAACTGACAGGACAGCGCTTTGATGCCGTTTCACCTCTGCGTGACGACGTCGCGATGGAAGCCCCGCAACCCGTCAATGCTGACGAGTGGGTAACTTCCGGCATGGACAAGTACGCCGGTCTGCTGCTGGCTGAAGCCAACAAAGACGCCGTACGTATGCAACGCAACGCGACACGCTCCAACCATCTGCCAACCGTAACCCTGTCAGGTGCCTATATGGATGGTGATCAGCAGAGCCTGGACGCTAATGGCGATCCATACGACGGCTCAATCACCAGCATTCAGCTGGAAGTATCCATGCCTCTGCTGGCCGGCGGTTCTCTGTATGGCCAGAGCAAACAGGCCGCTCTGAACTTTGCTGCGGCGGACTATCAGCTTGAGCAACAGCGCCGCGCGGTAAAACAGAACATTCGCAGCCTGTTCCGTCAGGTTAAAACAGATGCTCTGAACATCAAGGCGCGCAAGCAGGCCATCACTTCTGCCAAGAGTGCTCTGGAAGCAACGGAAACCGGTTACAAAGTCGGTACCCGTAACATCGTTGAAGTACTAACTGCACAGAAAAATCTGTACAGCGCACAGCGCGATTATGCTAACGCCCGTTACGATTACATCATCAACTTGCTGACACTGAAGTTCTATGCCGGCACATTGAATGAAGCTGACATCCAGATGCTCAACGGCTGGTTAACAGCCGCCTGATCATCCGGCATTAAAAAAGCCCCGCAGTGCGGGGCTTTTTTTATTTAACGGCTTACGTCAGATCAGAATTTGTATTCCAGACCAACGCCGTAGTACTGAGCATTTACGCTTTCGTCGTCAGACTCTTCACTGGTCATGTAGACGAAGGTTTTCGCCGCTTTCGCCAGTTTGTAGTCAGCACCGATGCTGTAGCTCACGCCGCCTTCTTCCTGGATGTCAGAAGCACCGTACTGAGCTTTCAGCGTTACGTCGCCGCTCACTTTTACCGCAGCAGAAGCCATCCAGCCATCAACACTGTCAGCGCCGTCAACTTCTGTCGTTTCCCACAGAGCACCCAGCTGAACAGCACCTACTTTGTACTGAGCAACAACACGTGCCGCATCAACGCCTTCACCGCTTACTTCGGTGTCGTATGCATACGCAACGTAGATATCACCACGGGTGTATGCCAGGGAGGCAGACAGACCGTTGTTTACAGCTTCAGATTCAGAGTTGATGTGATCAACCGTTGCTACCAGACCAGCCATGCTCGGAGAGGTGTACTGAACACTGTTCTTTTCACGGTTTTCACTGGCACTGATGATATGCTTGATGTCACCCTGCAGGTCGTTGAACAGGTCGATTTTTTTCTGCGCCGCTTTAAATGGTGTATCAAAGATACCTACCTGTACCTGACCGAAACCGCCCTTAACACCTACAAATGTGTTGCGCTGAGCGAACGTACGGTCACTGTTCTTGTCACCATCATCAATGAATGTTTCAAACTCAGCCTGGTAAATACCAGTCAGGCCGCCATCCAGTGCGATTTTGCCTTTTACACCCAGACGAGAAGCGTTTGAGTTCAGCTGGTTGATGTTACCGGCGTCTTTCTGCTGCACAGATTCCTGCGCAACATTCACTTTGCCGTAAAATTCTGGTTTTTCGATTTCAATGGTTTCCGCCTGTGCTACGAATGGAGCAGCTGCTACAGCGAGGGACAAAGCAATTTTTTTCATAATACGTTCCCAAATAGTTGTCGTGCTAAACGAGCCCGTAGTCCGGGTCTGTCATCCTGTGTCAGACCCGCCATGAGGCAGACACATGACAATTATGTTTCCGAAACATTACAGAAATATGACAACAACGACATTTATTGCAGAATCGTGACAGCTTCGTGATATTTCGATGACATTAGCGGAGTCATACG
The DNA here is from genome assembly GCF_020320395.1 of Thalassolituus marinus. Taxonomy (GTDB): domain Bacteria; phylum Pseudomonadota; class Gammaproteobacteria; order Pseudomonadales; family Oceanobacteraceae; genus Venatoribacter; species Venatoribacter marinus. The sequence continues at coordinate 22,540 of NZ_JAEDAH010000046.1, read as the reverse complement.
TCTCATTCAGTTAAGACCACAATCGTGAAGACTTCCTGTCAGTTATTTGCCAGAAAGATGACAGGCATAAAAAAGGCCGCCAGGGATAAATTCCCGGGCGGCCTTTTTTCAGGTGCAAATCAGTCTTTCGCCTGCTCTTCGATTTCAGTCAGAGAGCTGTGACGAACGTCCGTACCTTTCACCAGGTAAATCACCTGTTCAGAAATATTACGCGCGTGGTCACCAATACGTTCGATGGCTCGCAGAATCCACAGAATATTGATTGCCTGACCAATAGAACGCGGATCTTCCATCATATAGGTGATCAGCTCACGCAGAGCAGAAGCATACTGCTGATCCACGCGCTTATCGGTACGCACCACTTCGACGGCACCTTCCACGTCATGACGGGTGAATGCATCAAGTGCACCGGAAATCATTTTTACAACTTCCGCACCCATATAACGCATCGCCTGCTGACACAGTTGCGTGTTGGCACTGTCACCAACTTCCAGCGCATGGAAGGCCACTTTGCTGGCTTCGTCGCCAATACGCTCGAGGTCGCGTACAACACGGGATACGGCCAGAACCATACGCAGGTCAGATGCGGCCGGCTGGCGACGCACCAGAATCTGGGTGCATTCGTGATCGATTGCTACTTCCAGCTTATCCACTTCGTCTTCGCGGCGGATGACTTCATCGGCCAGGCGGGTATCGCCTGAACAGATCGCTTCGATAGCATTAGCGACCTGACGCTCGACCAGACCACCCATGCCCATCATGTGATTACGGATGGCTTCCAGGTCAGCATTAAACTGACCGGAAATGTGCTGATTAAAATTCATTTCCATCTGACGTCCCCTTAACCGAACCGGCCGGTAATGTAGGCTTCTGTTAATGAGTGCTCGGGTGTAGTGAACACCTGATCCGTTGGGTTAACTTCAATCAGCTGACCCATGTGGAAGTACGCGGTACGCTGAGATACACGAGCTGCCTGCTGCATAGAGTGCGTTACGATAGCGATGGTGTAATTTTCACGCAGCTCATCGATCAGCTCTTCAATTTTAGCGGTTGCAATAGGATCCAGTGCAGAACATGGTTCGTCCATCAGAATAACTTCCGGATCAACGGCAATGGTACGCGCAATACACAGACGCTGCTGCTGACCACCGGACAGACCTGTGCCAGGTGCGTGCAGACGATCCTTAACTTCATTCCACAGACCTGCACGCTGCAGGCTCTTCTCTACGATTTCATCCAGATCAACCCGGGAGTGCGCCAGACCGTGAATACGCGGACCATAAGCGATATTGTCGTAGATTGATTTCGGGAACGGGTTTGGTTTCTGGAACACCATACCAACGCGAGCACGCAGCGGTACAACATCCACTTTCGGGTCGTAGATATCTTCGTTATCCAGTTCGATCTTGCCGGTCACGCTGCAGATATCGATGGTGTCGTTCATGCGGTTCAGACAGCGCAGGAAAGTCGACTTACCACAACCAGAAGGTCCAATCAGGGCGATAACTTCGTTGGAACCGATGTCCAGGCTGACATCGAAAATTGCCTGTTTCTCGCCATAAAAAACACCGACATTACGGGCTGTCAGTTTCGGGCTTTCGACCAGTGGCGAGCCACAGGTTGTATGGTTTTCAATGATGCTCATAATTCGTAATCCAGATCTTGTATTCGTTACCTGTTACCAACGACGCTCAAGACGGCGACGCAGCATCACGGCAGCTGTGTTCATAACCACCAGGAAGCCCAGCAGGACAATAATGGCTCCGGAGGTGCGCTCGGTAAAGGCGCGTTCAGGGCTGTCTGACCAGAGGAAAATCTGAACAGGCAGCACGGTGGATGGGTCATTAATAAAGCCCGGTACGTCCACCACAAAAGCAATCATACCAATCATCAGCAACGGTGCCGTTTCACCCAGCGCCTGGGCCATACCAATAATGGTACCAGTCAGCATACCTGGCAGAGCCAGCGGCAGTACGTGATGGAAAACCACCTGTACTTTCGATGCACCCAGACCAAAGGCCGCTTCACGAATAGACGGTGGAACCGCTTTAATCGCCGCACGACCAGAAATAATGATGGTTGGCAGCGTCATCAGTGTCAGTACCAGACCACCCACCAGCGGTGTTGAACGGGAAACACCAAAGATATTGATAAAGATCGCCAGACCCAGCAGACCGAACGTAATAGACGGTACCGCAGCCAGGTTGTTGATGTTGATTTCAACAATTTCCGTGATGCGGTTCTTCGGCGCAAATTCTTCCAGATAGATTGCCGCAGCAACACCAATCGGGAAAGACAGCAGGAAGGTTACCAGCAGGGTCAGGAAGGTACCTTTAATCGCACCATGAATACCGGCCAGCTCTGGCTCACGAGAATCACCATTGGTGAAAAACAGCGTGTTGAAGCGAGTCGTCAGCATGCCCTGTTCGATCCAGCTTTCCATCCATGCAATCTGGACTTCAGACATACGGGTGTTAATGCCTTCCACACCGCGGTCGTGTTTGAGCCACTGATCAACATCGTCATCGGCGATCAGGTCAAAGGTCACCGCCTGACCAATCAGTCCCGGATTTGCCTGTACCGCTTCAATCAGCTGCCAGGCGGCACCAGCACTGATCATGGAATACAGCTGACGACGCTCTTTACGACCGTCCGGCTGAACCATTTCCTTAAAGTGATTTTTCAGCAGACCTTCAAAGTTGGCTGCACGGATTTCGTCACTGCTGGAGTTTTTATTCAGTCCCAGATAGTCGGCATCCAGTACCACTTCAGTACGGATAACGGTTTGCGAAAACGCCGCCAGACCTTTGGACAAAATGTCACCAAACAGCACCACCAGACACAGCAGGCCGAACAGCACAGAAATCAGACCATAGACACGGAAACGCTTTTCCGCCGAGCGGCGACGCTTCATGCTGGCCTCTACTTTTTGACGAGTAGTCATCGATGTATCAGTCATATTGTTCCCGGTATTTCTGCACAATTTTCAGAGCGACATAGTTCAGCACCAGGGTCACGAGGAACAGCACCAGACCCAGTGCAAACGCAGCCAGCGTTTTCGGTGAATCGAATTCCTGGTCACCGACCAGCAGGGTAACGATCTGAACCGTAACCGTCGTTACACTATCCAGCGGGTTCAGTGTCAGGTTTGCCGCCAGACCTGCAGCCATGGCTACAATCATGGTTTCACCAATCGCACGGGAAACCGCCAGCATCACTGCACCAACGATACCCGGCAGTGCCGCCGGAATAACCACCTGACGAACCGTTTCGCTGCGGGTTGCGCCCAGACCATAACTGCCGTCACGCAACGACTGCGGCACAGCGTTAATCACGTCATCAGACAGTGAGGATACGAATGGGATGATCATTACACCCATAACAAGGCCGGCTGCCAGCGCACTTTCAGAAGAAACTTCCAGTCCCCAGCTGGCACCAATACTACGAATAACCGGAGCAACGGTCAGTGCCGCGAAGAAACCGTAAACCACGGTCGGGATACCGGCGAGAATTTCCAGTGCCGGCTTGGCGTAGGAACGTACACGCGGACTGGCATATTCAGACAGATAAATGGCCGACATCAGACCAATCGGCACTGCAATAAACATGGCGATGGCAGAAATCAGCAAGGTACCAGCAAACAGCGGTACAGCACCAAAGCTACCGGAGGAGCCTGACTGATCAGCGCGCAGAGCAATCTGCGGCGACCAGCTGGTACCAAACAGGAACTCAAACACGCTGACTTTGCCGAAGAACATCCAGGCTTCAAACAGCACCGAGGCCAGAATGCCCAGGGTTGTCAGTACCGCGATACCAGAGCTGGCAAACAGCAGCTTACGAACAATACCCTCAACCTCTGAACGGGCACGCAGTTGCGGCTGAACCCGACGCCAGGTCACTGCCACACCGAGCAGCGCAAGCGACAGCACGACTCCGGAGTGCAGAATATTGGCGCGGGACTCCAGAGCCACCAGGTGTTCTACGGCTGGTTGAAGTTCAGCTACGGCACCCACGCCAGCGGCTGATGCCAGGTTATGGACTTTGCTGATCGCCAGCTGGATATCCGCAGAACTTCCCTGTTGAACGGCCTCGGGCAATTGAGCCACCAGCAGGTGATCAACGACTGGACCTTCCGCCAATGCCCACAACAGCAAAAGCAGCAGCGGTGGGAGGCCTGTCCACAGTGCGACCAGGGCACCGTAATGGGTTGGCAGGGAGTGTAATTTCACTCCCTGTCCGGCGATAGCGCGAGCTCTGTTCCGGCCCAGCAGGTAACCTGCTCCGAGCAGAATCAGAACCACAATAATCAGGCTACTGTAGTTCATCGGTCATTGATCTGATGTAAGTTTTTGACATGCAAAAGCCGAGGCTTTGGCCTCGGCTTTCACTGCGGGTCGACGACTCGCGATTACTTCTTCAGAGACAGTGGAGTCAGTGCTTTAACAGACTCTACAACCTCGTTGTATGCGTCCTCAGTCAGAGGAATCATACCTTTGTCCGCCAGGTAACCATCTTCACCCATTGCACGCTCGGAAGTGAACTCAGCCAGGTACTCTTCGATACCAGGAATCACACCGATGTGAGCTTTCTTCACGTAGAAGTACAGTGAACGGCTTACCGGGTAAGCGCCTTCTGCGATGTTGTCGAAGGTCGGCAGTTTACCGTCTACAGTCGAACCCTGCACCTTATCTGCGTTCTGCTCCAGGAAGCTGAAGCCGAAGATGCCGAATGCATCCGGGTTAGCAACCAGTTTCTGTACGATCAGGTTGTCGTTTTCGCCTGCTTCAATGTACGCACCGTCTTCACGAACACCGTGACAAACCGCTTTGTACTTGTTCTTGTCATCGCTCTTCATCGCAGCGATGAACGGGAACTGCTTACAGCCACCTTCCATAGCCAGTTCAGCGAATGCGTCACGGGTACCGGATGTTGGTGGTGGACCCAGAACTTCAATTTTCTTCGCTGGCAGGACAGGGTTGACGTCTTTCCAGGTTTTGTAAGGGTTTTCGATCAGGGTTTCTGAACCGTCAGTGGCTGGAACCATTTTCGCCAGCGCCAGGAACATATCCTTACGAGAGATGCTCATGTGCTCTGCTTTAGCTGAGTTTGCGAAAGCAATACCGTCAAAACCGATGGTTACTTCAACGATTTCATCGATACCGTTCTTAGCGCACAGCTCCACTTCGGACGACTTGATGCGACGGGAAGCGTTGGTGATATCAGGAGTTGCATCACCCACACCGCTACAGAACAGCTTCAGACCACCGCCGGAACCGGTTGATTCAACCTTAGGAGTGCGGAAGTCGGTAGACTTACCAAAACGCTCAGCTACAACAGTAGAGAACGGGTAAACAGTAGAAGAACCTACGATGCTGATATAGTCACGCTGTGCCTGAGCAGTAGTGCTCATTACAGAGGCCAGCAGAGCCGCACCAGTTAACAGAGCTTTTTTCATTGTCGCTTCCTTTATTAAACCGAACCCGTTGTTTATCGGATCATGGTGATTTTGGATGGCGCCATTATTGGTTTTGTATGTTACAGAAATATGACAACTCGCCGTTTTGTGACACAACGATGACATTTATGTGACAGCCGATCCAGCACTGAAGCCAGATTTAATGCGGCTCACAGGCCTTTCGGGTTAATTCCTGAGCAATCCATGGCTATAATGCGCCGCTTTCATATTCCCGGATTGAACATGACGAATCTGCTGCATCTGCTCAACCTGTTTACCCGCCGCAGCGGTCAGGCCGTTCGCTGGCTGTCGCTGCTGATGGTCATTGCCTCCTGCCTGGTGGTGATCCTGCGCTACTCCTTTGATATGCCATCTATCGCTCTGCAGGAATCAGTGATGTACCTGCATGCCTCGCTGTTTATGCTGGGTGCAGCTTATACCTGGCAACAGGGCGGCCATGTGCGGGTCGACGTGTTCTATCGCAACTGGCCAGCAAAACGTCAGGCTCTGGTAGACAGAGCAGGCATTCTGCTGCTGGTGATTCCAACCTGCCTGTTCATGCTGTGGGTAAGCTGGGACTACGTTGCCAGCGCCTGGGCGATTGGCGAAAAATCCCAGGAATCAGGCGGCCTGCCATTCGTCTACCTGCTGAAAACGCTGATCCTGGTGATGCCGGTACTGATGCTGATTCAGGCACTGGCTGAATTTGGCAACACCTTCACTGGCGGTAAGGACGCAGAAGACAAGCATAGCGAGCAGGAGGCCCACTATGGCTGAGTTAATGCCGTTATTGCTGTTCGCTGTTATCTGTCTGGTATTGATGGCCGGCTTCCCGGTGGCCTTCACTCTGGCCGGCACCTCGCTGCTGTTTGCCGGACTGGGTGTACTGACCGGCACCCTGGATATGGCCTTTCTGCACGCGCTGCCAAACCGGGTGTTTGGCATTCTCAGCAATCAGATTCTGATTGCCGTGCCGCTGTTCGTATTTATGGGCGTGATGCTGGAAAAATCCCGCATTGCCGAGCGTCTGCTGCGCAACATGGGGCTGCTGTTCGGCCCGGTACGTGGCGGGTTGGGCTTCTCTGTTGTACTGGTTGGCATGCTGATGGCGGCCAGCACCGGCATTATTGGTGCCACCGTGGTGACAATGGGACTGATTTCGCTGCCGACCATGCTGCGTCAGGGCTATAGTCCGGCACTGGCCACCGGCAACATTTGTGCAACCGGTACTCTGGGGCAAATCATTCCCCCATCGACCGCACTGATTATTCTCGGTGATGTGCTGTCCAGCTCCTATCAGCAGGCGCAGCTGAAAATGGGCATTTTCAGCCCGGAAACCGTCTCCGTTGCCGACCTGTTTGTCGGTGCTCTGGTACCAGGCCTGATTCTGGTCGCGGCCTATCTGTTGTATGTCGGCGGGGTTGCACTGTTCCGCCCGCAGGCAGCTCCGGCCGTGGCTGATCGTCCGCCACTGAACCCAGCCTTCATAGCGGAACTGTTAAAAGGTCTGCTGCCGCCATTAGCGCTGATTATTGCCGTGCTGGGCTCCATTCTGGCGGGCATTGCCACACCTACCGAAGCGGCAGGTATTGGCGCCGGCGGCGCCCTGCTACTGGCCATTCTCTATCGTGAGTTTGACCTGCAACGTCTGAAAGAAGTTATGGATGCCACGCTGCAGGTGACCAGCATGGTCTTCCTGATCTTTATCGGTGCCGCGCTCTTCTCATTGGTATTCCGTGGCTTTGGTGGTGAGGAGTTGGTGCACAGCCTGTTTACCAGCCTGCCGGGCGGCCTGTTCAGTGCCATGCTGCTGGTGATGCTGGTGATATTCCTGCTCGGATTTATTCTCGACTTTATCGAGATCACCTTCGTGGTGGTGCCGATTGTCGCCCCGGTACTGTTTATGCTGGGTGCCGACCCGGTATGGCTGGGTATTATGATCGCCATTAACCTGCAGACCTCATTCCTGACGCCGCCATTCGGCTTCGCCCTGTTCTACCTGCGTGGCGTCGCGCCGGAATCTGTGCCGACCCGTACCATTTACAAAGGCGTGATTCCTTTCATCGTTATTCAGCTGATTGTACTTGGCCTGTTAGCAACAATGCCGCAATTGGCGACCTGGCTGCCGGATCAATTGTACGGTTAATCCCAAAGTCTAATTGCTGCCGGGTGTGCTGCTGACTGAAAAGCAGTACACTCCGCACAAAATAATTCTAACCCCGGAAATTCCCATGAATGACCAGCCAGAGGCCCGTGACGACTGCGAGCCGAAACCGGAAGGCGAGCTCACGCTCCGGTTAATTCCAAGCCGAAACGATACCAATGCACACGGCGACATCAGCGGTGGCTGGGTAGTCTCGCAGATGGACCTCGCGGCAGAAACCATTGCCAGCCGGGTTGCTCAGGGACGCATCGCGAACGTTGCACTGGAATCTGTGGTGTTTATGTCACCCATCCGTGTTGGCGCAGCCGTATGCTTCTATACCCGCCTGCTGGATATCGGCAGCTCATCGATTCGTATTGCGATTGAAGTGTGGACGCGCAACCCGAACGACAATGAGCGCCGCAAAGTGGTTGATGCGGTGTTTGTTTACGTCGCCATTGATGAGCAGGGTCGTATTCGCCGCGTTCCTAAGTGAACGCTGGAACAGGCTTCTGAGCGAACAAATAAAAAGGGCTGGTAAACCTGCCCTGCTGTCCCACGAGTTTTTCTTCAAACTTTTGTGGAATACTCAAGTCTCCATGTCCTCATAGAGGGGCCTTCCGATACGTCGGACCGCCCCTCTCGCCGGACGGGCGTGACTCCTGACCGCCATGGATGGCGGAAATGCAGGTTTTGCAGGAGCTAAAACCGGCCCGCTTCGCGCTGCCTGGCTCGTGATTCCTTGAAAACTTGATATTTCCTGACCACGCGCCCCATCGGCCATCCATGGCCGGGGCCGCTTGCCCGAGTCCCTTCGGGCAGATCGGAAATACTTCGCTTTCTGCGGCGAGTCCAGAGGCGCTATTAGCAGCAACCTCATAGCCCGATTATACGGATCACAGCAAAGTAAAATTCAGCGACTGAGTTGTTTTAAAGAGCAGCATCAAGGTTGCTATTCGCATCCTGGAGCGCCGAAATGAACGACGATT
>NZ_JAEDAH010000046.1:0-13943 GCF_020320395.1 Thalassolituus marinus | reverse complement strand
GTCCGCCGGGCATGGATGCCCGGCGAGCGGACGGCGACAGGGATGTCGCATGGGCGCGTGGCCTGAAAAATCGAGAGAATGAGGACAATTTTGACGGGATCAAAATTGAACAGCCGTAGGCTGGCCCGTAGGGCGAAGGGCATGGATGCCCGGAGTCTCACGCTCCAGAAGCGAAAAGCTGGGGTCGGCCCTGCCGGCCAGGGGATAAGTTCCCCTGGGAGGCATTGGGTGTTGAGGACTTAAAAGTCGTTTATAGAAAACTGCTTCAGTAAAAACGACAGAAGGAATGTACTACGGTTCAATCCAGCCCCATGGCTTTCATTACCACATGCTGTTTTACCGGCAGCAGGCGGTCGAACAGCCGCATACCTTCGTTACGCAACCAGCGCAGCACTGGCTGATCGCTGCCAAACAGTTGCTTAAAGCCTTCCATCACCGCCATGGTACTGAGGTTGTCGGCCTGACGACGACGCTGGTAACGGCCCAGCACCAGTGCACTGCCAATATCCAGACCTTTGCTCTGTGCCCGAATAATTTCCTCTGCCAGGGTCTCAGCATCTTTGAACCCCAGATTCACGCCCTGTCCTGCGAGTGGATGAATGGTATGAGCAGCATCACCAGCTAACACCACGCCTTCGCACCAGTAGGCGCGGGCATGCCGCTGACGCAACGGGAAGCGCGCCTTAGCGGAAGTTTCAACAATCTGACCCAGACGCCCTTCAAATGCAGCGCTGAGTGCCTGATTAAATTCAGCATCGCTCATGGCCAGCACTTCGTCTGCTTCTTCCTCAGAAGTCGACCAGACGATAGAAGCCAGATGCGGATCATGCGGCATGGGCAGGAAAGCCAGCGGACCCTGCGGACGGAAACGCTGCCAGGCAGTTTCCTGCAGCGGCTGTTCACAACGCACCGTCGCCACGATGGCGTGGTGGCCATAATCCCATTCGGTGGTTGGCACTTCCGCCCACTGACGGATACGCGACATGGCGCCATCGGCACCCACCACCAGCTTTGCCTGCAGGGTAGACCCATCACCCAGCGCCACTGGCGTATAGCCATCAGCGCTGCGGTTATCTATGTAACGCACCGGCTGGCTGATCACATCGATACTGCTCAGTGACTGCACACACTGCTGCAGTGCCCACAGGGTCTGGCGGTTTTCAACAATATGCCCCAGCACAGGCACGTGCAGTTCGGCGGCGTTAAAGGTTACTGAGCCGGTGCCTTCCGCATCCCAGACGTGCATATGACGATAGGGCGCAAGACGCTGCGCTGGAATTTTCTCCCACGCCCCCAGTCGGCTCAGGTAGGCCTGACTCTTGGCTGTGAGTGCCGATACGCGCAGGTCGAATGACTGAATATCGGTATTCGTATCCGGAGCGCTGTCACGGAACGCCGGGTCTACCAGCGCGATGGTCAGACCAGCATCGGCCTGCGCCAGTGAAGCTGCTACTGCCTGGCCGACCAGACCGGCACCGACAATCACTACGTCGTACTTCATACTGTTTCTCCGCGAGTCAATTTCGCCGCTCGTTGCCCCAGGCCCATGGCATGACGGGCAAATAAACGCCGCGCTGTAGGCATGGCTGCCAGCGCCAGCAGGCCAATATCGCGCAACACCGACAGCGTCGCCGACTGACTAGCAAAGACCTTAGGCAACAGATCGCTGGCCTGAATGGTATTGCGCTGGTCAGCCTGCTGCTGTTGTTCGTAGCTCTGCAGCAACGTCAGCTCCCCCAGCGGGGTTCCATCAGCCCATGCCTGATTCAGGCACTCCGCCAGCATCGCACAATCGCGAATGGCCAGGTTGAAACCCTGACCCGCCACCGGGTGCAGGCTGTGTGCCGCGTTACCCAGCAGCACCAGAGATCGACGCACCTGCTCGCGGCTGGTGACCAGCGCCAGCGGATAGGATGCGCGCTCACCGCAACGCAGCAGGCGACCGATACGGTGTCCTATCTGTGCCTGCAGACGGCTCAGCAGCTCGTCATCCGGCAAGGCCAGTACGTCATCAATCAATTCATTATTCAGAGTCCACACCACCGCATACTGATTCTTCTGCAGCGGCAGGAAGGCGATCGGACCATCATTGCTGAAACGCTCGTAGGCCCAGTGTCCATGCGGCTTATCGGTTTCTACCTGAGTCACCAGCCCATGCGTACCGTAAGAAGTACGCTGATGCTGAATACCCAGCTGCGCAGCCAATGGCGAGCGCGCGCCATCGGCCATCACCAGCAAGCTGGCCTGTAATTGCTGGCCATCGGCGAAGGTCAGCAAAGCGCCCTGCTCATTCATGCGTACCGAGGTAACTTCAGTCGGTGCATTAATCGTCACGCCCGGCTGCTGCAGCCCCGAGAGCAGGCCCTGACCCAGCACGGCGTTTTCCACTATGTAGCCCAGCGCTTCGGTATTCTGTTCCGCAGCATGCAAATGGGCCTGGCCGAATCGACCCTGATCAGACACCTGAATGTGTTCAATCGCACAGGCACGATCGGCGATGGCCGGCCAGATGCCCAGCTGCTCCAGCATTTGCTGCGTGCCATAGGACAGCGCAGTAGCGCGGCCATCAAAGCTGGGCGGGCGCTGGCTGATATCACCATCCCAGTTCAGGGCTTTCTGATCAATCAGTGTCAGCGTCAGCCCCTCGTTCAGAGCCGGCTGCAGCAGGTGAACCAGACTGGCTCCCACCATACCGGCACCCAGCACGGCGATATCGGTGTGTTGCACTGTGCTTGTCATCGTATTTTCAGCCCGCCATCAGCGCTTCAATCGCATCGACGTCTTTTACCACGCCTGAAGTCAGAACTTTGCAGCCATCTTTGGTGACCACCACATCGTCTTCGATACGAATACCAATACCGCGCCACTTTGGATCAACACTCTCGTCATCCGGTGCGATATACAGACCCGGTTCAATGGTCATCACCATGCCTTCTTCCAGCAGTCGCCATTCGCCATCAATGCGGTATTCACCCACATCGTGCACATCCATCCCCAGCCAGTGACCGGTTTTGTGCATATAAAACTGACGATAGGCCTGTGACTCGATTAATTCTTCCTCGCTACCTTCAAGCAGCCCGTATTCCACCAGACCAGCCACCAGCACACGCACCGCCGCTTCGTGCGGATCGTTCCAGTTGTTGCCCGGCTTCACCACGTCGATGGCGGCATAGTTGGCATCCAGTACCAGCTGATACAGCTTACGCTGAGCTTCGCTGAACTTGCCGTTGGCCGGGAAGGTACGGGTGATATCTGAAGCGTAATAGTCCAGTTCGCAGCCGGCGTCGATCAGAATCAGGTCACCGTCTTTGATCTGGTCAGTATTCTGGGTGTAATGCAGGATGCAGGCATTGTCGCCAGTACCGACAATGGACGGATACGCCGGCCAGCGCGAACCGGCAGCCATAAAGGTGCGCATCAGTTCGGCTTCCAGTTCGTACTCGTACATACCCGGTTTCACCATCTGCATCGCCCGGGTATGAGCATCGGCACTGATATCACAGGCGCGCTGCATCACTTTTACTTCTGCAGCGGATTTAATCAGGCGGATTTCATGCAGCAGATGGTCGAGAGCACTGAACTCACGCGGCGGCGTAGCACCATTCCGTACCTGAGTCTTGATGTGGTTAACCCACTGCATCAGCTGGTTGTCGAAGTTAGGGCTGACCCCCAGGCTGGCATAAACCCGATCCTTACCTTCAATCAGGCCCGGCAGAATGTCGTCGATATCACTGATAGGGAAGGCATCATCACAGCCGAGGAGTTCCGGTGCCGCTTCCGGACCGACGCGACGGCCAGTCCAGATTTCCTGTTCTTTTATTTTTTCCTGACAGAAGAGAACGTACTCGCCATGCTCACGACCCGGGATCAGCACCACCACCGCATGCTCTTCGGCAAAGCCGGACAGGTAATAAAAATCCGAATCCTGACGGAACGGGTGCTCAACGTCGCGGTTACGGATGGTAGTCGGCGCCGATGGTATAATCGCAATGCTGTCAGGGGTCATCAGATCCATCAGCTGACGACGACGTTTTGCGTATTCCCGTGAATCGAGTTTCATAGCAGCCTCTTTTGTCTTTATCAGTGCAGGGTCTTACCGGATTTATCCGCTTGCTGGTTCATGGCGTAAAACACCGTCAGTGCCGCAACACGAGCGTGTTCCGCCAGCTCCAGATAGAGAATTTCATTTTGCGGGTCCTGCGGATCATCCAGCTGTGCCTGTGAAAAGGCATCCAGATCCTGCAGCACTTCCATTACATCACCCGGCACCATACCCTGAATACGACCAGAGGCACCGAAGCCATCGAGGAAGCCCTTGCTCCACTGCGCCAGACAATCCACCTGCTCATCGATATCCGCATCTTCGTCGGCAGGCAAAAGCAGTACAAAATCCATTGCCTCACCGGCCAGACCCGTAAGTACCCCGGCATAGAAATCTTTCAGCAAGGCTGCCAGTTTTTCATTCGGCGCCTCTTCAAGTTCGAGATAGTCCTGTGCTTCCTGCAACCACATATCAGTGGTGAGACGAGCACCCGCAGCCAGGTAACCTGTCAGCCAGCCATGCAGTGCAGACGGCGTCTGAAAACAGCCGCATTCAACCCAGAGGTCAGCAGCGTCATTAAAATCGATGGTCATATCAGATCCGGTCATTCGTAAAGGCGTCATTCTAACACCCTGAACGGCGTAATATCTGCGCCAGACAGAATAATCATGCGTCAGGCCGGAGAGCACATTGACCGCCACCGGAGCCGCCTCTTATAGTAAGCCGATTCTCACTAATTCCGGGACAGTGATGCAAAATCCTGAACTTCAGAACCTGCAGCGCAAAATCGAAAAGCTGTTAAGCGTGCATGAAACGCTGCGCGAGCAGAATCGCGCCATGCGTGCCGCTGAAGCCGAGTGGCAGGCTGAACGCGCCAAGCTGATGCAGCAGAACGAAATTGCACGCCGAAAAGTAAACGAAATGATCACCCGCCTGCAGACTCTGGAGCGTAACAGTGGCTAATTCCCCTAAAACTCTGGAACTGATCATTCTCGATCGTGAATACCGCATCAACTGCCCACCCGGTGCAGAAGAACATCTGCGTGATGCAGCACGCTTTCTCAATGAGAAAATGAGCGAAATCAAAAACGCCAGCAGTGCCAGCGGCAAAGTGCTGGGCACCGACCGCATTGCGGTTATTGCTGCGCTTAACATCGCCCACCAGCTGCGTCAGCTGGAAGCCGATCAGCAGGAAGCATTGCAGGGTGTCAGCCAGCTTACTGAGCTGATAGATGACGCATTGGAACAGGATATGCAGCTCGAACTGTAAGCACTGGTAAACCTTTCAGCTTACAAATTCCCCGTTATTTCCCGTACTTCTCTGGTATACTGCGTCGGCTCCCTGGGGTGTTTGCCAGTCGATAAAGACCTGAGCCGATGCATTTTTTTATGGAAGGTTTCACTCGCTGATGTGCGCATGTCCGCCTGACGGAAAGCCTTATTCAGTGTCTGGCCTGCCACCTTGGGCCACAGGGTTCAAGGGCTTTATTTACGACAGCGGCACAGTGGGGAGCACCTCTGATGAACTCTTCGTTCTCAGTCACTGAGCGACAGGCGATCCGTCGCAGCATTCGTCAGCAACGCAATCAGCTTTCGCGCAGCTTTCGCCAGCAGGCAAGCCGCCACCTGTTACGATCACTGCGCCAGTCTCCCTCCTTCGCTTTCTCAAAACGCATCGCCGTCTACCTGACCAACGATGCCGAGATTGATACCGCAGTGCTGCTCAAAGATTTACAGCAGCGCCAGCGCCATATCTTTCTGCCAGTACTGCACCCGCTGCGTAAAGGGCACCTCAGTTTTATCCGCTACCAGCGCACAACGCGTATGAGCCGCAATCGCTTTGGCATCTCAGAACCGGACTTCAGACACAGCAAATCGGTGTCAGCCCGCTTTATCAGCCTGATATGTATGCCGCTGGTTGCCTTTGATGAACAGGGTAATCGCCTGGGAATGGGCGGTGGATTCTACGACCGCACACTGGCGTTTATGCATCAGCCCGGCCCGCGGCCGGCGCTGATTGGGCTGGCGTATGAATTGCAGAAACAGCCTGCACTTCCATGCGAGCCCTGGGATATTCCACTCGCCGCCGTGGCTACAGAAAAGCGTCTGTATCAGATTCGCTGAACCCGCGTCACGAGTACAATCAGCGGATACTGTTTTCCATCGTCATTAACGAAGCCGGGCGCGAAGGCTCCGTGGTAGCGCTTGTTACCGCTGCCCCCAGCAGAACAACCACCGTCAGCAGAATCAGAATATCTGGTTTTTTCATTGTTATTATTTCTCCACGACAAACTTTACCAGGAGTTTGTAACTGTCATCAGGGACCTGTCCCGTGTAGGCTTAATTGCTGAACTGCCCCCGGCACACAGCAAATCCCGCACCACTTTATAATGGGAAAGTATGAAACACTGGTTACTGAAATCTGAGCCCGACACCTTCAGCTACAGCCATCTTGCTACGGCACCGGACCGGCGCACAGTATGGGATGGCGTGCGCAATTATCAAGCACGTAACATACTTCGGGATGAGATATGCCAAGGAGATCTCATATTTTTTTATCATTCCAGCTGCAAACAGCCGGCGATTGTCGGAATTTGCCGTGCAACCCGCACCGGCATTGCCGATCCATCCCAGTTTGATCCTGCTTCCCCCTACTTCGACCCGAAGTCATCTGCCGACAATCCGCGCTGGATAACCATTGAAGTCGAAGCAGTCAATGCACTGCATCCTGCCATTACGCTGAAGCAGATGCGCACGGATAGTGCACTGCAGGATATGGCACTGCTGAATCGCTCACGCCTGTCAGTACAACCGGTCAGCGATCAGGAATGGCAGCACATCATGTCACTGACACGCAGCGTGTGAACAAACCAGTTTACCCACAGGTCGTAGTGACCGAACCCGGCCAGAGCAACAGTCTTTGCGGTTGCCGGCATTGTGCTTCAGCACCCTGGGCCGCGTCAGACTGCGGGCTACCGCTAAAAGTTCAATTCGAAAGGAAAACCACACTGTGGCTTTGCGTGTGCAGGGGTAGCAAACACTACCCCTATTGCGATGGCAGCCATAATCCGCCGTTACTGCGGAAACACTGGCTGAAACTGAAGCAGCGTTTGCATCAGCTGGTCAGAAGGCGATAGCTTTTCCAGGATTAACGATGCGATACACCTGCTGAAACAGGTCACCGGTATCCAGCAACGAATTGCCTTCAACGATCTGGCCGTGTCGCACTTTCCAGAAGGTAGCTGCGTGCAGTGCCACCATCTTATCCACAGGATGGAAGCCCATCAGCGGCTTGATCAGGGTACCGGAGAAGGTCGATTGAGTGACAATCAGATTCCCCTCAACAACGATTTCTTCGATTGATATGGAAAAGTCTTCCATGCAACCGCGAATCTGCTGAATCAGGGCTTCCATGGCATCAATCCCCATCGGGTCATTGATCATGCTGGCGTAGTAGGTGAAGTCACGCCCCAGCAACGATTTCGCCAGGTGAAACCGTCCCTGATTCCAGGTCAGCTCGATGAAATTACTCACCAGCTTCTTGTTGTTTTCTGCATCCACACTCATGCGCGTCCCCAAGCAGCGTCCTGCCGCATTGCCAATAAGATGTAACCAAACGTAAATGGTAAGGAGACCATAACATTTCAATTAGGACAATAAAGGACAAAGAGATCAAAGGGGGCATTCCTGTCCTGAGCGGTCACTTCAGGCCAGCCATTCGCGAATCTGATCGTACATCTGCTGACGTACTGCCGGTGATTCATTTACCAGATGGTGCTGCCCACCCTGAAGAATGTGCAGGCGTCGCGCCGGAAACATCCGCTCCAGCGCTTTCATATTGTATTCCCAGTCGACTGTCTGATCGGCGTCGCCCTGAACGATATTCACAACCAGCTCCGACGCCGGCTGTGCTTCGATATAGCTGATCCACTTCTTCAGAGCACCAACCCAGCGTACACTCAGGTGACGTGGCTGCAGAGGGTCCTGTTCAGCAATAAAGCGCAGGAAATCAGAATCGGCTGAGTTCTGATTGAATTTTCGTCGGATACGCCGCACAAACAAGCTGGCAAATGTATGAACAAAGCGGCCGGTATTCCAGCCTTTCGGACGCACCAGAGGCGCCATCAGATTAACGTCAGCAAATGGACTCAAGGCAGTGGTGAGCTTACGTTTCAGCAGGTAGTTAATCAGGATCGCTCCGCCGGTACTCTGGCCAAAAGCGTGCACAGGCCCCGGCAAAGCTTCCTCCGTGCGCTGCAGCACCTGACTCAATACCTCGTCGTACTCCTGAAAGCTGCTGATAGCCGCTCGCTCGCCACTGGACAGGCCGTGTCCGGGCAAATCGAACGCAACGACATTCCAGCCCTGCTGCAGACAAAAGCGAATCAGTGATCCATAGATACCGCAGTGGTCATAGTAGCCATGAACAATAAGGGCTGTACCTTTTGACTGCTTACGTCGCCAAACCTGAACCGCAATCTGGTACCCCGCCGCCTGCATTAAGCCGGCGTAATGGCCGTCGCTTGCTTCCTCAGTAAATGAAGTTCCGTAATCTTCGCAATACGCCTGCCACTGCGCGCCCTCATTTCGTTGACTGAGTGTCCAGTCCATGGGAGTCAGCTCGGATACTACGCCGTTACGGGTCCAGTTCATTCATGCTCCGCAGAGGTTATCGATACAAAACTCAGAATATAGTAGCAGACAAAGCACCCGCCGCCTGCCGGAAGAGCATATTTTCAGTCTGGCGTATGAGGCAAGAGGAAGCTTGGGGCTTGGGGCTTGGGGCTTGGGGCTTGGGGCTTGGGGCTTGGGGCTTGGGGCTTGGGGCTTGGGGCTTGGGGCTTGGGGCTTGAGGCTTGAGGCAGCATCCGGCGTCAGACGTCTGACGTCTGACAAGCATAAAAAAAGGACGCCGAAGCGTCCTTTTTATTACTGCTATCTGATAATCCGAAGATTACAGAGAGTAGACCATGTCAAACTCTGCTGGGTCCGTTTAAGAGTTGTGTTCGCGAACACACCGAGCCCAACAGCTTTGATAACAATAAAAAAGGGCCGCCGAAGCGACCCTCTTTCCACTCACGTAATCGGGAGATTACAGAGAGTAGTACATGTCGAACTCTACTGGGTCCGGTTAAGAGTTGTGTTCTGAACACACCGAACCCGCAGTTTCTGATAAGAACAAAAAAAGGACGCCGAAGCGTCCTTTTTATTACTGCTATCTGATAATCCGGAGATTACAGAGAGTAGTACATGTCGAACTCTACTGGGTGAGTAGTGTGTTCTACACGGTATACATCTTCCATTTTCAGGTCGATGTAAGCTTCGATCATGTCTTCAGTGAACACGCCACCTTCAGTCAGGAACGCGCTGTCAGCTTTCAGGCTGTCCAGAGCTTCACGCAGAGAGCCACAAACCTGTGGAATCAGCGCAGCTTCTTCAGCTGGCAGATCGTACAGATCTTTGTCAGCTGCATCGCCAGGGTGGATCTTGTTCTTAACGCCGTCGATACCAGCCATCAGCATCGCTGCGAATGCCAGGTATGGGTTAGCCATCGGATCAGGGAAACGTGCTTCGATACGTTTGCCTTTAGGAGACGCAACGTAAGGAATACGGATAGAAGCAGAACGGTTACGAGCTGAGTAGGCCAGCATTACCGGAGCTTCGAAGCCTGGGATCAGACGCTTGTAAGAGTTAGTAGACGGGTTGGTGAACGCGTTCAGTGCTTTAGCGTGCTTGATGATACCGCCGATGTAGAACAGAGCAGTTTCAGACAGGCCAGCGTAGCCGTCACCAGCGAACTGGTTAACGCCATCTTTCCAGAAAGACTGGTGAACGTGCATACCAGAACCGTTATCACCAACGATTGGCTTAGGCATGAAGGTAGCAGTTTTGCCGTATGCAGCAGCTACGTTGTGAACAACGTATTTCAGCATCTGAACTTCGTCAGCTTTCTTAACCAGAGTGTTGAACTTAACACCGATTTCGTTCTGACCAGCGTTCGCCACTTCGTGGTGGTGAACTTCAACGTCCAGACCGATAGCCATCATGGTGTTACACATAGCAGCACGGATGTCGTGGTGGCTGTCTACTGGTGGTACCGGGAAGTAACCGCCTTTAACGCGTGGACGGTGACCCAGGTTACCGCCTTCCATTACTTCTTCAGTTGCCCATGCGCCTTCGTCAGAGTTGATCTTAACGAAACAGCCCTGCATGTTCTGACCCCAGCGAATGTCATCGAACATGAAGAATTCTGGCTCAGGACCGAAGAACGCAGTGTCACCCAGACCGGTAGACTGCAGGAATGCTTCAGCGCGCTTAGCAACGGAACGTGGATCACGCTCGTAGCCCTGCATAGTAGAAGGCTCGATGATGTCACAACGCAGAACCAGGGTAGCGTCTTCAGTGAACGGGTCCATGAAGCAGGTAGAATCGTCTGGCATCAGGATCATGTCGGATTCGTTAATGCCTTTCCAACCAGAGATAGAAGAACCATCGAACATCTGGCCAGTTTCGAAGAATTCTTCTTCTACGTAAGAGGCAGGGATAGTAACGTGCTGCTCTTTACCCTTGGTGTCAGTGAAGCGCAGGTCAACCCACTTCACATCATTTTCTTTGATCAGATTCAGAGTGTTCTCTGACATTGTGTTGTCTCCAGATGCTGGTTCAATAAGTTACAGGGGTGAATCCCCGGCTTGCCATGCTCGGTATTGGAGCAATTAGTGTGCCATTTAAGACTAAGCCACAACCCGCGTAACATCTGGGGGATTCGGGCCCTTTAAATGCACAAATGCACCATTCTGAAACACGACAGGAAAGTTATGCACCATTTTAGGTCTTTACAATCGGTCGCATATGCCAGTCAGAACAAGCACGCACATTATAGGTTCACTGAGCGCCGCCAGTATATGGTCTCAGCACAAAAACAGCGCCTTTCAGTCAGTTTTTTGCGCATTGCATATTCACTGAGCAATATGCACTGTTTCTGATCGTTTTTTATCCATCAAAAATCCGAACCCACTCGTCACACACCCACCCCTGTTTACAACCAATTTTGCCGAGGAAAGTTTGCAACTACGGGCGTCTTACGCAATTTAGTGGTCACGTTCTGACCGCTTTTCAGGTATAATCCGGCCTCATTTTTTTCTACATACTTTCACCAGGGCCTTTCTTGTGATTGATAACCTAAGAAACATTGCCATCATCGCGCACGTTGACCATGGCAAAACCACACTGGTCGACAAACTGCTTGAGCAGTCCGGCACACTGGACCGCAACCAGGGCGGTGAGCGGGTAATGGACTCCAACGACCAGGAGAAAGAGCGTGGTATTACCATTCTGGCGAAAAACACCGCCATCAAATGGAATGACTACCGCATCAACATCGTAGACACCCCTGGACACGCTGACTTCGGCGGCGAAGTTGAGCGTGTGATGTCTATGGTGGACTCCGTATGTCTGCTGGTTGACGCAGTTGATGGCCCAATGCCTCAGACTCGTTTCGTTACGCAAAAGGCGTTCGAGCGTGGACTGCGTCCAATCGTTGTTATCAACAAGATTGACCGCCCGGGTGCTCGCCCTGACTGGGTAATGGACGAGATCTTCGATCTGTTCGACCGTCTGGGCGCTACTGAAGAGCAGCTCGACTTCCCGGTTATCTACGCATCCGCTCTGAACGGTATCGCCGGTAACGATCCGGACGACATGGCAGAAGACATGTCGCCACTGTTCCAGATGATCGTTGACCACGTTCAGCCGCCAGCGGTTGAGATCGATGGTCCGTTCCAGATGCAGGTTTCTGCACTGGACTACGACAGCTTCGTGGGCGTTATCGGTGTTGGCCGTATCACCCGTGGTCGCCTGAAGCCTGGCACCGACATCCAGCTGATCGACATCGATGGCAAGGTACGTAAAGGCCGTATTCAGCAGGTTAAAGGCTTCCATGGTCTGAACCGCGTAGACGTTGCCGAAGCCACTGCTGGTGACATCGTTTGTATCTCTGGTGTTGATGGTCTGAACATCTCTGACACTCTGTGTGCCGTTGGTAATGTTGAAGCACTGCCACCACTGAGCGTGGATGAGCCAACTGTATCCATGACCTTCCAGGTGAACGATTCTCCGTTCGCTGGTAAAGAAGGTAAGTTCGTAACCTCGCGCAACATCAAAGACCGTCTGGATCAGGAACTGATCCACAACGTTGCACTGCGTGTTGAGCCAGGTGACAGCCCTGAGAAATTCAAAGTTTCCGGCCGTGGTGAACTGCACCTGTCGGTACTGATCGAAACCATGCGTCGCGAAGGCTTCGAAATGGCGATTGGTAAGCCAGAAGTTGTGCAGAAAGAAGTCGACGGCGTGCTGCAGGAACCATACGAGCAGGTCGTGATCGACGTTGAAGAAGAGCATCAGGGCTCTATCATGGAAGAGATGGGTAACCGTCGTGCCGAAATGACCAACATGGTTCCGGACGGCAAAGGTCGTGTACGTCTGGAGTTCATCGCTCCTGCGCGTGGCCTGATCGGTTTCCGTGGTCTGTTCCTGACCCTGACTTCAGGTTCCGGCATCCTGACCAACGTATTCGACCACTACGGTCCGATCCAGACCTCTCTGGGCGCTACCCGCCACAATGGTGTTCTGGTATCCATGGTTCCTGGTAAAGCACTGGCTTACGCCCTGTTCACTCTGCAGGATCGTGGTCGTCTGTTTATCGGTCCTCAGACTGAAGTGTACGAAGGTATGATCGTTGGCCTGCACAGCCGTGATAACGACCTGGTGGTTAACCCTACCAAGGCTAAGCAGCTGACCAACGTTCGTGCCTCTGGTACTGACGAAGCACTGACCCTGACTCCGTTCGTACGCCATACGCTGGAACAGGCTCTGGAATTCATCGAAGACGACGAACTGGTAGAAGTAACACCGGTCAGCATTCGTCTGCGTAAGAAGTTCCTGACCGAGAACGAGCGTAAACGCGCGAAGAAGTCCTGAGTGCAGAAAAAAGCTGGCCATGAGCCAGCTTTTTTTATGCCTGTCATTCCGCAGACTGAGTTTCAGCTATGCTGTAGAAACCTAAACCGGAGTTCGCTATGCGCCGATTGGTTACTCTTACTCTGTTTCTTTTCAGCAGCCACCTGTGGGCTGAATCTCTGGTGCTCGGCTGCGGTAATTCACAACCCCCCTACGTCATCCCTCAGAATGACCGCGGAATCGCGCTCGAGCTGATGAAGCGCATCATGGCAGCGCAGGGATATCAGCTATCCACTCAATACGACTCGGTCTCCATCCTGGTCAAACGCTTCAACAACCGGGAAGTCGATATTCTGTGCGTGGCGAATCCGACCGTTACGCCCAACGCTTATTTCTCCACTTTCCCGCTGATGGTGTTCCATAACGAAGCCATAACCCTGAGTAAGAACGATATCGAGCTCACATCCATATCACAGCTCAGCCAGTATCGTGTTGGAGCCTTTAATTTTGCCCGCCGACTGGCGCCCGAACCCTTTGCCGACAGTGTGAGCAAGAGCCCTGAGTACAAGGAATACCCATTGCAGGAACAACAGGTGGCCGATCTGTTTGCCGGCAAAGTCGATGTCATCATCATCGATCGGATGATCTTCCGCTATTTCCTGAGCAAGCTGCGCCGCGCCAATCCCGGTGATCAGACTCTTAAAGCAGCCTTTACCAGCCATCCTTTATTTCATCCGACCCGCCACTACGCAGCATTCCATTCAGAAGGCATTCGTGACGCCTTCGATATGGGCATGAAAGATATGCATAAAAGTGGTGAGTATGACCGGGTAATCAACAGCTACGAGAAGCTACTGTCCGACTACCTTTTCCGCTGAGCATAAAAAAACCCGGCCAGGGCCCACTAGTGTCCCACAAATTTTCATTTGAACTTTTGTGGGAT
>NZ_JAEDAH010000045.1 GCF_020320395.1 Thalassolituus marinus | reverse complement strand
GAGAGGGGTAAGGCCCCTCTATGAGGACAAGGGGCCCGGAATATCCCACAAAAGTTCAAATGAAAATTTGTGGGACACTAGTGCCGCATATGCGGGCTTTTTTATTGTCTGGCGCAAAGCCTGTGACTTACCCAAGTGACATTTCTGCGGGGGCCTCATGGCCAATGGCCTGCGCACGGACTATTGCCACAATCACTGCCGTTATGACCATTGTTTTCGTGTCATGTTTGAGGAAGTGAAATGATTCAGTACAAAGCGCCATTAAAAGATATCCAGTTTCTGGTTAACGAAGTTTTCGATTTTCAGGCTCATTACAAGCAAATTCCCGGCGGCGAAGAAGCAACGCCGGAAATGGTTGATGCCATTCTGACTGAAGCAGCGCGCTTCAGCGAAGAAGTGGTCTCTCCGCTGTACCAGTCCGGTGATGACGGCTGTGTATGGAACGATGGTGAAGTCACAACGCCAAAGGGCTTCAAGGAAGCCTACGGCCAGTACGTTGAAGGTGGCTGGCAGGGTATGTCAGCTCCGGTTGAATACGGTGGTCAGGGCCTGCCTCTGTCGCTGGGTGTGATTAAGTCCGAAATGATCGGTACCGCCAACTGGGTATGGGGTATGTATCCTGGCTTGTCGCTGGGGGCGATGAACACGATCTACATGCACGGTACAGAAGAACAGAAACAGACCTATCTGGTGCCTCTGACTGAAGGTCGCTGGACCGGCACTATGTGTCTGACCGAACCGCAGTGTGGTACTGACCTGGGCCAGGTGAAAACCAAGGCTGAGCCAAATGGCGACGGCAGCTACAACCTGACAGGAACCAAGATCTTTATTTCTTCCGGTGAACACGACCTGACCGAACAGATTGTGCATATTGTACTGGCGCGTCTGCCAGGGGCGCCGGAAGGCACCAAAGGTATTTCCCTGTTTATCGTGCCTAAGTTCAATGTGAACGCAGATGGCTCTCTGGGTGATCGAAACCCGGTGAGCTGTGGTTCTATCGAAGAAAAAATGGGTATCCACGGTTCTTCCACCTGTGTGATGAACTTCGATGGTGCCAAAGGCTTCCTGATTGGCCCGGAAAATAAAGGCCTGATGTGCATGTTCACCTTTATGAACACCGCACGTATCGGTACCTCTATTCAGGGTGTTGGTGCTGCCGAACTGTCGTTCCAGGGGGCACTGCCATACGCAAAAGAGCGTCGTTCCATGCGTTCCCTGAGTGGCACCAAGCATCCGGATAAAGCTGCTGACTCTCTGATGGTGCATCCGGATGTACGCCGTATGCTGCTGACCCAGAAAGCCATCGCTGAAGGTGGTCGCGCGATGCTGTATCACGCCGCGCGCCTGGCTGACCATATGATGGCAGCGCACAGCAACGGAGATAAAGCTGGTTACGAAGCCTTTGACGATAAGCTGGGCTTCCTGACCCCGATTCTGAAAGCTTTCCTGACCGAACTGGGTTATGAAGCGGCCAACCATGGTGTGCAGGTTTACGGCGGTCATGGCTTTATCAAAGAGTGGGGCATGGAGCAGATCATCCGTGATACGCAGATCGCCAAACTGTATGAAGGCACCACCGGCGTTCAGGCGCTGGATCTGCTCGGCCGTAAAATTCTGCTGGGCAAACTGAAGTCATTTAATGAATTCCGTGCCGAAGTGACTGAGTTTATTAAAACTCACGAAAACCGTAGTGAAATGAAGCCGCTGATCAAGCAGCTGAAGAACTACATGCTGCGCTGGAGAATCGGTACTTACCGCGTTGCCTTCAAAGCCGCCAAGGACCGCGATATGGTGGGTTCGGCATCGGTTGATTATCTGATGATGTCTGGCTACATCGTGATGGCATTCTTCTGGGCGAAGATGGCTGACAAAGCCTGGACTGCTATTAAAAAGGGCGAGGGTGATCGTAATTTCTACCGCGCTAAAGTCCAGACAGCAGAGTTCTACTATGACCGTTTGCTGCCTCGTGCACGTTCGCACAGCAAAACTATGCTGAAGTCACCGCGAACTCTGATGCAGATGGAAGAAGATCACTTCCACTTCCTGTAACAGAAAAAAAGCGGGCATTGCCCACTGCTGTCCCACAAATTTTTATTTGAACTTTTGTGAGATATTCCAGGCCCCTTGTCCTCATAGAGGGGCCTTCCGAAACGT
>NZ_JAEDAH010000044.1 GCF_020320395.1 Thalassolituus marinus | reverse complement strand
GTTCCCCTGGGAGGCAGTAGGCACTGCGGATTTAAAAGTCGTTTATAGAAAACAGATACCTTTAAAACTGTGGGACAGCAGTGCCGCTTACGCGGCCTTTTTTATCAGCTGACAACCGTCGACAAGGTGCGATTACCAGAGCCCGGCGCGCTCTCCATCACTTTAGCCACCGATGCGGTGTACTCAGTCGAAGTAATGGTATCCACGAATACCCAACGGCTGGTTACTTTAGTGTGAGTAAAGTCCACCAGCATATAGCCGCGGTTTGCAGCATTCAGGTAAGCCAGATCATCAACCAGTGTCGTAACTGCAGTTTCAAACTGCGCCTGAACACCAGCATCCGAACCAAAGCCAACGTAGTTCTCAAAGCCCGGCGAGGTAACCAATGCCAGCGTAAAATGCGCTTTGGCTGCATATACTCCCTGCTTGTCCGGATCTGTGAATTCCGACCAGACAGTCAGCTATTGCAAGAATCCGTCTCGCAGAAGAGCCGCCGGTGGCCCTGACGACAGCAATCCAGTAAACTTCGCCCCCTTCACAGTTCGCCTTGGTTCCGTCCGGATGCTCGATAAAAACGCCCTCTCTCAGCTGAAATCCCTCAAACAGGAAATCCAGAAAGCGACGCCGCGCCATGAAGGCCGCATCCGCGCAACCGCCGGACGCTTCGGATTCGTTAACACCGAAGATGGACAGCAGTTCTTTGTATCCCCTGACGAAATGGAGAAGGTACTTCCTGGCGATCAGGTAGCGTTTCGGGTCGAGCCCGCCGGAGAAGGAAAAGAACAGGCCGTTATCGAAAAACTGATCAGCAGCGAGCAGGACAGTTTTTTTGGCAGTTACATTATTCGCGGCAAAGGTCATTTTATTGAACCTGATCATGCCACACTCAATCGCTGGATCTTCGTACCACCAGCCAAGCGTATGAACGCCGCTGACGGCGATCTGGTACGTGCTCATATCAGTAAGCATCCATACCCTCACGGGAAAGCTCAGGCGGACATCGATGAAGTAGTCGGCAAGCCGGGTGACGCACATATTGAGACCCGTTTTATCAAGGCGAAATGGGGCCTCGAAGACACGTTCAGTGCCGCCGTACAGGCCGAGGTTGATACGCTGGTTGAAGCCGGTCTGGACGCATTCAGCGCCGAGCGTACGGATCTGACACACCTGCCGTTCGTCACCATCGACTCCGCCAGTACCCGCGATATTGATGACGCATTGTATGCCGAAGCCCTGACCCAGGGCTGGACACTGTGGATTGGCATTGCAGATCCAGCAGCCCTGATCGCACCAGGCAGCGAACTCGACAAGACGGCTGCTGCACGCGCAACCTCCGTTTATTTCCCGGATGAAGTTATTCCGATGCTGCCACCAGCACTGTCTGAACAACTTAGTTCACTGCAGGAAAATCAGAACCGTCTGTCGATGGTGGTTGAGCTGCGCGTTGAAGAAGACGGTAGCATTGCTCAGGTGCACATTCACAATGCGCTTATCCGAAGCCAGGCAAAACTCAGTTATAACCAGGTCGCCGCCTTTATCGATGGTGATCAGGCAGAAATTCCGGCCGAACTGCACGGCCCACTGGTTCACCTTGAAGCCTGCGCACGGGCGCTGAGCAACTGGCGTAAAACCCACTGCCTGCTGATGGAAGAACGTCCTGATTTCAAACTGGTATTCGATGACGCCGGCAAGGTAAAAGATATCGTTCGTATCGAACGGAATCAGGCACATCGTCTGGTTGAGGAATCCATGCTGGCGTGCAACCGTGCTGTTGCCGCCTGGCTGGCGGAAAAAGGCAGCGGCTTCTTTATTGAACACAGTGGCGTGCGTAACGAACGCACTGGTGAGGTAGCAGCGTTGCTCAAGGAGCATCTGTCTCTGGAACATAAACCAGAGTTCGATACCCTGGAAAAATACGTCGGGCTGATGCAGCAAGCCGACACCAGCGATAGCGAACTGCCGCTGCGTACTATCGTCAGTCGCCAGCTGGAACGCAGTAACCTGTCGCTGGAAGCCAAACCGCATCTTGGCCTCGGCTTTCAGTACTACACCACTTTTACCTCGCCGCTGCGTAAGTACAATGACTTGCTGATTCACCGGATTGTGCGCAGCTTACTGGCCGACGAAGATACTGTTCTGCCCGATAGCGACTTACTGGCCGCGATTCAGAACCAGCAAAGTACGGCGCGTATTTCAGCCTCTCAGGCCGAGAACTGGCTGAAACTGCAGTGGCTGGAACAACAGGACAAAGAACAGATTCTGGCTGGCACCATTGTGCATATGAACTCGGCAACCATTACCGTGCGTCTTGATGACACCGGTATCGAAGGTACCATTGATCGTCGTAAAGCCGGTAAAGAATGGACCTTTGATACCAAAACCATCAGTCACTACAGCGAAAGTGGCCGCTATGTGCTGGGTCAGGGTATCAAGGTTCGTATTATGGATATTCAGAGCCGCGCCCGTAGCGTACGTTTTGCGCTCGCCTGAGGCACAGACAGGCAGCCATAAAAAAGGGAGCCTGAGGCTCCCTTTTTCAGTTCTGGCAGATCAGTCGATCTTCCAGGTACGCACAACAGCAAAGCCATGCTGATCGATCCACTGATCCAGTTGACGCGGGTTACGCTTAATTTTTTCAACTTTCTCATTCGTGGCCGGATTACGGTAAGTACCGACAGGCAGTTTAGGCTTAGGCAGTGAAGACTCTTTCTCTGCTTTAGCGCGCGGGCCACGTGGTGAAGTACGGGCAAAATGCTTCTTCAGGTTGTGGTAGATAGACGATGGGTTGTCCATTTTAGACAGTGATACAATCCAGCGCTCAATCTGTTCAGCACGGGATACATACAACTCGTCCTCAGTCAGGCTGCTCTGATTGCACAGGCGCTGAATCACAGCATCAAATTCCTTGATACCTTCCATCTTTTTTTCCTGCGCTTCACGCAGCGCTTCCAGCTCCTGAATCTTCTGCTGGTGCTGTTTAATCTGCTTATCAATATCTAAATCAAAAACGCTCACATCATACCTCTGTATATGTTTACAACGATGCTCGGAGCCATCGGCACTCAGGTACCAATAGACCGGTAAATAGGGAGTTGCGGTAAGAATCGACGGTATATTGAATATCCGTCAGATAAATATCATTTAATGCCCGCATTATAACGAGTTGAATATATAAGAAACAATATAGTTCGGGTCTTATTGGATATATATAAGCTAAAAACATTTGCTCTGCTGCGAACAATGGCTCAGATAAACGTATGCGTGACGGCCATGGTAAACCGGACAGAACACAAAGCCGGAAAGCGTAACTGAGGGACTGTCCGGAACAACCCGCATTTCTCCTGTCGCAGGTCAGGGAAAATGTAAATGGATCTTGTACTCCCAAATGATAAACATTACCATCTACCACCAACTTATACCCTCTCAGCCGGAACAGCATGACCACTACCACGCTCGATCAGCTCAGCATCGGAACCCGCGCTCAGATAACCGGCTTCACTGCTACCGAAACAAATTTCCGTCGTAAGTTACTGGCTCTGGGGGTTATGCCCGGTGCCGAGGTCGAAGTGCGGCGCTTCGCCCCCATGGGAGATCCCATGCAAATTCAGCTGAGAGGTTCATCGATCAGTCTGCGCAAACGCGAGGCGGCCATCATTCAGGTTGAGGTGTGTGAATGAAACCGGCAGTAATTGGCGTTATCGGTAATCCGAACTGTGGCAAGACCACCTTATTCAACGCTCTGACAGGTGCCCGCCAGAAGGTGGGAAACTGGCCGGGCGTTACTGTTGAACGGAAAGAAGGTGCCCTTAACCTGCGCGGCATCAGTCACAAACTGGTGGACCTGCCCGGAACCTACGCGCTCGACAGCCACGACGATGAACTGTCGACCGATGAAAAAATTGCGCGCGAGTTTGCCCTCAGTGGTGAAGCACAGATCATCATCAACATTCTCGATGCCAGTAACCTGGAGCGTAACCTGTTCCTGACATCGCAGCTGCTGGATATGGGTATTCCTGTTATCTGTGCGGTAAATATGCTGGATGTTGCTGAACGCGAAGGCATTCACGTTGATACACAGCTGTTGTCACAGAACCTCGGTGTGCCGGTGGTGCCTATTGTTGCCTCTACCGGTCGTGGTATCGAAGAGTTGTGCCGCGTCATGGGCCATTACCTGGAGCATGCGACCGTTGCCACGCCACTGTTGCGTCTTGACGACGGTCTGGAAGCGGCTGTACACGAACTGAAAGATGCGCTGCAATCCACTGTCGACAACCCTTTCTGGACCGCCACCCGGGTACTCGAAAACGACGCCTATGCCGCCGAAATTGTTCCGGAAAGCCGTCGCCAGACGGTTATTGAGCTGGCCACCCGCCTGCGCGCGCAGCTGGAAAACAGCCACAGGCAGCCCATCGACGTACTGATGGCGAACAACCGCTATCGTTCAGTACAACATGTGCTGCAGCCGGTACTGACAATTAACAATCGTGGTCGCAGTCTGAGCGAGAGAATCGACAGCTGGGTTCTGAACCGCTGGCTGGGCATTCCGTTCTTTTTCGCCATCATGTACCTGATGTTTATTTTTGCGATTAACGTCGGCGGCGCCTTTATCGATTTCTTTGATATCGCTTCAGCCACATTATTCGTTGATGGCACCCACTATCTGATGGAGCAGATTGGCGCACCACAATGGCTGGCCACCCTGCTGGCCGATGGTCTTGGTGGCGGTATACAGCTGGTTGCTACCTTTATTCCGGTTATCGGCGGTCTGTATCTGTTTCTGTCGGTGATTGAGGATTCCGGCTATATGGCACGGGCGGCCTTTGTTATGGACCGCCTGATGCGAGCAGTGGGTCTGCCGGGAAAATCTTTCGTGCCGCTGATCGTTGGCTTTGGCTGCAACGTACCCGCGGTGATGGCTGCCCGTACCATGGATACCGAGAAAGACCGCCTGCTGACTATCGCGATGGCCCCATTCATGTCGTGTGGTGCACGTCTGTCGGTGTATGCCCTGTTTGCTGCGGCCTTCTTCCAGGAAAATGGTGCGCTGATTGTGTTCAGCCTTTATGTGCTGGGTATCGCCATGGCACTGCTGACCGGTATCGCTCTCAAGAACACGCTGTTCAAACCAGATCTGACGCCGTTCGTCATGGAACTGCCGGCCTACCATGTACCGACCATCAAAGGCGTGGTGTTCAAAACCTGGGAGCGCCTCAAGTCTTTCTGTATGCGCGCCGGTAAAACCATCATTACGGTGGTAGTGATTCTCAGCTTCCTCAACTCTATTGGCACCGACGGCTCATTCGGCAACGAAAACCGGGAGAATTCCGTACTGTCAAAAATTGCATCTGCTGTGACCCCTGTGCTGTCACCACTGGGCGTGCAGGACGATAACTGGCCGGCCACCGTTGGTATTATCACCGGCATTTTCGCCAAAGAAGCGGTTGTGGGAACTCTGGATGCACTTTACAACCCGGAAGACAGCGGTGATGCAGGCGAGTATGACCTGCTTAGCGGACTGACTGAGGCTGTTACCACGATTCCGGATAATCTCGCCGGTATCGCCGACACCTTCCTTGATCCACTCGGCCTGAGCCTGATCTCTGCCGACCAGACTGAAGAGCAGGGTGTTCATGAAGGTACTTTCACCAGCATGAGCGTGCTGTTCGGCAGCCAGCTGGCGGCCTTTGCGTACCTGGTGTTTGTTCTGCTGTATACCCCCTGCGTTGCCACACTGGGCGCCATGGTGCGTGAAGCCGGTGTGCGCTGGATGCTGTTTGTCGCAGGCTGGAGCACCGGTCTGGCGTACACAACGGCAGTGGTGGTGTATCAACTGGGCAGTTTCAGCAGCCATCCTCTGAGCTCTTCCCTGTGGATCGCTGGCTGCGTCGCTTTCATCGCTATCTGCCTGATGCAAATGCGTCGTTATGGCAACCAGCAGAACGCTCGCTATATCCCGATTACGAACCTGTAAATCGAGACCCGAGCTGTACTCAAAAGGCTCCGCAACGCGGGGCCTTTTGCTTTCCGGGCAGCACTCTGGCGTTCAGAAACTATACTGAGTCCCGCCTGAATCAATGAAGCATGTATTTAACGTAAGACGCCTGTCACAAGTGCTAGGATCTGCAGTAACCCTGCGTTAGAATGCGCGCGCTTTTTTCTTGAGGAGTTCACGATGGAGCTTATCGCCGACCAGGGACAGCTTTTCATTATCCTGGCCTGCATCTTCGGTGCTTTCATGGCCTGGGGTATCGGAGCCAACGACGTTGCAAATGCCATGGGGACTTCGGTAGGCTCTAAAGCCATTACCATCCGCCAGGCCGTTATTATTGCCATTATTTTTGAGTTTACCGGTGCCTTCCTTGCTGGCGGTGAAGTAACTCAGACTATCCGCAAAGGGATCATTGATCCTCTTGCTCTTGATGGCCAACCTGAACTCCTCGTATTCGGCATGATGGCGTCCCTTCTTGCCGCCGGTACCTGGTTGCTGGTCGCGTCATACGCTGGCTGGCCGGTTTCCACCACTCACTCTATCGTGGGCGCTATCGTCGGCTTTGCTGCCGTGGGCATATCCATGGAAGCCGTGAACTGGGCCAAAGTCGGTAACATTGCCGCCAGTTGGGTGGTATCACCGGTCGTCGCCGGCTCGATTTCCTTCCTGCTCTATAAGAGCGTGCAGCATTTCATACACGACACCCCGGACCCATTTGCACAGTCAAAGCGCCTGGTGCCGTTTTACATTCTGCTGGTCGGTTTCGTTATTTCCATGGTGACGCTGCTGAAAGGCCTGAAGCACCTGGGGCTGAAACTGAGCTTCATTGATGCCATCTGGATTTCCCTGATCATCGGTGCTGTGGTCATGGTGATCGGGCGTATGTTCGTTAGCCGAATCCATGCTGACCCGGAAGTATCCGAAGCGATACATATCGCCAACGTCGAAAAAGTCTTCGCCGTACTGATGATCTTTACCGCCTGTGCCATGGCGTTTGCCCACGGCTCCAACGATGTCGCTAATGCCATCGGTCCGGTAGCCGCGATCTATGGTGTTATCAGCCATGCCGGTGAAATTACTGCCAAGTCCGCCGTTCCGGTGTGGATTCTGCTGGTTGGTGGCGGTGGTATTGTGATTGGTCTGGTCACCTTCGGCCATCGCGTCATCGCCACAGTAGGTACCGGTATTACTGAACTGACCCCAAGCCGCGGCTTTGCTGCCACCCTGGCAGCAGCGACCACAGTCGTGGTCGCCTCGGGTACCGGCCTGCCAATTTCAACCACCCACGTTCTGGTTGGTGCAATCCTCGGGGTTGGTCTGGCAGTTGGCAGCGACGCTCTGAATTACCGCAAAATAGGATCCATCTTCGTGTCCTGGCTGGTGACTCTGCCTGCTGGTGCCATACTATCGATTCTGTTCTTCTTCCTGTTCAAGGCCATCTGGGCCTGATCAGACAAAGCGCCTTCGGGCGCTTTTTTATTGCCGGTTCACCACCACAAGCTCGCCTCTCCCTGCTGGTTACCCCTTAATCAGCCATTATTCCGTGGTCAAAATCCGAACCATATGGTACAAACGTACCACCACATAATTATAATTAGTTTCACCATGCTCATAGCGGATTCTTCAATGACGGATGTGTACTTCCAGAACTTGTCTCACGCGTTACAGCAGGCTGGTACCTGCACACCAACGCTGGTGATTGATAAAGAACGTCTGGACCGGAATATCGATCAACTGATCAATGTACTGAATCGTGGCTTCGACTACCGCATCGTGGCCAAATCACTGCCCTCTATTCCATTGCTGCAGTACATCATGCGTCGCACCGGCACCCACCGGCTGATGACTTTCCACCTGCCTTTCCTGATGCATCTGGTTGAACACCTGCCCGCAGCCGATATTCTGCTCGGCAAACCCATGCCCGTCGCCGCGGCCCGTCGCTTTTATCAGTGGCACAGCGCCCAGACGGCAAGCATGTGCTTTTCACCGGAAATGCAGCTGCAGTGGCTGATTGATAACAACGACCGCCTGAAACAGTATGAATTGCTGGCACAGGGTCTGAACACCAAGATGCGTATCAGCCTTGAAATTGACGTCGGCCTGCACCGCGGTGGTTACAAAACCGGTGACGAGTTTGCCGAAGCCCTGAGAATTATTGCATCCAGCCCATGGCTCAGTCTGGCCGGGCTGATGGGCTACGAAGCCCATATCAGTAAAATTCCAGCCGCCCTTGGTGGCCATGAAAAAGCGTTCAATGAGGCGCAGGCTACCTACGCCAGCTTCGTTGATCAGGTTCGCCAGCACCTGGGTAAATCCGCCGTTGAGGGTCTATGTCTCAACACCGGCGGCAGTTCGACCTACCCGCTGTATGATGATGAAAATCTGGGCGTAGTAAACGAGCTGGCGACTGCATCTGCTCTGGTCAAACCGACTGACTTTGATGTGTTCACGCTTGAGCATCATCAGCCAGCCTGTTTTATTGCCACACCGGTGCTGAAAGTGGTCGAGCGCCCCGAGATTCCCATGGCACCGTTGCTATCGTCTTTCATGCGCCTGTTGCGTCAGCTGCCCGCACGAGGAGCCTACCTGTACGGCGGCAACTGGCTGGCAAGCCCCTGCTACCCCGAAGGTTCGGAGCAGACGTCTTTTCTGGGGAAATCCAGCAATCAGGAACTTTACAGCCTGCCAGCCGACAGTTCGATCAAGCAGGATGACTTCTTCTTTTTCCGTCCGACCCAGAGTGAAGCCGTATTCCTGCAGTTCGGCAATATCGCCGTTTATGAACACGGCCGAATCAGCGACTGGTGGCCGGCGTTCCGTTACCCGAAAGACTTCGATGAAGCGTCCGCCAGCGCTCCTTTGCATTCCAGCGTTAAGCAATCCTGAATAATAAGAGGTTCTGACCATGACCATTGCCGCAGCTCTGGCGTATCTGCTGATTCCTGCAGTCATCATCATCCTTGCACAAAAACTGCCGTTACTGGACAAGGCGGGCGTCGTTGTCTTGTCGTTTGCACTGGGTATTGCTCTGTCCGCTATCGCAGCAGGCAACAGTGACTGGGCCGCTCTCGCAGGCATTCGCACCACACTATCGGAAGTGTCTATCGCATTAGCCTTACCGCTGCTGGTGTTTTCTATTGATGTAAAAGCATCACTGAGCATGGCAGGCGACACCATGAAAAGTATGGCGATTGCCTTGCTGTCAGTGCTGATCATCAGCGCAATTGGTGCCTTCTTCTATGTCGATACACTGGACAACGTCTGGCAGATCGCGGGCATGTCGGTAGGGGCTTATACCGGTGGTGGACCGAATATGGCGGCCATTAAAACCGCCATCGAAGCAGATGAAACCATCTTCACAACCATGATCACCTACGACATTCTGCTGTCAGCCCTGTATCTGATTTTTGTTATGACGCTGGCGAAGCCGATTTTCTCCAGAGTTCTGCGCCCGTTTCAAAGCCAAGGGCAGCACGCCTACCACACAGAGGAAGATGCGTTTGGTCACATGGCCGACGAAACCGCGAACGCCTACCGTATTCTCGCAGGCCGCCGGGTGTTTACTCAGGCCATCGCCGGACTGCTGCTGTCCGCAGCCATTGTCGGACTGTCGGTCGTGCTTGCCGGTCTGGCACCGGAAAGTATGCGTTCCGCACTGACCATTATTACCATTACCACACTCGGCGTGATGGCCTCATTCATCCCTGCCGTTCGTTCACTGCAAGGGACTTTCCAGCTTGGCATGTATCTGATTCTGGTCTTCTGTCTGACCACTGGCAGTATGACCGACACAGGTATCATCACTAATCTGAATCTCGACCTGTTCGCCTATATCGGTTTTATCCTGATTGGATCATTGCTGTTACAGGCCATTATCTGCCGCTTCATGAACATCGATACCGATACCTTCCTGATTACCTCATCGGCAGCGATTATGTCGGTACCTTTTATCCCGGTAATAGCCGGTGCTCTGAAGAATCGTGAAATCATTCTACCGGGCTTTGCCGCCGCCATTATTGGCTACATTCTTGGCAACTACCTCGGTATTGCGATGGCCTTCGCCACACGCGCGATGCTCGGCAGCTGATATCCTGGCTCCCGGCTGGCTCATGCCAGCCGGGAGCCCTTATACTGGTGTTTTTCCCGCCGGATATCACCGTGTCATACAAGCTGCAACAAACACCCCAGCAAATCACGCTAGCCCCTTCTGCTCCAGCAACAGGTGCCATGATATGGCTGCATGGCCTGGGTGCCAGTGCGGACGATTTTGTGCCGGTTTTTCAGCACCTCGTCAGCATGCTTAAAACACCTTTGTATGGAATATTCCCACAGGCTGACAACATGCCGGTCACCATCAACGGCGGCATGGCTATGCCAGCCTGGTATGACATTCTCGGCGCTACTCCCCAACGGGTGATTGAACAGACGTCGTTTGCCGCGTCAGTAACGCGTATTCATATGCTGATCGACCAGTTGATCGCCGAGGGCATACGCTCAGAACACATAGTCATTGCGGGTTTTTCTCAGGGAGGAGCGGTTGCAATGGAAGCGGCGCTAACCTGCCCGCATACACTGGGTGCTCTGATTTGCCTGTCGACCTATCAGGCAAGACCTTTTGATGTTGCCGCCGCTAACGCGAACCTACCGATCTTTCAGGCCCACGGGCATCAGGACAACGTCGTCCCGGTAGAACTGGGATTGCAGGCACAGGGCATATTGCAGGCTGCGGGTTTACACCCGCAGTGGCAGACCTACGCAATGGATCACGAGGTCTGCCTGGACGAGATTAACGACATTGCGCAGTTCTGCGCCCCTGTTTTCCGTTAATCCGAGGTGTCAAAGCGACTGGTCAGGTCTTGCAATGCCCTGGCCAGTTCCCTCTGCTCACGGGCGGTTTTGGTCATAAAGTTGGCAGTTGCCACCGTATGTTCAGCGATTTTGTAAATACTGCGAATACTGCCGGAAACCTCTTTGTTGGTTGCCACATGCTCTTCTGCAGCAGCCGCTACCTGATCAGTCATATCACGAATAACCGATACAGCTTCTTCAATATGGCCCAGCTCTGTCGTCAGACCGTTGGCCAGTGACACGGTTTCTTCTACTGATTTCTGCGATGACTCTACTGCTTCGAATGCCTTACGGGATTCCTGCTGGAAGCGGCCAATGATTGACTCGATTTCAGAGGTAGAATCCTGTGTTTTCTGTGCCAGGGTGCGAACTTCATCGGCAACAACGGCAAAGCCCCTGCCTTGCTCCCCCGCACGAGCAGCTTCAATCGCTGCATTGAGTGCCAGCAGGTTGGTTTGCTCGGCAATATTCTTAATCACCGAGAGCACGCCTCCGATGGCATCGCTGCTGTTGTGCAGATCACGAATGACGTCAGCCACCTGCATCATTTGTTCGTCCAGTTGAGCAATCATGCGGGCGCTACGCTGCACAGCCTGGCCGCTGTCAGAGGAAACACGTGCCGCCGATTCCGTCTGATCCGCCACTTTCTGCATACTGGAAGCAATTTCCCCTGTGGCAATCTCCTGCTGCCCCACCGCGGTAACCACCTTCGCGGTTTCGTCCTGCTGCAGAACCATCCCTTTGGAACTGAGTGAAATCGTGACGTGATTCTGAATAGAGATCAGACCGAGCTGATCACCAATGCGGCGGATCTGCGTCACCATATCACTGATATTCGACATCATCAGATTTGCTGCATTGGCAGCCTCACCGAGTTCATCCCCCAGGGTGATCTTTACTTTCCTGCCGAGTTTAAGATCGTGCGCAGCCGCCATAAGGCCAACACGAAGGTCACGAATCTGCCGATAAATACACAGAGAAACATGGCTGACCAGCAGCAACGTGGCAGCGAAAATAGCGAGTGCGATGGATGCGCTGAACCAGATTTCACCAGACATCTGACTGAGTTCATCATCAACGTAGCCGCGCAATGCTTTGTCCTGCGTATCTTCCAGTGCCTTCAGGCCATCAATACGCTCGGTCGCGGCCTTAAACCAGAGTGCAGAATCAACCCCGAACCCACTATCAGCACTTTCCGCTACCGTTCTCAGACGGGAGACCTCGCGCACGGCATCGGACTGCAGAAACGATTCATACGCCTGCAGAACTGCAGGCTCAGCGAGGCGACTGAAAGTGCGAAAATGCTCATTCTGAGCGGTAATCAGGCTGACAAATCGACTTCGTAACGCTGCCGGCATTTCATCCCGTGCGAACACGTTGCTCAGCACCGCGCGTTCAATGCCTGATTTTTCCTTTGCCTGGAGAAAACTGTAGTAAGCCTGAAGACGACGAATGGCATTGCCATTCTGAGTGTAATACGTGGCCACTGCGGGAACCGCCAGCAGGTAGTCTATAGTGCCGGTATAAAATGCCAGAACATCCGCCAGTTTTGCCTGCTGTGACGACACCTGCTGACGAATGGAATCCAGTTGCTGCAGCCGCCTGGCAATCTCCTCATTACCCGCGGCGACTTTCGCGTAGCGACTCAGTTCCGTGGTTTCTTTTACCGCACGGGACCACTGCTGGCGGAATTGATCCGCCTGTTGTCGCTGCTGTGGTAACCGATCTGCAAATTTTTTGCCGCCACTACCGAGGAAACCCGCCGACATTCCCCGCTCTTTCTGCAGCTCATGCGCCAGCGCACTGTTCAACGAGGTGAACTCCACCAGAATCTGAACGTCCTGCAGCTCTTTCTTGCCAGAGATTAATTGCGACAGACGCTGTCCTTCCAGCACCAGAGCGAGAAGAATCGGGGGAACGATCAGCAACAACAGTTTTTGCCGGATCCCCATAGAATTGAGAATTGCCATGGCACTCTCCCTAATACCATCCGAACATTCAGCCTAGGTGATATTTTCAGGATTGCAGCTTCTGACTTGCTCTCGCGTTATTCGGAGCTAGCCGATGCTAGCTCAGCATCTCGCAG
Organism: Thalassolituus marinus; assembly: GCF_020320395.1. Taxonomy (GTDB): domain Bacteria; phylum Pseudomonadota; class Gammaproteobacteria; order Pseudomonadales; family Oceanobacteraceae; genus Venatoribacter; species Venatoribacter marinus. Next base: position 14,869 of record NZ_JAEDAH010000044.1, on the reverse strand, counting down.
CTGATCCTGTTACGACCCTGCCCCTTGCTGCTGTAGAGCTGCTTATCTGCCGCGGCCAGCAGGTCTTCAGCGGAAAACTGATGGGAAGGCAACACGCAGGCTATACCAGCACTGACGGTAAGGTGTTTTGCAACCTGTGATTGCGAATGCTCAATAGCCAGTGTCTGAACTGCGTCCACCATACGCTGAGCAATCAGTTCGGCCCCCTTAAGGTCGGTTGCTGGCAACAGGCAAACAAACTCTTCCCCGCCATAGCGACAAAGGCTGTCCAGGGGACGCTTAGCCATGTCACTTAACGCCTTAGCGACTGATTTCAGCGCATCATCACCGGCGATGTGCCCGTAGTGATCGTTATATTGCTTAAAAAAGTCGATATCGATAAGTATGACGGACAAAGGCCTCTTCTCGCGCATTCCCTGACGCCATTGCAATTGCATCTGATCGTCGAAATAACGGCGATTGGGCACCCCCGTCAGTCCATCCGAGATAGCGTATGAGCGCAATAAATCGCTTTGCAGCTTAACCGTAACATGAGCGCGTACCCGGGCTTTCACCAGCACAGGTTTGATAGGCTTATTAATGAAATCAACGGCACCCAGCTCAAACGCTTTTACTTCATCCAACGTATCGTTTTGTGCGGTGACAAAAATAACCGGAAATTCACCGTACTGACTGCTGCTCTTCAGTATTTGGCAGACTTCGTAACCATCCATATCAGGCATCATAACATCCAGTAACATGATGTCCGGTGGCTGCGACAAACACATCTCAAGTGCCTGTTTTCCACTGGTCGCCATAAAGACTTCAAAGTCTTCTTTAAATATCTCATGCATGATACGAATCATAACTGTCTGGTCGTCCACGACCATCAGACGTGGTTTTCTTGTAAGTCCCGGTATCAGCTGTTGTAAGGTTTTAGTCGAGGTCATGACGGCCTCCGAGACGTTCAAGAATTTTTGCAGCATCGGCAAAGTTCAGCACAGACACGGAATCAATCATTTCTTTCAATGCTGCCTGATTACCCGGGTAACTGTGTACGGGCAGGCCTTCAGCATATTCGACCGCCGACATATTGTTGCTTTGCAGAAGCTCCGCCAATTCCGTTAGTTTTTCATGCCACTGATCTGCACTTAAATCGGTTGATTCCACATTAGCAGACGGATCTGTCATTGATGCGACCAAAGCGGACAATTGACTGACGGATTCATCTGTAAGTTGCCGTAGTTCCTGTAGCAGTTCTGTCCATTGCTCACACAAAGCCTCTTCTGCTCCGGCTTTAAATTGCTTCTCCAGCTCAGCACAGCGGGCAGACAACCGACATGCACCCATGGTCGCAGAGGTGCCTTTCAGAGTGTGCAGCGTTGCACCACTCGCCTGCCATTGTTGTTGTCGCCAGTGTCGCTCAAGCTCATTCAGCATTTCATGGATATCACCGCCAAAACGGTCAGTCATTTTCTTCAGTAGCGCCAGATTGCCAGCAAAACGGGAAAGCAGCGACTGCGGGCTTTCAAGCAGATCATCACAACCAGAGATCAGTTCCGCTTCGGAAGTAGCCGTCAGCCCGGCGCCGGTATCTGACTTCCCGGTCAGGCTGCGTATGGCTTGGACCAGCTCATCAAGATTGATTGGTTTTCCCACATGGTCGTTCATTCCAGCCTGCAGGCAGGCTTCCTTGTCTGCCAAACTGACGTTCGCTGTCATCGCCAGTATCGGCAGCTGATCAAAACGTCCATCGCTGCGGATTCTCCGCGTAGCTTCAAGGCCGTCGATATCGGGCATCTGCATATCCATGATGACTACTTCGTACTGTTTGCCCATTGCTGTCACCATATCCACGCCCTGCATCCCCCCTTCCGCAAGATCAACCACAGCGCCTTCGCCGCTTAACAGTTCATAGGCAATTTCACGATTGGTTTCATTGTCTTCAACCACAAGGATAGACATACCGGTGAGACGTTGCTCCAGATTAGGGGCTATCAGTGCCTTAGCATGCTGATCAGGCTCATGAATGGCACGGTATGCAACTTCTGCCAATTGCCGTTGCGTAACCGGCTTGCTGAGGAAATCGCGGAAGGGAGGGTTGTCGGTATTCAGGTAATCTGCCAGTGATTCACGTCCATGAGCACTGATCAGAATGACCGGCGGAACATTTTTCTCACCGTTGATGCGAATTTGTTCTGCCAGATCAATGCCGTTCAGGTCCGGCAGGTACCAGTCAATCAATGCCAGCTGAAACGGTTGCTCATCTCTGCTGGCTTGCTGCAATGCCGCCATGGCTTCGGCAGCAGAGACACAGTGCCTTACAGACCAGCCAAGCGACTCTGCATCCCGGGTCATCAGCTCTGCCGCCAGCGGATGGTCTTCCACCAGAAGAACATTGAGATCTTCCTGATAAGTATCCCGATCTGTATGACGATCAGCCAGAGGAAATGCGACTGAAAACCAGAAGTGACTGCCGCTGCCTTCGGTACTATCCAGCTGCAGTTCGCCTTCCATAAGATTAACCAGGCGCTTGCTGATCACCAGCCCCAGCCCGGTTCCGCCAAAGCTGCGACTGGTGGTGACTTCGGCCTGAGTAAAACCTTCAAATATTTTCTGCTGATTTTCCTCAGAGATACCAACACCGGTATCTCTGACACCAATATCCAGCTGCACCTGATCTTCGCTGAGCGATGTACAGTGCACATAAATAACAACGTACCCCTGCTGGGTAAATTTAATCGCGTTACCCGCGAGGTTAATCAATATCTGCAGCAAGCGTTTACTGTCACCGCGCATGTAATCGGGTACATCAGAGCCGATATCAAACAGTACTTCTATTGGTTTACTGCCAAGATTGCCCGACAGTACGACCGCCAGGCTGCGCATCACTTCATCAAGACTGAAGGTATGAATATCCATGTGCAATTTGCCCGCTTCGATTTTTGAGTAATCGAGAATATCGTTCAGCAAACTTAACAGGGACTCAGCAGCACTCTGCGATTTATTCACATAATCGCGCTGTCGTTCGGTCAGGCTGGTATGTGATACCAGTTTAAGCATTCCCAGTACGGCATTCATTGGCGTGCGGATTTCGTGACTCATATTGGCCAGGAAAGAAGACTTCGCCGCATTCGCGGCATCAGCGGCTTCTTTCGCATCACGCAAGCGCTCTTCATACAAAAGTTGTTCGGTAATGTCGCGGTTAATGCCCGTTACTCGGTAAACATGGCCATCCTCGTCCATTTCCACCTGCGCTCCGCCCTGCATGTAACGAATCTCACCGTCCGGCCATATGATTCTGAAAACAGGCTTATAGTCCCCTTCTCCTTTCATCGCCACTGAGAGTGCCTGCTCTGTACGCTCCCTGTCTTCCGGATGAATGCGCATGCGCCAGTGATGATACGTCAGGCCTTCCTCACGCAAAGAAACCGGCTGGTGATACATATGGAACATTGTGTCGTTCCATTGCAACTGGTTGTCATCCGGTGTCCATGACCAGACACCAAGCTCTGCAACTTCCGCCGCCATAGAAAGCTGGGCCATCGCCGCGCCGAGAGCATCGGTTTGTGCTCTCTGCTCTGAAATATCAGTCAGAATGCCTACCACCAGCCGCTCGCCAGCAACCGACATTTCTCCGAGACTGATCTGCACAGGAAACACCGAGCCGTCTTTGCGTTTTGCCTGAATAGCGCGGTTAATACCAATCATGCGTGGAATTGCCATATCACGAAAACGCTGCATATAGAGATCGTGGCGGCCGGCAAATGGTTCTGGCATTAGCAACGAAACATTCTGGCCGACGACTTCTTCCACGGTGTAGCCAAAAACATGTTCGCCTGCCGGATTAAAGGAGCGGATGATACCCATGGCATCGATGGTAATAATCGGATTAACAGCAGTATCGAGAATTGCCTGAGTAGTCGACAGGCTTTTTTCTAATTCTAACTTCGCTGCCTTACGCTCTGTTACATCAACAGCAATACCCAGATAACCGACGATCGTTCCGTCATCATCTCGCAAAGTGGTTGCTGATAAACTGACCTGCAGTCGCTGCCCGTCCTTACGGATGTAGGTCCACTCCCGGGTATCCGTTCCGTCGAGCTCAGTGAGATGGACAAATACCCGGAAGCCTTTAATATCGCCGCCAAACTCCTCCTCAAGCTGCTGAGAACGCAGTTCAACCTCGGCAGGATCGTGCAAAATAGCTGGTGATTGCACACCAACAAATTCGGCCGCCGAATAGCCCAGCATTCGCTCAGCACCACGATTAAACAGCGTCACCTTACCGTCTTTATCGGTAGCTATGATGGAAACCTCGGAGGCAGAATCGAGAACATTTTTCAGCAAACGCGCCAGACGCTGCGCTTCACCTGCACGCTGCTCCACCTGTTTTTCCAGGTTCGCGTTCAGTTCGATAAGACTTTGCTGATATTCCTTTTGCTGCGATATATCCCGGATACTTTCCGAAAGCCCCACAACTTCATTTCGACTGTTACGCATAAGCGCATAAGAAATAGCAACATCGACCTGTTTGCCATCCGCCCGTTGCCGTACTGTTTCCAGTGATGGGGGTACTTTTCCCTGACCAGCAATGGCACACAGGTTACGGTCTTCTTCGTCACAGTTTTCCGGAATGATCAGATGCTGCACCGGCTGTCCGATAGCTACCTCTTCTTTAACACCAAACATTTGCTCGGCAGCACGGTTCCAGCTGACAATATTGCCATGACAGTCGCGACTGATAATGCCATCGGAGGAGCTTTCAACGATGGCTGCCAGGTGCGCTTGCTGGGCCCGTAATTCGTAACCTCGCAGACGGCTCTGACGCCACAGAAGAAAAGCAGCACTCAGCAGAAAAGAAATAACGATACCAATCGCAAATGCATAAAGCGGAGATATCAGATGCAATCCTTGCTTAAACGCCGGGGTTACCTGATAAGTTACTTGCCACTGACGTCCGAACACTTCGCGGTCTATAGCCAGAGTGATTCTGCTGTCGTCCTGCAACCATTGCTGGCGATAAAAAACCTCCGATATTCCATCACCACCAATATCTGCCAGCTGTATTCCCAGATGATGGCTGCTAAGGTCAAGCCCTTGCAGAATCTCTTCGGTAATCAGTGGTGCATAGCTCCAGCCAATACCCTGTTTGATACGCTGTTCTGGTGTATCCGGTGTCGTAACCGAGGCATATACCGGCATCAGTATCAGAAACGACTGCAAGGGCTTACCGGTTGCCTGTACCAGAGTAATGGGAGCCGTCAGGCGAACCTCACCACTTTCGAGCGAAGACCAGGCGGCTTCCCGACGATTCTTTTCGGAAGCGATATCAAGACCAACGGCCTGAAGATTACGCCCAACAGGTTCTATGTATTGGATAACAAAACGTTCACCATCGTGAGGAGAGAGCTGACGGATGGTGAATTCCGGCCAGCCATCAGCGCGGGCGGATGCAATAAAGCTGGCTTCATCCGCTGCATTAACCCGGCGAATATAGCCAAAGCCACGTGCCCCGGGAAACTCGGTATCAACATCCCGGGTAGCGCTGTAGCCCTCCACCCGCCGACGATTCAGGCGGTTGCCTGCTGTCAGAATAGCCCCCCGCATGCCGCGTAAGCCGTACTGGTACAGCTCAATACGCTGACTGATGAGATGCGTAATCTCAGCAGCTTCTGTTTGCAGCATTCGGTGCATGTAACTGCGGTTATGACGCTCCACCTCCAGCGCCACCAGTGCAGACAGCATGATGCCAGCGGCCAGCAACAACAAAGGCCAGCTCAAGTGCTTCGATATAGTCAAGCGGGCCTTCATCTACCCTCCCCGATCTTCCGGCCAATTCTGCCTGCAGTACCCTCTTAGCGTAGACGATAAGCGCAGGGTCTCCAGAGGCTGATCAAGTACCGGGGTTCTGGTATCATCCGCCCTCCGAAATCAGCAGCGACAGAGACATTCCCATCATGATCACCATGTACGGCATCAAAAACTGCGACACCATCAAGAAAGCCAGACAATGGCTGGAAGCAGAGGGTATCGATTATCAGTTTCATGACTACAGGAAGGATGGCCTGTCTGCAGAGTTGCTCGATACCTTTATCGCCGACCTTGGCTGGGAAGCACTGCTGAACAAGCGTGGTACCACCTGGCGTAAAGTGGCGGACGAAATCAGGGATACAATCAATGCTGATTCCGCCCGCGAACTGATGCTGGACAATCCATCCATCATCAAGCGTCCGCTACTGGACACACAAACCCAGAAGGTTCTGGGATTCAAAGCTGACGATTACGCTGCCCTGAACCTTAAATAAGCTTTAAATCGTTTCAAACTATTAGCCCTGCGCCACGGCGCAAAACAGAGGACTGACCATGAGTAATGCATTTGCACTGGCCATTGGTGTTGGCACCAAAAACTCCAACGGCGACTGGCTGGAAGTTTACTACCAGCAGCCACTGCTGAACCCTGCGTCTGAGCTGGTAGAAGCAGCAAAATCAGCACTGGGTTACGAAGGCGGCAACGCTGCTCTGACCGTCGATGGTGGTGAGCTTAACGCCTTTGCCGATGCCATCGAAGCAGCTGCTCCACAGCAGGCAGCTCTGGCCCGTGCCTGTACCGAAAGCCAGAAACCAGTGGTTGTTACCGTTCTGGAAAGCGACGAACAGTCTTCTTCAACCCCTGAGGTTTACCTCAAGCTGCACCTGCTGTCTCATCGTCTGGTTAAGCCGCACGGTCTGAACCTGGCGGGTATCTTTGGCCTGCTGCCAAACGTAGCCTGGACCAACAAAGGCGCTATCGACCTGGCAGAGCTGCCACAGGCACAGCTGGAAGCGCGCCTCAACGGCGAACTGCTGAGCGTAAACAGCGTGGATAAGTTCCCACGCATGACCGACTACGTAGTACCAGCCGGTGTACGTATTGCCCACACCGCACGTGTACGCCTGGGCGCTTACATTGGTGAAGGCACCACCATCATGCACGAAGGCTTCGTTAACTTTAACGCCGGTACTATGGGCGTTTCTATGGTTGAAGGCCGTATCTCTGCAGGTGTTGTGGTGGGTGATGGTTCTGACCTGGGTGGCGGCTGCTCGACTATGGGTACCCTGTCTGGCGGCGGTAACATCATTATTTCTGTCGGTGAGAAATGTCTGCTGGGCGCCAACGCTGGTATTGGTATCCCACTGGGTGACCGTTGCACCGTAGAAGCGGGCCTGTACGTAACGGCAGGTACCAAGATTCAGGTTCTGGACGACCAGAAGAACGTGGTAGAGACCGTTAAAGGTCGTGACCTGGCGGGCAAATCTGACCTGCTGTTCCGTCGTGACTCCATCACCGGTGCTGTTCAGTGCGTAACCAACAAAAGCGCAATCCAGCTGAACGAAGAACTGCACGCTAACAACTGATTCTGCTTGCAGAACAGCTTGTAAAAACGGGGCCATGTGCCCCGTTTTTTATTGCGCATTCAACCGTTAACAGCGACAACATTGGGCAACATATTGTTTCAGTGCTGTCTGTTAATAAGGTCTATAGTTTCTGTAACTTCGTCTGATGCTGATGCATCTGTCTGACTGAAACGGAATACGCCCGACGTGCCGACATTATCCCTGTTAAGAGCTCTTTTATTTCCAGCAATTGCCCTGACTTCCGTCTGGTGGCTAGCGCCACTCACAGGGCTCTGGACTGAGGACTACCAGACACTGATCAGTGTTCTGCCCTATCTGCTGGGCACTTTATTACTGGTACTCGCCCAGGTATTTAATCAGGGACGCCTGGGACAAATGGCCCTGCTGGTGATGGCGACCTATGCGCTGATCCAGTTTGAGCTTCAGGCCAGTCTGGAACATTCTGAGCGTTGGTGGGTTTTCTTCTGGCTCACCCTGCTGTGGCCTTTAAACGCGGTGGTCGTGCGTTTCTTGCCGGAGCGCAGACCTCTGTCTCTGGCCGGAATGATGTTTCCTCTGGCGCTGGCTTTACAGCTTTTGCTGATCTACGGACTGACGCTAACCAGTCTGTATCCCGCCGTTTTACAATGGAGTGAGTCATTCCGCGCAGCCGGTGTCGGAGGTTTGTTACCTCTGCCTGCCTGGCTGTCATTCAGTATTGCCGTTGCCCTGTGCGCTAATCGTCTGCCGCGCAAAGCGGATATTCCGCTGGCCTTTATCACCGTTATTGTTCTGCACGCAGGCATGTTTTACCTGTTTGCCAGCCAGCAGGTTTCGGCACTGACTGCCAGCACATCTCTGCTGTTGCTATTCGCCACATTATTGGTCAGTAACCACCAACTCGCATTCATTGATGAATTAACAGGACTTCCCGGACGGCGGGCACTGATGAATGACCTGAAACACCGCCATGGTCGTTATATTCTTGTTATGGCGGATATCGATCACTTCAAGAAATTCAACGATACCCACGGTCACGATGTGGGTGACGATGTGCTTCGCCTTGTAGCCGCTCAACTGGAAAAAACCAGCGGTGGCGGTCGGGCCTACCGTTATGGTGGCGAAGAATTCACGCTGCTGTTCCCATCCGCCGAGTTGGTTGAAACCCGCCCCTTTATAGAAGCCACCCGCGAGCGCATTGCCAGCTATCAGCTGACACTACGCGACACGAATCAGCGTCCGGCGAGCAGCAAGGATGGTAAAAAACAGCGTGGTCAGAAAAGCAAAGCGCGAACCCTGAATGTGACCATGAGCTTTGGAGCCGCACGACGAGAGTCTGGTGAAAGCATAGAGGCACTGATGAAACGGGCAGACAACGCGCTGTACAAAGCCAAGCAGAATGGCCGAAACAGGGTCGAAGATGCGGTATGATGGTGCTTTAAACGCCGCCAGTCAGCGCTGACTATGAACAAAGAAAAACGTACCGAAATTTTTGCCCGTCTGCGGGAACAGAATCCGAACCCGGAAACCGAGCTGGAATACTCTTCGCCCTACGAACTGCTGGTTGCCGTGGCCTTATCGGCTCAGGCCACGGACGTAAGCGTGAACAAAGCGACGCGAAAACTGTTTCCGGTGGCCAATACGCCGGCTCAGATGGTCGCGCTGGGCGAAGAAGGCCTGAAGGAATACATCAAAACCATCGGACTGTTTAACAGCAAAGCGAAAAACGTTATCAAAATGGCTGAGCTGTTACTGGAGCGGCACGGCGGTGAAGTTCCCGATAACCGCGATGATCTGGTGGCACTGCCCGGAGTTGGGCGTAAAACGGCCAACGTGGTACTGAACACAGCCTTTAAACAGCTGGCCATGGCGGTTGATACGCATATTTTTCGCGTATCCAATCGTACGAAAATTGCCCCCGGCAAAGACGTTGATGAAGTTGAAGCCCGACTGATGCGCCTGGTGCCGAAAGAGTTTCTGATGGATGCACACCACTGGCTGATTCTGCATGGCCGCTACGTCTGCGTGGCGCGTAAACCCAAATGCGGTGCCTGCATCATCGAAGATCTGTGTGAGTTCAAACAAAAAACATCCGACTGAGGTCCGTCTTATGAGACTACTGCACACTATGCTGCGTGTGGGCGATATGGATCGCTCCATTCGGTTCTACACCCAGGTGATGGGTATGAAGCTGCTGCGCAAGCACGACAACGAGGAGTACAGATATACCCTGGCGTTTATCGGTTATCAGGATGAGAACGAAGGTACCGTACTGGAGCTGACCTACAACTGGGGCGTCAGCGAATACGAGCTGGGCAGCGCCTATGGCCATATTGCCATTGAAGTAGACGATGCCGCCGCAGCTTGTGAAACCATCCGCCAGAACGGTGGCAAGGTGGTCAGAGAAGCCGGTCCGGTGAAAGGCGGTACAACCGTGATTGCCTTTGTCGAAGATCCGGACGGCTACAAAATCGAGCTGATCGAAAAGCGTGCCTACAACTACGAGCTGTAATTGAAGCTGCAGAGTCTTTACTGATCCCCTGCTTCTGGCTGGTAACGGTAGTGAAACACCTTCAGACCTTTGCCAGCCTGCGCTTCAATAAACACCTCAGGTGCATGAATGCGCTCCACCAGAACACAGTCTGGCGCAAACTCTGCCACCTGTTGCTGTAGAAAGTGCTCATCCAGCTCAGGTGCATTCAGGCACAACAACAAATCACCACCGGGTACTACCAGTTCCGGGATTCGGCGCAGTAGCTTCGCATAGTCTTTGCGAATATCCACGCTGCCCTTCTGGAAACTCGGTGGATCGGAAATCAGCAACTCATAAGGACCATGCTTCTTCAGACGTCCGAAGGAGCGGAAAATGTCCACCCCCTCAAAAGCAACCTTCGCCAGATCATGGCCGTTAAGACGGTGGTTTTCCCGGCCATTGCTCAGTGCAGCACGACTCATATCTACATTGACGACTTTACTGGCACCGCCTGCGATGGCTGCCACAGAGAATGCACAGGTATAGGCAAACAGATTCAGCACCCGGCGACCGCTGGCATGGGCCTGAACCCAGCGTCGGCCATTAGCCATATCAAGAAATAGTCCGGTATTCTGAGACCGATTGAGATACAGACCATATTTAAGTCCAGCCTCTTCAATTGCCATGAAGTCAGGACACTCACCGGCCAGAGTCTCAAAAGGCGCTCCCGGACGGCAGCGATACTGCACCACCACCGAGCCAGCACCCGCTTCGGCTTGCAACCACTGACACAGCTCTCCCAGCCATTCCTGCGGACTCTCACGGAACAGCGTGACCAGTGCCAGCGTGTTGTACCAGTCAATTGAAACATGCTCAAAACCGGGCCAGGCATGCCCGCGACCATGAAACAGACGCTGCGCTTCCTGCCCCACAGGCAGGCGGATATTTTGAAACACGGGAGTCCCCAGGCAAATCAGAACGACATAGTTTACCAAATGGCACCAGTCTCTGGCAGCCAGAGTGGCTCAGGCCCCGTAGTCATGCGGTTTTCGTAATAAAAAAATAATTTAAAAAGGGGCTTGCAGATGCTTGGTTGCTTGGGATAAGTGAGATACTATGATTCCAGTCTGTACTAATGCAGGCATATTGGCGAGTGCCTGCATATTGAAGGATATGAAAGTTACTGGTCGATAGGGGCATTTATTGATTGCATGATGGCCAGCCAGCCAATATCGACAGTAATGCCAGTTGTAATGAAAGGCCGGAACACCGGCGCACTACTCAGGAAAGTAAGCATGGCAAATTTAATTCAGGGCACCGTTAAGTGGTTCAATGACGAAAAAGGTTTCGGTTTCATTGAGCAAGAATCCGGCAAAGACGTTTTCGTTCACTTCAGTGCTATCAATGGCAATGGTCGTCGTACTCTGGCTGAAGGCCAGAAAGTGACCATGGAAGTGACTCAGGGCCAGAAAGGTCCTCAGGCTGAGAACGTAACTCCAGTCTGATCAGTCTCTGAACATTACAGCCCGCTTCGCGGGCTGTTTTGTTTCTCCCCTCTGCTGATTGCTCCCCCGCGTGAACCTGATACTCTGCTAACAGGAACATGAAGGAATCGTTGTTGCATGATTGATCAGGGTGAGCTGTTTGATATCCCCAGCCCTTGCAGACGCATCTGCGAGCTCAATAACCGTGGTTATTGCAAAGGCTGTTTCCGTTCGCGCGAAGAGCGCCTCAATTGGCTGAAGTTCAGTGACTTTCAGCGCCAGCTGATTATCAATCTGTGTGAGAAGCGTCGCCTCAAGGTACTCGCCGCCCGCAATCCTCACCCCCATCACGAAGACGAAGATGCTCTGCCTCCGCAGTTCGACATGTTCGATGCCCTGCCGCTTCCCCCTGAAACTGCTGTCGAAGCCACCGTTAGCGGCGAAACACCCGCAACAGAGATACAGGCAGAAGCTGCAACAGCCTCACTGTTTACCGACACCACAGATCAGAACATCGACGAACCAGTACAATCTGACCGTATGCCCGCATCAGAGTCACCGAGCCTGGTGGCAAGTGAAACGCAGGTGTCAGCCAGCGAGACCGAAGAGCTAAGCCCGCCTCAGCCTGACCAGAGCACGCTGTTTACTGAGGATGCAACACAAGCCCGTAATGATAAACAGGCTGAAGGGAAAGCGGCACGCAGTAAATCACCACGTACCAGAAAGAAAGCTGACGACAATCAGATCGATATGTTCAGCTGATCACGAACACAGTGCAACGTTAGCAGCAAGATCACGCTTCCACTGCATGGTCATGGACGTTCGGCGGGTAGGCTTGTACTCTGCGCCAACCCAGCCACGATATCCCGACGTCTCAATACAGCGGAAGATAGTAGTGAAATCCAGCGTTCCTGAGCCCGGTTCACCCCGCTGAGGAATATCAGCAAACTGGATATGTCCGATTTTATCGGCATTCTCATCGATAAAACTACAGATCTGACACCCCATCAACGCCATATGATAAACATCAAATTGCGCCTTAATTGCCGGATGCTTGAGTTCATCGACAATAGCCAGCATCTGATCGGCTGTTGAAATCAGGAAGTCCGGCATATCGCGGGTATTAATCGCTTCAAAGGTCGTCGTAATACCAAACGGAGCCAGATTGTCTGCCGTCTTCACCAGATTCTTCTTGAAGGTATCCAGATAGAAAACCCGTTTGTTTTCATCGCTGCAACGGCCCGGCAGAACATTCACGCAAGATACTTTCAGCGCCCGCGCATACGCCAGGCATTCAACCATGGCCGCCGCATATTCAGCGGCTTTACCTGGTACCGCAGCCAGGCCTTCGCCCCCCTGCATCAGATCACCGGCAGGTACGTTGATCAGCACACAACTGAGATTATTCTCTTTCAGCGCCTGCTGAATATCACTGATCGGAGTGTCGTAAGGAAACTGAATCTCGACCGCAGAAAAACCGTCGTCGTGCGCAGCTTTAAAACGCTTAAGAAACGGCAATTCGGTGTACATCAATGACAGATTAGCGGTGAGTTTCACCCTGATTTCTCCGTATACATAGTCACCAGGGTGCAGGGATCCCGCTCTGCATTACCCTGGCTGGCGTGCATTCGCATAAGCTCTGCACCCAGTCCGGCCATTGGAATGGCACTTCTCATTGTTCTGGCCAGATCATTGGCCATATCCAGGTCTTTAAGCAACGTTTTTACGTGCCACTTCACCGGGTCAAAGTCGCGTTCTGCCATACGTGGCCCGGTTAGCTGCAATGGAATTGAATCGGCAAAGCCACCTTTCAGCGCCTGAGGGATAGCGGCTGCATCAACGCCTGACTTTTCTGCCAGAGCCATCACCTCCGCCATTACCAGCACATTACAGCTGACAATCATCTGGTTGCAGATTTTGGTTACCTGACCGGCACCAACATCCCCCATGCGAGTGACACGCTGAGACAAAGGCGCCAATACCGAACGCAACCCGTCGATAACTGCTTCCGGGCCACCGGCCATAATCGCCAGAGTCCCCTGCTCGGCGCCAGCAACTCCACCGGACACCGGGGAGTCGATCCAGACCATTCCACACATACTCGCCAGCTTTGCTGCCATAGTGCGGGTCTCTGCCGGATCAATACTGGAAAAGTCCACCAGCACCTGATCTTTATTAGCGTATTCAGCAATACCCTCAGGACCAAAAACAATGGCTTCAACGGCGGCCGTGTCCGTCACGCAGGTCATCAGAATGTCGCTATCGGCGACCAGCGTCTGAATGCTGTCTGCAACCCGCGCACCATTCGCTGCCGGCACAGCTGTTTTATCAGGGTTCCGATTCCACACCGTTACCTGAAAACCAGCTTCCAGCAGACGTAAGGACATGGGTACCCCCATCAGGCCCATACCCGCAAAACCAATACGTGGTTGCTGCATAACCATTCCTCTTAAAGATGCACAATAATATCAAAGACTTACGTCAGATAAATGACTGATACGACATATTTATCAGTTAGCGAATTCACACCGTTACAAGAAACAGGCAAGTCGCAGTTACACGCTTTTAAAAACCTCGCCTATGCTCAGTAGTAGTGAAACCAAAGGAAGTATAACTATGAGCATGGCCACCATCTTTGCAGAAACCCAGCAACTGCCTCACATTCCACGCGTTGTTCAGGAACTGATAGAAAGCTTCCGCAATGAGGACGTTGATGTCGATGAGCTGAGCAGCAAAGTTGCACTGGATCAGTCGCTGACTGCCAAAGTTCTGCGTCTGGCGAACTCCGCTCACTACGGAGTATCCCGCACCATCGCCAACCCCCATGATGCCATTATGTTGCTGGGTTTTAATACCCTGCGAACAATGGTTCTGGCGTCTGGTATGACCTCAGCGTTCAAGGCACCAGACAACTTTGATATGAAAACCTTCTGGCGCGACTCATTCGCGGTCGGGGCGCTGTCCAAATGGCTGGCCAACTATGTCGACGGTTGTGACCGGGAAACAGCCTTTACCTGCGGCATGCTGCATTCTGTTGGTGAACTGCTGATTCGCATGGTAATGCCCAAAGAAGCACGTCATATCGATGAAGCGCTGAGCATGGGTGGCACACGCCACACTCTGGAGCGCGGACAGCTGGGCTTTACCTCGGCCGATGTTGGTGCAGAACTGGCCAAGCGCTGGAAATTCCCGGCAGAAATGCAGCAAGCGATACTGGAGCAGAACAATCCGGATCTGGATCGTACCTACTCAGCTCTGGCCGGTATTCTGCACATTGCCCAGTATCTGAATAAGGCCCACAAAGATGGTCTGGATGAAGAAGCTATTCTGGCGAAATTCCCGAAAGCAGTTGCCGATGCCATTGGTATGAACTGCGACAAGGCTTACGCTGACCTCGCCGACTCTAATGACCTGAGTTCAGGGCTGGAAGGCCTGCTGGAGTAAACTCCCACAAAGTAAAAAGGCCCCTCGGGGCACTGCTGTCCCACAGTTTTAAAGATATCGGTTTTCTATAAACGACTTTTAAATCCGCAATGCCTGCTGCCTCCCAGGGGAA
>NZ_JAEDAH010000043.1:110034-157752 GCF_020320395.1 Thalassolituus marinus | reverse complement strand
CGGTTTTGTTTGGGTTTTGGCGAATGCAAACTTAACCGATTTTACTGCCGTTCTCATTTTTCACGCTTAAATGCGATGAACCATAAAAAAACCGGTATCAGGCAACTGATACCGGTTTTTTTATCGGTAGACAGGTGGATTACATATCCACCAGTTTACCCGGGTTCATAACGTTATTCGGGTCGAATACTGCTTTAACCGCTTTCATATACGCCAGCTCTTCAGCCGAGCGGGTGTATTCCAGATATGGCTTTTTGGTCATACCAACACCGTGTTCAGCGGATACCGAACCATCGTACTTCTCAACGATTTCGAACACCCAGGTCGATACCTTAGCGCAACGCTGGAAGAACTCTTCCTTGGGCAGGTTTTCCGGCTTAAGAATGTTCAGGTGCAGGTTACCGTCGCCAATATGGCCGAACCAGATAATCTCAAAATCCGGGTATTCGCGGGTAACGATCTCATCAATATCGCGCAGGAACGGCGGCACTTTCGATACAACCACAGAGATATCGTTCTTATATGGCGTCCACTCAGAAATGGTTTCAGAGATATCTTCACGCAGGCGCCACAGGTTAGCCGCCTGAGTTTCGCTCTGACTGATCACGCCATCCATCACCCAGCCGTTTTCAACGCACTGTTCAAAGATGGTCATGGCCAGATCCATATCGGCTTCAGCAATGGCTTCAAATTCGATCAGCGCATAGAAATCTGTGCTGCTTTCAAACGGCGCCGGCACATCGCCGCGCGCCAGCACTTTCTGCATAGCCTTATCAGAGAAGAACTCAAAAGCAGTCAGATCCATTTGTGACTGGAACTGATTCAGCACTTTCATCACATCATCCAGCTCCGGCACTCCCAGTACCAGAACGGTCAGATTCTTTGGCGGGCGAGTAAGACGCATTGTCGCTTCGGTAACAAAACCCAGCGTACCTTCACCACCGATAAACAGCTGACGCATATCGTAGCCGGTGTTGTTCTTCAGCAAGTCTTTATTCAGGCGCAGGATATCGCCTTTACCAGTAACCACTGTCAGGCCCGCAACCCAGTCACGGGTCATCCCCCAGCGAATCACCTTAATACCACCAGCATTGGTGCCGATGTTACCGCCGATCTGACTTGAACCAGCAGATGCGAAATCCACCGGGTAGAACAGCCCCTGATCTTCGGCATAGGTCTGCAGCTGCTCAGTAATCACACCCGCACCGCATTTAACCGTGCGGTCAACCGCATTGAATTCTGCGATCTGATTCATGTAGTCGAACGCTACAACCACCTCTCCATTGGCCGCGACAGCACCTGCACTCAGACCAGTACGGCCGCCGGATGGCACCAGACCCAGGCCATGCTCGTTGGCCAGCAGGACGATGTCGCGCACCTGCTCAGTAGTCTTAGGAAAAACGATGGCCGATGGCTTTGGCTCGTAGATCTTGGTCCAGTCCTTACCGAAGGTTTGCAGAGAATCGGCGTCGGTACGAACTTTGTCGCTGCCCACAATGGCAGATAACCGTTCAATAAGGGCGTCTTGAGTCAGAGCAGTCATGGAAAATTCCGCTTAGATGAAAGGTATTCACCTCAAAATGAGTAATCTTCGTGATGAAAACCGGGTTTGAGGCTCACGTTAACAGGCGGGTTATGCTAGCATACGCGCCTTATTTTTCGGAGTGGTTTTCACTCCCGGTGAGTCGGCCAACATCGCGCCCCCGTAGTAACATCGGCGCCCTGTCATCAACCGCTGGCCACTGAACAGGTTTACTTACTGTCTATAGGTATCACCATGGCTCAAACGTCACTCGATAAAAGCAAGATCAAATTTCTCTTGTTGGAAGGCGTACACCAGTCTGCACTCGACACTCTGCATGCAGCGGGCTACACCAATATCGACTACCTGAAAACTTCCCTGCCGGACGATGAACTGAAAGAGCGCATCAAAGATGCACACTTCATTGGCATTCGTTCCCGCACCCAGCTGACCGAAGAGATCTTCGCGGCCGCTGAGAAGCTGATCGCAGTTGGTTGTTTCTGCATCGGTACCAACCAGGTTGACCTGAAAGCAGCGACCAAGCGCGGTGTTGCTGTGTTCAACGCGCCATACTCCAACACCCGCTCTGTAGCCGAACTGTCTCTGGCTGAAATCATCATGCTGATGCGTGGTATTCCGGCCAAGAATGCTCAGTGTCACCGCGGTGGCTGGGACAAGTCTGCCAACGGCTCTTTCGAAATCCGTGGCAAGAAACTGGGTATCGTTGGTTATGGTTCTATCGGTACTCAGCTGTCTGTTATGGCTGAAAGCATGGGCATGGAAGTTTACTTCTACGACGTAGTTACCAAACTGCCTATCGGTAACGCCAAGCAGGTTGGCTCACTGAACGAACTGCTGAACATCGCTGACGTTGTGTCTCTGCACGTTCCAGAAACAGCAGCAACCAAATGGATGATGGGTCCTGAACAGTTCGCAGAAATGAAGCAGGGTTCTATCCTGCTGAACGCTTCCCGCGGCACTGTGGTTGATATCGATGCTCTGGCTGAAGCGGTTCGCAGCAAGAAACTGCTGGGCGCTGCCATCGACGTATTCCCGGTTGAACCACGCTCTAACGACGAAGAGTTCCTGACTCCGCTGCGTGAATTCGACAACGTGATCCTGACTCCACACGTTGGTGGCTCCACCATGGAAGCGCAGGAAAACATCGGTAAGGAAGTGGGCGAGAAGCTGGCTCAGTACAGCGACAACGGTACCACCACGTCTTCTGTGAACTTCCCGGAAGTGGCACTGCCATCCAACCCGAACGTTCACCGTATCCTGCACATCCACAAAAACGTGCCTGGCGTTATGAATGCAATCAACAGCATCTTCGCCGACAACAACATCAACATCTCAGGTCAGTACCTGCAGACAGTTGAAGAAGTGGGTTACGTTGTGATCGACGTTGCAGCAGATGCTTCTGAACTGGCTCTGGAAAAAATCAAAGAAGTCGAAGGCACTATCCGCGCCCGCGTACTGTACTGATTGCTTTCCAGCAGCAAAAAAACGGCAGCCTGAGCTGCCGTTTTTTTTGCCTTTAACTTACCAGTCAACACTCCAGCCAGCCTTCACCAGCCAGCGCGGATCACGCTCATACAGCACCCGCTCTGCCAGAGCATTGTAAACTGCGGTTAACGACAAGGTTCCCAGATCGGTATTGAAGGCCGTACGACCGGAGATACGTTTCTGACCATAATGCCCCTGAGCTGCATCACCGGATTTAAGATAACGCGAGCGATCCCAGAAAGCCGCCAGCATCTGCTCGGTTGAACCGGTATTGCGTGTCCAGGAGGCTTTCAGACTGGTCTCTGCCCCGAGCGCCATTTCGTTTTCAGCATCAAACTCACGATCCTGCAGCAACCAGCCCAGTAACAAACTTTGTCCCTGCACCGGCTGCCAGCTCATCTGCCCTTCGATACCGGTCAGAGTCAGCGTACCGTTGTTTACGATCTCCACATCACTCAGCGTGATACTGGTACTGATCAGATCCGTCATAGTCTCGCGGAAAAGCTTCACATCCAGCTGCAGCGATGGATTGCTGAAGTAGTGGAAGTAGCCCAGCTCCCAGGCAAGGATACGCTCATCTTCGAGACTGTCTTCTAAGCCTGATGCCTGAGCACGGTACAGAAGGTCTGCAGAAGGCGCCGCCAGGTAGTTCTCACTCAGGCCGCGCAGCGTCAGTCGAGCATCCAGATATTGCTCTGCAAGATCCGGCGTACGACGACTACGCGCCACCTGCATACGCACACTCTGATGATCGCTGAGCAGATAGTTCATACCGAAACGTGGCGAATAACGAACTTTCTCATCCGGGATGTACTCAGCCATTACCGACAAAGACCAGATAAGATCGCTGAACATTCGATATTCAACGTTACTGAACGCCATCCATTGCGTCTTCTTCAGCTTTCCACCGAAGTAGGTATCACTGTTAATGCGATCTTCGCGATAGCCAATTCCCTGCACCGAGCGCAATACGTCATTCCAGCGGCGGGTATCCTGCCATTCGATATGCGCACGCTCTTCGTAGAGGTCGTAGTTTGCAGTACCACAGGCGATCTCTGCCAGACCATCAGCCATAACCGCCTGCGCAATACTCCACTGAGCGACCTGATATTCCTCGTCCGACACGCTGATCGCATCACCACCCAGTCCCGACAGCAACACCGACAACTGCTGCGCATCAATCAGCCCTAATGCCAATCCCTGGTACACCTGCGTAATCTGCAACTGGGTGGCATCATCGGCAGCTCCCGGCTGAAGCATCAGAGTGCCACGTGCCAGCGTATCGGCAAGTTCAGGGTTCATTTCATACAGCACAGCCATCTGTCCATCCAGTGACAGGGTTGGCAGACAGGCATCAAACTCGTTTTCTGTATTCTCACTTTGCCAGTAGCCCTGCAGCTGCCACTGATGATCCGCTGAGCGCTGACTGCTCCAGCGCAACCAGGCCATATCCGACAGGGTTCTTTCCAGGGGCGAGTTCAGCTGGAAATCCGAATCCGCCATATTGTCACGTTTCTGCTGCTGACGTCCGACCTGCCAGCGCAGACTATTATCCGCTGATGGCTGCCAGGCTCCGGACCAGTTAACTCCCAGTGACTGATTCAAATCGGGGTAACCTCCGATCGTGCCCACGTCCGCATGATAATCACCGCCCTGCCCTTCTTTGGCGGCATAAACACTGACCCTGGACTGAGCCGTCAAACCGCGTAGTGCTGAACTAAGATAGGCCCTGCGTCGCGCTTCGCTGCCGTATTCCAGACGAGCGCTCACTTCCTCACTGTCCGCCGGGTGACGGGTAATAATGTTAATAACACCCTGCAGAGCATTGGTGCCGTAACTTGCCGCACTGGGGCCGCGGGTGATCTCAATCCGCTCCACATCCTCAACAGCGATATTGAGCTTGTCCCAATCGACGTTAGCAAACGACGCTTTATACACAGACCGTCCATCGACCAGTACTTCCAGACGACGAGCCAGGGTCATTTCACCGGAGTGATAAACCACACTGGAGGAGTTAGAAATCAGCTCGGTTGAAACAAAGAAACCCGGAACAAAGCGGAATGCTGATACCAGATCAGAGACACCCCATAAGCGCATCTGCTCTGCCGTTATCACAGTAACACTGGCAGGCACCTCGGCCAGCGGTTGCTGCAATCTCACCGGGGTAAGCACTTCTGGAATTTCAGGCTCGAACATCAGCTCCGGAATCATATCTGACTCCGCAAAAGCGAACTGACCTGAACTGGCCAGTACCAATAACGCGCCGAACTGCGCCAGGGATTTCCGTGTACTCATTTCCTGTCTGAACCCTTATACATCAGGCTGCTCATTACACCGCATGACTCTGCATTTTCAAATGCGAAATTGCGGCAGCTTTTCCTTCAGTTCAAAAAAAAGCCCGATTTCTTATCGAAACCGGGCTTTCGTCAACATTTCACTATGTCAGTCCAGCCGCATCTCAATGCCGGCCGCTGCCATATGTTCCTTCGCTTGCTGCACCGTGTATTCACCAAAGTGAAAAATACTCGCCGCCAGCACTGCATCAGCATGGCCCTGCTTAACGCCATCCACCAGATGGTCCAGATTACCCACGCCACCGGAGGCAATCACCGGAATATTGACCGCATCGGCGATTGCACGGGTCACGCCCAGATCAAAGCCAGACTTCACACCATCACGATCCATCGACGTCAGCAGAATCTCGCCAGCGCCGTACTCAGCCATTTTCACCGCCCACTCAACCGCGTTAATACCGGTTGGTTTACGGCCACCGTGAGTGAAGATTTCCCAGCGGTCATCAGCCACCTGCTTGGCATCAATCGCCACCACAATGCACTGCGCGCCAAACTTATCCGATGCCGCTTTAACAAACTCAGGGTTATATACCGCCGCAGAGTTGATCGACACCTTGTCAGCACCGGCATTCAGCATACGGCGGATATCTTCCAGCTCGCGAATACCGCCACCAACAGTCAGCGGAATAAACACCTGCTCGGCAATGGCTTCCACCATATGCACCGTGGTATCGCGACCTTCATGGCTGGCCGTAATATCGAGAAAGGTAATCTCGTCTGCACCCTGGTCGTTGTAACGCTTGGCAATCTCAACCGGGTCACCGGCGTCACGAATACCAACAAAGTTCACGCCTTTAACAACGCGACCTTTATCCACATCCAGACAAGGAATGATGCGCTTAGCCAGTGCCATGATTATTTTCCTGTCAGTTCGTCGGCCAGAGCCTGAGCTTCAGCAACGTTCAGCGTGCCTTCATAGATAGCGCGACCAGTGATCGCACCCAGAATGCCCTGACCCGCCACTTTCGACAGCGCACGAATGTCTTCGATATTGGTAACACCGCCAGAAGCGATCACCGGAATACCGCCTTCAACCGCCAGATTCAGCGTCGCTTCAACGTTAACGCCCTGCATCATGCCGTCACGAGCGATATCGGTGTAAACAATGGAAGTCACACCGTCATCTTTAAACTGCTTAGCCAGATCAACCGCTTTCACTTCAGACACTTCAGCCCAGCCATCGGTAGCAACAAAGCCGTCCTGCGCATCCAGACCCACAATCACAGTGCCCGGAAATGCTTTACAGGCTTCCTTCACGAACTCAGGCTCTTTCACTGCTTTCGTTCCGATAATGACGTAGCTCACACCGGCTTTGATGTAGTGCTCAATAGTTTCCAGTGTACGGATACCACCGCCAATCTGAATTGGCAGACCCGGGAATGCTTTAGCAATTGCGGTCACAGCTTCACCATTCACCGGCTCACCGGCGAACGCACCATTCAGATCCACCAGGTGCAGGCGACGACAGCCAGCATCAACCCAACGCTTAGCCATGGACACAGGATCGTCACCGAATACCGTGGAATCATCCATACGGCCCTGACGCAGACGCACGCACTGACCATCTTTTAAATCAATCGCAGGGATTACCAGCATTGTTTTACCTTACCTTCAAAAATCGGAAATTCGTTTACGCTCAGGCCTGACCGTCCCAGGCGAGGAAGTTACGCAGCAACGCCAGACCAGCGTTGTGGCTCTTCTCCGGGTGGAATTGCACAGCAAAAACATTGTCCTGACCCATTGCCGCGGCGAAATCGACGCCGTAGTGGCCACGACCTTTTACCTGCGAGGCATCTGCCGCCTGCACATAATAGGAGTGCACAAAGTAAAAACGGCTGTTGTCAGCGATGCCGGACCACAACGGGTGCGCTACCTGCTCAACCCGGTTCCAGCCCATATGCGGAACCTTCAGTTGCTCACCGTTCTCAACCAGATCGTTGCCGAAGAACTTCACCTGACCAGAAAACAGCCCCATGCAGTCAACACCACCGTTTTCTTCACTGCTATCCATCATCGCCTGCAGGCCAACGCAGATACCCAGTAACGGTTTGCTGTTGCGGACCTCGGCTACCACCTGATCAATACCCTGAGCACGGATTTCAGCCATACAGTCGCGAATAGCACCAACGCCCGGCAGAACCACATGGTCGGCTTTCAGAATGACTTCAGGATCACTGGTCACAACCACTTTGGTATCCGGCGCGACCGTTTGCAGCGCACCGTGAGCGGAGTGAAGGTTGCCCATGCCATAGTCGATGACAGCACAGATTTTACTGCTCATGACATTACTTCCTTACAGACAACCTTTAGTGGAAGGCATAACACCCGCCATGCGTGGATCTTCAGCCAGCGCCATACGCAGTGCGCGACCGAAAGCCTTGAAGATGGTCTCGGCCTGGTGGTGAGCGTTAAAGCCCTTGATGTTATCAATGTGCAGAGTCACGCCGGCGTGATTCACGAAGCCCTGGAAGAACTCCCAGAACAACTGAGTATCCAGTTTGCCAATAGAGGCGCGGGTGAACTCAACATTCATAAACAGGCCCGGACGACCAGAGAAGTCGATCACAACGCGTGACAAAGCTTCGTCCAGCGGCACATAAGAGTGACCGTAGCGAACGATACCTTTCTTATCACCAACGGCTTTGGCAAACGCCTGACCCAGCGTGATACCGATATCTTCAACGCTGTGGTGATCATCAATGTGATTATCACCCTTGCAGGTGATGTCGAGGTCGATCAGACCATGACGGGCAATCTGATCCAGCATGTGCTCGAGGAAAGGCACACCAGTATCAAACTTAGCGTTACCGGTACCATCGAGGTCAATGGTGATGCTGATCTGGGTCTCCAGCGTATTACGCTCGACCGTTGCGGCGCGGGTCATGGGCTAGCTCCAACTCTCGCAAAATGGAAAAGAAAGCATTATAAAGCAAAGCGCTTAAGAAAGTAGGCCAGACTGAGGCTGACAGCGCTAAAAATCTCGCCCGCTAAACACACACCTTAATGGGAGCCCGCTGTGCCCGTTAAACTCGAACATATCCACCAGCCCAGCGAGGCTGACTGGACCGATCTTTCCAAGATCCAGCAGGAAACCAGCCCCGATGGTCTGAACAAAGATCAGGTTGCACTCAGCCAATGGCTGGATAACGATCACTGGGTAATTGCCGGCCGCTTTAACGACCGTCTGATCGGCGCCTTGCTGGCCGAGAAAACCTCGCCCGATACGGTCGTATTGTCTGCCGCCGGGGTACGGGCTGTGACCCAGCGCCGCGGCGTTATGCACCAGATGATTCACTTCATCCAGCGCTGGGCAGACAGCGAAGGCCTGCAACTGGCCATTGAACCAAACTGCCCGGAAGCACTGCAGCAGGCGCTGATCCGTCGGGGCTTTGAGTCTTTTGAGGACAAAACCTTCTACAATCCACAATAAAGAGTGCAAATTATCCCACTGTTGCAACAAAATATTCGGACAGCGTGGCTTTAATTAGAACTCTGACAAAGCCATACTGTCCTCAGATCGAATACGACCGGAGCAACCGCTGATGAGAATCGCCCTGCAGTCTGTATCCGCCTTTCTCCTGCTGATCACCGCATTGATCGGCACCAAGGCCTTTGCAGCTGACATACCATCCCCTAAAGACGTCGTCACCACTGCGACCTTTGGTGTTATTGAAGAGCTGAACAAGCTGACACCTGAGCAACGTACAGAAGAGGAAGTACGCCGTCTGGTAGAAACCTACATCGTGCCAGCCATCGATCAGGAAAAAATCGCCATGGGTGCTCTGGGTAAATACTGGCGTCGTGCTACACCGGATCAGCGTCAGGCATTTATCGATCGCTTCCGCGAACGTCAGATCCGTACCTACGCAGGCGCTTTCAAAGCCTTTAATGGCGAACAGTTCGTATTTGAAGAGCCAATGTTCAATGACAGTGGCGATCGTGCCCTGGTTAAGGGCACACTGACCCAGACCAGTGGCCAGACAGTTCCGATTGATTTCCGTCTCTACAAGGACAAGCAAACGGCAGAGTGGAAAGTATACGACGCCGTAGTCGCCGGACTTGGCATGGTGAAAACCTACCGGGATCAGTTGAGTGAACGCCTGCAGAACATCAGCATGAATGACCTGCTGGCGGAACTTTCGGTTGAGGATGCAAACTAACAGAAAGCACATACTGCTTCTGTTTTTCCTCCCCCTTGTTAACTGGCCCCTGCGGCCAGTTTTTTTTGCCCGCGCTACTGACAAACAGCCCTTCTGTACCTACTCTGTTAGAGACTTGTTGCGCAAAATGACAGTCTCTTCCGACATTCACACTTGCACGCAGACATCCGGATTGACACTATCAGTCGTTCACCAGCAGGATCACAGCACTCTATGGTCAGTCAGTCTGTTGGCTACAGCCACAGTAAATTCAGGAATAACCGCCGTCAGGGAATGAGGGGCTCAGCACTATGATTGGCACCCTGCGTACCCAGTCGCTGCGACGCAAACTCGTCATGGTAGCCCTTATCACTACCGGACTGACGCTTCTCACCTCCAACCTCGCTTTTATTTCGCTGGAGTACTATCTCGCACGCCAGGATGTGGAGCGTAAGCTGACCATTCTTGGTGAAGTGATTGCCAACCGTGCTACCGCAGCACTGACGTTCGGCGATTTTGATCTGCTGAAAACAAACCTCAACACCCTGAAAGCTGACACCAGCGTACAACGTGGCTGTATTTACGCCGATCCGCAAACCCTGGCAGCTGGTTACCGCAGTCAGGATTCTGCCCCCGAATGTCCACGACAGCTGCATTCGTTGCAGGCAAATCGCCAGTCGACATTCAGTCAGTTTTTTCCGATTCTGCTCGATGACACCCCCATCGGCACCCTGTATATAGAAATCAGTCAGCAGGATCTGATTCACCGTATTCAGCAGTTTCTGATTTTCTCCGGCATCATTCTCGCCGCTGCCAGCATTCTGTCGTTATTACTCGCCTCACGCCTGCAGGAAGTCGTAGCGCGACCAATGCGCGAGCTGAGCGATACCCTGCGTAACATCATGCTACGCAAGGATTACTCGATCCGCGCCAGTAAAGAAAACAATGATGAACTGGGTGATCTGGTTGATCTGTTTAACTCGTTGCTGCGTACCGTAGAAGAAGAAAACGCCTCGCTGAAAACCAGTGAAGAGCGCTTCCGTAAACTGACGGCCCTGTCGCCGGTTGGCATCTTTCAGGTCGATCCGAAACAGCACCTGCAGTACGTTAATCAGCGCTGGCGCGACATCCACGGCGTACAGGACGATCTGCCAGGCATGCAGGAATGGTTTGCCCGTATTCACCCCGATGATATTTCCGCCGTTCAGCACGCCTGGAATCGACTGATTTGCGAACAGGAAAGTATTGCACTGGAACTGCGATTGTTGCGCCGCGACCAGAGCCCTCTGTGGATCCATATGCTGGCCAGTGCGCTGCACGACCGCAACGGCGAACTGCTTGGCTACCTCGGCGCGATTTCTGATATCTCCGAGCTGAAAGCCGCGCAGATTCAGATGGAAACCCTGGCCTTCTACGACCCGCTGACGGGCCTGGCTAACCGCCGTCTGTTCCGTAACCGACTGGAAAAGTCGGTGAAAAGCGTTCTGCGCTCAGGCTCGTCCATGGCACTGATGTTCCTCGATATGGACCAGTTCAAACGCGTTAACGATACTCTGGGGCACGACGCCGGCGACATCCTGCTGAAGGAAGTCGCCCACCGACTGAGTAATACCGTACGCGAAAATGACACGGTATCGCGCATTGGTGGCGATGAATTCACGATTCTGCTGACCGATGTCCACCACACATCTGACGTACTGGTGGTCGCAGAGAAACTGCTGCACGCCATGGCCAAACCGATTCGAATCAAAGGTCAGGATATCGTTACCACCGTTAGTATCGGCATCACGATGACGCCGGAAGATTCAACTGACGCCAACACCCTGATGAAAAACGCCGACCTGGCGATGTATCGCGCCAAGGAACTTGGCCGTAACAATTTCCAGTTCTTCTCAGAAGATATGAATCACTCCATTCTCGAGCACCTGTCGCTGGAGAAGGAAATCAACGAAGCCATTGCCCGTCAGCAATTCAGCCTGGTGTTCCAGCCGAAAATCAGCTTGTTCGACTTCGGCATCACCGGGGTTGAAACACTGATCCGCTGGCAGCACCCTGAAAAAGGCATGATTACCCCTGACCGCTTCATTCCGGTGGCGGAAGAAACCGGACAGATTCTGGAGATTGGTAGCTGGGTACTGGAACAGAGCTGTCGTCAGATCAGCTCACTGATTCGCAGCAACGTTCTGCCGGAACACGCTAAGGTGGCTGTTAACCTGTCGGCCCGACAGTTCACCGATCCGCATCTGTTACAGCGTATTCGCAGCGTATTGGAAATCACCAATATTCCGCCGCACTGTCTCGAGCTTGAGATCACCGAAAGCACGCTGATGGAAGACGTTGAGTCGGCTATTCAGATCATGCAGGAAATCAAGAAAACCGGCGTAGCGATTGCCATTGATGACTTCGGTACCGGTTATTCCTCTCTGGCCTACATCAAGCGTTTCCCGATTGATGTTCTGAAGGTCGACCGATCCTTCGTTATGGATATTCCGGAAGACAAAAACGACATGGCGATTACCGCGGCGGTCATTGCGATGGCACACAAGCTGTCGATGACAGTGGTCGCCGAAGGCGTGGAAACCCAGGAGCAACTGCAGTTCCTGCGTCAGAATAACTGCGACGAAGGTCAGGGCTACCTGTTCAGCCGTCCGCTGTCGCTGGGACAGCTGCACCAGTTCCTCAGTGAAAATGAACGCCTGAAAGACAACAACGACATCACCCTGTGACAGATGCCGTATACTACGGCCATCTGTCTGAACACGCCTGAATATTCGCCAACATGAGCAGTGCATTTACCTTCTCGGAAGCGGTACTGAACTGGTATCACCAGAACGGCCGTAAAGACCTCCCGTGGCAACAAAATATCACCCCCTACCGGGTGTGGGTGTCTGAAATCATGCTGCAGCAAACCCAGGTCACCACCGTCATTCCATACTACGAACGCTTTATGGCGCGCTTTCCTGATGTACAAAGCCTGGCTGCAGCAGAACAGGACGAAGTCCTGCACTTGTGGACCGGGCTTGGATACTACGCTCGCGGACGAAACCTGCACGCCTGCGCGCAGAAAGTAGTAAACGACTATAACAGCCAGTTCCCGGAAAGCGTTGACCAACTGGCAAGCCTGCCTGGCATCGGCCGCTCAACCGCAGCTGCCATTGCTTCTATCAGCATGGGTATCAATGCCCCCATTCTCGATGGCAACGTTAAACGGGTGCTGACCCGCTTTCTCGCCATTGAAGGCTGGCCCGGTGAAACCCGCGTGCAGAACCAGTTGTGGGAAATTGCCGAGCAACTTACGCCAGACCACAGCTCACGCGAATACACCCAGGCAATGATGGACCTGGGTGCGACACTCTGCACCCGCAGCAAACCAGCCTGTGGCATCTGCCCGCTGCAGCCACAATGTGCAGGCCTGCAAACTGGTAAACCGACTCAGTTCCCCAACAGCAAACCGAAAAAACAGAAGCCGGTACGCAGCACGCTACTGATTATGGCCTGCACCCCGGATAACCACTTTCTGCTGCAGCAACGCCCGCAAAAAGGAATCTGGGGCGGTCTGTGGAGTTTCCCGGAAGCCGCTGATAGCGCCGAAGCGACACAGTGGCTGGCAGCCAATATCAGTGGCTGTGATTACAAAGAAGAGTGGCTGACGCCTTTCCGCCATACCTTCAGTCACTATCACCTGGATATTCAGCCGGTTGTATTCCGCTTAAACAGTACACCTGCCGCAGTGCGCGAACAGGACATGGGTTACTGGTACAATCCCCAACAACCCGGCACGCTGGGGCTGGCTGCCCCGGTAAAAATGCTGCTCGACAGCCATCAGACAGAGATATTGCTATGAGCCGAACCGTATTCTGCCAGAAGTACCAACAGGAACTGGAAGGTCTGGACGCGCCGCCTTTTCCCGGCCCTAAGGGCGAAGAAATCTTCAATCAGGTATCCCGCAAAGCATGGGCCGAGTGGACTGAACACCAGACCCGCCTGATCAATGAGAAGCATCTGAACATGATGGATATGCAGGCACGTAAATATCTGACCGAACAGAGGGCAAAATTCCTCAGCGGCGACGATTACGACAAAGCCGAAGGCTATGTGCCTGAAAATAAAGATAAATAAAGTGTTTCAGGTGCTTGACAGCAACCCGGGCAAACGGTTTAATACGCGCCACTTGCTGATCACGACCTAGTGACCACGCAGTGCCCAGATAGCTCAGTCGGTAGAGCAGGGGATTGAAAATCCCCGTGTCGGTGGTTCGATTCCGCCTCTGGGCACCATTTATTCTAAGAGCCTCGCTACTTGCAAAAGAGCGGGGCTTTTTCGTTTCTGGCGTTTCGTTCAGGCGTCACCTCACGGGTTCGATTCATCATAGCCATCCATGGCTATGCCCCTGCGGGCAGCCTGCGGCTGTGCAAATAGGTTCCCTCCCCATTTGTCCGCCTCTGGGCACCATTTATTCTAAGAGCCTCGCTACTTGCAAAAGAGCGGGGCTTTTTCGTTTCTGGCGTTTCGTTCAGGCGTCACCTCACAGGTTCGATTCATCATAGCCATCCATGGCTATGCCCCTGCGGGCAGCCTGCGGCTGTGCAAATGGGCTCCCTACCCATTTGTCCACCTCTGGGCACCATTTATTCTAAGAGCCTAGCTACTTGCAAAAGAGCGGGGCTTTTTCGTTTCTGGACGTACGACTCTCCCGCCCTCACTACCTAACAGCCCTAAGCATTGCGGTTGATTTTTCTCTACTTCATTAAGTACTCAACAAGCTGCGCAATAGAATAGCCAAAGCCACAATCAAGGAGTGATATGGCAATGGCTCCACCATCGAGAACCGAGGCTGAAATGCGCTACGCGAAAATTCGCGAGCTAACACTGCAAGTTGCAGAACGGTCAGCAGGTGAACGATTCAGGCTAACGCCGATAACCAGCCAAGCCCTGCAGGCAACTCAAGCCTGGAGCTTATCATCTCTCAGGCAGTACGATTGGGATTGGATCAGTAACTATAATTTTTACCGTGCGAACTACCCGAAACGCTTTGAAATAGCTGTGTGGGAGCAATCTCAGTTGTCTGCAATATCGATTGGTCGTCCAACGTACAATGCGACTGGCATGAGGCTTGATGTAGTCGAGGCAATGCCGAGAGACCTGGGCAGCAGGTCAAACGTATTTGACGTCATCATTCTGGCTTACGAGATCTACGCTCGAATGATAAATGCCAATCATATTAGAATCATGAATCCTGTTAATGACACTGTAAAAGCTTTCTACGAAAAGTACGGATACACCTACGTCACTAAAGGCGACTATCTCACACGAGACATATTGTGATGACTGATTCAAAAGACGAAAAGCGCTTAGCTGATGCAAGACAAAAAAAGGGCTGGACTCAAAAGGAAATAGAAGAGTTCGCTAAACGACGAGCACAGGAACTAGAAAGGCTGGCAAAGGGTAATAATGAGCCAGACTACCTTGCTTCCGGCACACAAAAGACAATGAAGGAGATCAGTCAGGATGACACAGAAAACAACTAATCCATCCGTCATGGAT
This sequence comes from Thalassolituus marinus, assembly GCF_020320395.1. GTDB lineage: Bacteria > Pseudomonadota > Gammaproteobacteria > Pseudomonadales > Oceanobacteraceae > Venatoribacter > Venatoribacter marinus. Next base: position 142,687 of record NZ_JAEDAH010000043.1, on the reverse strand, counting down.
CACGAAAAGCAATACTCGCCTTTAGCCGGTGAGGCTTCTCCTGAAAATGCTGCAGCTCGGGCCAACCAGATTGCTGCGCAAATAAAAGCCCACATGAAAAGCAAAGGGGCAAAACTCAAGTAAAGCCAAATGCGCTGCTCATCACCATTTAAAAGAGCGGGGCTTTTTCGTTTCTGCAGTCTGACTTTATTCAGCCAGCCTCTCCGTTCATGCCGACAGTGTTTCCTGCGGGCTATGGCCGAAATAGCGCTTAAATTCCCGGCTGAATTGTGTCGGGCTTTCATAACCAACGCGGGCCGCCGCCTGCTTCACTTTTACCCCCTGATCCATCAGCAGCTCACGTGCACGCGTCAGGCGAATTTTCTTCACATACTGAATCGGTGAGGACGCAGTGATCTGGCGAAAATTACGGTGAAAACTCGACGGGCTCATATTGGCCATCGCTGCCAGCTGCTCTACATCCAGGTTCTGATCATAGTGCTCATGCAGATACTTCATCGCCCGCTCCAGACGAGCCAGGTGAGTATTGTGAGAAACCAGCGCAAACAGTGGCGCCGCATTCGGCCCCTTCAGAATATGGAACAGCACTTCGCGCTTCAGCCCGGCTCCGAGCACAGCGCTTTCCATCGGCGAACGCAGTACCTGCGCCAGCCGTTCAACCACGCACGACAGCTCATCCGTGCACTGACTGACGTACAGCCCCTTGTTATCAGGCTGACGCGCACGCTGACCTAAAGGGCCATGCTCATCAAACAAACGCACCAACTCATTCAGCAGGGTAATGTCTATATCGAGTATCAGTGACAGCATTGGCTTACCCGGCTCGACCAGCGTCTCGCATTCAGCAGGCAATGGCAGCGTCAGTACAAGATAGTTATCCGGGTTGTAGTCGTATGCCTGCTCATCCAGGTACACACGTTTACTCCCCTGCGCCATGATAATAACGCCCTGGCTGTAACACAGCGGCTCTCGCGCCGAGGATGAATCAGAGCGAAATACCCCCACACCACTGAGAGCCGTGCGGTTATAGCCTTCTTTCGCTGCCAGAACGCTCAGATTATCGACTAACGAACTCATCTCCAGCTCCCGCTGTATCAATCATTTACCGAAAGCAAAGTGTACCGCTGACATGCACCAGGATCTCGCAAAAAAAATCACAAGTGATAGTTTTAGGCATGATTCTGGGTGTATAGCCCATTCTGAAAAACTCCCAAAGGCTTAATCTGTACACATCAGATGAATTGACCACACCTTCGGGAGAACCGTCACATGCAAAACTTCGATTACTACAATCCTACCCATATCGTCTTTGGCCGGGATCGTCTGGCAGAACTGGATAAGCTGATTCCCGCCGAGGCCAAGGTACTGGTGCTGTATGGCGGTGGCAGTGTTAAACGCTTCGGCACCCTCGACAAAGTCATCAGCAGCCTTGGCGAGCGCAGCGTCGTGGAGTTCGGCGGCATTGAGCCCAACCCTAAGTTTGAAACCCTGATGCAAGCCGTCGAAATTGTGCGCCGCGAGAACGTCGATTTCCTGCTCGCCGTAGGCGGCGGCTCAGTAATGGACGGCACCAAGTTCGTTGCCGCAGCAGCGCCATTTGAGGGAGATGAAGCCAGCCTGCTCTATCATGGCTTTGGTCCACTGCCGATCAGTACAGCCATTCCGATGGGCACAGTCGCTACCCTGCCGGCCACCGGTTCCGAAATGAATATGGGTGCGGTGGTTTCTTATCAGGGCGGCAAGTTCCCGGTAATGAGTCCGCTGAACTATCCGAAATTCTCGTTTCTGGACCCGTCACTGACCTTCACGCTGCCAGATATCCAGGTTGCCAATGGTATCGTCGATGCCTTCGTGCATATTCTCGAGCAGTACGTCACCTTCCCGGCCAATGCGCCGGTACAGGACCGAACTGCCGAGGGTCTGCTGAAAACCCTGATCGAAACAGCCCCGCTTACGCTGGCCGAGAAAGATAACTACGAAGCGCGCTCAGCCCTGGTGTGGAGCGCAACCTGGGCTCTGAATGGCTTTATCGGTGCAGGCGTACCGCATGACTGGAGTACGCACATGATCGGCCATGAGCTGACCGCTCTGTTCGGCATTGATCACGCGCAGACGCTGGCCATTGTGCAGCCATCCGCCTGGAAGCTGCGCAAGGATAAAAAGCGCGCCAAGTTACTGCAGTATGCTGAGCGTGTATGGGACATCCGTGATGGCAGTGAAGACCAGCGCATTGATGCCGCTATCGGCAAAACCCGCGCGTTCTTTGAATCTGTGGGAATTAAAACCCGCCTGTCAGAGTATGGTGTCGCTCAGGAGCAGCTCAGTGATGTGATCGATGCGCTGGAAAAACACGGTATGACAGCGCTGTCTGAAAGCGGTGACCTGACGCTGGATATCAGTCGCGCCATCCTTGAAGACGCGTACGCCTGATTCACCACCCTCTGCGTGGCCTTCGGGCTGCGCACTGGCGGAAAACAGGCACAAAAAAGCCTGCCGTAAGGGCAGGCTTTGAGATCAGCAGGACCCAGCCTGCTGCATATCAGCCAGTTCAGCTGATGGTCATGTAGGCCACCGCAAACAACAGCAAACTGCTGGCGAGGGCCGCAACAATATGAATGTGGAGCATCTGCTCCTCAGTCAGATCATCGCTTTCGATGTCGGTAAGTTTGAAGTGATTCACCACATACACCCAAATTAACTTTCATTACTATGAGTGTAGAACACTGTTGAACAGCCGTTCTGTCATTCGTGGCGGGTTTTTGTTGTTATTTTGTACGGATTCTGTAATCCGGCCAGGCAGGTCAGCCGAACAGGAAATGCTCTACTGCATTTATCTGATCTTTGGCCATAAGCATAGGCGCATGGCCTACACCTGGAAATTCGACCAACTGTGTATCCGGCCGTTGCAGCATGCTGCGCGCGGTTGCTGCAAGCAACAAATCTGACTCTGCACCACGCAATACCAGCACCGGACAACTCACTACCTGCCACACCGCACTGAGATCAACATCTTCAGTAACCAGCTTCAGCCCATCAGCAATACCCGGGTCATAACGCAGACGCAGCCCCTCATCGCAGGGCTCTGAACCATGCCGGGCCAGATGCTGCCATTGTTCATCCGTCAGTGGACCAAAAGGCGCAGCCACCTTACGCAGATAGGCCTCTACCGCTGTCACATCGACAAACGTACCCGCCTTACCCACATAGTCACCCAAACGCCGCAACGCGCTGTAGGGAATAAAAGGGCCAATATCGTTCAATACCAGCCGACGAATACCGGAAGCTGGATTGGCAGCCAGCATCATGCCAATCAGACCGCCCATAGAGGTGCCCAGCCAGTCGCATTCCGCAACGCCAAACTGGCTGTACAGATGGCTCAGCAGTTGCTGCATCTGGCTGATATACAGCGGGTAACCGTACAGCGCCGGATTCTGCAGCCAGTCGCTGTCGCCACGCCCCAGTACATCGGGGCATATAACGACATACTGTGCGGCCAGCCTCTCTGCCAGCAGGTCGAAATCGCGGCTGTTGCGCGTCAAACCATGTACACAGATCAGCAATGGCCGTGGCTCAGCACTACTGTCGCGCCAGCACTGCCAGGCCATACGGCGCGGGCCTTCTGCGGTCTGAATGCTGAGGTATTCCGTTGTCTGCTCAATCGCCATGCATTTCTCCTGCTGTCAGCGTCGGCTGCCGCTGACCCACTGCTTCACCTGAGCGTAAGGCACCTGTTCCAGCCGCCCCATAGAGCCCAGAGAACGCGCCTTAACCTTGCTCAGCCATGGCACATGAATACCACAGAAATAACGGGTTAACAGCTCATCACTGGCCGCGCAGCCGAAGGTGGCCGTCACCTGCTGATCCAGTTGCTGACACAAGGCAGGCAGATCAGGCGGGCACAGCACCGTGGCGGGGGCATCGTTCCACGCCACAAACTGGCCGCGACAAACCGAACAATGACCGCAATTCTGCGCCAGTGGCTGAGCAAAATAAGCCGCCAGCTGCCGGCTCAGACACTTTGGCTGGCGGAATAAATCGAGCATGGCGTGAATACGCCCAATCTCACTTTGCTGCTTATGCAGAAAATGCTGGTACAACTCGTCGGCCAATTCAGCTGCATTCAATGCCTGCTCATTCACCCGATATACATCAGTCATCTGCTTGCTTTCCAGCTGCAACCAGCCACGCTCCTGACAAAACTCCAGTGCTGTCAGCGCCCGCGTACGCACCTGAATATCATCGCTGCCTACGGTTTTAAATAACGCTTCGGTATTCAGGCTGTACCACACCCGTCCCTTATCACTGCTGGACAGAATGGCCTGCAAAAACTGTTGCTGCTCAGGCTGAAAATGCGCCAGCAATTCACTTTCACTGACCGTCAGGCGGTATTTATATTCGGCAAAATAGCTGTACAGCGAGGTTAATACGCCACGCATTTCCAGATTAACCAGCAGGGTTTTCAGTGGTAATAAACGAATATTGCTGGCCGCCGACAGCGGCGTCATCAGCACTTCCCACTGACCGCCGCTTTGCTGCGCTTTAATGGTATCCAGCACCAGACGAATACAGCTGGCCTCCGGCGTATCGCCGTAGACAAAGTTCTCCAGTACCGTCAGGCCACTGCTATCGCCCAGCATAATGCAATCAGACGCGTTGCCATCTCGTCCGGCGCGGCCGATTTCCTGGCTGTAGTTCTCTATGGATTTCGGCAGATCGTAGTGAATCACCTGACGGATATTGCTCTTATCCACGCCCATACCAAAAGCAATGGTGGCGACAATAACCGGCGTCTGGCCCTGCATAAAACGTTGCTGAATTGCTTCACGGGTCGGGGCATCCAGTCCGGCGTGATAAGCCTCTACCGCGAACGGTAAGCGGCTGTTTAATGTCGCCGCAACGTCTTCGGCAGTTGCCTGCAAAGTAACGTATACAATAGCCGCAAAATCCTGCTGTTTTTCCGCGCTTTTACGCGCCAGATAATTCAGCCAGGTAGTGCATTTATCGGCACGCTGCGCCAAGGGTGTTGGTTGTGCCAGCAAGCGTAAATTGGGTCGGTAAAAGCCGGTACAAACGACATTTTCCGGTGCAATAGCAAAATGCCGCTGCATATCATTAATAACCGCAGTGGTCGCCGTTGCGGTTAACAGCAACACCTGTGGCACCTGAAATTCACGGCAGTAATCGGGCAGCTTTAAATAATCCGGGCGAAAGTTATGACCCCATTCAGAAATACAGTGGGCTTCGTCCACCACCAGCAACGAGATCGGTATCTGATTAATAAACTGACGGAAGCGCTCGTTCTTCAGGCGCTCGACCGACACCATTAAGATTTTTACGGTGCCACTGCGTACGCCGTTCATCACGTCCTGTGTTTCGTCCCGGCTCTGGCTGGAATCAATAGTGGCAGCGTTAATTCCTTTGCTGCGCAGAAACTGCACCTGATCCTGCATCAAGGCCAGCAAGGGTGAAATCACCAGCGTCAGATGTGGCAGCATTAACGCAGGCAGCTGATAACACAACGACTTCCCGGAACCGGTGGGAAAAATAGCAGCGGCTGATTTACCTGCCAGCAAGGCTTCCACCACGGGTTGTTGTCCGGTGCGTAATTGCGCGAAGCCAAACTGTTGCTGTAATACATCCTGCCAGGCCGTCTGTGTCATACGTGCCTTTCCTTGTGAAAAAACGAGAATAGCGACTATAGGGTGGTGCATAAAAAAACGCCTCAGTTGAGGCGTTTTTTCACAGTTAATTACTGCTTTTTAACTTCTTCTTTCAGCACCAGCGGGCTGATGCTGCGCTCTGCCAGTAAATCCTGCGCTTTATTCATTTTCGAGCGATCGGTAAAAGGCCCGACAAATACCCGGTGCCAGGTACTGCCGTTCACCGTCGATTCCTGGCGGTAGGCCGTTAACCCTTCCAGCAACAGACTGGCACGCAGGCGCTCAGCATCATCGGCAGAGCGGAAAGAACCCGCCTGCAGACGATACTGATAATTCACATCGTCTTTCGGCGTGGACTGATAAGCCTCGACCTCTGGCACTTCAACCGTCTGGTTTTCCAGCAGTTTGTAGAACTCGTAAGCCGGTTTGCTCACCTGTTTAGCGGTCTCTTCCTTCGCCTTTTCCACACCCAGCTGCAGCGCTTTGCGTGCATCGCCTTTCACCGCATCCAGTTCATCACCGGCCGGAATGGTGGTCAGGTACAGAATAAAACCGACAAACGCCAATGCCAGGGTCGGTGTGGTAATCCACACCCACTTTGGAATTTTGCTACCGCCTTCTGACATGGTGCTTCCTGTTTACCTGTCGCATAAATTGTTGAACAGCTTCTGTCTGTTTTTCTGGCGTATTGAGCGCCTCGCAGACAAGGCAAAGTTTTACGAAAAAGCACAGCTTATGTGGTTATAAGTGAGCATTTTGAGTAAAACTTTAACGACGTATGCGTAAGCTTCAATAACCAGAGCTTACATCTCTTCCGGTGCAGAAACACCCAGCAGATCCAGACCATTGTTAATTACCTGACGTACGGCTTCCGCCAGAGCCAGACGTGCATTACGCACGGCATCGTCTTCTACCAGCGTTTTCTCGGAGTTGTACCAGGCGTGGAAATCACCGGCCAGCTCACGCAGGTAAGTAGCGATGTTATGCGGCTCGTTGATGGACGCCGAACGCTTAACCACTTCAGGGTAACGACCCAGCTTAACAATGAGTTCTTTTTCTGACTCAAGTTCCAGTGCCGCCAGCGACGCCAGACCCAGTTCCTCGCTCCAGCTCTGACCAGCTTCAGCCAGCTTACGGAAGATGGAACATACGCGAGCGTGGGCGTACTGGATGTAGTAAACCGGGTTGTCGGAAGACTGTGAGCGCGCCAGGTCGATATCAAAGGTCAGCTGGCTGTCAGCTTTACGCGCCGCCAGGAAGTAACGGGTGGCATCACGGCCTACTTCGTCGATCAGGTCGCGCAGAGTCACGTAACTACCGGCACGCTTGGAAATTTTCACTTCTTCGCCACCACGCATTACCGTCACCATCTGGTGCAGTACGTAGTCTGGCCAGCCCTTAGGAATACCGGTATTCAGTGCCTGCAGACCTGCACGCACACGGGTAATGGTGCTGTGGTGGTCGGCACCCTGCTCGTTCACAACACGAGTAAAGCCACGGTTCCATTTGTCGAGGTGGTAGGCCACGTCCGGCACGAAGTAGGTGTAGCCGCCGTCGGTTTTCCGCATCACGCGGTCTTTGTCATCACCGAAGTCGGTGGTGCGCAGCCACAGGGCGCCGCCATCTTCGTAGGTGTAACCGTTAGCGATCAGACGCTGTACCGCATCTTCAACTTTGCCATCGCTGTACAGGGACGATTCGAGGAAATACACATCGAAATCCACAGCAAAGGCTTTCAGATCCAGATCCTGTTCGCGACGCAGGTAAGCCACCGCAAAGTGACGGATGGCTTCCAGATCGTCGGCGTCTTTAGCGCCGGTAAAGCTCTGGTCGGCAGACTCAACGGTATCGCCGTTCATGTAGCTGTTGGCCAGCTCGACGATATAGTCACCACGGTAGCCATCCTCCGGCCAGCCCGCGTCGTCCGGAGTCAGGCCTTTGCAGCGCGCCTGTACCGACAGCGCCAGATTGTTAATCTGCGCACCGGCATCGTTGTAGTAAAACTCACGGGTTACATCCCAGCCGGTCGCTTCCAGCAGACGGCACAGACAGTCGCCTACCGCCGCACCACGACCGTGGCCGATATGCAGTGGGCCAGTCGGGTTAGCCGATACGAACTCCACCTGCACCTTACGGCCTTCACCATCGTTGTTGCGGCCGTACTGAGCTTTCTGCTCCAGTACCGCTTTGATCAGGCTGGCAGTGGACTCATCCGACAGATAGAAGTTAATGAAGCCCGGACCGGCGATCTCCACTTTTTCCACCAGAGTGTTGTCCGGCAGAGCATCCACCAGCAGCTGCGCCAGTTCACGTGGGTTTTTACCGGCAGGCTTGGCCAGCATCATCGCCAGGTTGGTCGCCAGATCACCATGCGCTTTGTCGCGGGTGTTCTCGACCTGAATGCGTGGTTCCAGATCCGCTGGAACAACATTCTGGGTTTTCAGTGAATCAACGGCGGCGGACAAAAGCTCTGCAATTTGCGGTTTCATAGAAGAATCTGTATCTGCTCGGGATGGTGGGGCCGGGCTAAGCCTTGCGCAGGTCTTAACGGGGCCGTGAAAAGGCGGGGATTATCGCAAAAATGCCATTGTGGGTGAAGCAACATCGGGATATCAGGCACTATCGTGGCTTAAGCGGGTTCTCCCCACTTTTCCCAAAGGAAATACACAAGGTTATCCACAGAAAGATTTATTCACCGTTATTAACTTTATGCTTTTACGTCAACCCTTAAGGCATTGAAAATTAAAATAAAAAACACTTGAAAATTCAGATACAGCAAGGCTTCCAGCGAAATTCAAATAAGCGTTTAAAATTTCACCATTCTGTCATGCAGCCCCGGATAACGGTGCCTGCAGACGGTTACCCCAAACTTATCCAAAAACTTATCCACAGAATCTGCGGATAAACTACGTAACTCACAGATACAAAAAAGCACCCCGCAGGGTGCTTTGTGTAAAACCAGCCCGGCTCAGAACAGAGTTTCCAGTTCTTTACCTGCGGCAGACAGTGCCGCTGCCTTAGCCTCATCGCCCATGTTCAGGCCTTCAGCGTGAATCATGGTGACATCGGTCAGGCCGATAAAACCAAGAATGGTTTTGATGAACGGCGTCTGGGTGTCCATCTCAGTGCCCTTGTAATGACCACCACGCGCGGTGACAACATACACTGGCTTGTTCTCCAGCAGACCCACCGCGCCGTTTTCGGTGTACTTAAAGGTCACACCGGCGCGACACAGGTGATCCAGGTAAGACTTGAGCTGCGCCGGAATGGTGAAGTTGTACATCGGCATACCCAGCACAATGGCATCGGCTGAGCGGATTTCGTTAATCAGGTTATCGGAATATGCCGTAACCGCTTTCTGCTCGTCACTCTGCTGGTCGGCAGCAGTAAACAGCGCAGTGACACGCTCGGCATCCAGATACGGTGGCACATCGACACTGAGGTCACGAACCACGACGTCGCCGCCCGGATTCTTCGCTTTCCAGTTGGCAATCAGCTTGTCGGCCAGTTGGCTGGACTGACCATGATCACCAAAAATACTGCCCTTAACATACAGAAGTGTTGCCATCAGAATATCTCCTCAGAAGTGAATGAGGCTATTCTGCTATTAGTTTTTTCGATAAAAAATGGCAAATATTGAAACGTACCTTTCTAAAATTCAGAAGTGTTATTCCACTCTGACCAGACCACCCTTCTCCCAGCCCAGACGCCCGGTTTTCACCTTCTGCCGCTGAATGCCAGGCACCGGCCGCAACATAAACAGATCGCCATTGCGACCCGTCATGCTGCGCGGCACACCGCAACTGCGTGCCACCCCGGCATGGGCTTTCATATGTACGTCTTCGCCATGTACCGGAATCGAGATCTCAGGTTGCACCCACTGATACAGAGTTTTCAGCTCTTCCTGCGCCGGATGACCAGAAGCATGAATCAGGTACTCGGCCTCATCAACAGTAACCACCTCAACCTGCATTGCCGTCAGCTGGTCGATTAAGCCCTGAATCGCCTGCTCGTTACCGGGAATGGCACGGGCACTGAAAATCACACGGTCGCCGGGTTCCAGCTCGAAGTCCGGATGTGTACCCGCCGCCAGACGGCGCAACGCCGTGCGTGGTTCGCCCTGGCTACCAGTCGCCACCGCCAGCACTTCATGGCGCGGCAGATAACCCAGGTGGCCGGTATCCACAGTGCCGGCACTGTAAGGCCAGACACCCGCACGTTTGGCGCACTGATACATATTCACCATCGAACGACCATACAGTCCCATATAGCGACCGGTATCATCGGCAATGTGTGACAACGTCAGCAGGCGCGCGATATTACTGCCGAAACAGGTCACGATCACCCGGCCTTTGGCACCCTCAATGTAATGGCGCAGGCCATCGTACAACTCACTTTCCGATACCGAATGGCCAACCGTGGTGGCATTAGTGGAATCGCACACCATGGCCAGCACACCTTCGTCGGCCAGAGCGCGGAAGGTGTCTTCTTTATAGCCATGCCCGACCACCGGATCGGGGTCCAGCTTCCAGTCACCACTGTGGAAAATATTACCCAGTGGCGTGCGAATCATCAGTGCATTGGGGTCCGGAATAGAATGGGTAATTGGCAACCACTCAACCTCGAACGGGCCGATATGCACACGCTCGCCCACCTCAACAATGATGATTTTGACCTGATGCAGCATGGCATGTTCGGCCAGCTTCTTTTTCAGCACTTCAGCGGTAAACCGGCTGGTATAAATAGGGCAACGCAGCTTCGGCCATAAATAAGGCACCGCACCGACGTGGTCTTCATGGGCGTGAGTAATCACCAACCCCGCCAGCTGATCGCGGCGACTGCTGATGAACTCCGGGTCCGGCATCTGAATATCCGGCTCGCCGGAATGATGCACAGTGCCATCGGCACTCACCCGCCCGGGTTTGGGAAAGGTGACGCCGCAATCCACCATCAGCCACTGTCCATCGTGGCCATAGAGGTTCATGTTCATGCCGATCTCGCCGGTGCCGCCGAGAGGCAGGAAAAGTAAGTCCTTATCCGTGGGGGTCATTACAGTCCGTCAGTGTGCTGGGGAAAGGGGGAGTATACAGTGGTCATCGAATTAATAGTGACTAACGCGAAACACCTCATCTCGATGGTATTCCATGTAAGGTAGGTGCGAAGCATTGAGCTGAATTTTCATGTCGCCTTTGATACCTAACACATCTGGCTGGGACAGCTGCGGTGACAGTAAAATTTCACCCGTTTTTTGAAAGCTAATAAAGCCCGCATCAAACGCTTTATCTAACGTCGGTAGCAACAATAAACCATTAAAATGGTCGAGCTTCTCTCTATTAGAAGATGCTCGCCAAGGCTTAATGTGTGAAGCAACCAATAGGCCAGGGTCTTGGTAATGGGTAACAGCACAGCCTTGCCAATACTCAATCAAGCGTGCCCGAAAGTCCCCTTGTCCAACGCGGGTTTTTACCAAGCGACTTTTCTCCGTTTCTTCGATATTAGCTATGCGGAAAATATCATCGATATCGCGCTCTATATCGTTGTCGAACCCTGACTGAAGATAATCGCGGTATCGATTTAATGCACTGCTGTACATTCCCTTGCCAACCGAGTTGCGCTCAACGAACAGCGGCAAAAGCGATAACTGTTCCGCAACGATATGAAACTGACTGAGGCTTGTGACCGACGTTAGTGGTCCGTGAATTAATCCTGCATCTTTCGCCCAAGTACTCATTACGCCATTAACACTCGACAAATATTTTTTAACTGACGAGGCCGATAATCCCTGAGCGAGCATCCATTCTTCGAAGGTCATGTTCATCATTCCATTTTTGATAGGGTGAATCTAACCACTAAACCGTTACGTATCAATTAAGTCAGCCTTTTCCCCAATTCACCACCACCTTACCCCCAAACTTATCCACAGAAAGATTTACCAACAGCAGCATGTCAAGACTTGACATCCAACCTCATTACTTTTCAGCAACCCGCTGAAAGCGTTACAAAAAATCTTAATTAAACCCTTGCTGCATCAGGCTTTTTCTGAGTTTTCAGCTTTTCTGTTCAAGCGTTCAAACTTTCACCAATCTGAACGCGTGGCCCGTTTTGTCGTGCCTGCAGCCATCTGCTAAGAACTTAACCACAAAGTTATCCACACAATCTGGGCATAACTGTGCAGTTTGTCCTTTAGTGCTCCTGCTATTAGAAGCAAAATCCACTGATGAGCATTTGCCCGGTGGCTGATACAATGTCGGCCATTTTTCATGCATTGAGAGACGAGACACCATGCCTGAGTATCGTTCCAAGACGTCTACCGGCGGCCGCAATATGGCCGGAGCCCGCGCCCTGTGGCGTGCGACCGGTATGAAAGACGAAGATTTCCAGAAGCCAATCATTGCCGTTGCGAACTCCTTTACCCAGTTCGTACCTGGCCACGTGCACCTGAAAGACCTGGGTCAGCTGGTTGCGCGCGAGATCGAGAAAGCCGGTGGTGTAGCGAAAGAGTTCAACACCATTGCTGTGGATGACGGTATCGCCATGGGTCACGACGGTATGCTGTACAGCCTGCCATCGCGTGAAGTGATTGCCGATTCGGTTGAGTACATGGTGAATGCGCACTGCGCCGATGCGATCGTGTGTATTTCCAACTGCGACAAAATCACCCCTGGGATGCTGCTGGCGTCGCTGCGTCTGAACATTCCGGTGATCTTTGTGTCCGGTGGTCCGATGGAAGCCGGTAAAACCAGGCTGTCTGAGCACAAGCTGGATCTGGTGGATGCGATGGTTATCGCCGCCGACGATTCTGCCAGCGATGAGAAAGTGGCCGAATACGAGCGCAGTGCCTGCCCGACCTGTGGTTCCTGCTCCGGTATGTTTACCGCCAACTCGATGAACTGCTTAACCGAAGCGCTGGGTCTGGCTCTGCCGGGTAACGGCTCGCTGCTGGCGACGCACGCCGACCGCGAACAGCTGTTCCTTGAAGCAGGTCGCCGCATCGTGGAAATCACCAAGCGTTATTACGAAGAGAACGATGAGTCGGTTCTGCCACGTTCTATCGCCAGCTTTAAAGCGTTCGAGAACGCGATGACGCTGGATATCGTTATGGGTGGTTCAACCAACACCATTCTGCACTTACTGGCTGCTGCTCAGGAAGCTGAGTGCGACTTCGACCTGAAAGACATCGACCGTCTGTCACGTGTGGTTCCACAGCTGTGTAAAGTGGCGCCAAACTCGCCGCTGTACCATATGGAAGACGTTCACCGTGCCGGTGGCATCATGGGTATTCTGGGTGAAATCGACCGCGCCGGTCTGCTGCACAGCGACCTGCCAACCGTACACAGCAAGACCATGAAAGAAGCGCTGGATAAATGGGACATCATGCGCAGCCCGAGCGAAGAGGTTGTGAAGTTCTATAAAGCTGGCCCGGCTGGTATCCCGACCCAGACGGCATTCAGCCAGAGCACCCGCTGGCCAACACTGGACGGCGACCGTGAAAACGGCTGTATCCGTGATCTGGAACACGCCTATTCGAAAGAAGGCGGCCTAGCGGTTCTGTACGGTAACATCGCCCTCGATGGCTGTGTGGTAAAAACCGCCGGTGTGGATGAATCCATTCTGGTATTCCAGGGCAAAGCGAAAATCTTCGAAAGTCAGGACGATGCGGTAAAAGGCATTCTGGCCGATGAAGTGGTTGCCGGTGATATCGTGATTATCCGTTACGAAGGCCCGAAAGGCGGCCCGGGCATGCAGGAAATGCTGTACCCGACCTCGTACCTGAAATCCAAGGGGCTGGGCAAAGCCTGTGCACTGCTGACCGACGGCCGTTTCTCCGGCGGTACCTCGGGTCTGTCGATTGGTCACTGCTCTCCGGAAGCGGCTTCCGGCGGTGCCATCGGCCTGCTGCAGGACGGCGATATCATCAATATCGACATCCCGAACCGTTCTATTAATGTCGACCTGAGTGTTGAAGAACTCTCTCATCGTCGTCATGAGCAGGACAAAAAAGGCTGGAAACCAGCAGCCGAGCGCCCACGTAAAGTGAGCACTGCGCTGAAGGTTTACGCCAAATTCGCCACCAGCGCCGATAAAGGTGCCGTTCGCGATAAGAGCCTGCTCGACTAATGTGCTGAGCCATACGACTCATTCTTAATAGTCGGTATAATGCCCGTACAGATGATTGTTTGTACGGGTATTTTTTTGCCCAGGAAAAGGGATAAACCTTATGTTGCGCTTTACCACATTACTTCTGGCAGCCTTGCTGTTTACCGGCTGCGCCGCAAAGCAACTTGCCAACCAGGAAACCTTAACAGCATTAGCCACTGCCAAAGCGAACGAGCTTGGCAGCGATAGTGAACGAGCGCTGGAAGAAGCCCAGGCCGCTTATCAAACCGCCGTTGCAGAAGAGCTCGCGTTCTTTGCTCCGCTGACCATGCAGCAATTGGAAGAAGCACTGAAAACAGCACAGGAAGCCGAACTGAAAAGTGAAAACGATACCAGCATTCAGGCATCTGCCCGTGTGCTGACGCTGCTCGACAATGGCCTGAAAAATAAAACCACCGCCAAACAACTGCTGGCGCCGTTGTTTCAACAGAAGGCCACGCTGAACGAAATCCGTGCCGAGAATGTTCTCCCCAAAGCATACCGCGACAACATGGATGATCTGCGTGATCTGGTCAGCCTGATTGAAGCCGGCGAGAGCAACAAGGCTCTGGAAAAATCCCCGGGTCTGCTGGAAGACCTGCAGGAGCTGGAGCGCGACACCATGCTGGCCATTCACTGGCAGCCAGCGGCCGATACTCTGGATAAGGCCGAAGACGAAGATGCAGATGATCATGCGCCACAAACCTTCGTTCAGGCAGAAGAGCAAACGGAAGAAGCCGAACGCTTTATCAGCAAGAACTACAGCGACCGTGCTCAGAGTGAAGCACTGGGACGCAGTGCATTAACGGCTGCGCAACACGCCCTGTATATCGCACGCGAGGCACGCAAACTGCAAAAGCTCACTGCCGATGGTGCCGAACAAGCAGCACTGAACCACGAAGATATGCTGCATCAGATTGCTACTGCTGCAGGTGCCGGCGACAACCGTAATATGGCCTTTAAAGATCAGACCCTGGCGTTGATTCAGTTTATTCAGGAACAACAGCAGAGTCATATCTCAGCTGTACGGCAGCAAACAGCTATCACAGAGACTGTGGTTGAAGAACCTGCTTCCGAAGAAGCAGCTGTTGAAGAAGCAGCAGCCGTTGAAGAAGCAGCTGCTGAAGAAGCAGCTGTTGAAGAACCAGCTGTTGAAGAACCAGCTGTTGAAGAACCAGCTGTTGAAGAACCAGCGGTTGAAGAAGCAGCAGTTGAAGAAGCAGCGGTTGAAGAACCAGCCGCTGAAGAAGCAACTGCAGAAGAACCTACTAAGAGTAATTAAACATAACAGTCTGGCGGATTAATCCGCCAGGCTGTATTCAAAGCCTTTAATGCGTAAGCCGCGCTGGATGTAATCTGCGACGTTTACACCAAAGCAGCCACTGCGAAACACACCTGCAGGCCGGTAGGTTTCACCGCGATCATCCACCGGGTTATGAGCGAGGTTAATGATGCGCTCTGGCTGCGGTTGTTTATCCGGCCCGAGAATCATGATGGCTTTGGGTTTTAACTGAAAACCCGGATCGCACGACATAATAATGCCCACTTCGCCGTTGCTCATTTCCAGTAAATGACCCGGCGGGTATAAGCCCACCATCGCAACAAATTTGCGCACCACTTGTTCGTCAAACTGTGTGCCGCAGTTTTTGTGCAGAATTTTCATCGCATCCAGCGACGACATCCCCGGCTTGTAACAGCGATCACTGGTCATGGCATCGTAGGCATCGACCACGGTAATGATGCGGGTGAACATGGATATTTTGGTGGAATCGATACCACGCGGATAACCCTTGCCATCCAATCGCTCGTGATGACTGAACGCCACATCGACAGCGCCGGGGTAAATATCGGAACGTCCCATCAGCATTTGTCGTGCATAGGTGGTGTGGCGCGCCATTTCTTCAAATTCTTCCGGAGAAAGACGCCCCGGTTTATTCAGAATTTCATCCGGCACTTTCATTTTGCCGATGTCGTGCATCAGCCCGCAGATGCCAAGGTTTTCTAATTCGTAAGGTGCCAGGTCGAGCTGCTGCCCCAGCGCGATAGCCAGCAGACAAACATTCACTGAATGTTCGGCGGTGTATTCATCCTGATTTTTCAGGCGCGTCAGCCAGAGCATAGCGTTGGGATTACTGACCACGCGGTTTACGCAGTCTTTGACGACGACCTGGGCTTCTTTCAGGCTCATAGCTTCGCCCAGCTGAGCGGATGCCATCAGGCGTTTGATCTGTAACTTAGTGCTTTGATACGTGCGGTTGGCTTCGGTGAGCTGTTTCGCCATGTCCTGCTTTTCGACATAACGGGTTCGGCGCTGGCTGCTGCCTTTGGCATGGCCTTCCATCGCTTCCCATTCTTCTTCAACCACATCCACCAGCACCCACCGACATACATCCTGCAGAGCATGAATATCGGCTTCGGATTCAATCAGAAAGCCCTGAAACAGAAATGGCGATTGCTCCCAGGGAATATCGAGTTCCACCACATACATACCAACGGTCAGATCGCCAATGGCAACCTGACGTCGGCTGTGGTGTTTGTGTACTCTGAATTTCCGACCGTCTCGGGTCGTGGTAACGGATCGCTGCACGTTGCTGCCTGAACTGAAGCCATAATGACTTATTTAAGTTTAGCGCTGCACGGTCGTTAAGCCAGAAGAATGAGTGTGACTTTCATGAACCATGGGGTTCGGTTTCAGCCTGAACCTGCGAGTAACTCACAAGCTCAAGCCATTACGAGTCAGACCACAACCTGATGGAGTGTGCTGTGACCATCCTCGAACTGAAACTGCAGTCGATGACTGATAGCCGCCGGAATTTCATCCGCGTGGTGGGTCACATACAGCAGAGTAATCGCCTGCTGCTCGGCCAGCCGGTTAATGAAAGCGAGCACTAACATACGGCTTGGGTCGTCCAGCCCCTGGCACGGCTCATCCAGAATCAGCAGCGGCGGTTGTTTAATCAGGGCGCGCGCAATCAGCACCAGACGCTGTTCACCATAGGACAGGTGTTGCAGGCTCTTGTTGGCTTTATCGCGCAGGCCGATAATTTCCAGCCATTTCAGTGCCAGCTGTTTGTCGTCGTCACCGGTGCTCTGATACAGGCCAATGCTGTCGTACAGCCCGGAAATAACCGTGCTCAGTACGTTAGTGGTGGCACGGTACTCCCATTGCAGGGAAGCCGACACCAGGCCGATATGCTTTTTGATATCCCAGATGGTTTCACCGCTACCACGCTGAATACCAAACAGCTTCAGGTCGTTGCGGTAGCACTGTGGGTTATCGCCGGTAATCAGTTGCAGCAGGCTGGTTTTACCACAGCCGTTCGGCCCCTGAATGGCCCAGTGCGTGCCGGGCTCGACGCGCCAGTTCAGACCCGCAAACAGCTCGCGTTCGTCATAGCGAATGGACACGTCTTTCATCCCCACCAGCGGGTCGCCAGCAGCCAGCTGCAGAGGCTCACGGCCACTAGCAGGAAAGTCCGGTAACGGGCGGTCGAAATGCATTAAGCCCTGCAGTTCCGGCGTTGCCAGCACCTCCGTTTTTTCGCCCTGATACAGCAGATGGGCATCGTGCATAAAGGCAACATGGGTAATCCAGTCTGGCAGTTCATCCAGACGGTTGGCGACCCATAACATGGCCTGCCCCTGCTGCTGTAACTGCTGCAGCGCTTCAGTTAACGCTGCGCGACTGGCCTGATCCAGACCTTCCAGCGGCTCATCCAGTACCAGTAAATCCGGGCGTTCACGCAAAGCGTGAATCAGCAGTACTTTACGGCTTTCACCGGTGGATAACGCCCGAAAACCAGAATCGAGCAGATGACGAATGCCAAAGCGCTCTACCCACTCTTCAACCTCCGCCAGTGGTGCCAGATACTCGCGAATCAGCGTGCCTTTATCCGGCGAGTCATTCAGATCGCTTTCGTCTTCTTTACGCTCGATTTCGATCTGTGCAGCCTGGGCTTCTAGCGAGACAAATTCCACCCGCGCAGGCAGATTGCTGACATCGCCGTGATTCAGCACCACGTCGTCAGCGGTCAGGCGCGACAGCACCGTTTTGCCACTGCCGTTGGTCCCGGCAATGGCCCAGTATTCACCGGCATTTACCTGCCAGCGATCAACACGCAGATGACGCCCGTCGTAAAGACGAGCCAGTACATCGTTAAAGATCATGCGTTACCGACCTCAGCCCGGAGGCCACTGCAGCGGACGACCGCCAATAATATGAAGGTGCAGGTGGAATACCGACTGACTGGCCTTCTCGCCATTGTTCACCACCAGACGGTAAGCATCGCCCAGGCCTTCCTGTTCAGCGATTTTGGTCGCTACCAGCATCAAGTGACCCAGCAGTTCTTTATCGTCTTCCACCGCATCACACAGACGAGGAATCGGCTTACGTGGAATCAGCAGAATATGCATAGGTGCGGCCGGATACAGATCGCGGAATGCCAGGCACAGATCGTCTTCATAAACGATGTTGGCATCCATTTCACCACGGGCGATTTTGCCGAAAATAGTGTCCTCAGACATCGATGACTCCTTAATTTGTGGGTGTTGAATTCAGAGGCTGAGAATCTGAAGCAGCCTCTATAGTGGCCAGCCACTGAAAAAGCTGCAAGACAAACTCAGCGTCTTCCCGGCTGCTGTGCACCGGCAGCGCGGCATAAAATTGATCAGAACGAAGAATAACACGCCCACGCGGGCTTACCCGTGCTTCTTCTAAAGCCTTCAGGCTAATGTCTACCGGCTTGGAAAATGCAGACAGCCTGGCACGGGTTCCGGACTTACTGAACTCAATCCATGGGCGAAAAAAATACGGATAAAACGACTCAAAAACACTGATAGCTACTATCAGAAACAGCACTCCGCTGAATGCCAGCATAAACGCCGGCGGCGCATCAATTCCGACTTTTTCCTGCATAAACAATCCACAAAACACAATCACCAACAGCCTGAAGATTCCAACTAACGGCAAGCCTTTACGGGATGGCAGGACAAACCGTAAGCCATCGCGCCCGTATGTCATGCGAATGCCACTATTAGCCGGAGGTAATGGCATTTCAGTCTGCCTCAAGGTCAGCGTCTGATCGATATCCTCAGGATGAGTAATAACCGGCTTGCCTCCCGTAAAATCCTGCAGCGGAAGATTGAATTGTTTTACCAGCTGCTCGGCTTTGGCACGTGCACTGACATAATCAGAATCCGCGGATAATTCGGTATCCATATAACGAGTATCAAGCACGATACCGTACATAGCAGACGTTCGGTTACTGCCAGAAGAAGACGACAGAACACGTTTCAACTGAATATGGCTGTAAGCTGCCAATGGCTGTTTTTCTTCCCAGCGGATAAAAAAGTACCGATGACGGGTGATCAGATAGCGTCCATCGCCACTCAGATAACGTCCAAACTCCAGAGTGCTGATCATCCCTCCAAAAAACAGAAACAGCAGTGTCGCAAAGATCTGCCCACCAGCAATCTGGCCGCTATCGAATAGCCATGTGAAGAGCACGTCGGCCAGCATCAGAGTGCCAACGACGATAAATGGCAAACCAAAAATGAGAAGAACCCGGCGCAGCAGGCGCGTATCATCCAGACAAAACAGATCGCCTTCACGGTCGTAAACTGCGCTTTTCATTCAATTCCCTTTTTAAAACGGCCTGGCGGTTGAATTGCTGACTTCGGCTAAGCCTGTGTAATAATCATCCATTCACTGCTGCCACACTGTGCCTGATGAAAGCCAATGAATCCACCCTGCTGAAGCGTGCCTTCTATCGTGCCGGCCCCGACCATCGGGCGCTGCTGGGCGGTGTTATTCCTGATTTCCTCACAATCCGTCAGTGGTTTGATTTTCGTGGTGTAGAAATCGGCAAATGGGTAACCAACAGCGAACAGGAACAGGCGGCAGGTCTGTTCTTCGATGCGCTGTGTGATCTGACTCAGATTCTGGCCGGGCAACCGCTGAGCAACACCGATAACCTGCTGCTGGGCCAGCAGCTGATTTCACTACGTGGCACGCTGTCGCTGCAATACGGTAAAGGCGGTCGTCCGGGTGTCTCTGCTCACTATGCTCCGCAGCAACGGGCGTTTGCGCTGGCCAAGAACGCGGGCCCGGGCAGTATTGCCCATGAGTGGTTTCATGCCTTTGATCACCACATGGCGAGCAAGGCCTTCAGCAGCGCCGAACCACTCGCCTTTGCCTCTAAACTGTGGCTTAAAAACAACGAAGCGCCGACCCACCGCCTGACCGCCCTGCTCTGCCAGTGCTTCTCCGCCGTGATGCTCAGTGACGATGGCGAATGCGCCAGCGATATGTTTAAAGCATCGGTAGCGCAGGATAAAAAACAGGGTGTGGTTTATTTCAGTCAGCCAGAGGAAATGTGCGCCCGCGCATTTGAAGCCTTTGTACAGGACGCAGGTATCAAGAACGCTTTTCTGGTGCGCGGTACGCAAAAATCGGCCGAGGCACAGTTAGGTTTGTATCCTCAGGGTCGTCAGCGGCTGGCGATTCGCCGGACCTTTTCAGCCTACTTCTCTGCCCTGAGTAACAGTCTGCTGCGTCAGGCCAAAGCAGCACAGGATGCACAATGATTACGCCGGCCGACGTGAATCACCCTCTGTATTACCTGCATAACTTTAACAGTGCACTGAACTGGGTTCTGCAACACAGCAGCGATATTTTAGCCGCAGAAGAACAGCAGCAGATTAACGATTTTCAGTTGCTCACCGACGATGCCCGCGCGCTGCTGTTACGTATGGTGATGCGCAAGGGCGAACAGTTTCTGCCAGGCTCATTTCACTACGCTGAGATTGTCGATATCGATGCTGCAATGACAGCGCTGAGCGACGCCGGATTTATTGAACAACAGCCAGAGGTCAGTCTCGATGAGCTGTACCCCTTGCTGCGAAAAGATGACATTCTGCAACTGCTGCAACACCAGCAGCAATATCGTTCAGATCTTACCCCGGCCCTGCAAACGGTTAAAAAGTCCCTGAAAAAAGACGCGCTCTGGCAACTGGCTCTGATGCTGAGCACCGGCAGCGAAGGCAATGACCAGCGCATGACCTACCAGCAGTGGACCGGCCAAAACACAGCACATATATCACTGCGCTGTATGCCGCTGTTCGATACCATCCGTCTTTTATTTTTTGGTAATTACTGGCAGGACTGGTCGGAATTTGTTCTCACCGAACTCGGCCACCAGCGCTATGAGGCTGTGCCTTTAACCGAGTCTTCACGGGCTTTTCCGCTGCGCAATGACCTGTTGTTTTTTCAGCGTCTGGGCGAACTGCAGCAACAGCACAGCCAATGCGTTGATGACTGGAAAAACCGGCAGCTCAGCGCTGAGCAATGCGCCGCGGCATTGCTGGCTGTCAGTCAGCAGGCAACGGCGGCGGAACCACCATCCATCACCTGGCTTGAGCAGCGGCGACAGCGTTTTCTGGCCGATATCGGACGTGACCTTGAGCGCACAGGCGCACTGGACACAGCACTGTCAGTGTATGCGTTATCCAGCCACCGTGAAGCACAGGTCAGAGCATTGCGTGTCAGCGAGTTACTGGCAGTCAGCAGCAGCGATTATCAGGCCGTTGCCGAACGAGCTCACCAGCTTCTCAATAATATTCAGCACCCGGAATCACGTATTACACTGGAGCGCATATACCAGCGTATGGCCAGAAAGTGTGGCATTAAGGTTAGCGCCAAACGCCGCACTATTAAGGAATACCCCAGCCGTTACCTGAGCCTGAGCGACAATGCTGATGCAGTGGAATATCAGGTAATGGATGCATTAAATCAGCAGAATTCAGGACAGTGCTGGTATGTTGAAAACACTCTGCTACCTGCATTATTTGCGCTGTTATTCTGGCCGGCAATATACAAGCCGGTGGCGGGTGCTTTCTTTCACCCGTTTCAGTCGGGGCCGGCTGATTTATTCCGCGATGATTTTTCCACAGCTCGCACCGCAGAAATTGAAGACGCATTTCGTGCGATTGAAGAGGGCCGGTATCAGCAGATTATTCACAGCCGCTATGATGAGAAATATGGCATCAGCTGTCCGCTGATTCACTGGCCGACACTAACAAAGGAATTGCTGCAACAGGCTCTGGTGAATATTCCGGCTGCGCATTTACAGGCTGTTTTTCATCATCTGCTCAGCGAACTGCGCCATCACAGCCGTGGGCTGCCGGATCTGGTGTGGTTCGCCGACGGGCAGACACAGCCACCGGGCTGGTCGTTAATCGAAGTGAAAGGACCTGGCGACCGGCTGCAGGACCACCAGCGTTTATGGCTAGATTTTTTCCTGCAACACGATATCGACGCCAGTGTCTGCTACGTCAGTTACGACTGAGTTGCTGGTAATTTCTGCGCGGATTCGTAGCTGGCGCGGAAATAATCTGCCGCCAGCTGATGACCCCATGGGTGCGCCAACGGACCGGAAAAATAGGCACAATGACTGCCGCGCCGGGTTACCGCCAGCAGCATGTTTGGCATAGCGCGAATCTGTTGTTCGTATTCCCAGGCATTATCGATATGACACACCGGGTCGTCTTCGCTGTTGAGAATCAGCAGTGGTACACGGATGTCACGGAATACCTTCATCGGATTACTGGCATCCATAAAATCCTGCAACGTGGCGAAGCCCGCACATTCGTATAAATTCTGATGAAAATCGTGCAGATTTTCTGCCTGAATACACTGCTGGTAGGTGCGCAACCCAGAGAAGGCCGGTATATGCGAGGTAATAAACTGACGAATCAGTTTCTTCGCCATCATGCGGCTGTAAAACGAATGGGAGCGCTGAAACGCGACCTCAATATTGTACCCCGGACAAAAGGCCATAGCCGCCTGAACCGGCGTATCATCACCAGCCTCACCCAGATAACGTACCAGCAAGCCAGACCCCGCAGAGCTGCCAATGGCATACAAGGGAGACTGGGGAAAACGCTGCTGAATTTCACTGATCTGCTCGCGCAGGTCAGCGGTGTCGCCCATCGTATTAATTCGTGCCGTAGTTAACGGCAGATCACCGTGGCCACGGCGCACACACAACACCACGCGGAAACCGGAAAAGCGTGCAACATCACGCACCAGTCCGCGCATGCTGTGCGGCGAACCGGTAATGGTATGCAGCACCAGAATGGTTGGCGTGTCTGCCGGTTTATCCAGCCCCAGCCAGTACAACGCGGTGGTGCCGCCATCACTCATGGTCAGAGTTTGCGCCTGGTCGTACTCCAGCCGCGCTCCCAGTCCTTTTTTCAGGCCCAGAACAATCAACTGCAGGTGCGTATTGAACATCCAGAAGGTTGGAAAGAAACGTCGCGACAATGCCGGTAAGGCCTGAATTATCTGCTGATTCTGACGATTATCCTGATACACCAGCTGCGGTTGCAAAGCCGCCGTGCGCCAGTAATAGACGACTGCCACCAGCAACACTACCATTACGATCCAGGCCATGATCTGTCCTCACTTGTGTTTCACAGCAATCTATCAGAAGGCATGAGACAGCAGCAGTAGCCACTCACGATTGATCGTTAAAGTGTAAAGGTTGGTAATGGCTTATAGCCTGCAGGCCTTGTGCAGATACACTGGGACCCAGAACCTGACCAAGCAGAGAGGAAATCACCATGAACAAACTGCTGACTGTAACAATCAGCGCCGCGCTGATCGGTTTCAGCGGTGCCGCCCTGGCCGCCCCGAAACCCTTCGAAGCCGTTGAGTACCGTAAAGGCATCTTCAAAGCCGTGAAGTGGAACTTCGGTCCCATGGGCGACATGATGAAAGGCAAAGTGGAATTTAACGCCGAAGAATTTGCCCGTCGTGCCAACAACCTGGCAGCTCTGAGCCACATGCCACTGGAAGGCTTTATTCCGGGTACCTATGAGCGCTCAACCGCCGCACTGCCTGCCATCGAAAGCGATTGGCAAACCTTCGCAGCGGGTATGGAAAACTTCCAGAGTAAAACAGCAGAATTAGCGGAAGCCGCCAAAAGCGGCGATAAAGGCCAGATTGCTCCGGCCTTTATGCAGGTAGCCCGTACCTGCAAAGGCTGTCACGACAAATTCAAAGACTGATCAGCCCCCATACCGCCGCCGCGCTGATCAGCACGGCGGTGCTTCCCAGCAGCCATTCACGGCTGCGATTAACGGTCACCCCGGCCAGTTCACCAGCCACAGGCTTTTTACCCGTAATCATTGCCTGAACGATGGCTTCCTTACGAAAACGCTGGTGATAAACCACCGCCAGAACATGCAAAGCAATCATCGCCAGCAGAGCATTGAACATCAGCTTATGCCAGCGGGTGATCTCAATGCTGAGGTCGTAACCCACCAGATACGCTAACGGTCCTTCGGTAAAAATATCATCGTTGGCAAATAAGCCAGTGCCTGCCTGCACTGCACATAGCAGCAACAGCACGATGACACCCCAACCCCCTGCCGGGTTGTGACCCAGGTGCGCATCGTCACGCCCCTTGAGCATATTTTTCAGATAACCCAAGGTAGACGCTGGCGAGCGTAAAAACTGCCCGAAGCGCGCATAGTGACTACCGGCAAAGCCCCAGATCACTCGAAAGATGACCAGCCCCAGCACCAGATAGCCTGCGCGCAGATGCCAGCTCATCCATTCACCGCCCTGCTCACCGGACCACCAAGCCACACCGATGGCGGCTACCAGTAACCAGTGAAACAGGCGGGTAAAAA
Source organism: Thalassolituus marinus (assembly GCF_020320395.1). Lineage (GTDB taxonomy): Bacteria > Pseudomonadota > Gammaproteobacteria > Pseudomonadales > Oceanobacteraceae > Venatoribacter > Venatoribacter marinus. Next base: position 118,196 of record NZ_JAEDAH010000043.1, on the reverse strand, counting down.
TATCCCAGACACGAACAGACGATGAAGACATTACGAAGCCTCTGACAAACCGAAGGGCACTATGGTAACGGAAGCGAACTGAGCGCAGGGTAAAGGTTGGTCAACCCTTACTCCGCCTCCATTCCGTTCAGATCAATCCCCAGCTCTGTAAGAACAGCAGATGCGGTGCGGAATGAATCAATCGCTGTCGGCGCACCGGCATACACCAGCACCTGCAACAGTACTTCGCGGATCTCCTCCGGCGTGACGCCATTATTGATGGCACCGCGCACATGCCCTGCCAGCTCCTGCTGTCGGTTAAGCACCGAAATCATCGCCAGATTCAGCAGGCTGCGTTCGCGCTTAGACAAGCCCTCACGGCCCCACACATCACCCCAGCAGAACTCACTGACCAGCTTCTGCAGCGGCATAGTAAAGGCAGTGGCATTGTCCAACGCCTTATCAACGAAAGCATCGCCCATCACTTCGCGACGGATTTTTAAGCCCTTTTCAAAACGGTCTGTCATAGCATCCTCGATCATAGAATCAGTCAGATGCCTGACTTTAGCAGTATCGGCCCGGCAATCAATCCCACCGTAAAGGCAGTAGAGCACGGTTATAAAAACGTATACAATGCGGGCACTTACAGCGTCAGACTCCCCGGCAGAACTGTAAACCGCCCTTAGCTCAGCTGGATAGAGCGTTGCCCTCCGGAGGCGGCTATCACTAAGATAGAGACACTGGAGAGCACATATCAAAACCGGCACAGTCTTTAGCTGGTTTTTCTACGACCGCCCTTAGCTCAGCTGGATAGAGCGCGGCCCTCCGGAGGCCGAGGTCAGAGGTTCGAATCCTCTAGGGCGGGCCATTTGATAGCTTCCCTCCGCGACCAAAAAAGCCTGTTTTAGTGGTTGAGACCAGATTGAGACCATTCTGAGACCACTTTGGTTTCTGAGTGTTTTTTGACCATTCGTATTTGATCACTACTCTCCAGCGACCACTAACAAGCATTACTGATGTCCAGCTTACATTACCTATACGGCTTTAGAGTTACAGAACCACCAATATTGATCACATTTTGAGCATCAATTTCTCTGTGTATGCGGCTAATAATATGTCTTTTGTCTATAGACAAGCTTAATGAAACTTTGACAAAAAAATTGCGGCTGTTTAAATCTCCGGATGCCAACAGCATTCTGCCTGTTGGGGCACCAATAGCAAGGCAAGGGAGGCGCCAAGCCTGATGGACGTTTTTGAATTCAGGGATAAGCTGGTTAATGACTACCGGGACTTTACCCGCTCCTTTATTCAGCCTAGAGCTGAGGACATCGGCACCTTCCTGGACAGCGAATACGATGGCGGCCGTTACTGGCCCTCTCCGTCTGACGCTGCGTTTGTGCGCTCGACTGGTCCCACCCCAGACCTCTTCTCCCATTGATATTTAATGAAAAAGTTTCATTTCCGAGGAAGTACCTATGAGTCGTTACAACCCTCGTCATGACATCAAAGCCATGCTTGAGGCCGCCCAGCTATGGAAGAACCAATGCCTGCTGAATGACGGGCCCTTGCTGGATGACGGTCAATACTGGAGCACTGACAATCTGGTTGAGTTGGATAAGCGCTTTACCCAGAATCCCCAAGAAGGCGACGAAAGCTTTATCAAGAAGCTGCAACGGCAACTTGCCGATGCCAGTCCCGCAGCGATCAAACTGATGGCCGAATTGCACTGGCTGCTGTTGCTGTTTTCAACCAATATCAAGCCGGCAACCAAACGTGATCTGGTGAGTTCCATTTGGGAGATCAGCGGCGATAGCCTGCCCAGCTCCTGGCTGCTGGATGATGCCACGCTCAGTGGGGCCGGCAGCACTGGTACTGGCTTCAATACCTTGCGTTGGCGTGAATTGGTATTCCTGATTGAACTGATAAAAGCCTTCAAAACGCTGGGGCCGGAAACCCAAAGCCAAACGCTTGAGAGCCCCTGGTCCTTTGCGGACTGGCTGGAGAGCATTCCAGATGCCGGCGCCAGACAGTTCCGCCATATCATCTGTTTTCTACTGTTCCCGGATAGCTTTGAGCACACATCCGTCGGAAACGACAAAAAAGAAATTCTTCGGGTGTTGGGTGATGTGCCCAAGACCAAACTGAAGACCATGAGCCACCGAGAAGTAGATCAGAGGCTCCTGGATCTCAGAACAAATCTGGAAGATCAGGAAGACGAACCGGTCGATTTCCACACTTTGCCCTGGGTCGACCAGTGGCGGCCATCGCCTCGAGTCTGGCTAATGGCCTGGAATCCTGGGAATTGGGAGTGGAATTCTTTTCAGGATGACCGGCTTCGGGTTGCCCGCGGGGAAAACGTCACTCTGCCCTGGCGCACATCCTCGAAACAACTCAAAGAAGGTGACACTGCCTATCTGATGCGATTGGGCCAGAAGCCGAAAGGTTTGCTAGCTCGGGGGACCGTAGCCAGCGAGCCCTACGAGGACGACCACTACGACCCAGAGAAGGCAAGTCAAGGGGAGAAATCACTGTATGTGGATATCACCTTGACGGATCTCCGAGACCCTAACGCAGAGGCCTCTATCAGCCTCTCTGACCTGGAAAGTGGGACGACTGATAGCCAGAACTGGACGCCTCAGGGCTCAGGTATCGAAATCAAACCAAGGTCCGCAAAGCTGGTCAACGGGTTATGGAATAAGCTGCCACCGGTCAAGCTGGTTCAGACAGATAAACCTACACCCCGCCAACAAGCGATCAACATTGGTAAGCCAGTCAACCATATTTTCTATGGCCCTCCAGGCACAGGAAAGACCCATCACTTGCGCAGCCACCTGCAGCCAAAATACGAGTCTCAGGCTGGCAATGTGACAACGGGAGAGTGGCTGGAAGAACAGCTGTCCAGTACCTCCTGGTGGGAGACTATTGCACTGGCCCTGGCCGATCAGGTGAGCAAGGCTGCGGGAACAACGGTTAATGACCTGCTGATTCACCCTTTCTTCAAGGCCAAAGCGCGGGTTCAGGGGCGGACAGACAGCCCGCATTTGCGGGCAACTTGCTGGGCCTCACTACAAAACCACACCGTAATTGAATCAGAGACGGTGAATGTGGCTCTTGAGAAGCGACAATCGCCCTTGATCTTCGATAAGCAACACGGCGGCAAATGGATACTGACGGGTGATTGGGATGAAGCTGGCGACGGCCTGCGGGATCAGCTGCGAAAGTTACAACAAGGACCGCAAAGCCAAGAAGCACGCATCAAGCGGCACCTGACGGTGACCTTTCATCAGTCCTATAGCTATGAAGACTTTGTAGAAGGCATCAGACCACAAACCACTGATGGCGGCATCAGCTACGAAGTCCGGGATGGCCTTTTTAAAGCCTTTTGCAATCGGGCCCGGCAAGATCCAAAGCAGCGCTACGCCCTATTCATCGACGAAATTAACCGGGGCAACATATCCCGCATCTTTGGTGAATTGATCACCCTGATTGAAGCTGACAAGCGGGCCTGGTGGGATGAAGAGGGCCAACTGGTAGACGGCATGGAAATCACCCTGCCCTATTCTGGCGAACGCTTTGGTGTGCCGAAGAACCTGGACATATACGCCACCATGAACACAGCTGACCGCTCGATTGCCCTGATGGATGCCGCATTGCGCCGGCGGTTCCGCTTTATTGAGCTGATGCCAGAGCCCAAACAAATCACCGGCAATCAGGGGGATGGCTACATACCGGATGGCGAAGGGGGCTTACTGAGCCTGCGAGATTTGCTGAACGCCATTAACCTGCGCCTGCGTTATCTGTTGCACCGGGATCAAACCTTCGGTCACGCGTACTTTATGGAGGTGAAGGATATCGACAGCCTGCGCCACGCGATGGTGTACGACATTATCCCCATGCTGGCGGAATACTTCTACGACGACTGGCAGCAGATTCGCAGAGTACTGGCGGACGACACCGCGCCGGTTGAGCACCAGATTATTACTCGCAAGATACTGGACCCTGGCCAACTGTTTGCGGGCGCAGAGGTGGATCTGCCAGAGAAGCCTGATTTCCGGGTGAAACAGCCAGGCGAGATCACGCCGGACGCCCTGCGCAAAATCTATGACTCATTGGAAATGCCATCTTGAAACTGGTTAGTGCCTTTGAGCATGGCTGGCTAACCATTGGTAAAGAAGGCGACCTGACCGCCCCGGAGGCAGATGCACTGGCTAGCGCAGAGAGCTCGCTTCCCAGGAACTGTCTTGAATGGGGCCGTAACCGGGTAAAGTTTCGGCAGTTTTGTGGTGTGGTTCAGATTCAGCAGATACTGCAAATCGAAATTCTTCCCAAGGTCTTTCCGTATCAGACTCCGGATCAACAACGCACTACCCTGATTGAAATGCTGGACACCGCTGGCGATATCGAGGGACTGAGTGCCCAGCAAGCGGGTCTGGGCGTCAGCAATCACCGACTTCTGGATGTATTCATACGCCACTTTCTGAAGTTGCTTGAAGCTCAACTTCAACAGGGGCTGCTTCGGGACTACCGAGATGTGGAGGATACACTCGACCAGGTTCGAGGCAGAATTGACCTGATCCGTCAGCAGCGGGAGAACCTGTTCAAGCCCCAGCGCCTGGCTTGCCGGTTCAATGAACTGGTGGCGGATATTCCGGTCAACCGGCTGTTACACAGCGCCCTGATCTGTATGAGCAATTTGGCAAGCTCGTCCATGCTCCGCCAACACATTCAAAGTATGCGGATACGTTTTGGCGGCATCGGTGTCATTCACAAAGGCGAACACCTACCCCGCGCCGACGACCTGAACCGGATGCAGCGTCGCTATGCCAGCGTGGTGGAGCTGGCCCGGCTGTTTATTGACGGCCAGTATCTCGATGCCAGAGCCGGTCAGCAGCAGGTTTACAGCCTGTTGTTAGATATGAGCCAGTTATTCGAGCGCTTTGTAGCCGTCAAACTTAGGCCAACAGCCAGAAAGATGGGCCTGCGCCTGATGGAACAAGGCCCACGCAAGTATCTGGGCGACGATGACTCGGGCAAAGGCCGGCTTCTGATGCGGCCGGATATCAGCCTTTTGAATGCACTGAACCAGCCGGTCGTCATTCTGGATACCAAGTGGAAACTGCTGGACTCTGGAAACCCCCTTGCATCCCTATCCTCTGCCGATCTTTATCAGCTCAGCACCTATGCCAGTGCCTACTGCTGTGACCAGGTAATGCTGCTATACCCTGAACAGGCAGGTTTTCGGGGGGAGTATCGAATGGCATTAAATCTTGGAAGGCCCGTTACCCTGATGGTGTTAGCGGTGCCGCTATATGGAGAGGTGTTCTCGCTGCCAGCGCAAGCGGTGAAGCACGCAGAGTCAGAAGCTACATAAGACCGCGTTGTACTGGTCGCGGGTTGATTTTCTGAATGCGTAACGTAATACGGCAATCTGATTCGTCGTGATTAGAGACTCTAAAATCCTCCAATCTGCTTATAAAAAACCCAATAGTCACATCATCTTGATGTGGCCATGCCAATCAAGGGTGTGATTTACCCTATTTTTCAGACTTATCGTTAACTTTCTCAAGCAAGTCGCCAACCTCGCACTCAAACAATTCACAGAGCTTATCAATAGCTTCCAGATCTATGCGCTGAGCCGTCTCTTTATACAGCAACGTGATTGTATTGCGGTTCAGACCTGTCTCCCGGGCCACATCCACAATCTTCAGTTTCTTCTCGCCCATCAACCGCGCCAGATGACATCGAATCACAAAAATAACTCCTGAATAAAAAAAAATCATCCAGAATGGCAAATAATCATTGCAAAATACATTTTGTCGTGCAAAATGTTATTCAGGATGACATTTAGCCAACTCGAATAGCTTTAGTGCATCCAGAATATCAACTAATGAGGATGATTTCATGTCACAAACTTACTTAACCACCGAAGAACTGGCTGTACGCATCAAGTACGACCCACGCACCATCCGCAACCAACTGAAAGACTCTGTCCTGCTGGAGGGGATTCACTATTTCCGCCCGTTCGGCGGCCGCAAGATTCTGTACGTTTGGGAGAAGATTGAAGCGGATATGTTCCGCGCTCCCAGCATCAACACATTGATGACTGGCCTGCGTTAAGGAGGCTGCTATGGCTAGCATCAGTGCTCGAACCGGCAAGCTGTACTTTGACTTCCGTTATAAGGGGGAGCGCTGCCGTGAATACACCAAACTGGAAGATAACCTGCCGAATCGTCGACGTATGGAGAAAATTCTGCAGCGGATTGAGGCGGAGATAACCCTCGGAACCTTCGTGTACCGGGATTATTTCCCCGACAGTCCCAAGGCAGAGGCCTTCGAGGCTTTAGATAAGAAAGTCGCTGCCGCCCGGCTGTCACCCAACCAGACCACTTCGGATATTCCGACATTCAAGGAGTTCACCGAAGTCTGGTTGAGCGATATGTCGGTGGAGTGGCGTGATAGCCACAAAAAGTCGGTAATGATTAACCTGAACGCCTACATCCTGCCCGCCTTTGGGGAGAAAAGGATCAGCGACATCACCAAGGCCGACATACTGAATTTCCGTTCAAACCTCGCCAAAGACCCGAAACGGAAATCCAGCCCACTGAAGGCCGCCACCATCAACAAGATCATGACCCCGTTGAGGATGATTATGAATGAAGCCGCTGATCGTTATGAGTTTAACTCGCCGTACCGTGGGATTAAATCGCTGAAGAAGCAGAAGATCGACGTGGAGCCGTTTTCGCTGGATGAAGTGCGGTTGATCCTTGCCAATGTGCGGGCCGATTACCGCCCGTATTACGCCATTCGCTTCTTCACCGGTATGCGTACCGGTGAGATCGATGGCCTGCAATGGCAGTACGTGGATATGGAGCGCCGCCTGATTCTGGTGCGTGAAACCGTGGTCGATGGTGCGATTGAGTACACCAAAACCGATGGTTCGCAGCGCGATATCCAGATGTCGCAGCCCGTTTACGATGCCTTTCTGCAGCAGCGTGCCTACACATTCGGCCAGAAGTTTGTGTTTGGTAGTCGGAACGATACGCCCATCTCACACAACAACGTCACCCAACGCGTCTGGTATCCGTTGTTGCGCTACCTGGGTTTGAAGGAACGTCGTCCATATCAGACCCGCCACACGGCAGCGACGCTGTGGCTGGCCGCCGGTGAAAGCCCGGAGTGGATTGCGCGGCAAATGGGCCACACCACCACCGAGATGCTGTTCCGGGTGTACTCCCGTTATGTGCCGAACCTGACCCGTCAGGATGGCTCAGCGTTTGACCGGTTGCTGTATGAGAACAACATGAGCGATGTACCACCGCGCAAGCCTGAGATGATGGAGGATGAAGCATGAACCACGTTCTTTATGGCTGCGCCCGTCCGGTGAAGGTGAGTGACCGTGCCTTCGGTATCGCTAACTGGCTGATTCACCATTATGAGATTCAGCCGGGGTATGGGCTGGCGCCTTACCTGAATGTTTGTCCGAACGTCAGTAATCACAACGCCGTACGGCTGTGGGTGGAGCTGCAGTTGCAGGTACGCCCGCCGATGTTTGAAACCCTGGGAGACTTACGACAGGCCTTTGCTGCCAGGTTGCCTGTCAGCTATGCCGCTTAATCGCGGCACTGAACAACAGGGAGGTTGTTCAGTCTGGTTTCTCAACCCAACCAGGGTGGGCATGTGAGTGAGGAACCGAGCTCTGGGATGCTGAACCGCCTCCATCCATGAAGGCTGAGTTCAGCGGGTGCTGTGGATAACTACTATATCAGGATGTGTAGCAAATCCGACGTTACAGATCCCATCGGTTCCACAACATCAGCCAACCTGCTGTTATTCCTGATATTTTTTCATTAGTTGTAAGCGTAACAAGATCCTTGTTACACCCTAAATAGCCGCTTCCTGAATACCATTTTGCAGCCGCACTCAGAGCAGCAGGTCATCTGCCCAACGCGAAAGCACTACCCGGCACTTTCCATGATGAACAAGCAGAATCGTGCGCTGTAACAAAACCCGTGTTACACCCCAGGGTTGAATACCTGCCATGGGTAACCCACTGTTTTAACAAGCTTTTTTCTAAGCAATCCCAGTGTAACGACGAAACTGTTACACCCTCGGCCACACCGATTTCGAGGGCAACTTGGCTACAACTGATACCCGGCTGCTGGGTCAGTTTGACAGCTTCTCGA
>NZ_JAEDAH010000043.1:0-110024 GCF_020320395.1 Thalassolituus marinus | reverse complement strand
GAATTTTCTTCGCTTGGTCATGAACACTCCTTACAGGCACATTATGCCTCTTTTAGATGTGTCCGTGAAAACGGGGTAGAACCCTTTATTTAGAACTGGTCTACGAGAAGAGCCCAACTTTAGCTTCAGTTTCTACTTATCAGTTGTTTGCTCTAATCGTTTCAAGGCTTCCAGAACACGATCTCTGTATTCATACGCGTTTGACAGCATTTCATGAACTTTCGCCTCATCGCTGCGCGCACGAGCATCAACCACTTTTTCTCCAAGATGGTGCAAACGCTCATGATCAGCCACCAATTGAGTAAATACGGGGTTATCCCGAAAACGGTTCCATCCATTATTTTCGATCCAGCGGCCAACCTTGCATTGGGTGGATTCAAGAACTGGAAGAGACTCGATGTCGCCCCGCAGCCATTGTTCCAGCTGATTGACCCAGTGACGGTGTTCCACCTCGGCGTGCAACAAGGGCAGATTATGAAAATCCACAGGCTTCACTTCCCGCCATGCATGGGAAGCCTGCCAGTGACGAACCCACTCCGGCAGATCTTCGGCCCTCATCGGCCGGGCGATACCGTAGCCCTGCCCCAGCTCGCAACCCAGTCGCAACAGAAGGTCGCCGTGCTGCTCGGTTTCTATGCCCTCAGCAAGCACCTGCAAACCGAAAGCCTGAGACATACCGACAACGCCGGAAATAATCGACAGGTCATCCGAATCGTCCAACATGTTGCGAACGAAACTCTGGTCAATTTTCAAAACATTCGCCGGCAGATGCTTGAGGTAGGAAAGTGACGAGAACCCCGTGCCAAAATCATCCAGCGCGAATCGAACCCCCAGTTTGCGGCATGCCTGCATCACCCGGGAAACCTTATCCAGATCGTGCAAGGCACTGCTTTCCAGTATTTCGATTTGCAAAACCTCAGGGGCGATGCCGGGATGCGCGTCAAGTGCGGCCTGGAGTTTGCTGATAAAGCTATCTTCGAGGATTTGCAAGCTGGTCACATTCACGCTGACTTCCAGGGACAGGCCCTGTTCGTGCCAGGCTTCCGCCTGTGCCAATGCCGTGCGAATCACCCAGTCCCCCAGCTCGATTTCCAGCGGATGGTCTTGAATCGCCGGAAGGAACGCGCCCGGCGGCACAATGTCGCCTCCCGGTTTCTGCCAGCGGATCAGAGCTTCAGCACCGAGCACGGTGCCCTTGGCCATGTTAACCTTCGGCTGGTAATAGAGAATGAATTCTTCATTCAACAGAGCCTGCTGAATGGCCTGGAGCTTGCCGGTCAACGCACGGGTACTCTGTTCCCATTGGACATCGTATTGTTCCAACCGGTTTTTACCCTGCATCTTGGCCTGGAAAAGTGCCTGTTGGGCTTGGCGCAGCAACTGTTCTTCAGAGACGTTTTCGAGCTGCGGGTACTGGGTAACGCCAATACTGGCGGTAATTCTGACTTCAACCCCCGACATAACCAGTGGCTCGTTGATCGCCACCAATAACCGGCGAAACATCAAAAAATTATCGTCATCCGGGCTCATTCTCGGCACAAGGATAACGAATTCATCGCCACCAATGCGCCCAACCACAGCCGGATCATCGCAAACGGTGCGCATGCGCTGGCTCAGTGCCACCAACACATCATCGCCCAGCGCCGGACCATGGCGTTCATTTGCTTCCCGGAAGTTGTCCAGGTCCAGCAAGGCCAGAACTAAACGGCTACGGCGCTGTTCACACTGATCCAGCTCCCGTCGCAGCCTGTCCTCAACCGCCCTGCGGTTGGGCAGGCCGGTCAGAGCATCTTCATAGGCCAGGCGGCGCAACTGCTCCCGGTGCCGTGGTTTTTCGCTGATGTCCTGGATAGTGCCTTCGACCAGAGCCGGCTTGCCGTCTGGACCGGTTTCAAACTGACCGCGAACTTCCAGGTATTTGATCTGCCCGGGCGCAAGGCAAACCCGATGTTCTGCGTGCAGATACACTGCCTCATTTTTTGCTTGCTGGAAGGCCTCGTGGGTTTTCTGGCGATCTTCCGGGTGCACCATGTCGAGATAGGTATCGTAGGTGGGCGTTGAGTCCTCCGGATTACGCTCGAAGATCCGGAACACTTCTGGTGACCAGTACGCCTCACCAGAATCCAGTTTGTAACTCCAGTGCCCCAGATGGGCCTGCTGCTCTGCCCGCTCCAGACGACTCGCCGCCTGTTCTCTTTGTTTCTGTACCTGTCGGTGTTCCAGCGCAATGCTCAACAGATCACTCATGAGCTCCAGGAACTGCAAAGTCTCAGCCCCCCAATGCCGCTCTTCCCGCACAGCATCATTGCCCAGGAAACCGACCAGTTCACCGTGCATATGCAACGGATAAACACACACTGACTGAATGTCCTGAGCTTCCAGGATGGCATGTTCCGCATGAGCTGCAGGCGGCAGGTCGCTCACTCTGGGCACCAGTACATGGCCGGTGGTGCGTAATTGCTGCCACCACCAGGGCGTCAGGTTCGAGGGAATGTTCTGGAGGTTATCAATTTCGGGGCTGATGCCAGCTGCACACCACTCATGGGTGTTGCTCATATACCGAGGATCTTCATTGACCAGAAACACATAGGTGCGGTCTGCGCCCATGTAAGCGCCGGCTCGCTGCAAGGCGCGCTCAATAGCGCCATCAAACTCCTCGGGGGAAGCGGCCATGAGGTCCGAGGCAAAGTCACTGATCAGCAAACGGGTGTCCCGTTCCCGCTGAAGAATCAACTCCTGGGTTCTGCGCTCGGTAATATCGGTCTGAGTACCGACAATGCGTGACGGGCGGCCGTCGGCGTCATGAGCAATCACCTTGCCCCGGGACTGAACCCAGCGTTCACCACCGTCATTTTCCAGCACCCGGTACTGGTGACTGAACACTTCAGTCTTGCCCAGCAAGTGCGCCAGAAAATCCTCTTTCAGAGCCGGCCAATCCTCCGGATGAACCGACTGTCCTACGTGGGCAAAGAGGCGTGCCGTCGCGTCAGGATCGCCTGTATCCAATACCTCCAGATTCCAATCCCAAAGCGAATCGTTGGTCGCTCCCAACACCGATTTCCAGTGATCTTCCTGCTCCCGCAGTTTCTTCTCAGCCAACTCCCGGGCGTAGGCCTCTCGCTGCAGTGCCAGTGTCCGTCCCGAAAGCTGCTTATACATACTCAGCACGCTCTGGATTAGACCCGAGGCCTGACCACTCATGGATTCGTGCGACGTCGCCTTGGCCTCCGGCAAAGAGTGACCCTTGCGCACTTCGAGTAACGCAACCGCCATGCTTCTGTCATCGTGCAGGATGTGATGGGCCAGCCAACTGACCAGAAAAGACAGCAGATCATCCACCCCGGCGAGACTGGGGCTTTGTTCTATCCGGGCCTGCATGCTGCGGACTTTGCCCACGAACCCGTCATGGGATCGGTGATGCCGAGTAAACCATTCATCACCTTCAAACGCCTCAACCCACAAGCCCTCTTCGGTCTCGAAGTGGTAGGCCGCATAATCCACAAGGCCATCAACGATCTCCTTGAGCTGGTCTGGCTCCAGGCCATAAACGTATTGATGCGCCAAGTCGTTCAACAGCTTAACCAACTGTCGATGCTGCTGATCAATGATATCAATGCCGGTTTCCAAACTCCGGTTCCAGGACACAATATCAAAGGCGGTGCGTACGTCCTGATCAATCATAACTTTTCTCTATAAACAACTTGTAGCGATACTAAGGTTTGCCAGCGCCTTCTGCACCATTTTTGTGCACCACCAAGGCTGCAAACATAAATTGCGTAAACCGCTGAAGGTTGCCACCCATTCCATGTGAAGCCTGCCACCCGGACCGGAGCAAGGCTGCCACCCATCGGAGCGTAGCGACGCGGGGTTTCTCTTCTTACTCCGAAGTCTCGGTGGCCGTCAACTTTGCCTGTTGTTTTCGCATGGATTCGCCCCGCAGGTTGATCTTGTAGGCGTTGTGTACGAGCCGATCCAGAATGGCGTCTGCCAGAGTGGCGTCACCGATTACGCCATGCCATTCCTCGATGGGTAATTGGCTAGTGGCAATGGTGGAGCGCCTGCCATGCCGGTCTTCCAGCACCTCCAGCAAGTCTCGCCGATTCTCGGCGCTCAGTTTCATCAGCCCCCAGTCATCCAGGATCAGCACGTCGACCTTGGCCAGATCCGTCAGGAGTTTTGAGTATTGGCCATCGCCTTTGGCAATGGTCAGCTCCCGTAGCAGTCGGGTCAGGCGGACGTACTGGGCGGTGTAACCCTCCCGGCAGGCCTTATGTGCCAGAGCACAGGCCAGCCAAGTTTTCCCGACCCCGGTGGGACCGGTGATGAGCACATTCAGGTGTTCCTTCACCCATTGGCAACCGGCCAGCGACTGGACCAGTCCTTTATCTAGGCCGCGTGAATAGCGGTAATCCAGGTCTTCGAGGATGGCATTGTGCCGCAGCTTAGCCCGGCGCAACCGGCTGGTCATGCGCCGGTTATCTCGCTCGGTCATTTCCCGGTCGACCAGCAGCCCGAGGCGTTCCTCGAAGCTCAGATCGGTGATGTCGGGGGTGGCCGACTGATCCGCCAGGGCGGCGGCCATGCCGGTCAGTTTGAGGGCGTGGAGCTTGTCCAGTGTGGGATGTTTCAGCATGTCAGAGATCCTTCAGTGGTAGTAGGCGGGGCCACGGATGTTGTCGTGGGTATCGGGCAAGGCCAGTTCCTGTTGCTCTTCCAGAGGCTGCTGATCCAGACGGTGTTTGAGGATGGATTCAATGCTCTTGTAGCGGCAGCTTCCCAGCATCAGGGCTCGCTGGCAGGCGGCCTCCAGCCGCGACTCGCCGTAGCTCTGCCCCAACCGGAGAATGCCCAGACAGGAGCGGTACGCCTGCTGAGGGTGTTTGCGGGCACCCAGAGCGGTGCGGATAAGCTTCTCCGTCGCCGGTCCGGTCTTGGCCGCCCAGGCGATGAGTCGTTCCGGCGACCACTCACCAGCCTGGCGATGGGATTCGGGCATGTGCGCGGCGATGGTGGTGTGCCGTCCCTTCTGGTCTGAGCGCCGGTGGCTGGCGATCCGGTTGCCCCGGTAAAAGCATTCGATGGTGTTGTTGGTGATGCGAACCTCCACCTCTTTCTTGATCAGGGTGTAGGGCACTGAGTAATAGTGACCGTCGATGGCTACGTGGTAGTCGATATGCACCCGAGCCTTCTTCCACTCTGCGTAGACATACGGTTCTGCCGGCAACGGCTGTAGAACCGGTTTATCCAGCTGTTCGAAGTGGTCGCGCCGGCAGCCGGGCAACTTGCGGAAGGGGCGGCTGTTGAGCCGCTCCAGCAGTTCACGGATGGTGGCGTTGAGTTGCCCCAGGGAGAAGTGCTGGCGATGGCGCAACGCCGCCAGGATCCAGCGCTCGACGATCAATACACCGCCTTCTACCTTAGCCTTATCACGGGGCTTGCGAACTCTTGTCGGGACAACGGCCACGCCATAATGGGTGGCCATGTCCTGATAGGTTGGGTTGAGATCCGGCTCGTAGCGATGGGCCTTGCTGACGCCGGAGCGGAGGTTGTCCGGAACCACCAGTTCCGGCACTCCGCCCAGGAACTCGAAGGTCCGGATGTGGGAGCCGACCCAGTCCGGCAATGTCTGGCTCCAGGTGGCTTCGGCGTAGGTGTAATTGGATGCACCCATCACCGCGACAAAGACTTGTGCCTCGTGGATCTCTCCGGTGGTGCGGTCAATGACGGGCACGGTCTGGCCGGCATAGTCCACGAATAGCTTCTCACCGGCCCGATGGTCCTGGCGCACCGATATGTTCCGCCCGCCGGCCATCGACACATTGATGACTGGCCTGCGTTAAGGAGGCTGCTATGGCTAGCATCAGTGCTCGAACCGGCAAGCTGTACTTTGACTTCCGTTATAAGGGGGAGCGCTGCCGTGAATACACCAAACTGGAAGATAACCTGCCGAATCGTCGACGTATGGAGAAAATTCTGCAGCGGATTGAGGCGGAGATAACCCTCGGAACCTTCGTGTACCGGGATTATTTCCCCGACAGTCCCAAGGCAGAGGCCTTCGAGGCTTTAGATAAGAAAGTCGCTGCCGCCCGGCTGTCACCCAACCAGACCACTTCGGATATTCCGACATTCAAGGAGTTCACCGAAGTCTGGCTGAGCGATATGTCGGTGGAGTGGCGTGAGAGCCATAAGAAGACGGTGATGATTAACCTGAACACCTACGTTCTGCCCGCCTTTGGGGAGAAAAGGATCAGCGACATCACCAAGGCCGACATACTGAATTTCCGTTCAACTCTCGCCAAAGACCCAAAACGGAAAACCAGTCCACTGAAGGCTGCCACCATCAATAAGATCATGACCCCATTGAGGATGCTTATGAATGAAGCCGCTGACCGGTACGAGTTTACCTCGCCCTACCGGGGAATCAAATCGCTCAAAGCCCAGAAAATCGACGTAGAGCCGTTCACACTGGAAGAGGTGAGGCTAATTCTGGCCAATGTACGTCTGGACTTCCGTGCTTATTTCACCGTGCGCTTCTTCACTGGCATGCGAACCGGCGAGGTTGATGGCCTGCAATGGAAGTACGTCGATTTTGATCGCCGCCAGATCCTGATCCGTGAAACCGTTGTCGACGACAAACTGACCTATACGAAAACCGATGGTTCTCAGCGTGAAATCCAAATGTCGCAGCCGGTCTATGACGCTCTGCTTTCCCAGCGGGCCGTCACCCGCGGCGAGCAGTTTGTGTTCGCCACCCGTACAGGCACCCCGCTCAAGCACAACAATGTCACTAAGCGCGTCTGGTACCCATTACTGCGTTACCTTGGCCTTAAGCCCCGACGGCCTTATCAGACACGCCACACAGCCGCGACGCTTTGGTTGGCTGCAGGAGAGAGCCCTGAGTGGATTGCCCGGCAGATGGGTCACACCACCACCGAGATGCTGTTCCGGGTTTACTCACGCTATGTACCCAATCTTACCCGTCAGGATGGTACAGCCTTCGATCGATTACTGCAGCAACGCTTTCTTACCGACACGCCAGCACCCACAGAGGAGGCCGATAGCGATGCTGCACCAGAACTTTAAACACGTGTGGGTTACTGAGCGAGCGAACCGTATCGCTGACTGGCTGATCTTCGTGGCAGAGATCCAACCAGGTAACGGACTCGCGGGCCACCTGGGAGTGAACGTCTCGATGGACAACCATAATGCTGTGCGGATTTGGGTGCAGGAGCAGATGCGAACCTGGCCTCCGCAGTACAGAACACTGGGGGAGCTGCGCAAAGGATTCATCGCCTGCCTTCCTAGTGAGGTTTTTTAACGCTCTTTGTGTGCCTGCGATCTTCAGGCACACTATTTGGAGCCGTACATGCAGACAGGAGTCTCAAGGTGATAGGAAGATTACTGTTCATTTGTGTCAACACATTCATGGCAGAACTGGCCCTTCCAGGCCAGTTCTACATCGGCTTGGTTTATTCCTTGTGCCTTCTGATTATCTTCAAACGTCCGAAGAAGGCGTCCGTGGCACAGTCTTGCCAACCTCAAGCGAACACACGACGCTCCCCAAAAGACACTCAAGGTCATAGTTCAAACCATTCTGCAAGCAGCCGACGGGAGGAAATATATTCCATGCCCGTTATCCACTGCAGCATCGACGACAATGACATGTTGTTCAGCAGCAGCGTGGCATCAGAACACCATTCAATGAGTTTTTATGAAGATGATTCTACAAGCAGCATAAGCAGTCCGAGCTTCAACCCTGCCACAGGATTACCCATGATTGGCGCTGTAGATATTCATGGCAATGCATATGGCAGCTCTTCGATGGAAGACATGAACACAGTCGGCTCAGGCCTTAACGATTGGGCGTCTCATTCAATCGGATTCGATGACTCGCTTTCAGCCAGCGCGTTCGACGATAGTTTTTCGAGTACATCCAGCGGATTTTCCGACAACTTTTCGTCAGGCTTTGATGACTCATCGTCCTTTAGCGATAGCAGCGATTGGTAGACTCGGCTCGTATGACTGTAAATTTGAACAGGAAATATATACGGCTTATATTTCCTGTTCAGATATCAGGATAAGCGATCTTAATTTCTGTCGATCAGCATTTCACGGTACCTATCCATCGCTTCCTGTTCTATCTGCCGTTCATTCTGAATCAATGCACTGAATTCAGCCTCAACCTGATCAATGGCTTCCTGAGGATTCATTTTAACAATCCGCTCATAGCCATCTTCATACGATTCATCGTAAGTGGCTACATGTAAGACAAAGCTGCTTCGATCAGAGATTGCAGAGAAAACACCATCCTGATCCAGACGTACCAAAACCCTGCACATAGTGTCTAGTGTTTGCTGCCAGCGCGCTGTGATGGCCTCATCCCATTCATCCCATTCGCCGTGCAGATTTTGCATTTCCTCGTCGGTGGAAATAAAGTCCTTACCATAATCCTCGGCGTCAATGAACTCACCGGGATTCCATTTGAATCCGATACGCTCACATTCATCTTCGGCCTGACCACAACAGCTATTCAGATAACTCGTGGTGTTGACCATGGGCAAAACACCATCCCAACCACCAAAATGATAGAACCCTATAACGTATATGTCATCCTTGTACTGCCTGACGATTTGATCGAATGCTAACGATGCTTCGCGATATAAAGCCTGCTCAAAACGTTCCATGCTACTCATAACAACTCCATTTAAATAAGAATACTGAGGGCCCAGATCTTTACTTCACACAGTGAAATAGGCTCGAATAGAACCTTAACCACTGCACCTGTTTCGAGACACGATTTTTTCAAATAACGTCTTAACCCGGCTCTGGTACGACTCGCACATCATTACCCGTACCACCAAATTAGAACACCAGGGGAGCCATGCATTCCATCACATATGATCCCACCCTACTTCTTCAGTGTACGGTACAGCCTGAATAGCATGCTGCTGCAGGACTTGCCGGCAGCCGATGAAACCTACTACTTTCTACTTACTTTATCTCGTAGGCGCCAATAATTGCCAAATACCGCTACATTGATGGAACTTTCAACCGAAATACTGTCTATACATACAGTTCCATGATATAGATACAGACATCATCTCAAGAATGCATGAGATGGCTGCTCTTTTGATAGCTACTGCAGCTTTGCTGGTAACAGACTGCTTCTGTGAGGCGTGATGATGGGCTATTGCCCCAAAAATACAAACACCAAAGCGCAATAGAGCCGGCGATGAGTAACGCTCATTCATACTCAAGTCGGTTTTTCTGTTTAAGATGATTAGATAGACAAGAGGGAAAAGAATATGACAGACGAATTAATTAACCCCATTCCACTGATGATTCTCGGTGGTTTTCTTATCAGTGTGCTGGCTGCCGCTTGGTGGTTTAACCGAAAAAAATCGGATTAATCACTTCAGCATACGAATGCCTTCTGCGGGGTCAACATCCAGTGCATGGCAGAACTGGACGTACTCAAATACATCCAGGCGGCGCTCCAGCGACTCCACCCGATGAACTGCCGTGGTGGTAATGCCGAGCGCCTCGGCCAGTGCTCTGATGCTCATTCCGCGCGCTTGGCGGTTGGCAATCAGCCAACCGATCATGCGGGCGTATTTAGGGGAAGTGATGGTTTTAATCATGTACTCATAATGAGTACCTGATGCTGCTAATCCCAAATTGAGTACAGGCAAAGCGCAGATTTGGCGAGAATCACACACATAGCGTTAACCCGACACCGAGATGGGTAGCGATCAAGGGTTGAGATGGAACTATCCGGCTTATATAGTTCGCCATTCTGTTCTCATTATGAGAACAGACAACTACGAGAAGGATAACTCTATGAAAGCGATTCTGTCCGGGATGCTCGCATCCTCTGTGTTTCTGACTGGCTGTGCAGGCGTGGGCAACATGCTGGGCCATGGTACTGAGCATTTCTACGAGGGTGAGCCGTTACCAATGTCCCAGGTTTCCGTTATTGAATCGAACGGAGAAAGTGGCTGGGGAATGGGTGCCGGTATCAACCTGATAGCAATTGATGGCAAAGATCTGTCTACTTTTGCGCAGTCAAAGCAGGCATTAAAGCCCGGCAAGCACACTCTCGAATACGAGTGCGATAGGTCTGACAACATAATGGATGGTAAACATGTTGGGCATACAAGCTCTGAAGTCGAACTGGAAAAAGGTGTTCATTATCGTCTGGTAGGAACCCGACAAGCACTCGACAAAAAAGACTGGTATTACTCAGAGAAAAGTTTCCTTGGCCAAAAACAGCGACAACTGGAAACCAGCATCTGTAAATTAAACCTGGTTAAACATAAGACCTTGACCGACGAAGGCTGATTCCTGCGCCGTATCCTGCTGTTTATCAGCAGGGTACGGGATGGTGAACGCGCCACAATCTGAACACGGTCTTTTGCCATCGACATTATTCTACTTTGTGAATTCAATGTCGGTGCATCAATTCATTCAGTACATATGAGGTGGCAACATGACCCAACCATTGACCATAGCCGATGTAATGCGCGTCTTTTCTAAACTCATCGACCACTGGCAGTTAACCCCTGAAGAGCAGGCCAGCATCATGGGCATGAGCCAGCCCGATTATGAAAAGTTATTGAGCACGCAGCAGGATATCGCCCCGCCGGCACTGATGGACCGTGTGGCGTGGCTCGTTGGTATACAAAAAGCCGTTTCAGTAATTTCTCCTCTGGGTCACGAGAAGCATTTTTTTACATCTGCAGTCCAGGCAGAACCGTTATCGGGTCGATCCGTTCGCGAGTATCTGATCAACCAGAACAGTGACAACGACCTGGAAACGTTATTTCTCTGGATTAGCAGCAAATCTTGCTAATCAGCATCGCTAAATACTTTTAGTTTATCCGCCAAATAGTTGTAAGCCTGCTCCGCCCTACGCGAACGAAAATCCATGACGCGGCGTTTGAATCCACTCTCGATCCACGCATCACGGGAGATATTCCATCGATACAGGCAGTAGCTCTGTTCAGATGGTATTAGTTCATAAAACCGTTGGATCATTCGATCGCCACGGCGTTTTTCATCACGTTTATACAAACGATGCAACAGGTCAATGAGTAAAGCATCCCTCGCCGCTGCCGGAAATTTCAGCAAACCAGGATACAAACTGAATAGCTGCTGCGATGTAATTTCTCGTCGTTTGTAACGGCGAATGGCCGCTGAGCATCCATCAAATTCAAACTCTCTATCCGAACGACTAATCGCCAGTTTCTCCCTGGGCGACATCCAATCGTCGAGGCTCACGATCTGCGCGAGATCCGTGAGCCTGCGAACAGCAGATACCCGATAGTCTGAGGGTGTACGCTCACCATGAGCCCGGGTGATTTTTTGTATAGCCTGCCGGCTAACGCCCAATGCGCTGGCGAGCTGAGCCGTGCTCAGTGACGGCATCATACGACGCTGATAATAGGGCAATAGCCAATCCAGAGAGTGCACATAGGTACCGAGCGTGGTCTCGGGCGATGCGTGACCCATCTCAGCACTGATTTGATAAACCGGATTCACGCGCCGCGTGGCGCCAGGCAGCGGTGCTAGCCGACCGAGGTATGCGTCATAGTTCTCTCCCGTGTCGTAACCGAGAAAATCATCCATTGGAAAATCATCCGACAACCGTGACCTCACCATACGATACAGGTTTATTGAGGCAAACGAATGGCGTAGAGAATGAAAACTCGCACTGTAATCACCCATTACCGAATGAATAATATGAGAAATTTCAGAGAATATTTTCTTATTATTGGTTTTGTCGGCCCCCTGAGCGTAGCCACTGAATATACGATGATCACTATTGAATTGATCCGCGTCCTGATTTTTCAATATTCGATCGACGACCCTCATCTCACTATCGCTATATCGGCCACTGATAACAATCTGTCGATTACCTGATCGGGTCTTGGGTTCAAATCCCTTACGTTTTGACACAACAATGGTCGCCAGCCCCTCACGCTGAAAATCCTTGTATCGCAGCGCAAGAATTTCACCGCGCCTCAGTCCGGAACGATAGCCGAGGATCACCGCCAGCAGCATTCGCTGAATTCTCTGACGTTCTACCACCTTAGTTGCCATCAAAAACTCTCGATACAACGTGCCTTTTATCGCCTCATATTCCCAGGGCATTACCATTACTGGGTAGGTTGATGACTGATTGGGAATATTGGCGTTTAACTCAGATTCCAGCAGCGGAAAATTATTTTCATTATGCAAATACCAATAATATCGATCGATACTCTTTTTCAGATTTGATTTTGATTTATTGTGCGCGTGCTCAAGAATTTTAAGAAATCTCTCGCGTAAAATTTCTGGCAATAGACTCTCCGGGTCGCATTCATAAAATTCGTGCTCAAATCGAGGGGCCAGATCATTAACTATTCGCAACACTCCGGATTTTTTTAATCGCCCTCCAAATTGCGTATTGTTCTGGCGGTAAAAGGCTGCACACCGAACCAGTGACTGCAGAGCCAACGAAAAATTCTGTGTACTCGCCCGCAGAACTAACTCCTCTGCAAGGGAACTGGTTCGAACTAATGCAGACAACAGATTGCAGTAGTTCGACCGGCGCTGCTTCCTGCTTGCCACATATGTTGATTCCTCTGCTTCTGCCGGGGTAAATTTAACCGGCGGAACTCGCCTGCTGATTAGACGCAGATGTCCATTGCTCGTCAGACTACGATTCCTATTGCGATTAGCGCTAACCTCTACCAAATGGGCAGGTAGATAGTTTTTGAGAACTGCCTGAAATACACGAATCAGGTCGACGTCGCTGGACCAGCTCTCCAGCCCTGTATGCGGGCTCAGCAGCTGACGTAAATACTGATGCCAACTCGTGGATTTGGTTGTTTTTATGCGGCCTCGATACCTAACCAGTAGCAACACAGTCATGTCATCCGGCTGCCAAACCATAGGTTGAGCGTTGCTGTTTTTTTCTAACTCAAACCAGATATGATTCCGATATTGCCGCAGCCCGTCGTAGAAATCACCTTTGCGCCAGGCCCGAATCAGATCCCTATCGAGCAGCAGTCCGTAGCGCATCGCACTGTAAATCAGCGCACCAGGAATCTGATCATCATCCAAATCAAACATAATTTTTGGAAATATCCGATCGAATCGCCACAGCGCCTGATATAGAGCACTATTATCAGGATATACAGGAGCTGCCGGACGCGGCATTGATGAGCTACGGTACAAATCAGCATGGGACGATCGCCCACTCTCTATCGCATAGAGGCTGATATCCTCTAGCCGAGATTCGACCTCAGAGGCACTGTATTTTTTCCTCAGATGATCAATAATCACTGAGTAATGTTCAAACGTTATCGGGCTGCTGTCATCGATACGAATACCAACAGCCTCTAGAACAGTGCGAGTTTCATCAGACAACATCAAACCACTCCCTACGAATGCCCAGACTAGCGATCATTTGATCATAGAATGCCAGGATCTCCTGACGCATTTCGATCGGATCATCCGTGCTGTAAACATCCCATGATGACTCCCCCACAGTATGATGGTTCATCACCATATTGGTTGTTGCATATGAAATTCGAGAATTTACCATTTTCCTGCGAGTGTATTTTCTCAGGGAGTTTAGCGGGTAGGGCCAGTAGTCACTCATAAACCTGATGATGTGTTTCGGCCTTGGGCTGACTACCAGCCTCCCCTCATCAATAAAAAATATTCGGGTTCCAACCTCTCCGAGGTCATGGGCGGCCATGGTTTTCTCCCTGACGAACCCATAGTACTCAGAAACCTGTTGTGCCAGAGGGTGAACAAATTGAAATCGTGCGTGAGAGAAATCAGGTCGATCTTTATCACGAAAAAACACGGCCATATCTCCATTCTCAATGTCTACGAACGGGTCAAAAACCCCACGAATTGTCGTCAATAGTGCCTGAACCATGATGCACAATAACGTATTGGCATTGTGCCATTCTCGGCTAGCAGGCTTGAATGTGAGCGCATCCACCGACAGCCTGCTCAACATAGATTTCACACAGCGATCGGTTGGCATATTTCGCGCGGAATAGAAACCATTTGGTGAGCCATTCATCACTGGACTGTCTATCAGATTTTTTATCCCCATACGACGACGCATCTCGCGTGTTGCAACAACATAGGAGTAGATTATCTGCTGATCCGATACGGCGGAGTAATATTGCTGGACGTTGGCCGATGAAACCCTCAATCCAAATGCCGTCTGAACAATGACCGGATCAAAATGGGTTCTGGCGATTTCGAACGCGCAGCGCTGGATTTTGTGTACGGTTATCCGGTCAGACATCGATCTCAGCTCCTGTTTAAAATACTCAGAAAATCCCTTTCTATTCTTTTCTTTTAGTGCAGCCTTGAATGCCTCGATAGATCCAGGCCTTATATAGAAATTCGGAATCGAAACGTAATCATCATCAGATAAAACAGACGATGTGATCGGGTTTTTAACGCCTGTATCTCTAGTCGTATATCCAGGTTTTATTCTGGGTATTTGAAATTGATTTTTCACCACGTCGAATTTCAGCCCTGAGTCCTCCGCGCCCTGTGCCATATTCAATACGTCATCTAGTGAACTACTGGTATACAGCATGAGTGAGAGAGCCATTTGCGCGCATTGCCTATCCGTTCCTCCGCCATAGTTTCGGTCAGCAATGTATCCGGCCAGAGTGCGCAGCTCCGTGTCGGTCAATTGTTGGTACGTTATCGGTAATGCTGCATTCGCTCTGGCGAGGATATCTCGTGCGGTTCTGCTCTGGCGACGTGCCAATTTTCGCTCAACCGATGAGGCACGAACCGCCTCAACCAGCAACAACATCTGATCGTCAGAATGATCCTCACCCGGATCAACGCGCGCTGCTGACAAATCCCGGCTACTGGTGGACATTGATTTTTTATGGGCAACAAACTCTGCAACCTCTGGCAATTGTGCCGGGTCATCAGGATCGGCCGGAACCAGGATATGAACGCTCCCAAATTCGTCATGGCGCGTTCCAGTACGAGCATCTCGGCTATAGTCACCGTCACGCAGGCCCGAGATTTTATTGCGCCTAATCACTCGCAGCCCACGAGCAGCATGTATAAACCGCAGAGCATTGTTGATTTGCCCGTCTGTTGCTCCAGAGGTTCGCACAGCCATATCAATATCCTGATGGTCTGTGTATCCCGCAGATTTTGCCGGCATCACCCTGATCAACAACCCCATTGCTGCTATGTCGTGGGGCCGCAGATCATTGCTATGGTGAGCAACCGCCTCCAGCAGGAATATCTGTAGACGACGAACCAGCGGATGCATACGGTTATCAACATACAGGGCCGCCCACACGGGGTGCTCTACCAGCGAACCATGCAGGCGACTCTCTGCTGAAACACCGGGGCGAACAGACCAGTCTGCTCCACGCAGCTCGTTGCGGGCCATTCGATCCAGGCCCTCCAGTAGCTCATGCAGAACTGAAAACGCATCAGTCTGGTGGATTAATCGTTGTAGGTTTTCCCGAATCTGATGTAGGCCAGTCTCACCTGGCGGGGGATTGAGTATTTGTCGTACAGAACTGTCCATAGAGTGCCTCCCGGTTGCTATAAATCTCTATAGCGAGGCGTGGACATGACCTGTAATCGGGGCCAAATGGGCAGTATCACTCTCAGACAGAATGTGCCAATCTAGATGGTCATTTCATCGAATTAGGTAACGAGGTGGTAGCATGAAGGCGGAGATCCAACATCAAGTGACTGAGAAATTTCAGGGAACAATCGAAAATATGGGGGATGACTGTGGGCTGAGGCTGCCATCTCAAATATGCGAAAGCCTCGGGTTGAAGGCTGGTGATACCGTGACCATGCGTGTCGAAGGAACAGCCCTTATCGTATCTGCGACGAATGCTACTGTTCGATTTCCTTATACTGAACAAGAGTTGATAGAGGAGCTAGCAGATACCAACCAAGCCGATCTGATAGCTGAACTGCAAGATTCAGAGATACCGCCTCGGTGAAACGGTTCTGACGCTTATTTTTCGATAAGCGCCGATTAGTGGCCCTCATTGCCAGAGCGCTTCCAGAGAGGGTAACCCCGGATGGATACCAACTCAAAGATCGCTGAGAATGAAAAAATTAACGACCTTCCGATAGAAAAACTGAATACTGTGTCCAGTATTAGTTGACTACAACACCACCTGCTCAAGCATTTTTTGAAGCACCGGTAAGACCGCCATTATTTAGCCCCCAAACGCTGCTTTAACTGATTGGCCGCCAGGTTCGCCTCGCGAGGCTGCCCTATGCGTATGGCATCCACCAGAGCCAGAAGCGCATACATTTCCGGGTCCCTTCTAACCGCATAAGCAACCGATTTACACAGTGGCTCTATGGCCTGCCCTTTGGTGTTGCCCTTGGCATCGGGCCATACGGGGACAAATTCCCCGGCACTCATAAGCTGCTTGTTCATTACCGGAGCAGCAAAAGCCGTGGCAATTCCCCTGGTGATTTCACCCGGCTTGGCAGGAAAGACGTATTTAAGGCCGTGCAGAATAAAGCCATACAGCGCCTGCACATTCGCCCGTGGTACACCAGATTTACGGTCCTTCTTGGCCAGGCCCACATCTATACAGCGGTTAAGAGCCAGGTTGATCTGGGATTTGCTGATGCCAGTCTCTTCTTCCAGGCTCCGTGCGGTATAGCGGGAAGCGATGTCCTTTTGCTCATGGGACCGATGTTCAGGCAAGATCAAGCGGCTGCCATCTGCATCCCAACCCTCCCAATCCTGCCAGTCTTCCCAGTCAACAGGCTCAACAGGCTCAACAGGTGCTTGCTCGGACGCCCCCGAAGGAAGCTCTTTCCGGTGCAGAGAAATCAGCTTTAGCAGCAGTACGATGTCTTGACCTTTCACTGGGGCTTATCCTCTCTATCGCTAACCCAATTCCATCCTGGCTAGCATTGTCCCACGTCCTAGGACGCGGGACAATGCTTTGAGAGCACACCTGAGATGCCCGATAACAAGCAGGTCACAACCATATCGCCTCCTGCTCCAAGGCCGCACCTTCTGTCCTCAAGGCTGTAATCAGGCAGTGAAGTTCGGCCCCCTGTGCAGTATGGGAGGGAATGGCTTGGCTTAGATAGCTCACTGCGGTATCAAAGTCGCTTTTGGTATCACGCCATATGGTATCGCTGCCAAAGGTTTTGAGCTTGGGTTGCCAATCGGGCATGAGCCACAAGCTACAGCGATCCCCCAGTCGCTGATGTAAGCGGGCATAATTCCGCAACCCCACGCCATCGTAATCTGGAAAGAGAATGACCTCTGGCACCCGCTCGGATGCACCAAGCCAGTCCAGCAGGTTGTTATTAATCTGCCCGCGATACCAGTGAACTGAGGCTTGGCCGTTATGTGGCAGGCCGATTTTTTGCCGATCTGAGTTTGGTAACCAGTCGAGGCGGTCAAATAGCGCCTGGTTTTCCACCAACCACAGGGGTTGAGCGCTACACCAGGCGTCACTTGGCTCAACTGCCAGCGCCGCCACACCATAACGTGCCGTAGCCTCGCTGAGGTCCAGTTGGTTTTCGGCATCACACCACTGCACTCGCCCACCACAGGCACGCATTAGCAGATAGTAGGCTGCATGCCGGTGCCCCCCGCCCTTACTATGGCGGTAGGCAGCAATATTGGCCGCCCGATTGGGCACGGAATCGGAAAGCTCCTCCAGCCAGCCAGGACTGAGGGAGCGCAGATGCTGTTCAATCACCTGAGGCTGGACGACCTGATAGGTTATGCCTCGGCCAGATGTCCGGCAGGCAATGGCGTGTGTCTGCTGGATAAATTGATCCAAAGCCTTTCTTTGCGCCGCAGTGAACTGCGACGCAGCGACCGGTCCATCGGCGGCTTTTGCCATACGCTGTAATGCTGCCAACAGCGCCTTCATGAGGTCACTCCAGACAGAGCTTCACCGCTATCCGTTGCTAGAGGCTCCAGAATGTGCCAGCTTTCACGACTGATATGGTTTCGGCCTTGATGCTGGCTGATAGGCACGCAATAACGCGCCGTGGTCAGCGGAGAAGGAGAAGCAAAAATAAGCGAGAAGCCAAACTCTGCTGCCGTTTCAATGAGACTGGCCTGGTTACGGGTGTCGAGAGCCAGCGCCTCGTCCAGGTAACAGATGGCTTTCACCCGGTGGCGTTTGTCCTGCATAAGGTGCAACATGGCCAGTCCCGTTATGAGCTTGGCCATTAACACCGTGCCGTTGGATGCAGCGCTATCAAGATCGTCAAAGGATTCGGGGGCCTGATCTTTCTTACCAACTACGAAGCTGAGCCGGAAAAGGTCCGCCACTCTCAATCCCTGCCGTGCGTTGCACTCATCGATCAGACGCTGCCGCGCTCTGTCCAACTGTACGTCATCCAGCACACTGGCCTGATTGAATAGGGCAAAGGTTTCACCTGACTCCACTTTTTCAGCGGTATCAATCAAGGTATCAATGGCAGAAACCAGGCTTTCGTCATCTTGGGCTTCAATCTTAAAGACGGTGAGATCCGATAACTGCCGAGCGCCGATGAGCGAGTTAAATTCGCGCATTCTCCGCTTTAAGCTATAAAGTCCGCTACGCAAGTCGCGCAGACTGGCAGTTACATTCACCACTGCACTGCGAGCACGGCGCTCCAACGCTTCGGCTTCACGCGAAAGCTGATGACGGAAGTTGATCAAGGTATCTATCTCAATTTCGTCGTTCTCGGCATACTGAAATTTGGTCAGGCCTTTGTGATGCAGCTCGCTTAGCAGACCGGTGATATCGCCATCCAACCGTAGTAACTGTTGGCATAAGCGCTGGTAATCGGTCAGAGCCTCAGCTAGATTTTCAAGTTGTACCTGTGCGTCACCCAACCACGGCCTGTGGGGTTGATCAGCCAAATAACTAAAGCGTTGATCGGTATCCACACGACGATTGCGGAGTTCACTGATTCGCTGATGTTTACCATTCAGCGATGACTCGTCCTGGTTTAGCTTATTCGCCTTTTCATCCAGTGTTTTACTGGCCTGCTCCGACTGAACCAGCAAGTTTTGAATCTCATGCTGCCGTGCTTCACCAACAGCTAAATGAATCTCACGTTCTGGCTGCTGCTGACGCAAGAGAAGTAACTGATCAAACGCTTTAACGGCTTGTTCTACAGAAGTGAGCTGGCCATACAGCTGATCCTTCTTTTCTTTGGCCTTATCCAAAGATTTGGCGGTATCCAACTGCTTAAGGAGATCGCTATGTTGCTCTGTCAATTCACTCTGACGCTGCTGAATTTCCGCAGCACTTTTGACAACATACTGGGGCGTGAGAGATTTAAGACTGAAAGACAGCCCCTCCATTTTCCAGTGGTTGGCATCCATTTGTGACAACGCACGACTTAGCTCTTTCGTATCAAGATAAAATTGGTTAGCACCCAGCGTCATCACTTCCCGGTTAAACAGGCGGTTTAATACTCCTAATTGATCTTCAGGCAGATCCACACTCAGACGTTGCCAGAGATTATCTGACAAAGTATCCAACTCTCGGGTTAATGCCTCTTGCTCTGACAGGTTACGCTTAATATCTCGCTCAATTTGGCTGGGTGTACGGCTGCTCACCAGACCAATTTGCGTAGTGATGGCATCATATTGTTTTTTGATTTCCGCTTGCTGCTGTTCCAGCTCCCCCCGGCCCGAGATCAACGCAAACTGTCGTTCCAGCTCGTTTTGGCTCTCCTGCTGACTTACCAGAGACTTTAGCTTTGTAGCCAACTGAGTTTGTTCCGCAATCAGTTTTCGATCATTACCCAGCCTGTCTCGCCGTTCATCTTCCAAGAACTTTTGGGCTTGCGCTATCTCACTGCATTTATCTGTATAGAATTGCTCCCACCCCTCCAGAGCTGCCTCTATGTGGGGGCGCACAGCCAGAATTTGGCCCCGCACTACAAGTCGCTGATCACGGTTTGATTCCAATGTATCAATACGAGCTTGCTGACTGACAGCAATTTGATACTGCTCCCGCTCAACATTGATCTCGGCAAATGCCTTATCCCAAGCTTGCTTAAAGTCGATAGCGGAATCAGTGACATCATGCTTGAAAATTTGCAGGAGGTGCTCTTTCACATCCTGTGATTTTAGTTTATCCAGCCGTAGAGTACGGGTCAGAACCCGCTGATAAGCATCGGAGTCTCTGCTATTTTCCAGACGAAACACGGTAAAATCCGGCTCATTAGCAGCGCGTTTAACTCGCCCACCGTAAAGAATATTGGCGAAATCACTCGGATTATAGGTAAAAACAGATTTACCGTATTGAGCGAGATGTGCGATTAGCTCCGGCTGAGCGACCAATTTTCCGTCATCGGTCCGAAACTCATCGACGTTGAGCTGCCCTTTGTAGGCAAAATATTGAAAGTCGTGGCTGACGCCTTTGCCGACACACCCAAGAACGACCGTGCCGATATTAGGCAGAGTCGCCTCCAGCAAAATATAAGCACTGTTATTGGGAAAATAGAACTGGCGACTTTTATCCACATCGTGAGCACCAAAGTCCATGCGCCGCTTATTAATAATCAGGAGAAATTGCAGCGCATTAATCAGACTGGTTTTGCCGGTATTATTGGGGGCGATGAGGGAGACAGATTCATCCAGCGGCAATTCAGCTCGAGAATACCCGGCACTGCCCAACAACACCAATCGCTGAAAACCGGAAAAGTCGAATCGCTGCATGGCTGTGTCTACGCGCATGGTCTTTGCTTTATCGCTCACGGCTTCTTTTTTATCGCTCAAGGCTGTATCACGACTCATGAACTTCTTCCTTATCGTTATCCAGCGCGGAGCCTTCATCGCCCAGCCCAAAATCATCATCAATGCCAGCTGCCAGAGCTTCGAAGTGATCAAGGTATCTGTAAACGGCTGGCAGCAAATAATAAGCACCAGCGTCTTTAGCCATGAAGCCAAATCGCTCTGCGGTTTTCGCTATATCCGCAAAGTCATCCAATGAAATCCCTTCCGCCGCTAAGACCTCCTTATGCTGACTGTAGGCTTCATCCAATAGTTCTCGATCAATACGCCAATCCGTGAAGCGACGCAGCGGCTTTCCTGCATCACCTTGAAACTCAAATATCACCATGAAAAAAAGTGCTAATCGCCGCGTATTCTGATTAGACGATGTACTGCTCTCGGTATTATGAAACCAGGCAAAACCACGACTATCGACCCTCAAGTCATACCCCAGCGACGAGAATAGTGTCTCGTAGGCGTCGCGCTCCTGCTCCAGGTTGGCCCACAACAAGGGCTTGGATGCGCGGTTGATATGCTCACCATTTTTGCTGAGCCGGGTGAAAATTTCAGCTAAACAACTCAGCTTGTCCAGGTTAACCGTTGTCATGAGGCCTCCAGCCTGTGAGGGTGGTGATAAACCCGCAGGCTATTCAGTTCGGTTACCACTTCTTCGGGTTGCAAGTAGCTGTGCCAGTCCGAGGACCGAACCAGTTCGTGATAAAGCTGTAAAACTAAAGCATCTGGCAGGTGACCATAATGTTCACTCAGCCAATTCATCAGGTGATCAACCGGCAATGATCGCTTTAAATGTTCGATCACAGCTGCTTGATCTACCCACTCTTGGAAATCCAACTGGGCCGATTCTTCAGATTCTGGAAACGGCTCTGCCACAGGCTGGTAGTTTTTCGCCTCACTAATGATCGTCAAGACCTCATCACCGACAGAGATCCTGGAAAATCGTTCCTGACGGCAAGAAGGCAATCTCTGCCCCTCAAATTCCAATGGAATAGAACGACGCAGGCCGCGCTTTCTGACCTGACCAAGTAGCTTACTGATCGATGAAGCGAGATTGCTGTGAGCCCGAAGCTCTTCCCTGAGGGGCAACAAGGTATCTGCGCATTGCTGAGAAATCGTCCGGCCTATGCGCCTTAATTCCTTTGCTTGATAGGACACCTGCCTAATTTGGCGCCGATGACTGTAAAGCGCACCCTGAACACTGAGTTTCTCATAGACCACTTCCAACGCTTCATCGGCACCTTCCAGGTACCGATAAAAGGTTCCATCCGGCCCGGAGTCCATCATTTCATTCATGGGCTCGATGTACTGGTCGTATGCTTCCAGTACCCGACGGTAGCGCCTGGCGAGAGGCATAGCACTATCGGCAGACCGTGCCTGCTCAGCAATATCCAAAATGGCGTCACGATCCTGGTGAAGCTGAAGACTGATTTGCCGGAATAAATCCCCTAGTTGTCGCGCTGATTGACGCAGTTGATCATTATCACCGTCGGCCAGCGCTTGGTTCAGAGATTCAGTTGCCGTGCGAATGGCCGCAACCCTTGCTGCCAAAACGGAAGAAAGTCCCAGTTCATGTTCATGGGTTAGACCTCGAACAAACTCAAGTACCGTAGGATTAACAACGAGATCCCCTGAACGGGGAACAAGCTGCAAGAGATCGGCATTGAGCAATGAGCGCAATACGGCACCGGGCTCGCTGCTATCCGGATCTACTTTACCCACCAAGTGTAGCGCCTGCTCTTGATCCAGCTCTGGATGGTCACGACTGACACGCACCATCACCTCGACCAGCTCCCAGTGCTGGTGCAATTGGTAGACAAGGCTTCGAGGATTAACCACTAATTAGTCCCTTATGGCAGTGTTACTGTGCTATATCGGATTCGATAACCGTTATCGAATCCGTACTCGGAGGGCGTTCAAAATTCTGTGTCAGCCAGTCACAGAATTTTGAACACCCTCACGGTTTCTACTGCGCTTACCAGAGAAGCGACCTTGTGCAACATCCCGTAAGGTGCATCTGCTGATTCGATAGATTGCAGTTCAACACTCCTTACAGGCACATTATGCCTCTTTTAGATGTGTCCGTGAAAACGGGGTAGAACCCGTCGCAACCCGTTTACGAGGCGTTAAGACAGCAAAAGAAGGTTACCGCCCGGCACGAGTTTGTGTTCTCGTCACGCTCTGGCACGCCCCTGAAGCACAACAACATCACCAAGCGTGTGTGGTACCCCTTGCTGCGTTATCTGGGCCTGAAGGAACGCCGCCCATATCAGACCCGCCATACCGCAGCGACTCTTTGGCTGGCCGCCGGCGAAAGCCCGGAGTGGATTGCCCGGCAGATGGGCCACACCACCACCGAGATGCTGTTCCGGGTCTACTCACGCTATGTGCCCAACCTGACCCGCCAGGATGGTTCTGCCTTCGATCGTTTGCTGCAGCAGCGCTTTCTTACCGACACGCCAGCAGCCACAGAGGAGGCCGATAGCAATGCAGCACCAGAACTTTAAACACGTGTGGGTAACTGAGCGAGCAAACCGTATCGCCGACTGGCTGATCTTCGTGGCAGAGATTCAACCAGGAAATGGACTGGCGGGTCACCTGGGAGTGAACGCCTCGATGGACAACCATAGTGCCCTGCGCATTTGGGTGCAGAAGAAAATGCGCGCCTGGCCACCGGAGTTTCATACACTGGGGGATTTGCGCAAAGCCTTCATTGCCCAACTGCCTTCGGAGTATTTTGGTTAGGGGGAATTGGTGTAGTTTGCAGGACAGGGATGTCGGACGCATGTGAGTATGTACTCGTCTACCACCAAATGAATACACCACCTACCTACTGATAATAATGACACCTGCACATGTTAATGATAATAATTATCATAAATATGGAGGTGTCTATGTCTTGTTGTAAATCCAGGCTTTCGATCGCCCTGTTGTTCGCCAGTCAGGCAGCTCTGGCTGCAGAGGTCTATGAACTGCCAGCAACGAGTGTTACAGCAACCGGTAATGAGCGTGTCGATACGGAAACACCGGTCAGCACGCTGGCACTCGATAGCCAGCAGTTGTTTGAGAGTCAATCAGCCAATATTGGAGATGCCCTCCGCGGTGAGGCAGGTATCGCCGTCGGGAGCGACAGTGCGCATGGGCAGAACCCATATATCAGGGGGCTGGGTAAAGAACGAATTGTTTTGCTGGTCGATGGCATGCGGCTTAATTCCGCTCAGCCTGCGGGGTCAGTCACCTCACTGATGACTCTGGCGCTGGCCGACCAGCTCGAAGTAGTTAAAGGCGGGTCTTCGGCGCTGTATGGTACGGGAGCTTTAGGCGGCGTGATCAACTTGCGCTTGCCGCAGGCCACTTTCGAGGATCAGTCGGTAAAAGCGAGTGCCGGGAGCGCATCAACTGATAACAGTTACCAGCTTGGTGTCATCGCCAATGCTGGCTCTGAGCAACATGCCCTTATGGTGGGAGCAAGCTATGCCGATCACGACAACTACCACACCCCGGAAGGGGAGGCAGATAAAACAGGTTATGAATCAACCAGCCTGATTGGTCAGTATCGTTTCCGTTACGAAGGAATCCAACTTCGCCTGTCGCATCAGCAACAGAAGGACGAGGACCTCTGGTATCCGGGCTCAACCCGCCCACACCCAACCAATCCAGCTACACGAAATCAAACCATTCACTCCCCAGATCAGAAGCGACTTCTCAATGAAGCAGGCCTCACCTATTCCGGCGAAAAGGGTCAGCTGGATGTCCGCCTGTACACTCAGGAGATGGAGCGCACTATTTACGCCTGGGCGGACTGGCTTGGAGACGATATCGTCACCAATGACGTCAGCTTCGATACTCAAGGTGCCGATGTTCGCTACGATCATTATCTGAACTCACAGCATACCCTGTCAGCAGGTATCAATTACTGGCAGATGAGTGCCAGCCCGGACCGGATGATGGCACAAGCCCCCGCTTTCACTACCTTCGTCAGTAACAACCCGTTTGAAGATGCAGAAATTACGGCAACCGGCTTGTATCTGCAGGATGAGCTGTCCGGCAAACAATGGCGACTGATTACCTCGCTGCGTCAGGATGAGGTCAGTGCCGACGCCGGCAGTATGAACAATGGTGCCCGCACAACGGGTCTCCGTCATGAAGACAGTTCACTATCCGGTAGCGTCGCGGCAATGTATGACGTCAGTCCACTGCTGCGTCCCTATGTTCGTCTGAGTAAAGCCTTCCGCGCAGCGGATATGCGTGAACGTTATGAATCTGGCCTGAGAGGAGATGGCTACTACTATATTGGCAGTCCGGACGTGGATGCTGAAACCGCCCACCAGCTGGAACTGGGAATAAAAGGTGGCGATACGCAACTGCAGTACGCCGTCAGTCTGCACCATCAGACCATTAATGATTTTATTACCGGCGAAATTCAGGACCCAAGCGTTAACACCGCTTGTGGTAGCCAGACGTATTGCAAACAAACCGTCAATCTGGGCAGCGTCACCGTGCGTGGAGTGGACGCAGATCTCCGCATGAAGGCAAGCGACTCCCAGAGCGTAAGCGTTAAAATCAGTCTGGTTCGTGGCCACAACAACGACCTGCACGAACCTTTGTTCCAGATGCCGGCTGATGAGTTAACCCTGGGCTGGACCGGTCAATTTACAGAAACGTTGCAACTTGATGCTCAGTGGCGTCTGGTGAAGTCACAGACTCTGACTGCGACCGAATTCAGCCGTGGTCTGGAGGATAAAACGCCGTCATTTAATACATTGGAGGCCGGCCTTAACTGGAAACCAGCAAGAGACCATAAGGTACGCCTTGCGGTCAGCAACCTGACCAACCGTACCTACCATGAGCATCTGGCGGAAGGCTTATCCGGCGCCGAGCTTAATGCACCGGGACGCAGTGTTGCCCTGAATTGGCAAGGAGCCTTCTGATGCGTGCCTTGCTGATCGCTTACCTGCTCTGCAGTGGCGTTGCCACTGCAGGCACTCCGCTGACACTGGCCGGACCTCCCGCCAGTGTTTCGTTTCCTCTGATCCACATGATTGAAAGTGGCGCCCTGTCAGCTCTGGGTTACGACGCCCACTTTCAGTTGTGGAAAGACCCTGATCAGTTGCGCGCCATCGTGATGTCAGAGCACGCAGACTATGTGGCAATGCCCACCAATGTCGCCGCAAACCTGTACAACCGTGGTGTCGATACACGCCTGTTGAACGTCAGCACCTGGGGTATTCTTTACCTTTTATCACGCAATGCCGATATGAAATCTCTGACCGATTTTTCCGGAGAAGAAATTACAGTGCCATTCCGTGGCGACATGCCCGACCTTGTTTTTCAATTACTGGCTGAAAAACACGGATTAAATCCGCGTCAGGATTTTTCTGTGCGCTATGTTGCCTCGCCGCTTGATGCCATGCAGTTGTTGATCATGCGACGCACTGATCATGCATTGCTGGCAGAACCTGCTGTGTCGATGGCCCTGCGTAAAACAGACTCTTTTCCACTGAAGCTGGTAGCTCCGGATTTATATCGCAGCGTGAATCTTCAGGAAGAATGGGGAAAGCTATTTAATACCCGAGCGCGTATCCCTCAAGCCGGAATCGCCGTTGTTAATGCCACAAAAAAGCCAAGGGAAGAACAGGCACTGATCAACCAGGCCTATAAAAAATCGTTGCAGATTTGCCAGCAAGCCGCTGCTGAATGTGCCGACATGGTTGTACGCCAGATACCCATGCTGGAAAAAGAGGCGGTGCTGGATGCACTGCAGTTCAGCACAATGGAAACACTGACTCCTGACGAAGCTGAACCCGAGCTGAAGTTTTTCTTCAACCAGCTCTATAACAAAAATCCGTCCATATTAGGCGAAAAAATTCCAGACGATGCGTTTTACCAAACGCCAGATCAGGAGCTGTAATTTGGCGTCTCTGGTTCACCGGGCAACAAGCGCCTGCTTTAACTATCTGTGGTCCGGTTGGGGAGCCGCCTCCAGCCTGCTGTTGTTTTTTGCAGCCTGGCAACTGGCGGCCGATATCTTCGGGCCCCTGGTTCTGCCACAGCCGTTACATGCCATTAACCGCCTGTGGGAACTGCTTCATCATGCTACGCCGTGGCATGATATTGCAGTCACTGCCCGCCGTGCCATCAGTGGCTTTGTTCTTTCTTTACTGGCTGGCAGTGTATTGGGCATAGGTGCCGGCATGAGTATGACGACATCCATGCTCAGTCGTCCGGTTATTACTGTCCTGATGGGTATTCCCCCCGTTGCCTGGCTGATTCTGGCATTACTCTGGTTCGGCATGGGTGATGGAACCCCTGTTTTTACCGTCTTTATCGCATGCTTCCCTATTATTTTTCTTGGTGCTCTGCAGGGAACAAGAACACTGGATGGACAACTGAAAGAAGTCGCACTTGTTTTCCGCATTCCCATGACAATGCGCTGGAAGGATTTATATTTGCCGCATATTTTTTCGTATTTATTTCCCGCCTGGAGTTCTGCGCTGGGAATGTCGTGGAAAATTGTTGTTATGGCGGAGTTGCTGTCGACCGATGATGGGATTGGTGCTGCGCTGGCGGTATCCCGAAGCCACCTGGACTCTGTCACATCCATGGCCTGGATTCTTGCATTGATAAGCACTCTGCTGGCTGTCGAATATATTCTGTTGGAACCATTGAAACGCCATGTCGAAGCCTGGAGAGAAATATCATGACACGTCTGACGATGCATGAGATCAGTCAGAACTTTGCCACCCGACGCGTGCTTGGCCCTGTTTCAATGACATTAGAGCAGGGCGAAGCCGTAGCTTTGGTCGGCCCATCGGGTAGCGGAAAAACCACTCTGCTGAATATTGCGGCTGGCTTATTGATACCCAGTGAAGGAGTGCTGCGGAACGACTTTGCCAAGCCAACACTAATGTTTCAGCAGCCGCGTTTACTGCCCTGGAAAACCGCGCTCGATAATATCGCCCTTGGCCTCAAGGCCCGGGGCGTTCCCGGTAACGAACGTCAGTTTCAAGCTCAGGAGATAGGGCTTCAGCTCGGACTGAGCGAGGAAGATCTGCTTAAGTATCCTGCAGCGTTATCCGGCGGTATGCAAAGCAGGGTCGCACTGGCGCGGGCCCTGCTACCGCAGCCAGATCTGTTACTGCTGGACGAAGCATTTTCCGCCCTCGATATCGGCCTGAAGGCTGAACTGTATCGTTATCTGCAACAGGCGATCTCTGATACCGGCTGCAGTCTGTTGATGATTACCCACGACCCCGCTGAAGCCATGCGTCTCGTCGACCGCATTATCGTATTGGGCGGCAATCCAGGGCATATCTGCTACGAATTTCACACCGGTGGCCACAATCAGCGCCAACAGCAGAACTGGCTGCTTGAACGTACCCGAGATTTTTTGGGTATTGCGGCCGTGCGTGCTGCCTTTCACCTGGAGCCTGCATGAAAACTGTTTCGACATTATGGGACTCGCCACACCGCATATTTTTTCTGCTGACTATTATCTGGGCGTTACTGTCGATGTTGCTGTGGGGATTGACGCTTTTTCTGTCTGTTCCATTCAACCCGCCTGGTGGCCCACTCCTTTGGCATATTCATGAGTTTCTTTTTGCGCTGAGCGGTGCGGCAATCATCGGGTTTATGCTGACT
Organism: Thalassolituus marinus; assembly: GCF_020320395.1. Taxonomy (GTDB): domain Bacteria; phylum Pseudomonadota; class Gammaproteobacteria; order Pseudomonadales; family Oceanobacteraceae; genus Venatoribacter; species Venatoribacter marinus. Next base: position 81,592 of record NZ_JAEDAH010000043.1, on the reverse strand, counting down.
GCAGTGCCTGAATTTACCTCAACTGAACCCGTTAATTATGTATGGCTGAAGCGACTGGCAGGGCTCTGGCTGGCAGGCCGCGTAGCATACATTACGGCGCACTGGTTAACGCCTGCGATCTGGCTGGCTGCCATGGCTGATACTCTGATGCTAATCACGCTGTTGACACTGACGACTCCGGTTTTATGGCAGGACCTGACTCGCAAACACCTTAGCCTTCCGCTTGCACTGCTGTTACTTCTGATAGTCAATGTGATGTTTTACTACGAGCTGCCACACCCTGGCAGAGCATTACAAAGTACGCACCTGTTGATGGGTACGCTGATGATTCTGTTATTACTGGCATTAGCGCGCATATCCATGAGTATGGTGAACAGCGCACTGGAAGAGAAGCAAGCGGAGGCAGAACCCTATCTGGCCAGGCCACCACGACGCCAACTGGCCATCATATGTATTCTGCTGTTCAGTGTGTGCTCGTGGTACTTTCCCGCTGCAGGTATTAATGCCTGGCTGGCTCTCGCTGCTGCGGCAGCCATTCTGAATATTCTCAATGACTGGCATCTCGGACGGGTGCTGCTGCGCCGATGGGTTTTATTACCCTATTGTACCTTGTGGCTGATGGCTGCCGGCTATGCCCAGTTAGGGATATCGGGGCTACTGTATGGCAGTGTCAGCAGCGGCGGCCAACATCTGCTCGCAGCGGCACTGATGACAGCCATCATATACGTCGTACTTGTGGCGGGAGGGGTTCACAGTGGCTGGGGTCTTGATGAGCGAAAACGGGTTATTATTCTGATAGCAACAGCATTGCTACTGTTGCAACTGCGAGCCTTAGCGCCGTTAGTGCCAGCTGCATACTATCCTCTGCTGGCCATCGCCGCAGGCGGCTGGATGTTATCATGGCTGCTGGTGCTGACGATCAGCTGGCGCACATTGTGGCAGCGGCCGGCATGAGCCGCATCTCAACACTGAACACACGCCGGGCACTGATTATTTTTTCTGAATTTCCATTCACGGAAACTGCCATGGCGGGCGTCGTAGGTGAGCAGTCGTCCGACTAACGGTTCGCCACTGTTCGCCAGAACTTTGAGCGCTTCCAGCGCCTGCAGTGAGCCAATCACACCCACCAAAGGTGAGATCACGCCGCTCTCGCTGCAGTTGAGTTGCTGTTCTTTCAGATCGGGATACAGGCAGCGGTAACAGGGAGCAGTGGGCAGGCGTGGATCGAACACCGTAATCTGACCGTCCATAGCCACAGCAGCACCGCTGACCCAGGGCACCTTGTGCAGTAGCGCTGCTTCGTTGAGGGCGTAGCGCACGGTGACGTTATCAGAACAATCGACCACCAGATCAAATTGGCCCAACGCACTAGTCAGCCAGTCCGCATCGGCACGGCGAATCTCTGCTGTCACCTGGCAGCCAGGGTTTAGCTGCAGCAACCGCTGCCGGGCTGATCCGGCTTTGTGAATGCCAACGGAATCATCAGCGTGAATCACCTGACGCGGCAGATTGCTGAGTTCAACCGTGTCGTCGTCAGCAACGGTAATACGCCCAACACCACTGGCGGCCAGATAAGGCAGTACAGCAGAACCAAGACCACCGGCACCAATCACCAGCACGTGGCTGTTAAGCAGTGCCAGCTGACCGTCGATGTCGATTTCCGGCAGAAAAATATGACGGCTGTAGCGCAGTAATTGCTGATCGTTCACGCCGGCCTCACTTCAGTAGTGCGCCAAACGGCTGGATCTGCACGGATTCACCCACTGCGGTATCTCCCTGCTCTGATGGCAATACCAGGTAGCAGTCGGTTGTGCAGAATCCGCGCAGCAGACCGGATCCCTGTCCACCAGCGGGAGACGCATGCAGTTGCCCGTCGGCGAGGTGATAAATGCCACGCTGATAATCAGCACGGCCCGGTTGTTTGCGGATGGCAGTGTCCGCCACCGCAGGAAGCTGAACCGGGCGATAACCCAGCTCACCACTCAGGCGACGCAGCAGAGGCTGGGCCAGCTGGTCCAGGGTCGCCATGGACGATACCGGGTTACCTGGCAGACCAAAATACCAACCACGCCCCAGGCGACCGAACGCAAATGGCTTACCGGGCTTCATGGCCACTTTCCAGAAATTAACCTGACCGAGGCCGGCAATAATGTCGCGCATATAATCCGCGTCACCCACCGACACACCAGCACTGGTTATAACAACATCCGCCGTACCGGCTGCATCGCGCAACGCGGATTCGACCAGCCCGGGGGCGTCCGGCAGCCAGCGGGAGGTAATGATGTCGACAGGCAGGCGCTGCAGCATGGCAGTCAGTGCGAAACGGTTGCTGTCGTAAATCTGACTGCCTGCCAGTGGCTCGCCGGGCTGGCGCAGTTCATCACCGGATGAGAAAAGCGCAACGCGCAGACGGCGGTATACCCGCACACCAGTCAGACCCAGCCCCGCCAAAAGACCAATGTGACGGGGTGTCAGCCGGGTTCCCGGCAGCAACAGGGTTTCGCCCTGCTGCATGTCTTCGCCACGATGGCGGACATGTTCACCCTGTGCGGGCAGCTGAGTAGCAAATAACACACCGTCCACCAGCCGGGTCTGCTCCTGCATAATGACGGTGTCTGCGCCCTCAGGCAGTGGTGCCCCGGTCATAATGCGCACAACACTTCCCGCTGCCAGCGGGGTATCCAGCGCATGTCCTGCGTAAACAGTCCCCTTAACCGGTAAACCTGTACCTGTTAATTGCTTTGCATCCGTATAACGCAGCGCGTATCCGTCCATAGCGGAATTATCGAACACAGGAAAAGTAATGGTCGCCACAACCGGTTCGGCCAGTATGCGTCCGTCGAGCGACATCAGCGGGCAGAATTCCTGCTCCGGCAAAAAGTCGCCGGCACTATCAAGCATGCTCTGTATCGCGTCGGCGACGCTTAATAAACCGTTCACGCCTGGCCTTCACCCTGTTGATTGACCATCCATACTGCAGCCTCCACACGGGAGCGTAATCCGAGTTTTTTCAGCAGGTGCTTCACATGTACTTTGACCGTGCCGTCGGAGATATCCAGTTCCCGTGCAATTAGTTTGTTGCTTAAGCCTTTGGCAATGCATTTCAGGATGTCAATTTCGCGCGCGGTCAGTGCATCAAGCTCGGAAACGGGTTTCACGGTTGGTCTGCGGATAGCGGCGGCCAGCACCTGAGTCACGGGCTCGCTGAGCACCATTTTTCCGGAAATCGCCTGCTTAATCTGCTCGAGCAGTAAATCAGGGTCGGTATCTTTCAGCAGATAGCTGTCTGCGCCATTGCTGATGGCCGTTAAGACGTCCTCGTCGGCATCGGAAACCGTCAACATCACGATTCGCGAGGTAATGCCGTTATCCCGCATTTTCTTCAGGGTTTCCAGGCCGTCCATACCCTGCATGTGCAGATCCAGAATAATGAGATCGGGTTCCAGTTCATCGGCCAGACGAAGCGCATCCTCACCGTTACTGGCTTCGGCAACCACGTTCAGATCGTCTTCAAACTCGAACAACTGTTTGAGTCCCTTGCGCAGCAGGGGGTGATCGTCAACCAGCATAATAGTGGATGCGTTATCCTGATTCATTACAAAAACTCCTCATCATTTGCATTCGCATATTGTTGTTATATTGCCACAGCGACACTGATATTTCGCGGCGCATCGTGATAGATGCAACATACTCATAATTAGGTAGAGCCTACCAGTGAAAGAGTATTGATTGCACACAAACCTGGCCCCAGGCTACCAGTATTTAAGCCCGATAAGCCTATGACTCCGACAACCGTTCACATAAAAGGCGACAACGATCTGTCGCACCTTATTCTGGAGCGATTAAAACATCTGGATTCACTGGCCCGCACTGTCATTTACAGCCCATCGAGACATCATCATCTGCCACAGAAGTTGTTTCCCGCAACGCTGGCGGGCCTGATTAACCTGAAGGATCACATCACGCCACCTCAGTGGTACGCTGCGCGAAATGCCGCATGGTCGCCCTTATCTGAGACGCCGGAAAACACGGACGAGCCGCTGATTGACTGCACCCAGGCAGGCGTCAGAATAAAGCTGCAAATGGACAGCCGGCCCGATAGTACTTACACAATAAGAACCGCCGCCGACATTGAAACCGTCATTCCATGGTTCCGAATTTCCCCGGCTTTTCTCGTCGAAAATCTTTCAGCCTCATCCCTGCAACTGGCCTTTGTATTAGCAAAAGCAGGAAAAAGAATATTCATTCCGGCACACCCCACCCCCATTATCCACCCCGATGCTGATTCCGACGCTCAGGCACTTATCAGAAAAATTGCCTGTGAATACGGCATAGAGCTGACAGAGAAAACGGATATATACCCACGCCTCAGTGTGGAAGAAGATTCTCAGCGCTACCTGATAACCGGTCCCGTAAAAGCCTGTGATGCAATTCTTAAATTGCTGGCTCCGGTTAATCAGGGCAATGAGCTTTGTATTGTGAATCTTGGCAACAGCAGCGCTCATTACCTGCTTCCGCCCCATGGCAAACCAGGTGGCGAGACGATTATGGTGTCGTCCACACCCGATAATATTCTGAGGAAAATCTGGATTAACAATAACCGGATTACCGGATTTATTCTTATTGGTGATATTTCGGGCAGCGATACGCTGGCCGCTTTGTGCCGCAACCAGACGGACATCCGGCAGATACGCGACCATTTACTGCACAGCGCCTGATACCCCAAAAGAGTTAACAATATACCACAGCAGATGAATAGGTCTGCGGGCTCAGTCGCGTATGCTGAGTCTAACGCCGAGTTGCCCTGCCTAACCTCAACGGTCCTCATCCCACCGAGTATGGCGCTGCAGCCGTGGCAATCTTGCCACCAGGGAGCGACTGGAAACGGTCGCTCCTCCCATCTCTGGAAAGGTGCCCATGCTGACTGACCGTTTTGCCAGACGCTTTACTTACCTGCGTCTGTCGCTCACTGAAACCTGTAATTTCCGTTGCACCTATTGTCTGCCGGACGGTAATGACTGCGCATCGCACGACACAGAGCTGACCGCTGCGGAAATTCAGCGGCTGGTGCGTGCCTTTGCCATGCTGGGCACCCGTAAGATCCGCCTGACCGGTGGTGAGCCATCTCTGCGCCACGACCTGAGCGACATCATCCGCCTGTGCAAACAAACCGACGGTATTGAGCAGGTTGCCCTGACCACCAATGGTTTCCGTATTCAGAAAGATTTACCGAAATGGCTGGAAGCCGGCCTGGATACCGTCAACGTCAGTGTCGACAGTCTCGATCCGTCAGCCTTTGCCCGCATTACCGGAGCCGATCGCCTGCACTATGTATTGCAGGGCATTGATCAGGCGCTGGCTATGCCCTTCCGCAAAGTCAAAATAAACAGCGTGTTACTGAAACAGCAAAACGCCACGGCACTGCCCGCCTTCTTACGCTTTATTAAAGACCGGCCTCTGTCTCTGCGTTTCATCGAACTGATGCGCACCGGTGACAACGGCGACTTCTTTAACCAGCAGCACCTCAGTGGCGAGCTGATACGTCAGCAGCTACTGGCCGACGGCTGGAGCCAGTGTCTGAAAAGTGTGACCGATGGCCCCGCACTGGAATACAGCCACCCCGATTACGCCGGCCGCATCGGTCTGATCATGCCCTACAGCAAAGATTTTTGCGCCGACTGCAACCGCCTGCGCGTGTCATCCCTCGGGCAGTTGTTCCTGTGCCTGTTTGCCGACCAGCATCAGTCGCTGCGCCATCTGCTGCAGGACGATAACCCGCAGCCCCTGTTGCATTGGCTGCAACAGGCCATTCTCGGCAAAGAAGCGAGCCATCAGCTGCAACAGGGCTTCAGCGGCAGCACCCGCCACCTGGCCATGATCGGAGGCTGATGATGTTCAGCACGATTGTACTGGCCGGTGGTCAATCAACGCGTATGGGGCAAGACAAAGCCAGCCTGAGCTTTCTGGGTCAGCCCCTGTGGCAGCGTCAGCAGGCCTTGGCACAAAGACTGGGAAGCGACGATATTCACATCAGCCATCCGCAGTTCGGACAGCCCGACCGGGTGCCGGGTTTTGGCCCGCTATCCGGGCTGGATACGCTGTTGCCCCAGTGTCGTCACGCTCAGATACTGGTACTGGCAGTGGACATGCCCCACCTTCAGCCGGCCAGCCTGCGCCTGCTGCTGCAGTATGCGCCTGCCACATCCGTCTGTTTCAGCGACAGTGTTCTGCCATGCGTCTTGTGGAACGACACAGCGCTGCGCGACCTCATTCGCGAGCGGTTGCACCCGCAAGGTCAGCGGTCTGTGTATCGCCTGCTGCAAAGTCTGAACGCAGAGTTTATTCCCTGCCCCTTTCCCGATCAGCTGATCAACACCAATACCCCGGAGCAATGGCAGCAGGCGCTGGCCAGCGCTCACCTGCCGGAGGCCATATGAGAAAACACGCCAACCGTGAATTTTTCCCGCTGAATATCGCCCTGCTGACGCTGTCCGACAGCCGCAGTGCCGAACAAGACAGCAGCGGCGATCTGTTACAGCAACTGGCCGGTGACGCCGGACACAGAGTGCTGCAGCGCAGCCTGTTACCCCATGACCGCTATCAGATCCGCGCTCAGGTCAGTCAGTGGATTGCCAGCAGCGACGTGCAGGTAATTATTATTAATGGTGGCACCGGCTTTGCCGCCGGCAACTGTACGCCCGAAGCCATCCGCCCGCTGTTTGACAGCGAAGTCGAAGGGTTTGGTGAACAGTTCCGCCAGTTGAGCTTTGCTGATATCGGCAGCAGCAGTATGCAATCACGGGCGCTGGCCGGCATGGCCAACGGCACCCTGTTATTTGCCGTGCCGGGTTCTGGCGGCGCCTGTCGTCAGGCCTGGGAAGCCCTGATTGCGCCACAACTCGATGGCCGCACCGGGCCGTGCAATTTTGTTGCCCATGTTAAAAACAGCCCGCAGCCTGCCTGCCGTTAAGGAAAAAGCATGTCCGATCTGACTCACATTGATCAACACGGCCACGCGCACATGGTGGATGTATCCGCCAAAACCAGCAGTTTGCGTACGGCCTGCGCCAGTGCGCGGGTCATTACCCGCCCGGATGTCATTGCCCGTATCCGTCAGGCCGAAATTAAAAAAGGCGATGTGTTAGCCACGGCGCGTATTGCCGGCATTATGGCAGCGAAAAAAACCAGTGATTTAATTCCTCTGTGCCACCCTCTGGCACTGAGTAAAGTCAGTGTCGACTTCAGCATCGACGACCGGGGCGAAATTCTGATCAATACCCTCTGTCGTTTACAAGGGCAAACCGGGGTGGAAATGGAAGCACTGACCGCCGCCTCGGTTGCTGCACTCACCATTTACGATATGTGCAAAGCCGTCGACCCGGCGATGCAGATTACTGAAATACGCCTGCAGGAAAAGCAGGGGGGAAAAAGTGGTCACTGGCAAAGAAACGGAGCGCACCATGATTAATGTGATTTTTTTTGCCAGCCTGCGTGAAGCACTGGGTACTGCCGCAATACAGTGGCCGGCAGGTGCTGTTGATATCCATACCCTGACCGGACAGTTATGCGCCCAGGGCGAACCCTGGGCAAGTGCGCTGGCGCGCCATGACCTGCTGTGCGCCCGCAACCAGCAATTGTGTGACAGAACGGAAAGCGTACAAGACGGCGACGAAATTGCATTTTTTCCGCCGGTAACCGGAGGCTGACCCATGACCCCGCTCACACGCATCGCCGTGCAGAATGAGGACTTCAGTCTGGCCGATGAATATGAACGGCTGCAAAATCAGGCGGAATGCGGCGCCATTGTCAGCTTCAGCGGACGCGTGCGCGATCTGGCAACCACGCCACTGCTGCACATGACGCTGGAACATTATCCGGGTATGACAGAAAAAGCCCTGGCCGATATCGTGCAACAGGCACGCACGCGCTGGCCGCTGGGCATGATTACGGTTATTCATCGTGTGGGGAAACTGGCGGTTAATGAGCAGATTGTGCTGGTGCTGGTCAGCAGCGCTCACCGCCAGGCGGCCTTTAATGCCTGTGAATTTATTATGGATTTTCTGAAAAGCCGCGCCCCGTTCTGGAAAAAAGAAACCACCACTGAAGGAACACACTGGGTAGAGGCCAAGGCATCTGATGAGGCTGCCGTTAAACGCTGGTAACCCGCTTTAAGGGTGTAATCCGATGACATCATAAGGGTCGCCATTTCCCTGAACAGCAGCCCATTCTTCTGCCGTCAGCCATGTTCCGTCCTTTTGCCCACACAAATCCTCCAGTTCAGCCAGAACATGCGCCCAGGTACAGCGGTTTACAAATAATAATTCTTCACAGCCCAGGGTACCGCCACGGTTAATATAACCCAGCGCGCGTGTTTTCTGCGGTCCCAGATCCAGTTGGCGGCACACGGCTAAAAATGCCTCAGAACGGGTATGAACCAGAAAAACCCGGTACTGAACCCGTGCAGGAAATAACGCCTGCAGAACAGCAGTATCGGCGACAATATCTCCCTCCCATACATCACGCGCCGAGCGGAAACGTCCGGGTTCGAGTACATACATAAGAGAATGCGCCACACGCTGCTGCCGCAGGCGGTCCGAAGCTTTCAGCATCTGCTGCAACTGTACAGCCCCGCAGGCAACCAGCTGAATTTCGGCACCACAGTGGCCACGCACACACACAGCGCCATCCTGCACCAGTTGCTGCGCCTGATGCGCATTAAAAAATGCCGGCATACAACTACGGGCAACCACCATATTCCACACCACCCCCAGATCTCCGTAACAGCTGCGCAGGCAGGCCATTGCGCTATTGGCGTCCGGAGGAAAAACGACTCGCACCATATCCGCCATTTTCAACATCAGGCTTTCTGCCAGACTGGAATCCTGATGACTCTGATCATTAGCGCCGTTTTCCCAGATGAGGGATGTGGTGATCACCGGAAATCCCAGCCACTCGGCGGGGTCGCCGGCTTCTTTCTGCTGACGCGAGAAAATAATGGTCTGACGCAAAGCGCACAGCATTTTGACCGCAAACGCCTCATAGGCCACGACCAGATTAATTCCCGCCTGATTGGCCAGACAGGCACTTAATACTGCTTCTTCATTCAGGGCGGTAATCACACAGCCGTCGATGGCTTCAGCGGCGGATATTTCCGGTTTGGTCACGCGGTGGCGGAACTGATCCAGCGTCTGATTCATACCGTTGGAACGTAATTCATCCGGATTGCCAATACGAACTCTCAGGCGCGGATTAACTTCAGTAATTTCGATAAAATACCGGTCAATAGCGCTCATCGCCGACTCCCGCCGTTCACTCCACTCCGGCTCCGGGCAATTAACGGCCAGCATGGGTGCCATTTTACGTTTTGGTTGCTTCAGGCTGGCAGCCGCTGCTCGCCAATGCGTTTCCGGCTGAAACAACTGCCGACAACCCTGGCGAAAAAATGCCAGCGCCTCACTGTCCTGAGTGGGATGAGCGCCCAATGGTAAACCATACGCAGCATCAGTTCCGGCACCCGGAAAACCAAACCCCTTAACGGTTTCGGCAATACAATAGGGCATGGCAACGGGATAACTGGCATCGCCCCGACGAATACGCTCACAGGCCTGTTGCAGCTGAATTTCCATATAATAAACCGCACAGACAAATGCCGCCGGATCACGCCCATCAATTACAAAAGGGGAAAAACCCTGATTGCGTAAATGGCTGACAAACCAGCTGCAGCCACCTTGCTGGGCAATGGTGGTGCGCTGATCAATACGACGACCATTGGCAATCATCACCGGAGCCACCAGGCCGGTATCTTCGCCGCGCCACCAGCGGGCAGCCCAGTCGGTACCACGCTGTTCCTCAAAAGCACCATCACTTAAAAATGCCACCAGGCGCTCTCCCGGCAACGGCATATGCGCGTACTGCATACCGGCAATTCCCAGATAACCACCCTCCAGGCGCGCCCCGGCGGTATGTGTATTCACATGGGCCCCCAAAGTCGAACGCGGAAACCCTCCAGCCTGCAGGTGCGTGTCGTAGCTGTCTGTCACAAACCGGCTCAAACCTTCTTCGGTCAGCGGGTACTGTTGCCGTCGTGCCAGCGTGGCAATACCGGTCAACAACTGCAGAGCATCAATCGCAGCGACACAATGCCCCTGCCCGATTAACCAGTCCCTGGGCTGTTGCGTAAAATGGTTGAGTGCCAGCAAACCCGCATAAGCCGGCACCATATTCAGTGCCCCTCCGGTATGCCCCCTGGGATTTTCCTTAAAATCTGCACAGTCAATATCGCGGCCATCCAGCCAGACCCGGCGGGTATACGTCATATGGATAACCAGCCACATCGCCTGCTGCGTCAGACAATCCAGTGCCTGCAAGCCGCTGAAAAAATCACGCACGTCATGAATTAAACCTTTTTGCAGCAGAGATTCAGCCATAAGCTGAGCCTGAATCTGGGTGGCATCCGTGTGGGGAATAATACCGGCTGAACGTACCCAGGCCGCCAGCGCAGGATTTTCCTGACGCAGGCGGCCCGCCTCTTCGCGCAGGTAATCCGGCGATAGTGCATAACTGGTTTGCTGATACAGATTGAGTGTCATAAGCGCGCCTCCCGACCAATCCAGATCAGACAAAAAAACAATGCAGACGGCTATACCCAAAAATCAGTAATCAAACACCAATAATGACCTGCGTCATCAGGCAGCACTGCCTGCTTCTGATGTCTGTTCGACCGTATATTTTTTATGGCGGTGATAATGGCGCAATGCGTGTTCTTTCCGCCGGCCAGCACTGAATGCAGATACCCGTTTCAGATAGCCAATAACGCGGGTGGCGTGATCAATATCCTCAGATCCACAGGCAGAACAAGCATGCAATGTACGCTTATCAATAACCTCACAGTCATTACAGATGGTTATTTTCACGTTGACACAGAAGTAATTACAGCCTGTTCTTGCAGCGATATTCAGCAGCGACAGAAAACCCTGCGAAGACAGGCTTTCGTCAAGATTCAGATGAAGAGCCGAACCGCCATCCAGATATTCAAGCAATTCACGGCCATGCAGCTGAAATTTATCCAGTGCATTGATGCTCTCGTCTTCTACCTTATAGAAATAGGAGTTATAACACTCGCGCGGTACAAAATAGCCGTCCTTCCGGTCCCATTTTGCATTCTTTATTCCAAGATTTTCCGCCGGAACAAACTCGGTATTAAACATGTAACCGTATTCGTGCGCCGCCGCTTTGTTGGCGTCGTATATGACTTTCAGCTGCTGCCGGACAAAGTCCTTATAAGCAGGATTATTATCTGCCACCAGACCAAGGGATTCTGCCGCCTCGGTCATGCCATTAATGCCTATGGTCAGAAACTGCTTTTCCAGCGAGATAAAACCCGCATCATAGACGGTCAGCATGCCGGCTTTACGGTAGTCTTCCATCAGCTGCCGGTAGGCAACCTGATACTTATGAATTTTTCGGACTTCCTGCAGAAGATCGCGGCCGTCCTGCACCAGGCGGTTCATGTTGATAGTAATTACATTGATGGAACCGGTCGCCACACCGCCGGCACCCAGTGAATAAGAGAAGGTATTATCACTGATCTCGCTGCGCAGCCGGCAGCAGGATGCCAGGCTATCGGCACTGTCCGACAGGTACACAAAAAATGAACTGCCCTGATGCAGATGCTGCGCCATACTCGCAGCAAAATCGTGATCCTTACAGCGGCCATCCTCCGTCAGCATAGCTACAGTAACCACAGGAAAGGTCAGAATACTTTTGCAACGTTCTTTATTGAACCAGTCAAGGAAGAAGTCCTGCAGACTTTTAACTGAAGACCAGTCCGGCCGTGAGAAATCGGGAAATACAAAATTGCCGAACATGCTGTCAAAGTAGTAACTGTCATAAACAGAGATATTCCAGAACACACTCTGATAGCCACGCGCCGCCGCCGGCTGATTGATCGCATACACAACATGCTGCAGGTGATTGGCAATCTGACGGGCGTGGGTTGTCAGGTAATCATTGCCATAATCTTTGCGGGCGAAGTAATCGAAATAGGTAAGAAACTCCACCGTGGCCACGGCACCGGCAAACTGACTGCTGACGGCAAACACAAAATTAACAAACGCACCACAAAATGATTCCAGATGCTCCGGGGCTTTCGATTCGCCCCCCAGCCGCGTCAGACCATCGCGCAGAAACGGGTACATGGTGACCGATACGCAATAAGGTTTCAGGCTGGTTTCGTCGTGCACATAAATTTCATGGTCCTGAATCTGGCGGATATATTCCTGCGCCAGATCATCACCAAACAGCTCACGAATCCTGGCGGAAACCTGCGCGCGGTTAATCTGCACAAAGAAGTCCTTCATCATCTCCGCTTCCAGCGTGGCAATATTTTTGGCGGTGACGTTGGCATTGGCATCCATCTTCGAACCGTCGGCCGCATTTTCTGCCTGCAGGTAATGCTGAATAAAATCCAGTTTGTCGTTAATGTGTTCCGCGCTCAGTTTCAGCATGAACCGGTTCTCCGTTGGTTAATAAAAGGAAAGTGCTTCATCTCATTGGTGGAACTGATGATTAAGACAAGCGCCCGTGCGCAGGTCAGTAAATACCTGATTAGTGCCCGGCGCTTCCAGACCACCCAGCTCCCGTCGCCAGGGGCCTGTCTTGGCATAAGTGAGCCAGGGCTTAAGTGACTCAGGAACCTCGTCAAGACCTGTGTACAGGCAGGTTTTCAGGCGCGCTGCACGCGCCAGCCGCAGCAACAACAGCAACTCATCCATCAGCCACTCACCGCCCATAAACAGCACACAGGTCAGCAATCCCTGATATTGCTGCAGGCGGGAACTGAAATAGTCCGGCGTCAGCGGCTGACCGGCCGTTGCCGGCCAGCTGGCGGCACTGTGACAGCCCGGACAAGCCAGCGGACAACCACTGATGGTAAATGCCAGGGACACCTCGCCCGGCACTTCTTGCCACACAATCTGCTCACTGAAGTAGTTCATTCATCCGTAAAACCACAATATGTTGTGCCAAGACTAACGAGCAGGCACTAACGGAAATTGATTCAGATCAATTTCCACTATCAACTACCCCGCTAGGGGTAACGGTAAAATTGAACACACGGTCAGTGTTAAGCCGCAATAAAAAAGCCGGCACTGTTGGCCGGCTTTCTGTTGCGCTGACTGTCAGCCCGGACGGCCGTCCGGACGCGGGGATATAAGAACAGACCAGTAGACCAGTACAAAAATGCTGAACGCCATAACCCACAGCGCACTGGTTAATGCAAAGAACAGACTGACGGCCTGCGGCTGAAGAGCAACCACCAGCGAGCGTAACAAAGCGGCCAGCAGTACCATGGCAAAGGCCACCGACATTATCCGCGCAGGCTGCAGCGGGCGACCGGAGTGTCCGAGTGATACACGGGCGATCATGGCGATAATCATGCCGCCAATGGCCCCTGCCGTCAGCGCGTGCAGAGCCGTACTGAATGACCAGGGTGCGCCGGCGTAATGCAGAGCCAGCAACAACAATCCCAGCGGAATAAACCAATACGCCAGATGCAGCGACCACAGCAGTGGCACCGGCAAGGTAATACGCAGATTCAGACGGAAAATACGCACAGCGTGTGCAACAGCACTAAGCACCAGCATCAGGCTCATGACCCACCCCGGCAGCACGCTGTCCAACCGGGTCAGATAGAGTGCAGCAATTAACCAGGTACTGATCAGTACCGATTTTTCCAGCCACGGCAGTGATTCCACTTTGGGCGTCATAGTGCCGTTGGCGGTAAACATAGGCAAAATACGGCCGCCAATAATGGTGATAAAAACCAGCATCAGCCAGCTGACACTGTGACTGGCCCACAACACCAGAGCCCCATCAGCGTGGGCATTTCCCCAGTGCATGCTGCCGTTGCAGACCAGCATCAGCAGCAATACCGGAGCAAAGAAATAGTTGCGCTTCTGGCGGACAGCAAACACCAGCTGCCAGAAAAAGAGCGCAACCAACGGAATAAACGCCATGTCGATACAGGCAATCAGCCACCATGGCAAAAATGCAGAACTCAGCATCGCCATTCGCCCGGACAGCCAGACCAGCGTCAGCAGCAGTAAAGGTTTACCATTAACAGCACGGCGCCCGGTCCAGTTCTGCACGGCAGTCAGCAGAAAGCCCGCCACCACCGCCATAGCAAAACCAAACAGCATTTCGTGACTGTGCCAGAATACCGGGTTATCAACGGGCAACCGTATCATGCCGGACAGGCTCAGGCCCCACAGCAGCATAGCGAATGCAGAAAATCCGGCAGCTGCCAAAAACATCGGACGGAAAGCTTGTCCCCACAAGGGAAAGTCAGGGTTGAATAACTTCATGAATAATCTTCCCGGAATTTTTATAAACCTTGCCTGAATCAAACAAAAAAGACCCGCCGGAGCGGGTCTTTTCATTTTGACTGTCAGGCGTTCTGTTCCTGCTCGATCTGTTTATCCACTGACGATACATAGTATTCATCAGAGAACGCAGACTCAGGTTCTTTCAGCCACACCAGACAGATAATCCAGCTGATAAAGCCGCCGGCTGCGATAATAAAGAAGAACTGATTCGGCTCAACAAACGTGAACACAGTCAGGTAAAACACCGCACCGACGTTACCGTAGGCACCGGCCATACCTGAAATCTGGCCAGTCAGTCGACGTTTAATAGATGGAATAATACCGAAAGTTGCCCCCTCTGCGCCCTGCACAAAGAACGAGGTAAACACAGTAATAGCAACAGCAATCACCAACGGCCAGGATGAATTAAGCATACCCATCAGGGTGAAGCCCAGCGCAATACCCAGCATATAGCTCAGCATCACAAACCGGCGGTTACCCAGGCGGTCAGAAACCAGGCCACCCATAGGACGGGCGATCAGGTTTACAAAGGCGAAAGACGCTGCGATCAGACCTGCGGCAGTAGCAGACAGATCCCAGGTTTTTTCGAAGAACATCGGCAGCATAGACACAACCGCCAGTTCAGCACCAAAGTTTGCAAAATAAGTACTGTTCAGTGCAGCGACACTGTTGAACGGATACTTGTCATCCTCTGGCACGCCTTTTTTCAGAATGGGTACGTTCACGCGCAAAATCTGAATAATCTGGTAGATCACCACAGCAGCAATAACAGCGTAAGCAATGGCAGCGCCTGTTACATCCAGATAACCCAGTTTCTGAATACGCCATACCAGAATACTGAGAATACCCACCAGAGGAATTGTCCACAGAATCAGCTTGACCATATCGGCCCAGGTACTGACTTCAAGCGCAATCGCCTTGCGTGGTTTGCGGTGCACAGTGCCCGCCGGGCCATCGGTAATCGCAAACCAGTAGTAAACACCGTAGGCTGCCATGACAAACGCACTTTGTGCGATAGCCCAGCGCCAGCCGTCATCACCACCATAGAAGTTAATGGCGATAGTTGGCAGAGTCATGGCTGCAGCGGCAGAACCAAAGTTACCCCAGCCGGCATAAAAGCCTTCGGCAAAACCAATATCTTTTGGCTTGAACCACATGGCGGTCATGTGAATGCCAACCACGAAGCTTGCGCCGATAGAACTCAGCACCAGGCGGCTCACCAGAAGTTGAGTCCGGGATTCACCGAACGCGAATACCAGTGCCGGAATAGCCATTACCACCAGCAGAATAGAGAACACCCGGCGCGGGCCAAAACGGTCAAGCGCCATGCCCACAATAATACGGGCTGGAATAGTCAGGGCAACGTTACAGATGGCGAATAACTTGAGATCTTCAGGTTTCAGCCAGTCAACGCTTTTCAACATACTGGACGCCAGCGGCGCCATGTTGAACCACACATAAAAGGTAATAAAGAAAGCAATCCAGGTAAGGTGAAGTGCCTTAATTTCCGGATTTTTAAATTTGAATACATCAGCAACTTGCATACAGACCTCCAGCAATCACTGCTGTTACAGGCTGGGAAGAATCAGAAGTGGGCACTGTGCCCGGCGAGTCAGGAACGAACTGACACTGCCAAACGTCATATAGTCGAGTTCATCAACGAAATACGTCAGCGACCGCGCAATAAAACCGCCATCCGGCTCATGGCTGTGACGGGCAATTACCAGCAAATCCGGCCGCAGTTTTTCAGTCGCCGCCAGCAGCATCTTGCGCGCATCGCCCTCAAGGAGAATAGACTCCGCAGCAATCTGCTCTTTCTTACAAGCTTCAAGAGCCTCGTTCAGGCAAGATCGCAGGGTGGCAATCTCGTTATCAAATAACTCTTCATTTTTATCCGTGATATCACGTGGATTCTCGGCAGCCGCCACTAACACCAGAGTCGGATGCATTTCACGGAACATAGTGATGGTTCTGGCCATAGCCAGTTTCGCGTTACGCGATCCATCATAAGCGATCATAATTTTCATAAAACCCTCATCTCCGGCTTACACCGGCTTCCTGAAATTCAATCAGCCATATACATGTTCAAGCAGATCCATCGCAGTAATTACACCTACGACAGAGCCTTTATCGGTGACCAAAACCCGGTGAACATGCTTATCGAGTAACGCCCTGGCAACCATTTCAACAGAATCATCAACATCTACTGAGATAACTTCCGGCGTCATGATCTGGTGTACCGTGCAGGTTTTATCTGCATCTTTTACCCAGGAATTCAGATCTTCTTCCGAAACTTCCATGCGGAAATCATTGCGGTACAGATTCAGTAACGCAGCTTCTTTACTGCGTACGTCGAGATTATTGAAACGAAAAGCGTCACTGACGCTGACAACGCCAACAAGTTGATGGTCAGAAGCAATGACAGGAACAGCAGAGATATTGTTACGCACAAAGAAATCTGCAAGACGATGGATAGTCCAGCCCTCATAGGCAACAAGAATATCGCCATGCATCAGGTCCCCTGCTTTTTTGGTTGTATTCATATTCATCGTCCTTCTGCAATAGAGGGGCGGTGGTCCGCCCCGTTTCACTAATTCATTATTTTACGGATTATAAATTTCTGCATTTTTACGCAGGTAGAACCACCAGTTAATAAGCAGGCATACTGCGTAAAATACAGCGAATCCATACATCGCGACTTCCGGAGTGCCAGCATTAATCTGAGCACCAAGTACTTTTGGCGCGATAAAAGCACCGTAAGCAGCAACAGCAGAAGACCAGCCAAGTACAGGGCCTTTCAGTTGCTGATCAAAGATCACGCCGATGCTGCGGAAGGTTGAACCATTACCGATACCACTGGCAGCGAACAGCACCACGAACAACACCATGAACGGCATAAAGTATTCGTTAGGGTTGGCTGAGTTATATGCCTGCATCATGACGTAACCAGTCGCAACAGAAGCAGCCACCATAACCACGGAGATAACCTGAGTAACAATCGAACCGCCGACTTTATCGGAGATCCAGCCACCCACAGGGCGAATCAGGGCACCAACAAATGGTCCGATCCATGCCCAGGTCAGAGCACTTGGCGCATCCGGGTTAACCACACGGATCAGTTCACCATCAGCACCAACCTGCATCATCTTGCCGAAAATCACAGTGATGGACAGTGGCAAGGCTGCAGAGAAGCCAATAAACGAACCGAAGGTCAGGATGTAGAGAACGGTCATCGACCAGGTGTGCTTGTTACTGAAAATACGGAATTGATTTTTAATATTGGGCTGAATGCTGCCAGGAATCAGACGCAGGGCAACCACAGTCAGAATAATGGTCAGTGGCAAGGCCAGCCACATACCGATCAGACCCATGGCATAAATACCAACAACCGCAGTGACCAGTGCAATCGCATACAAGCCAATGATTTTAGTAAATGCTGACAGTGGATGGCCTGGATTTGGTGTAACCACATTCAGGTTATTCATGCCAAACCAGCCGGCAAAAGCCAGAGGGATCAGGAACAGAAGCCATACAAATGCCGCATTCTGAATCCAGGTTTCTGAACCGGCTTCAATGCGGCCCAGCAAGGTTCCACTGGCGGTTTTCAGCACCATAGGGTCGCCAGCGACAGCACCGAAGATACCAACAGTCATCACCAGAGGAATCAGGATCTGCATGGTGGTAACACCAAAGTTACCCAGACCGGCGTTCATGCCCAGGGCATAGCCCTGCTGACTTTTCGGATAGAAGGTACTGATGTTGCTCATGGAGCAGGCAAAGTTACCGCCACCAATACCGGAGAGCAGAGCCATCAGCTGGAACACCCAGTAAGGTGTATGCGGATCCATCAGTGCCAAGCCGGTGCCCAGTGCAGGAATCATCAGCAGAGCTGTGGTCAGAAAAATGGTATTCCGCCCGCCGGCAATACGGATCATAAACGAAGCCGGAATACGCAGCGTGGCACCAGACAGACCGGCAATTGCTACCAAAGAAAATAATTGTTCCGTGGTGAAATCAAAGCCCAGGTTTTTCATCTGCGTGGTGATCATGCCCCACATCAGCCAGATGGCAAATCCCATGAGCAAACTTGGAATAGAAATCCAGAGATTACGGTTGGCAATTTTCTTACCTTCCCGCTCCCAGAACTCTTTATTTTCGACATCCCAATTCTCAATGTATGCCGATTTATTTTCAGCCATAGATATCCCCTCACATGTAGATACTGAATCCATCTTGGGCCCCCTGAATGAAGTAATCAACGGGGTGAAAAATGCTCTGAATCCGCTGATATAAGCCGGTCTACCCCCTAAGAGGTTGAGTATTTATGACTCAGGTCAATCTATGCTGCCGATGTGGCATAAACGTGTGGATACTGGTGAATAAGACGCTCTTATGGCGTACCTACAAAGGGATAAAACTACCTATCTTTCCCCAAAAAAATGCCTGCATAAAGCAGGCATAAGAGGGGTTGTTTACATCAGAATCTGGCTTCGCCCCAGACCCACAGCTTGTCGGTATCAGCTTTGCCGGATGCATCATCACCCGCAGAGTAGGCCGCGTATTTCACGCCCACGCTGAAATTCTGGTTGATGCCTTTGGCCGCCAGGAAGTCCACTTCAGAACCGTAGTCCATGCTGCCTTCATCGGCTTTGAAGTCGTGGTATACCGCCTGCAATTTAACGCCGGAAACCGCGCCACCAACGGACACATAAGTATCAGACAGACCATCGGCAGGCGTTGCCAGGAACAGGTCGGCCCAGCCGTTGAAGGCGTGTTTGGTCGCCAGTGGCGTGGCAAAACCGTAATCACCGTCGTCGCTGCCCAGAACTTCGTTACCCAAAGTGGCGGTTACACCCGACAGAGTGGCACCGGCTTCCAGGACGTAGTAGAGAGCATCGTTGTCACCGGTAGACTGAGTAGCCACTTCAGCACGGTAAGAAACAGCGACGTCGTTTACAGTCTGCTTGCCCACCAGGCTGGCACCATGGGTATCCAGTGTGGCGTCGGTATCGTCGTACTCAATCAGGTAGGCGTAACCGGTCACGGTACCCACTGGCAGGCCAGCGTAAGAACCGTTCAGTACGTGCGCGGTAACGTCCATTGAAGTGAAGGTAAAATCATTGACCTGATCAACATAGGCGTAAGCCAGAGATACAGCGTCTTTTTTGTAGGCGAACAGAGCGGCATCGTAAGTCTGTTCGTTCTGACGCCAGCCGACGTTACCAACGAAACGGGCGTTATCCAGAATGATACGCTGACGACCAACCACAGCACTGAATTCGTCTTTGGCGTAAGAAATCTGTGCACGGTTGATTTCGGTATTAACCGGGTCAGCGACAATGTCGTAATCCGGGTCTTCAATGCGGTATTCATCAATAAATGCACGAACATCTTCAATTTCGGCCAGAACTTTAAAGCCGGAAACAGATGGCGTTTCGTAGCCCAGGCGCGAGCGCAACGTCAGCGCAGTCGCGGCATCTGTGCCGCCTTCGGTATCATTGGTTTCATAACGCAGACGGAAATCCGCCAGCATATCCCCTTCTTTGACCAGAGAAACAAAGTTGTCTGCCGCGACTGCGCTACAGGCAGCCCCCATAGCAACAGCAATAACTAATGGTTTTACGCAGTTTTTCATCGAGCTCTCCTGAAATGGAAAAATCTGAGCACCGAGTACATTTATTATGGTTTTACTGCATCAGAGGTGAATCTGATACGGAAAAATCGAAACCTTCTAAACGGGTTTCCTGAATTAAAGTCTGAATATACTGTGCGGTGGATTTCATCCGCACTTTTTCGTTAAGGTAATCGCGGATACGCTCACGCACATGCTCGTACGGCAGCGGCTGACCATCAATATGATGTACCACCTCGACAATATGATAACCAAAACGGCTTTCCACCGGTGCTGGCATCAAACCGGGTCCGGCACGGAATACCTGACGCTCAAACTCAGGCACTGTCTGGCCCGCACTGAGCTGCCCCAGGCTGCCGCCGGTTTCTTTCGACGGACAGGCGGAATAGCGTTTGGCTAATTCGGCAAACGACTCGCCACTGCTGAGCATGGACAATACCGACTCAGCGATGGCTTTCGCTTCCGCCCGCTGCACCTCATCCTCCTCTGCTGCTGCCAGTAAAATATGGCGCGCTTCAACCAGAGGCGAGGTAAGAAAACGCTGCGGATTATTACGGAAGTAAAGTTCGCATTCTTCTTCACTGGCCTGAGGCATATTCACCTCCTGCGCCAGCAGCTTCTCCAGGAAATCATCCTGACCGGCAAGGCTGTTATCCGCTTCTGCCGTCATCCCCAGTGCCTGCGCACGCTGGCGCAGGATCTCGCCGATGACCAGGGTCTCGGCGGCTTTCAGCATGGCCTGGCGCTTGCTTTCTGCCGGGTGATACTGCATTTCCGCCAGAATGGCAGATTCAGGGATAGTAACTTCATTAACCTTGATCATGGATGACTCCAACGACAGATAAGAGGTGGCCGCCTGGCGGCCACCATCGCTCTTAACGGGCGAAACGCTTACGGACAATCTGATGCTGACGGGTAACATACTGCACAGGTGCACTGAACATATGAACCAGACGGCTGAATGGGAAGACAACAAACAGTGTCATGCCCAGTACAACGTGTGCTTTATAAATCCAGTGAACATGCGCAATGTGCTGTACAGCCTCTGCCAGATCCAGCGTCATAATATTCTGTGCCCACATCATCAGGGCCATCATTTCTGCGCCGTCCAGATGACCTGCAGAAATCAGAATAGAGAACAATCCCAGCAGCAACTGCGCGTACAGCAGGAACAGGATAACAATATCCATTTTCTTACTGGTTGCACGGATACGTGGATTACCTAAGCGACGCTTGATCAGAATGGTCAGACCGGCAAAGCAGATCAGACCGAACAGACCACCGGCACCCATAGCCACCATCTGCTTCATAGGTGCGGTGACACCCAGTACGTGCCACAGCTCTACCGGGGTCAGAAGACCGAAAAAGTGGCCAAAGAAAATCCCTAGCACACCCACGTGAAACAGAATGCTGCCCATGCGCAGTTGTTTCTTTTCCAGTAACTGGCTGGAACTGGCTTTCCAGCTGTACTGTTCGCGGTCATAACGCATCCAGCTGCCGACCAGCAGAATAATCATGGCGACATAGGGATAAACACCAAACGCCAGGGTATTGAAATAACTCATAAACAACTCCTAATGCCTGTTAATTTGCAGGCGAAGCGGTCAAAACAAAAGATCGGTATTCAGAGGAATATGCTGGTCACGGCGCTGACCTTCACTCGGACGGTTGGTGCTGCCGCAGGATGACTGTGCGTTATCCATGAAGTTAACCATTTCCTCTTCCCAGACCTTATCCAGTTCTTTCGCGGTATTGTCCGGCTTTTCTTCGGCAATCTGAGCACGCAGGTCAGCCAGATCCAGATTCATTTCGCTCAGCTTTATCAGACCGTGGAATATGGCGGCATAGTCAGAACCACGCTGTTCCAGACGACAGGCCAGCAAGGCGAGAATATGAGCAACTTCCTGCAGTCCCAGGCGCGCATTTTCCTCGCCCTGTGTGCTGAGAAAATCCAGGTACAGCGGAATATAATCCGGCAGCTCATTAACGCTGATTTCCAGACCCGCCTGTTTGTACTGGTTCATCAGATCAACCATGGCCTGACCACGGTCACGGCTTTCGCCGTGAACGTGCTCAAACAGCAACAGGGATAATGAACGGCCACGTTCGAACAGGCCGTCATACTCTTCCTGCCACTGCAGCAGATCACCCGCGAATTTCCGGGCAATAAAATCCAGCACAGCCTGCTTGCTGTCAGCAGGCATAGAGGTGGCAGCGACCACGTCTTCCAGCGCTGGACGGGCGTCCAGCAGCTCCTGGGTCGGGTAATCCATCAGTAAAGAAAGTACACGCAGAATTTTCATCTCAGTCCTCCGATACAACCGGGATTACCTGGCGTACACCCTGAGTACTGGTGCCAAACAGGTTAACGTTGTTATTACCGTTGCTGCAGCCATTGCCAAAGCTGAAGCCACATTCGCTCTTCAGATCGTAGGCATTTTCTGCGTACGCTTTATGACTGGTCGGAATTACAAAGCGATCTTCGTAATTGGCCAGAGCCATGTAGCGGTACATTTCCTCGACCTGAACAGCGGTGAGTCCAACCTGTTTCAGGACATCGATATCTTCCACGCCGTCGACCTGCTGGGAGCGCTTGAAGGCACGCATAGCAATCATGCGTTCCAGTGCGGTAATCACTGGCTTTTCGTCGCCAGCAGTCAGCAGATTGGCCAGATAACGCAGCGGAATACGCAGCGATTTCAGGTCAGGAATTTCGCCGTTCATGCCAACGTGACCAGATTCAACAGCGGTCTGAATCGGTGACAGTGGCGGTACGTACCAAACCATCGGCAAAGTGCGGTATTCCGGATGCAGAGGCAGAGCCACTTTCCAGTCCATCGCCATCATGTATACCGGTGAACGCTGAGCAGCTTTCAGCCAGTTATCGCTGATGCCCTCTTTACGCGCTGCTTCAATAACCTTCGGATCGTTTGGATCAAGGAACAGATCGAGCTGTGCCTGATACAGATCTTTTTCATTGGCGGTATTGGCTGCATCGGCAATTTTGTCCGCGTCGTACAACAGCACGCCCAGGTAGCGGATACGGCCTACACAGGTTTCAGAACATACTGTCGGCTGACCGGCTTCAATACGTGGGAAGCAGAAAATACATTTCTCTGATTTACCGCTCTTCCAGTTGTAGTAAATCTTCTTGTATGGACAAGCCGATACACACATACGCCAGCCACGGCATTTTTCCTGGTCGATCAGAACGATACCGTCTTCTTCACGCTTGTAGATGGCACCCGATGGACAGGCCGCAACACAGGCCGGATTCAGACAGTGTTCACACAGACGTGGCAGATACATCATGAACGTTTTTTCAAACTGTCCGTAAATATCTTTCTGCACGACATCATCAAAGTTTTTATCCGCTTTACGCTTTTCGAATTCGGTACCGAGAATTTCTTCCCAGTTCGGACCCCATTCGATTTTCTCCATACGCTGGCCGGTAATCAGCGAGCGTGGACGGGCCACAGGCTGATGCTTTTTATCCGGGGCGTTATGCAGATACTGGTAATCAAAATCGAACGGCTCGTAGTAGTCGTCAATTTCCGGCAGATCCGGGTTAGCGAAGATATTCGCCAGAACCCGTAACTTACCGCCAATTTTCAGCTGCAGTTTGCCATTGGCATCGCGTTTCCAGCCGCCATTCCATTTTTTCTGGTTTTCCCATTCTTTCGGGAAGCCAATTCCGGGCTTGGTTTCTACGTTGTTAAACCAGGCATATTCGACCCCTTCACGTGAGGTCCATACGTTTTTGCAGGTGATGGAGCAAGTGTGACAACCAATGCACTTGTCCAGATTCAACACCATGCCAATTTGTGCTCTGACTTTCATGGAATTACCTCACTGCAACCTTATTTGGTGTCCAGCCAGTCAACGTTCTGCATTTTGCGCACGATGACAAATTCATCACGGTTACAACCTACGGTACCGTAGTAGTTGAAGCCGTAAGCTTGCTGGGCATAACCACCAATCATATGTGTCGGTTTCATCACCGCACGGGTAACCGAGTTGTGGATACCGCCACGGGTACCGGTGGTTTCGGCTCCCGGTACGTTCACAATCCGCTCCTGAGCGTGATACATCATGCTCATACCTTCCGGTACACGCTGTGACACCACGGCACGGGCAGCGATGGCACCGTTGACGTTGAACACTTCAATCCAGTCGTTATCGACAATACCGGCGGCTTTCGCGTCAATTTCACTGAGCCACACAATCGGACCACCACGAGACAGAGTCAGCATCAGCAGGTTGTCAGAGTAGGTGCTGTGAATACCCCATTTCTGGTGCGGGGTGATCCAGTTCAGTACGATTTCTTTATTGCCGTTAGACTTTTTGTTCAGCACAGGATCAACCGTTTTCAGGTTGATTGGCGGCTTGTACGAACACAGCTGCTCACCAAAATCACGCATCCATTCATGGTCCTGATAGAACTGCTGACGGCCGGTAATGGTGCGCCACGGGATCAGCTCATGAACGTTGGTGTAACCGGCGTTGTAAGACACATGCTCGTCTTCCAGACCTGACCAGGTAGGCGAAGAAATAATCTTGCGTGGCTGGGCAACGATGTCGCGCCAACGGATTTTTTCTTCCTCTTTTGGTTTTGCCAGATGGGTGTGGTCAAGACCTGTAATCTCACCCAGAGCCTCCCAGGCTTTTACCGCAACATGGCCGTTGGTTTCCGGTGCCAGCGTCAGAATCATTTCACAGGCATCAATCGCGCTATCCAGTTTTGCGCGGCCTTTGCTCGCACCTTCTTCGGTATGGGTGTAATTCAGCTTACGCAGCAGATCGACTTCAGACTTGGTATCCCAGCTGATGCCTTTACCACCATTACCGATGTTTTCCAGCAGTGGTCCGATGGAGGTGAAACGCGCATAGGTATTCGGGTAATCACGCTCAACCGGAATCAGCGCCGGCATGGTTTTGCCCGGAACCGGTTCACATTCGCCTTTCCACCAGGCTTTCACGCCGTATGGCTGAGCCAGCTCTGCCGGAGTGTCGTGGTGCATTGGTAGAGTAACCAGATCTTTTTCCACGCCCAGATGGCCGACACAAACACGGGAGAATTCTTTGGCAATGCCTTTGAAAATTTCCCAGTCAGAACGTGCTTCCCACACAGGATCAATCGCCGCACTCAGCGGGTGAATGAATGGGTGCATGTCCGACGTATTCATATCGTCTTTTTCGTACCAGGTGGCGGTTGGCAGCACGATGTCGGAATACAGACAGGTGGTGGACATACGGAAGTCCAGTGTGACCCACAGATCCACTTTACCTTCGGCGCCGTTATCAACCCATTCCACATCTTTTGGCTTCTGGCCACCGAACTCACCCAGGTCTTTACCCAGCAGGCCATGCTTGGTACCTAGCAGGTGACGCAGCATGTATTCGTGTCCCTTACCGGAAGAACCCAGCAGGTTAGAACGCCAGATAAACATGTTGCGCGGGAAGTTCTGCGGATTATCCGGCTGCTCACAGGCAAATTTCAGATCGCCGCTCTTCAGTTGCTGCACAACATAGTCTTTAACATCAACACCGGCTTTCGCTGCCTGCTGCGTCAGATGCAGCGGGTTGGTTCCCAGCTGTGGTGCGGATGGCAGCCAGCCCATGCGTTCGGCACGGCTGTTGTAATCAATGATGCTGGCATTCCACTTGTCTTTGTTGGCCAGTGGCGATACCACTTCACTCATGTTCAGTTTTTCGTAACGCCACTGACTGGAGTGGTTGTAGAAGAACGAAGTACCGTTCATGTGACGTGGTGGACGCTGCCAGTCGAGGGCGAACGCCAGTGGTGTCCAGCCGGTTTGCGGACGCAGCTTTTCCTGGCCCACATAGTGCGCCCAGCCACCACCGGTCTGACCAACACAGCCGCACATCATCAGCATATTGATGAGGCCACGGTAGTTCATATCCATGTGATACCAGTGGTTCAGCGCAGCGCCCACGATCACCATGGAACGACCCTTGGTTTTATCCGCGTTGCGGCCAAACTCACGGGCAACACGGATAACATCAGCACGGGAAACGCCGGTGATTTTTTCCTGCCAGGCCGGGGTATATGGCACATCATCATCGAAACTGGCTGCTCGGCTCGGGTCGTCGATGCCGTTATTAACACCGTAGTGCGCCAGCATCAGATCGAATACGGTGGCAACCAGAGCGGTTTCACCATTCGCCAGAGCAACGCGCTTGGCCGGGATCTTACGCAGCTGCAGCTCGTTGTGTTCGGTGTGCTGGAAATACTCGTACTCGTGTGGCGCACCACCAAAATATGGGAAGGCCACATCTGCCATTTCATCGGCCTGATCTTTCAGTGACAGAGTCAGATCAACATCACCACTCCGGTCTTTCTGCTCCAGGTTCCACTTACCCTTTTCACCCCAGCGATAACCGATAGAGCCGTTCGGGCTGGTCAGCGCGCCGTTGCTGTTGATGGCAATGGTTTTCCAGTCAGGGTTGTTGTCTTCGCCCAGATTATTCACCAGGTCAGCAGCACGCAGGAAGCGGCCGCCAGTCAGCTTGTCGTCGCTTTCCTCGAGCATGACCAGCATCGGCATATCGGTATAACGCTTCACATAGCCGGTGAAGTAATCACTTGGCTGATCGACGTGGAATTCTTTCAGAATGACATGACCAAAGGCCATCGCCAGGGCGGCATCAGTACCCTGACGAGGAGCCAGCCAGGTATCACCAAACTTGGACGCTTCCGAGTAGTCAGAAGTAATCACGCAGGTCTTGGTACCCTTGTAACGTACTTCTGTGAGGAAGTGCGCATCCGGTGTCCGGGTTTGCGGCACGTTAGAACCCCAGACAATGATGTAGTTGGAGTTGTACCAGTCAGCTGACTCAGGAACGTCGGTCTGCTCACCCCAGATTTGTGGAGAAGCCGGTGGCAGGTCACAGTACCAGTCGTAGAAGCTCAGACAGTTACCGCCGATCAGCGACAGGTAACGGGCACCCGCCGCGTACGACACCATGGACATGGCAGGAATCGGCGAGAAGCCGGTTACACGGTCAGGACCATAAGTCTTGGTGGTATACACGTTGGATGCGGCAATCAGTTCATTGACCTCGTCCCAGGACGCGCGGACAAAGCCACCCAGACCACGGCGCTCTTTGTAGCTTTTCGCTTTTACCGGATCAGTAACAATGGATTCCCAGGCGGCTACCGGATCACTGTGCTTAGCGCGGGCTTCACGCCACAGCTTCATCAGCTGACCACGGACTTTCGGATATTTCAGACGGTTGGCGCTGTAGATATACCAGGAATAACTGGCACCACGCGGACAACCACGGGGTTCATGATTCGGCAGATCAGGACGGGTACGCGGATAATCGGTTTGCTGGGTTTCCCAGGTCACCAGACCATCTTTTACATAAATTTTCCAGCTGCACGAACCGGTACAGTTCACGCCGTGTGTAGAGCGTACGATTTTATCGTGCTGCCAACGCTGGCGATAACCTTTCTCCCAGCTGCGATCCTGGTTGGTGGCAACGCCGTGCCCATTGGCGAAGGGCTCTTTGCTTGTTTTAAAAAAACGCAGCTTTTCGAGCAGATGACTCATAGCTAACTCCTGGTTGCATCCGTAAGGACGGGCAGAAACATTCAGCAACAGTCTACTCATATGGATTAAATTAACGATGGGGCAGCGCTGGCCAAAAACGCGATAAACAGCACCCGAATACCCACTTATAGGTATAATGAATATTTTACAACCCATTGTTTTATAAGGGCTTTTTTATATAAAATCGATTTGCAAGGGCACCACAACCAATGTGCAGGGTAATGGGTGGTAGCTACTATTAATCAGCGCTTTTTGATAATGATTATCAACTAATCATGATGCTGTAAATCCCCTGAGGGTTGTCGCTACAATACGGCATCGTTTTTGGGCTGAGTTTTATGAACCGCTACTCCGTTATCACCAAAATCAACTTGTCACTGACCGCAATTATCGTCATGGCGGTGTCTACCATTCTGGTGTCTTACTGGCTGTCAGATCAGGCAGATAATGACGCCTACGCTATTAACGTGGCCGGCTCACTGCGCATGCAAAGCTATCGCTATGCCAGCAGCGAAAGCGTACGTGAGGACGCCAGAAGCGTCGTTAATTCCGCCTGGGAAGATCCGGTGATGCGTAACGTTATCCGCGAAGCAAATTTAACCGAGTTGTTTGAACTGCTGCAGTCGCGTTGGATTAATGTACAAAGCAGCCTTAAAAGCGCCGTCCTTAGTGACGCAGAGAAGCTCAGACTGGTGGATGATTTTGTTATCGGTCTGAACACTTTGGTGCTGGGCATCCAGAAAAATGCAGAAGCAAAAATCCGCGCCATACGCACTTTTCAGGTTATCGCGTTCTTTATAACTGTCATTCTGTCGGTAGCAGCAATTTACTGGGTGTATCTGCGCCTGACACTGCCCCTTGCCGAGCTGACAAATGCCGCACGCCAGGTTGGGCGTGGTGATTTTACCTGCAACCTGGCCAATACAGAGGGGCAGGATGAGCTCAGTCTGCTTTCTAAATCGTTCAATCAGATGTGTCGTGCCATTGCCTACATGTACGAATCGCTGGAGAAGCAGGTCGACGAAAAAACCACCGAATTGAGAAACAGCAATACGACACTCACCTTCCTCTACAAACTGGCGTGGCAGACAAGCACACATGAAATCAGAAAAGACGATTTCAGCCAGATTATTTATGAATTGTCACGCGTGACCGGCATCGCTGACATAGAGCTTTGCCTGCTTACTGAAAGCGGGGACATTCCCTATCTGCAGGTGAATGGTACAAAAGATAATGATCCGGACTGCGCCAGCCGCAACTGCCGTGACTGCGTCGCGGGAAACAGCAGCACAGACCAACAACTGCGTTACGCCATATCCCGCGAAAACACCGAATACGGTGTTCTGGTCATCCATGGCAACTGCAACGATGACATCCAGCAATGGCAGGATGAATTACTGCGCTCGGTAGCCACGCAGTTTGCCATCGCACTCAGCCTGCAGGGAGAGGAAGAAAAAATCCGCCGTATAACGCTGATGAATGAACGAAATACCATTGCCCGGGAATTGCACGACTCCCTGGCCCAGGCGTTGTCTTATCTGAAAATTCAGGTAACCCGTCTTAACCGGGCATTGGCAAAGAATGATCAGGCCATCATGATGGATGTATCTAATGAACTTAAAAATGGCCTTGATTCAGCCTATCGACAACTCCGAGAGCTACTGACGACATTCCGCCTTAAAGTCGATGGCAAAGGACTGATCACTGCACTGCAGAAAACCGTTGAGCAGTTCCAGGAACAGTCCTCTATGGAAATAACACTGGATTATGACATTCTTCATGCCCCACTGAGTCCACAGGAAGAAATTCATCTGCTGCAGATTATCCGTGAGGCCTGCCGGAATGCGATTAACCACTCGCACGGTAAACGTATTCTTATAAAGCTTACCGCAACACCAGACAAGAAAATTCTGCTGAGCATAGAAGATGACGGAATTGGCATTGATACCAACCCAGAGAAACTTAACCACTATGGTTTGGCAATTATTCAGGAGCGTTCTCACCAGCTTAATGGTGATGTAAGAATCCAGGGCAGAGCCGACGGTGGAACCGGGGTGTACTTCGAATTCATGCCGGAGTACTCGAAGGCGAGAACTGCATGATAAAGCATATTTCAGAATGACAAATCACTTTTCCTGCGCAAGAAGAAGAACCAGTTAAGCAGCATCCCGACACCATAAAATACCGAAAAACTATAAAGAATAAATTCGGGATGCTGCATATCATGCTGACTGGAAAACATATTGGCGATATAGAAAACGCCGAAGGATGAAATCCCGCTAATACAGATCAGAACCTGATGCATAGTAGCCGCCGGAAAGGCTCTTGATATCTGATAAAAAACGCTACCCGCTGACAGACCGGAACCGATAAAAAACAGTAAAACCAACAAAAATAAAGTTGTGTAGCTACTGTTATCGGCGAGATACTCAAGACTCACCGTCAGCATGCTGACGCTCACCAGCATCAGAAGCAAAGCAGACTGATTAATCCGTTCTGGCTTGTAGTATCTTGCCAACCAGGCGCTGATACCACGGGTGATAATAGCGACAACAGGCAGAAGCCACACATACGTCAACACACCAGAACCCAGAGGATTGCTGAGATAAATATCGCCACCTGCCCACTGCAGATCAAAGAACTCCTTTCCCAGCAACGGCAGAGACGCAGAAAAACCCAGCATAGACCCAGCTCCCATCAGATGCAGAAGAGAGAGCAGCTGTAACTTGCGATTGACCACCATGGGTAAGAATCCACTTTCCCTTCCACGGGGAATTCGCGAAAACACCATAAGCAGCAGGAAAAGCGTTATGACAACAATCAGAAGTCCAGCCAGTATAATATTCCCCAACGGGCCTGTGCCACCGACGCCAGATAACAGAAAAAAACAGATCCCCATCAGAACCGTATAAATCAACAAGGTGCGTAAAATGGTAAGTACTTTGCGCCGTTCACCAAGAAAGGCTGGCAGCGCACGGAAAATTGCGATCAGAAGCAACAAAAAAAACACGGATAGGGCTGCAAAAATACTGAAGCCAGAACCAGCAGAAATCCGCCCCAGAACATGGCTGCTGTTGTACTCCAGTGGCAGCGTCGTCAGCCAACCTGCCAACGGCAGAAAGCCAAGAACAGGCAGCACGACCTGGGCCACAATAAGTCCACTGTCCGCCAGAGCTGAACGCGCCTCCTGCTCGATACGTGCAGTGCTCTGACCAAAGTCCGTCATGCAGGTACGAAGCGGCAAAAAAACCGCTCCTACCCCAGAACTGAGAGCAGCAAGCTGAAACTGCCAGAAGGATGGCGATGGAGAAATAAATGCGCCCATCAACAGTGACAAGGGCAATATAAGCAGCAGCAGACTCACAAACCAAACAACAGCAAGCGGTGCATTCTGCACGAGGAAACCGCTGCCAAGGCGAACACAGGTGCCACTGAGGCCGGCGGTCGCTATCAGGAAAAAAAGCTCACTGATGGAAAATGGATAGCCGGTATCAAAAATAATAACAACCAGCACACTCCACAACATCCATATTGCAGAGCCCGCCATTAACGCAGAAATATCGTTCCGGATAGGTGGAGTTTTAGTAGATCTACTGTCTGCAGCATTATTAAACAGAGCCCGCACTGGACCGGAAGTTCTGAGCATAAAAATTCCCGCCCCATGTCACGGGGTATCAATTTTTATTATCGCAGACCTGGCCACCTGAAGCAGAGGGCACGCAGGGTATCGACATACCCCGTTATGAGTACCCACAAGAGTTTGATAAAGCTGCGCTATTTTGCCGGACGAAATGCTTTTATGACAGCTTCGTCACACTCCAGAAACGGTCCATCCATAAGATCAATACAGTATGGGATGGCCGGAAAGACTGCGTCAAGACACTGGCGGATGGCTTTTGGCTTTCCTGGCAAATTAACAATAAGAGAACCCCCTCTGAGCCCCGCTGTCTGGCGCGACAATATTGCTGTCGGTACGTATTTAAGAGATTCCATACGCATCAGCTCGCCAAAGCCTGGCATCATGCGATCACATACGGCCTCAGTGGCCTCCGGCGTCACATCCCGCGCAGCAGGGCCGGTACCACCGGTAGTCACGACCAGGCAACAACCTTCATCGTCCGTGAGCTCGCGTAAGGTTTTCTCAATCAGTGGTTGCTCGTCAGGAATAACACGATAAACAGCCTGCCATGCAGACGTCAGGTACTCAGAAAGCGTTTCGCGGATAGTCGCACCAGAGAGGTCTTCATAGACTCCGGCGCTGGCGCGATCGCTTACAGTGAGAATTCCAATGCGGGCTTCAGCTTTCATAATGACTTACAGATTCCATACGGGACATACCCGGCAGTTTAAGCCAGTAGCCGTTACTTTCAAATTCCCCCAGACAGTAGTTCTGTCCGCCATTCAGATTATTACGAAAACGCTTTGCCCATAACAACGTATCTTCCACCTGCGGACTCAGCCGCACCACATCGACCAGACCATGCATATGCTGTAATTGGTTAATCAGGTTATATCTGTGTCCGGACTGGGTCTGAATACCATTAAGAATAAACACCTGATGCCCATCCTGACTGGTAACACTGCGCCCACACGGATAATTTATACAGCACAGCCCGCACTGATCTTTAGCGCGATTTTCCGAGCGGGCAGTAAAGCAGCGTGCTGACCAGGCCAGAGGCATGTGACCAAAGGCAAAAACTTCGACATCGAAGCAGCTGCGGATATCCTGCACAACATCCTGACTCAGAATATCCGCCAACCATTCCCTTGACAGCTCAACCGGCATCACCCAGCACTGCATGCCCGCATTAACCAGATATTTCAGTGTGTGCTGGTTGTAACAGTTAATGGCGGCACCGGCGACGAAGGGAACACCTTTTTGCTGAGCAAGAAATACCGCGCCCATGTCATTGGCTTCTACCATAAACTCGCCACTATCAATGCAGCGCACCAGATCTCTGACCATGCCCGGCGACTCCAGTAAGGTCATGGTCGACAAACGCACCTGCTTACCGGCCTCCCGCAGCTGATGGGCAATATCGAGATAATCTTTGAGAAACAACTCGCTGCGCTTCGGGCATACCGTTTCACCCAGGTAAACCACATCAATGTCAGAACTGTCGGCGACATCGCGGTAGAAAGCTTCGACCTTTTCTTTTGGCCAGTAATACAAAATGGGGCCCAGTGAAATTTTCATAATTTACTTCCACTTCCGGTGATAAGCTCCGAGCGTTGTCTGACACCCTTCAGATAACGAACTGACAACCTGATTCCATTCCTCACGCACGGCATAGTGATCCGGACTTTCTTTCACCAGATCAATCGCCTGACGCCATATCCGGGTAATTTTCTCCACGTACGCGGGACTGCGCTGCCGCCCTTCGATTTTCAGCGAGGCAATATTTTCCTGATAAAGCTCGGGCAATAACTCCAGGGTATTCAGGCTGGTCGGCTCTTCCAGTACATGATAGAGCTCATCACCAACAGAAAACCGGCCCTTACACAAGGTTGGATAGCCTGCCTTCTCGTCCTCACGGAAGCGATCAATCATCACGCCATTGAGGCGCGACTCCAGTGTCCCATCGGCCTGCTCGTCCCAGCGTACGAATGTAGCGGGCGAACAGGCACCTGCGGTATTGGGTGACTCGCCGGTCATATAAGAACTGAGATAGCACCGCCCCTCCGCCATAATACAGAGACTGCCAAAGGCGAATACTTCAAGCTCCATGTCACAGGTACGGGACAGAGCACGAACCTGCGGCATTGACAGAACACGTGGCAACACCACGCGCTTTATGCCAAATTGCCGGTAAAAATCAATCGCCGCCGGATTGGTTGCAGAGGCCTGAACCGACAGATGCTTTTCGACATGGGGATGATGTTCAGCGGCGTACGCCAGTAAAGAAATATCCGCCAGAATCAGTACATCAACACCAGCATGAACCGCGGCATCGACCGCCTGCTGCCAAAGCGCCCAGTTATCCGGATGCGCAAACGTATTGATGGCCACGTGAATCCGCCGTTTACTTGCATGTACGTAACGCACAGCCTCCTGCAGATTATCCTTATTGAAATTCAGGCCAGCAAAATGGCGGGCATTGGTCTCATCACGCAAACCAACGTACACCGCATCGGCTCCCTGATTAATCGCGGCCTTCAAAGCCGGAAGACTTCCCGCTGGACAAAGCAACTCCATAAGCTGCTCTCTTTTTAATTGGTCAACCGCAATATTAGAGCTAAGGCATGTATTGGCAAAAAATACATGGGGGTAAAGAAAAAATACCCACAAGGGGATTTTGCCCGATAAACGCTGCCAATCTAGTATGCGCTATGATCTCAGATCAGATTCATACAGCTGACGCTGTTTTAATTCAGGGAGCTATTCCATGCCAACTGAGAACCGTGCACTTCCCGGTATAAGCTATTCACTGCTGAAAATCATGCGTATCTTCTGCCAGAAGGCACCTTCCTCAGTTCAGAAAGCAGTAATCAGTAAAATGCTTAACAGAATACTGAAACCAGAGATCAAATCCGGCGATTTTTCATTTCTTGATAAGCGTGTTGCGCGTATTGAAATACCCGACCTCGATTTTTGCTTCAGCGTGACATCAGACGCAAAGAAACTACAGGTAAACATACCTGCAAAAGCAGAAGAAGTGAGACTCAGGGCCGACTTACAGAGCATACTGGACATCGTAAACCGCAACGCAGACCCGGATACCCTTTTCTTCCACCGTCGACTGCTGATTACCGGCGACACTGAGCTGGGTCTGGAAATCAAGAATCTTCTCGACAGAATTGATCCGGCAGAACGTTTACCGGAAAGGGTCAGCCACTTGCTGAAAAAAATCCAGCTGCACACACCATAAGCGCGTGCAGCCGGGAACAGACAGATATCAGAACAGCGCTATCATTTCGCCCTTACGATTAAAAGTAAGCAAATGCGCAACCATGCCCGAGTTGATATTACTCATCATCAGCTGAAGAGGCTGACCTGCCTCATCTGATGACGGCGGGAAACCGGCACGACCAGCCATGGCGCCTACAAAGGCTACATCCCAGTGAATACCCGTATTTTCTGACTCTTGCACCAGCTCGTGAAAATGCATCGCCTCACCAGGCAGTTTGTCTACACATAACACCGGAGTCAGCACGCCCCCCTCACCACGATCGAAACGCTCCTGCTGCTCACTGCTGTACCCTTCCGGCATTTCTGATTTTGCAAAGACAAAGAGCAGACGCTGAGGCTCTGGCTGCTCCATGGCTGCCATAATCAGGTCTTCGTAACTTTCGATCTGCATGATTCACCCGGTAACTTTATTCAGAATAAGCCCGATGACCCGACCGCTACATTCTCCATAACCTAACCCTCAAATGCTGCGATAATGGAGATTTTTCACGCCCCCGGAAGATTCATCCGGTCGAGGGCCATCGGCAACCCTTTCAGTGTATGCAGCCTCCATTCACAGGCAACGGAAATTTAGAGGTATACCACCCGGCCTCAGGCCAGATTACTGGCAACAGCCGCAGCATGAACCATCTCTGACCTGACGCCCGGGCACGAACAGGAAGTAATTCTCCAGTGTAATGTGCTCCATCAGATCGTCGATCAGCCCGGTAAGCCCCAGGTACAGATTGCGCCAGCTGGTGCAGGCTCCTGAGGGTAACTGCAGCTCATTGGTTATGCGCAGAATGTCGGCAATGGTTTGCAGATGATCGTCGTGCTCACCCTGCATCACACTGATAGGTCCACCGGGATACATGCCACCTGCCAGCATAGGAAACAGTATCTGTTCTTCTTTCTGCATGTGATTTTCCAGATCCGCCTTCACGTCACGCAACAGAGCAGATAATCCATGCGGACATGCCGATGAATCACTGTGTACACGTTCCACTTTTGTGGCCAGCATAATCAGCTCAGGTAACTGTTGACGGTGGCGCTCGTGAAAACGTTCAAGAATATATGAGATCAGTTCTTTACTTGAGTATTCAGACCAGTCTTTGATATCGGTTTCGTCGGCCACGCTAAGGATCTTCCCGGTCACCTCCTGCACATCAGCGCCACAGGACTGCAACGCCTGAGCAAGCGAGACATCCCCCTGGGTACAGAAGTTAATATTAAAGGTGCGCAAAATACCGGATGCACCAGGTACGCTGGTTGCCACTTCACACAGTGGACGCTGTAACATTTCCATAGAATCTCCGCTTATGATTTTTATATTAAGTCAGCAAAATTCAGGCCAGTTACAGAGATCAGGAACCATCTGATTTCAGGCAATTTGTGGGTATAAAAAACCATTATCAATCCGGGTAATATTTACTGAAAGGTTATTTTTACCGGAATAAAGCCATGATTATTAGCGACCTCATCAGACTGATGAACGAGGAGTGCACGACAAGCTGTTACGAAAAAATCACTTTGCTGATACGGCAGCATTTTAACTGTGGTGCTGTTGTGCTGTTACGCTTACGGGGTGATTTCCTTAAGCCAGAAGCCACATGCGGTCTGGCTGAAGAAGCCCTGGGAAGACGCTTTGTGCTGGCGCAGCATCCGCGACTGGCAGCGATTATGACCTCCGCCGACGGCCTGCGCTTTCCTACAGACAGCGCGCTGCCAGATCCCTATGATGGCCTGCTGGAAAGTCAGCCCGGCAGTCCCCTGCCAGTGCATGACTGTATCGGTATTCCACTTTACTGTGACGGCGAAGCCTGGGGTGCGCTAACGCTCGATTCCCTCACCCCCGGCGCATTCACACAGACGCTCAGCGAGCTTCAGACTTGCCGTCCGGTTATTGAAACGATTATCCGCCTGCATACACTGGAGGAAAAAATTTCCATTCTGCAACGCAACCGCCTTGCAGAACATCCGGTTATGGGCAATACCGATGGAGTCGGCGACATTATTGGTCACTCAGATGCCATTAAGGCCATACGGCATGAACTGGATGTGGTTGCCATGTCCGACCTTCCTGTCCTTCTGCTCGGTGAGACCGGCGTGGGTAAGGAACTGTTTGCTGCCTATCTGCATCGAAAATCAGACCGGGCTAACCGGCCTATGGTATACATTAATTGCGCAGCACTACCGGAAAATCTGGCAGAAAGCGAGCTGTTCGGCCATGTAAAAGGAGCGTTTTCCGGCGCAGGAGCTGACAGGGCAGGTCGCTTTGAAAGCGCCGATAAAGGAACACTTTTTCTGGATGAAGTTGGCGAACTCCCTCTGCCGGTTCAGGCAAAATTACTACGGGTACTGCAGAATGGCGAAATTCAGCGCCTCGGCAGTGATAAGCTGAAGCAGGTCAATGTACGTATTGTGGCCGCCACTAACCGTGACTTGCGCAGGCAGATTAAAGACGGTGCCTTCCGTGCCGATCTTTATCATCGTTTATCGGTATATCCCGTCCCGATTCCACCACTGCGTGAGCGCGAAAAAGACATCCCATTGCTGGCGGGGTATTTTCTCGAGCAGAACAGAGCCCGTCTTGGTTTGCGCAGCCTGCGGCTGAGTCCCGATGCATCCGCTTCTCTTCTGCAGTACAACTGGCCAGGTAATGTACGCGAGCTGGAACATGCCATCAGCCGCGCCGCCATTAAGGCCTTAAGCCGGGGTGCGCAAAAGCACGATATTGTCACACTCGACAGCCGGCTGCTGGATCTTGATATAGCAGAGGTGGATTCAGCCTTATTCATGTCAGACGACAAAGCTGAAACCATTATTTCTGCAACGCAGGGCATGCCAATGAAAGAAGCGGTACAGTATTTCCAGCGGGTAGTCATTATGCGTGAGTTGCAACGCCAGAAAGGCAGTTGGAGCAAAACAGCAAGGGCATTTTCCCTTGATGCAAGCAATCTGCATAAACTGGCGCAAAAGCTCGACATTAAATAAAAAAGCCCGGAATAATCCGGGCTTCCTTTTTAATACACTCAGTAAATATCGTGCTGGGTGTTTTTAACGTTGAATTTACCGGTAGGAGTAATCAGACGCTTATCCTTAATTACCTTCTTAAGCTTCAGCGTTTTATCATCGACCACTACAATGGCTGACTCTTCTTCCTTACCGTTCCAAACCGAGAACCAGACTTCGTTACCTTCGGCATTGAACTCCGGCTGAACAACACGGCGCGATCCATCTTTCAGGCCGGCCCATTCAGCAATCGGCAGTACGGTATAGCCTTTATCAAGATTTTTGATATCAAAGACCGCGATCGACTGACTGACGCTGGCTACCGGGTTAAATGGTGTATCCAGATACAGGTGATCTGACTTCGGATGCGTTTTAATAAACAGCGATCCACCACCCTGCCCCTTCAGAACTTTAACCACTTTCCAGGCGTTATCCGCATGCTTATCCGGGTCAGTACCAATCAGGGAAATACTGTCATCCCCCAGGTGACTGGTTGCCCACACCGGTCCAAATTCCGGGTGTACAAAGTTAGCACCGCGCCCCGGATGCGGAATCTTACCTACATCAATCAGAGCGGCCATCTTACGTTCTTTCGAATCGATAACCGCCACTTTGTTGGACTGGTTGGCCGCCGTCAGGAAGTAACGGTGAGAAACGTCCCAGCCACCATCGTGCAGGAAAGGTGCTGTACCGATTTCTGTCACGCTCAGGTTGTCGATATCTTCATAGTTCACCAGCAGAACTTTGCCGGTTTCCTTCACGTTAACGATAAACTCCGGATGCTCGTGCGATGCGATAATCGCCGCAACACGTGGCTCTGGATGGTACTCCTGCTTATCCACTGTCATGCCACGGGTGGAAACAATTTTAATTGGCTCCAGAGTTTCACCGTCCATGATGGTGTATTGTGGCGGCCAGTAGGAACCAGCGATGGCGTATTTATCCTCAAAGCCCTCGTACTTGGAGGTCTCAACAGAACGCGCTTCCAGACCAACTTTAATCTCAGCCACCCGGGCTGGTGTCTTAGGCCACAGGTCGATCATATCGATTCTGGCATCACGGCCAATCACAAACAGATAGCGCCCTGATGCCGACAAGCGGGAAATATGTACGGCGTAACCAGTTTCAATGGTGGTTACAATTTTCTTGGTATCACCATCAATCAGCGCAATCTTGCCGTCATCACGCAAGGTAACGGAAAACAGGTTTGGCAGGTTCAGCTTGTTAAGCTGTTTCTTAGGACGATCCTCAGGTTTCACCAGAACCTTCCAGGACTCACGCATCTTTTCCATCCCCCACTCAGGAGGTGTTGGTGGCTCATGCATCACGTACTTGGCCATCAGCGTGACCTGTTCCGGGGTAAATTCGCCGGATGACCCCCAGTTCGGCATCCCCGCCGGCGAACCGTAATTGATCAGTGCTTCCAGATAGGGCAGACCGCGCTCCTGGGTAATATCCGGTGTCAGCGGCTTGCCGGTTGCTCCTTTACGTAATACACCATGGCACCCGGCACAACGCTGAAAGTAGATCTCTTTCGCTTGCGCGAATTCATCTTCTGTCAGATCCGGCGCCCCTTCGCTGTGCACCACGCGCAGACTGGCAGGATCAACTGCCGATGCTTCTCCCTGATACGCTGCATTGGCATTTTCCGGATTCGGGGCCGCAGCCACCGCCAGACTGAATGTCGCTGCAACCACGCACAACGGATGCTTCAGAAATTTCATGATTCTTCCTCTCTCGTGCTTGTAATGTAATCCAGTACCCTACTACTGACCGACGGTAAAAATACGCTCCGGCCAGCCGCACCTCATCTGTAAAAAGATCCTAGTGCCTCAGGCAATATTAGAACTGATACAGATCAACGAATTATCAGGTCAACTATTTCAGATAAGTTAAATCATTATTTTTCATTTTTTATATGCATGGTAAATAAAACCATTAAAAGGTAAAAACAACCAACGAACAATATGAACCAAAACAAGAAGAAAACAAAAGTTGTTGTTTTTCAATAACTTAAAATAAACCGTTAAAATTAAAACAAGATCAAATCCGGTTAAAATAACCACGAAATCTCACCGATACCCATTAATGGGTACACTCATGCCCATGATTCGGTATTTATAGATCTGGTTAAAAATACCAGCATTGCACGCCTATATACCGGCTGCGGAAAAGCCATGAATATTGCCGATAAGCATCACCAAAATAACCATCAAGAACGTTTCTATTGCCCACAAGGCAATGAAGTTGATGTATTTCTTCATGCCAGTAAAAACCAGTTACCTGTCATGATAAAAGGCCCCACCGGCTGTGGAAAAACCCGCTTTGTTGAGCACATGGCCAGCCGCTTAAATCGGCCACTTTATACAGTGGCCTGTCATGACGATCTCACCGCTGCCGATCTGATTGGCCGCTTCCTGATCGGTAAAGACGGCACCTTCTGGCAGGACGGCCCACTGACCCGTGCCGTGCGCGAAGGCGCCATCTGTTATCTGGATGAAGTCATTGAAGCACGCAAAGATACAACCGTGGTTATTCACCCACTGACCGACGACCGGCGCATCCTGCCTCTCGACGGTACCGGTGAACGCTTACAGGCAGCACCGGGCTTTATGCTGGTGATGTCTTATAACCCGGGTTACCGCAACCTGATGAAAGGCCTGAAACCCAGCACCCGCCAGCGCTTTGTCAGCCTGTCCTTTGATTACCCGGATACGGCACAGGAAGTCAGAATCGTATGCCATGAAACCGGTATTTCTCAGGAGATTGCTCATGGCCTGGTAATGGCCGCGCAGGCATTGCGCAGTCTGCGCGACAGCGACCTTGAAGAAGCCCCTTCCACACGCCTGTTAATTCTGTGCGCGCAACTGATCAACAGCGGCCTGAGTCACGCCTCTGCCTGTCGCGCCGCTCTGACCGAAACCCTGAGTGATGACCCATCGACGCAGGAAGCCATTGAAGATGTTATCCGCGCGCATTTTCCGATGCCTGCGGAGCACCGTGTTTAAGCTCAAGAAGAGGAAATATTATGTCGGAACGTTTTACCAAGGGCATGGCCCGCAACATTTACTACGGCGGAGGCGCATTTTTCTTTTTGCTCTTCGTCGCACTCACTTTTGATACTGTCACGGTTTTGCCCAAGCGCGAAAACCGCGATCAGCTGACAGCACAGGTCGCCCACGGCAAGGCACTCTGGGAAGAGAACAACTGTATCGGCTGCCACACACTGTTGGGTGAAGGTGCTTATTTTGCGCCGGAACTGGGCAACGTATTTAAACGCCGTGGTATGGAAAACGAAGCAGTATTCAAAGCGTATTTTTCAGCCTGGCTGAAAGCCATGCCAACCGGTGTTGAAGGCCGTCGTCAGATGCCGCAATTCCATCTCAACGATGAAGAACTGAACGATCTTGCCGAATTTTTAATCTGGACATCACGCATTAACACCAATGACTGGCCACCAGGCATCGAAGGTTAATCCGTGGAAACCAGTGTTATTTAATTAAGGACGTAAACCATGAAGTATCAAAGTCAGGCGGTTGCCAAACCATACTTCGCCTTTGCCATACTGCTGTTTATCGGTCAGATTGTATTTGGTCTGATTCTCGGCACACAGTACATCATCGGCGACTTTCTTTTCCCCGAAATTCCTTTTAACGTTGCGCGCATGGTGCACACCAACCTGCTGATTGTGTGGTTGCTGTGCGGCTTTATGGGTGCAACTTACTATCTGGTTCCTGAAGAAACCCAGTGCGAACTGTTCAGTCCGAAACTGGCGTGGATTCTGTTCTGGGCCTACGCCATCGCCGGTACTCTGACCATTATCGGTTATCTCTCCGTGCCTTATGCCACACTGGCAGAAATTACAGGCAACGACATATTGCCAACCATGGGGCGTGAATTTCTTGAACAACCCACCATTACCAAAGTGGGAATTGTGATTGTTGCCCTGGGCTTCCTGTTTAACGTCGGCATGACCATTTTGCGCGGACGAAAAACCGTTATTAATATGGTCCTGATCACTGGTCTGCTGGGTCTGGCCGTATTTTTTCTGTTCTCGTTCTACAACCCAAGCTCACTGACTCTGGATAAGTATTTCTGGTGGTGGGTTGTGCATCTGTGGGTGGAAGGCGTGTGGGAACTGATTCTGGGCAGCATCCTGGCCTTTATTCTGATCAAAACCACCGGCGTCGACCGTGAAGTGGTGGAAAAATGGCTGTACCTGATCATCGGCATGGCACTGATCAGCGGTATTCTCGGTACCGGCCACCATTACTTCTACATAGGCACACCGGATTACTGGTTATGGATTGGCTCTGTCTTCTCCGCCATTGAACCTCTGCCGTTCTTTATGATGATGGTGTTTGCCTTCAGCATGATCAAACAGCGTCGTCGCGAACATCCGAATAAAGCGGCAATGACCTGGGCATCGGCCTGTACCATTATGGCTTTCCTCGGTGCAGGCGTATGGGGCTTTATTCATACCCTGGCACCGGTGAATTATTACACTCATGGTTCACAAATTACCGCAGCCCACGGCCACCTGGCGTTCTTCGGCGCCTACGTCATGATTGTGCTGGCAATTATCTCCTTCGCCTGGCCACAACTGAATGGTCGTCAGAGCAACAGCCCTGCGGCGCAAAAGGTGGAAATTGCCTCGATCTGGGTCATGTGTCTGTCAATGCTTGCCATTACCTTACTGCTGACCGCAGCCGGCGTCATTCAGGTGATGCAGCAACGCGTACCGGCGGATGGTATTGCCATTGGCTTTATGGCGACTCAGGACCTGATCGTGCCGGTTTACTGGGCGCGCCTGGTAGCCGGCATGGCATTTACCGTGGGCGTATTCATGTACCTGGCGAGCTTCCTGGTGGCTGGTCGCACCCGCGACCAGGCACCAGCCCTGGCAGCCAACGCCTGAATGGAGCGGGCCGCCTGACGGCGGCCCAGACACTATGTCGAACCGCGTACCTGCCACCCGCCTTTTGCTGCGCAGCCTGTTTTTTCTGCTGTTTGTGCTGGCACCGGTTCTGGATATTTTCCGCCTCGATCTGAGCCGTGGAAATTTTATTATTTTTGGCTCCGACTGGACGCTTAATCTGCTGCCCAGTGCCGGACAGGACGCCACATCGGTTACCACCAATCTGCTGCTGCGACTGGCGCTGCCGGTACTGTGCACGCTGGTATTACTTCTCGTACTGGTCTGGCGCTATGGCCGGATTTACTGCGGCTGGTTGTGCCCGCATTTCAGCATGGTGGAATTACTCGATCAGAAAATGCAGCACTGGCTGGGACGACGCTCCGTCTGGGAAAAACCCAGCCATGCGGCCCGCCGCGGTGCACGGCTGGTAATTGCGTTATGGATCTTCGCCAGCGCGTTTTTGTGGGCGGTCAGTCTGCTCAGTTATCTGTGGCCGCCACTCGATATATGGCGTCAGCTATGGGATCTGCAGCCGCAACCCTATGTGCTGATCTTTCTGCTGGTTGCCACCACCCTGTTTGCGCTGGAATTTACCCTGGCACGCCACTGGTTCTGCCGCTATGGCTGTGCGGTCGGCATTTTCCAGAGCCTGATCTGGAGCATCAGCCCGAAAGCTCTGGTCATTCACTTTCAGCGGCAGCGCGGCCGCGAATGCCGCGACTGCCACGCCTGTGATCAGGCCTGCCCGATGCGCCTGCCGGCACGGGCACGCAAGCAACGCAAAATTACCTGCACTCAATGTGGCCAGTGTGTAAGTGCCTGCCATGATGTGCAACGCAACAATCCTGCAGGCCCGCTGCTGCACTGGCAGCAGGGCGAAGCACCTGTTTCCGCGCGGATTCCGGTCCGCAGCAAGGAGTAACCCTGTGGAAGAAGCCGTAGGAATACGCTGGCACAAACTGATAACCCACATGGCACAGCTGAGCTACCCGCAACACAGTGCCAGTCTTACCAAT
This sequence comes from Thalassolituus marinus, assembly GCF_020320395.1. Classification (GTDB taxonomy): domain Bacteria; phylum Pseudomonadota; class Gammaproteobacteria; order Pseudomonadales; family Oceanobacteraceae; genus Venatoribacter; species Venatoribacter marinus. The sequence goes on along the minus strand of NZ_JAEDAH010000043.1, from coordinate 38,164 downwards.
GAGCAGCAGCGACTGGCGCTGGTGCTCAGGGCTCTGGGGGGGGATGCTGGCCTGAATATACGCGTGGCGGCCGAACGCCGCGTGCATTCCTCTCGCCACCTGCTGCAGAAAATCGCCGGTACCGGACTGCGCTGGCCATTGGCATGGCGTGACCATGACACCCTGTATCTGCCGGCAGAAATCGCTCTGTATCCGGATGAGGGCCACAACCGCGACCTCTACCTGTGGCTGACGGCGCTCGCCTCCTGCAATCCGCTGACGGAACAGGGTAACTGGTTCAGTGGTAATCAACAGGCGGTGCTGCGCTGCCTGCGGCGTTTCCCCGGCCTGAGCGCGGTTTATCAGCGTCTGGTCGACGCAGAAACAAACGCGCGCCGGCAACGTATCCGCCCGCGTCGTGGCGGCGAAGTCCGCGAGCAGGCCATAGTGCAGGCCTTGCAGAATCCGGGGACCTGTACTCAGCTACCGGACGGCCCCGGCGACCCGGATCCGGTTCCGCTGTGGCTGTATCCGGCCGTCAACAGTGGTGCAGCACCGGTCAGACGGCGTGACAGCGACAGTGACGATCAGGGAGCCGGAAGCAGCCAGCAGAATGCCGGTCTGCGCCGTCAGGCCAGCTACGCCGAAGACCCGGACAGCCGTCATAGTCTGACGCTGTTCCGCCTGGAGAGCCTGCTGTCCTGGTCCGAGTTCATTCCGCTCGACCGCGCCAGCGACGATACCGGCGACGAAGACGCCAGCCGGGTCGCCGAAGATCTCGATAACATCACCCTGTCCACCAGTCGCGGGCGCGTAGCATCGCGTATCCGTCTGGATCTGGATCTGCCCAGCGCTGCAGAGGACGACATCCCGCTCAGCACAGGCAATCTCTACCCTGAATGGGACTACCGCAAACAGCGCCTGCTGAATGATTACTGCCGCGTAATTCCCATGCTGCCACGCGCCGCCGTTGCGGCACCGCTGCCGCCTCATTTGCAACCACTGGCCCGGCGCCTGCGGCGCCAGTTTGCTGCGTTTGGCCAGCAGCCACTGCGGCAGAAACATCAGCTGCAGGGTCAAGCCCTCGACCTTAACGCCTGTATCACGCATCAGGTGCAGCGCCAGCAGGGGAATGCCAGCAGCCATGCCCGGGTCTGGCAGCAGCAACAGCCACAAGGCCGCGATCTTTCCTGCCTGGTGCTGGCCGATCTGTCGTTATCCACGGATGCCTGGGCCAACAACGAACGCCAGGTCATTGATGTGATCCGTGACAGCCTGCACCTGCTCGGCGAGGCGCTGGATGCCAGCCAGGACAATTTTGCTCTGTATGGTTTTTCATCGCGCCGCCGTGATCATGTGCGGCTGAATATGATCAAAAACTTCCGCGAACCCATGAACAACGTCATTCACGGCCGCATTCAGGCGCTGAAACCCGGCTATTACACCCGCATGGGCGCCGCCATCCGTCAGGCTGGCGATATTATTAATGACCATCCGGCAGATAAGCGTCTGCTGCTGATTCTGACCGATGGCAAACCCAATGATCTCGATCTGTACGAAGGCCGCTACGGACTGGAGGACACCCGCATGGCATTGCTGGAAGCACGGCGCGCCGGGATTATTACTTATTGCGTCACCATTGATCAGAGTACCGGGGATTACATTCCTTACGTGTTCGGCCATCAGGGATATTTCCGTCTGAGCCGGGCCGATCAGCTGCCAGCCATATTACCGGGCCTGTACCTGAACCTGAGTGGTAAACTGCAATGAACATGCAGCAACAGATTCAGCAGCCGGAAACAGGATATCTGCCAGGGGATATGGCTCTGTGGTATTTCCTGTGTGCTGAACTGGGCGTGTTCGCCTTATTAATTGCCGGTTCGGCGCTGGTGCGCATCAGCCACCCTGATCTTTTTCAAAGCGGAATGGCTGTGTTACATCCGCTGGCGGGTGTAATTAATACCCTGGCATTAATTTCCGGCAGCTACTGCGTGGCCCGGGCAGTTATCTGCGTCCGTCATCAGTCACCACTGGCTTACCGTTTTTTTATCGCCACAGCCCTGACAGGCATGATCTATATCAGCGTCAAACTATGGGAATACCAGTCATTATTAAGCGATGGCTACTCCCTGCATTACGACGCGTTTTTTACTTTTTATTTTCTGGCCACCTTTTTTCATTTTATGCATGTCGTCGCCGGAGTCGTCATTGTGCTGATTTACGCCAGAGCTCTTAAAAAAAACGGGCGCAATGAAAACAGCATCAGCCACAGTGAAAGCGTTGCTGCCTACTGGCACATGGTGGACCTGGTGTGGATCGTATTGTTTCCGGCGCTTTACTTTATGCGGGGATGAACATGAAAAGCGGTGTAACGACAGCAACAACTGCGCTGCGCTGGCGCTGGCTGATCATGTGTATGCTGACTCTGACCCTGGCGTTGTTTCCGCATGAAGCACTGTTTGCCCTGCCGCTGATCGTATTTTCAGCTGCTGCAGCTTTACTGAAAGGCATCTGGATTATTAATGATTTTATGGAACTGAAGCATGCACCGCCCATGCTCAGAAGAATGCTGATGTTGTGGCTGCTGCTGACAACATCTGCTGTTACAACAGCTGCCCTGTGGCAGTCATAAGCCGCTTGCGGCAAAACAAGGAGAAAGAAGATGAAAAATCTTATCGTGATTACTGCGCTTGCAGGTGCCTTACTGTCCAATGGTGCCATCGCTGCCGACGCCGCAGCAGGCAAAGCAAAATCCGGCGTATGTGCCGCCTGTCATGGTGTCGATGGTAACAGTATGGTGCCTATGTATCCGAAACTGGCAGGTCAGCATCCGGCTTATCTGGAAGCTGCACTGAAAGCCTACCGTGACGGTCAGCGTACCGGTGGCAATGCCGCCATTATGGCACCTATGGCCAAAACTCTGAGCGATGCCGACATCGCAGATCTGGCCGCGTACTTCAACAGCCAGGCACACAAGTAAGACCTGATGTGTGGCGGTAGCAATACCGCCACATACTCACAAATAGGTAGACATTAACCGTTATTTCGTTAATTCCCCTGCCCGTCGTAAATCCCCTCATTGCCAAGCGGAAAAACGCCAGACACCCTGACAACAGGTTTTAATTTAGGATAACTTTTATGGCAAAAAATACCCTGCCACTGGTTTATTCCTGCTCAGGCTGTTCCCAGGTTGCACAGCTGGCTAACCGTATCGCTGTCCGCCTTGACCGCAGCGGCCAGGCAGAAATGTCGTGTATCGCCGGAGTAGGCGGCAATGTAAAACCTCTGTTACGCAAAGCCCGCCAGGCAGAAAGCATCATTGCTATCGATGGCTGCCCGCTGGCCTGCGTGCGCCATTGTCTGGAGAAGGCCGGCATTACCCGCTTCAACCATGTACTGCTGTCTGATCTCGGGCTGAAAAAACACGCTGATGAAGAGTACTCAGACGTTACAGAGCAACAGGTTATCGCCGGTCTGCTCCTGAACCGGCCCGAATATCAGTCATCGACTGAATGATTTTTAATTTTTTATTAATTCGCTTCAGTAACTGCCGGAAATTAATAGGTATTTTCTCTACCCATACAGCACCAGCAGCGAGCTGGCTGCATTTGAGCTGTGTCACCATAAGTGCGTTATGAATTAGCTAGCATCCGGATATGATTTTCGTCCGATGATGGATAGGGCAATGCACCAGGGAAAATGTCTTTTGTTCTTTGCTGTACTGATGGCGGTGATACCCGCTGCACAGTCAGAACTGCCGGAGGTGCGCCAGCAGCAGCTGGTTCATTTACTGCGCCATGATTGCGGTTCCTGTCATGGCATGACCCTGAAAGGCGGCCTTGGCCCTTCTCTTCTGCCCGGCCAGATCCGCAGCTCCGATCCGGCTTATCTGCGGCAAATCATTACCTACGGTATCCCCGGCAGTGCCATGCCTCCGTGGCAGCCACTGCTGTCGGCTGACGATATCGATTTTCTGGTGGAAACACTGATTCACCTGCCAGCGGAGACTGACTGATGAAACGAATTTTTCTCGCGAGTGCCTTTTTCCTGCTCACTGCCTGTTCGGTCCTGACGCCAGCCACGCGTTATCAGGCCAGCGGTGATCTAGGCGTTATTATTGCGCGCGAAAGCGGCGAACTGGTGGTTTTTAATAGCAGCAGCCGCCGCATTGTGCATACCGTCAGCGGACTTGGCGATTTATCCCACGCCTCCGTGGTGTTTTCACGCGATGAACGTTTTGCCTACGTCTTTGGCCGTGATGGCGGCCTCACCAAGGTCGACATACTGCAGGGGCAGATTGATAAACGCATTGTTCAGGGCGGTAACAGCATTGGTGGAGCCATCTCGCAGGACGGCAGTCTGATTGCCGTCTCCAACTACACTCCGGGCGGTGTGCGCGTATTCAGTGCCGATACGCTGGAGCTGGTAGCCGATATTCCGGCCACCTACACCGACGCCAGCGGACAACAGAAATTATCCAAAACCGTGGGACTGGTCGATGCTCCCGGTAATCGTTTTGTGTTCAGCCTGTTTGATGGCGCTGAGATGCAGATTGCCGACTTCTCTCATTTCGCAGCCGATGGCCAATTCAGCATCAAGCGCCATGCTCAGATTGGCAAAAATCCATACGACGCCCTGATTACCGCCAATGGTCATTACTACGTTGCCGGTCTGTTCGGCGAGCCGGGTATGGCGCGCCTTGATCTGTGGCACGACGATCAGGCACCGGTGCGGGTACTGCCGGACTATGGCGATAAAGACCAGGCGTTGCCTGTGTACAAAATGCCGCACCTGGAAGGCTGGGCCCAGGCCGGAAACTACCTGTTTGTACCGGGCGTCGGCCGTCATCAGGTGCTGGTGATCGACGCCGGCAGCTGGCAGCAGGTGGCTCATATTCCGGTGGCCGGCCAGCCGGTATTCGTGATGTCACGCCCGGATAACCGCGAAATCTGGGTGTCATTTGCCCATCCGGATAATGGCCAGATTCAGATTATCGACGCCGAAACACTGGCCATTACCGAGACACTGCAACCCGGCCCGGCCGTTTTGCATATGGAATTTTCACCCCGCGGTGAACAGGTCTGGGTATCCGTACGCGACCTGAATGAGGTGCAGCTGTATGACACCCGTACTCACCAGAAGCTGGCTACCCTGCCGGTTAAAAGCCCGAGCGGTATATTCCTCACCCGCCGCGCCCACGTGACCGGCCTGTAGGAGATGAGCATGCAGCACCCACCTCTGAGCGAACTGCAGAAAGCCATTCTCGACCTTTATCAGCAAAGCCTGCCAGCCTCGCTGACGCCGTTTGCCGATATGGCCACGGCACTTAACTGCAGCGAAACCGATGTCATTAATGCGCTTAATCAGCTGCTCGAGTATGGCGTGGTTAAACGTTTTGGTCCGGTGTTTGACCACCAGCGCGCTGGGGCCAGCACCCTGGTGGCCATGGCCGTCGACGCCGGCAAACTGGAAGAAGAGGCCCTGCGTCTCAACGCCTTTGCCGGTCTCAATCACAATTACGAGCGCGAACACCAGTACAACCTGTGGTTTGTCCTGACCGCCAGCAGCGAACAACAGCTGCAACTGAAACTGCAGGAAATCTGCGCCTGCCATCCATGGCCGGTACTGATTCTGCCTATGGAGCAGTCTTACCACATCAATCTGGGGTTCCCACTGCAATGGACAAGGAGTCAGCATGAATCCGCAACACAGCATTGAGCAGCAGCTGAAATTTCTGTTGCAACAGGGGCTGCCGATCCACAGCCGCCCTTACGAACAACTGGCGCGTCAGGTTGGCAGCGATGAAGCCACGGTTTACCAGCTGATTCAGCGCTGGCAACAGGAAGGCCTGATACGCCGCATGGGCGCTATCGCTGATCACCACAAACTCGGTTATCAGGCCAATGCCATGGTGGTATTCGACGTGCCGGGTCATCTGGTCGATGAACTGGGTCAGCGCATCGCCGCCACCGGCCAGGTAAACCTGTGCTACCGCCGCCCGCGCCGGCCACAGTGGCCCTATAACCTGTTCTGCATGATTCACGGCCGTGAACGGGATCAGGTACTGCAGGCCATCAACGACCTGCGCAACGACTGTGAACTGCATGCCTTTTCGTACGATGTACTGTTCAGTCGCCGTCAATTCAAACAATGCGGTGGCAGTTATTTCCGGCCGGTACGCAGTGGAGACAACCATTATGGCCACTGATCAGCAACTGCTGCTGGCCGACCCACTGAACCGCCAGCTGATCAACCGTCTGCAACACGGATTGCCATTGTGCCACGCTCCTTATCAGGCGCTGGCAGAAGAACTGGGCACCAGCAGCAGCGACATCCTGCAGCGCATCAGCCAGTTTCTGGACAGCGGACTGGCCAGCCGTTTTGGCCCCATGTTCCAGATCGAACGGGCCGGCGGCGCTTTCACTCTGGTGGCCACCCATGCGGATGAGGACGACTTTGACCGCGTGGTATCCATCATCAACGCCCGTCATGAAGTCGCTCACAACTACCGCCGCGATCACCGGCTCAATATCTGGTTTGTACTCGCCTGCGAGCGTCCGCAAGACGTGCCACAGGTTCTGCAGGAACTGGAGCTGGCCACAGGTTGCCGCATGCTTAACTTTCCCAAGGAGCAGGAATTTCATGTGCAGCTCTACCTCCCCGTCTGAGCCGACACTCAGCCCCCTGCAGCGACAGCTGATGCACATCACCCAGCATGGCCTGCCGCTTACCGAACACCCTTACCAGACGCTGGCCGAACAGCTTGCGGTAACAGAAGCAGAGGTACTCAGCGCGCTGCAACAGATGCAGGACAGCGGCGTTATCCGCCGCATCGCTCTGGTGCCGAATCATTACGCCATCGGCTACCGCTTTAACGGCATGAGCGTCTGGCAGATAAAACCAGATCAGCTGCAACAGGCCGGACAGCGGCTGGCTGCCAGTGGCTGGGTCAGTCACTGCTACCAGCGCCCGACCCACGGCACAGAATGGCCTTATAACCTGTTCGCCATGGTGCACGGCACCAGCCGCGCGCAGGTCGATGAACTGCTGCAACAGATAAAGACTCTGCTGGGTGACAGCTGCCTCAGCCACGATGTGCTGTTCAGCAGCGCCATTCTGAAAAAAACCGGCCTGCGCCTGACGGCCACCAACCAATAACCGGAGGTTCCTATGTTCCGACTGACCCAACAGATGGAATGGCTGATGTCCGGCCAGCCACTGCCACCCGCCCGCAAGCCGCCAGGCCCGGTGGTGATCTGGAACCTGATCCGTCGCTGCAACCTGACCTGCAAACACTGCTACTCCACCTCGGCGGACACCCACTTCCGCGGCGAGCTGACGACTGAAGAAGTGTTCCGCACGCTGGAAGACCTGCGTCAGTTCAGAGTGCCTGCCCTGATCCTGTCCGGCGGCGAACCCCTGATGCGCCCCGATATTTACGACATCGCCCACAAAGCGCGCGAACTGGGTTTTTACGTCGGCCTGTCCACCAACGGCACACTGATTAATCAGGACAATATTCACGCCATCGCCAGCGCCGGCTTTGACTATGTTGGCATCAGCCTCGATGGTGACGAAGAAACCCACGACCGCTTCCGGCAAATGAAAGGTGCCTACCGCGCCTCGCTGGACGCCATGATGCTGTGCCGCGAACACGGCATCCGCGTTGGCGGGCGCTTTACCCTGACCGAAGAAAACGCCCCGCAATTGCCGGGCATGCTGGACCTGATGGACCGGCTGGATGTGGATAAATTCTATCTGTCACACCTCAACTATGCCGGCCGGGGTAACAAGAACCGCAAGCAGGACGCCTTCAGCCGCACCACCCGCGATGCCATGACTGCGCTGTTTGACCGCTGCCACGCCGAACTGAAAGCGGGAAAAAGCCGCGAATACGTAACCGGCAACAACGACGCCGACGCCATCTGGCTGCTGCAGTGGGCACGCGAGCACTATCCACAGCGGGCAGAGCTGCAGCGCCAGAAACTGGTGCACTGGGGCGGCAACTCATCCGGGGTAAACATCGCCAACATCGACAACCTCGGCAACGTTCACCCCGACACCTTCTGGTGGAACCATCACCTTGGCAACGTGCGCCAGCAGGCCTTCAGCAGTATCTGGCGCGACACTCAGGACCCGCTGATGCTTGGCCTGCGCCAGACCCCGCGCCCGGTCGAAGGACGCTGCGCCAGCTGTCAGTACCTGGATATCTGTGGTGGCAATACCCGTGTACGCGCCTATCAGCTTACCGGTAATCCCTGGGCTGAAGACCCTGCCTGCTACCTGACCGACGAAGAAATTAACCCAGATGGCCCACAGCAGATTCCACTGCTGCAGGCCTGAGTTGCGGAGAACACTATGCAAGCCTCTACAATCAGCCATCTGCTCAGCGCCGTTCCGGGAGACCCACCGCTGCAAGCGGGCGAAGTTGCCCTGGTTGGATCCGGGCCAGGAGACCCGGGCCTGCTTACCCTGCGCGCTCTGCATCTGATCAGCCAGGCCGATGTTGTGGTTTACGACCGTCTGGTCGGTGCCGGCATCATGGCGCTGATTCCCGCACAATGCCCGACCATCTACGTTGGCAAAGCCGCCGGTGACCACGTGTTACCCCAGGGTGAAATCAACCAGCTGCTGGTCAAACTGGCGCAGGAAGGAAAGCGCACGGTACGCCTCAAGGGGGGTGACCCTTATATTTTTGGCCGTGGTGGCGAAGAAGTGGAAGAGCTGCGTCAGGCTGGTATCCGCTACCGCGTGGTACCCGGTATTACCGCCGCCTCCGGCTGCGCCACCTATGCCGGTATTCCACTGACCCACAGGGATCATGCCCAGAGCTGCACCCTGATTACCGGCCATCTTAAAACCGACGGCGAACTGGATCTGAACTGGCAGGCACTGGCAGCCCCAGGTCAGACACTGGTGTTCTACATGGGCATTGGCGCAACGCCACTCATTGCCCGCCGCCTGCGCGAAGCGGGGCTGGCCGCGTCAACCCCGGCTGCCGTCATCGAACGCGGCACCACCGACCGCCAGCGCGTACTGCGCAGCACACTCAGTCAACTGCCCGACCTGATTGCGCGCGAAAACATAAAACCGCCCGCGCTGCTGATCATTGGCAGCGTCACCGGCATTGCCTATGACGAATTTCACCCCCTGACCGAGGAGGTCTCTGTATGCTGAAGCCGTTTAACCACTGGCTGCTGCCACTGCTGCTTGGCACTCTGTCAGCGCAGGCATGGGCCGAAACCGATACCGCCGCCAACCCCGAAGCAGTTCAAATCTACCAGGACAACTGCGCCGGCTGCCATGGCCAGCAACGCACCGGTGGCATGGGACCGGCCTTATTACCGGAAAGCCTGTCACGGCTGAAAAAACAGGAAGCGCTTAACGTCATTCTGCACGGCCGCGCCCTGACCCAGATGCCAGCCTTTGGCAATCAGATTGCCGAAGAAAAACTCAACCGTCTGGTTGATCTGATTTACACGCCCCCCGCCGAACCGCTGAGCTTTACCGCCGCCGATATTCAGGCCTCACGCGTACACTACCCACAGCCAGACAACGACAAACCGCTGTTCAGTGCCGACCCACAGAACCTGTTTATCGTGGTGGAACTGGGTGACCACTCAGCAACCCTGCTCGATGGCGACACCTTTACCCCAATCACCCGCTTTAAAACCCGCTTCGCCCTGCACGGTGGCCCCAAGTTCTCGCCGGATGGACGCTACGTATACTTTGCCTCACGTGATGGCTGGATCAGTAAATACGACATTTACAACATGGCCTGGCTGGCCGAAGTCCGCGTCGGCATTAACACGCGCAATCTCGCTATTTCCGACGACGGCCAGTACCTGATGGCCGCCAACTACCTGCCCGGCAATCTGGTGTTACTGAACAGCAAGGATCTCAGCCTGATCGACATTATTCCCGCCAGCAGTAACGGCGATAATTCACGCGTCAGCGCTGTTTACACGGCACCACCACGCGGCAGTTTTATTGCTGCGATGAAAGACATTGCCGAAGTGTGGGAACTGACACCCGGCGAAGATGGCGCTCAGGTGCGCAAAATAGCCACCCAGGATTATCTCGACGATTTCTTTTTTGATCAGGACTATCAACATCTGATTGGCTCGTCACGTAAAGGCGACAGCGCCACCGTGCTGAATCTCGACAGCGGTAAAGAAACAGCCAGACTGGATATTAAAGGCATGCCCCATCTCGGCTCCGGTATTACCTGGAAATATCAGGATACCGAAGTGCTGATGTCGCCCAACCTGAAAGACAGCCGCCTGACCATTATTGATATGAAAAACTGGAAAACCATCAAAGAAATCGACACCCAGGGCCCGGGATTCTTCGCCCGCAGCCATGATGGCAGCCCGTACGCCTGGTCCGATGTCTTTTTTGGCCCTAACCGGGACGTGATCAATATCATCGACAAAGAAACGCTGAGCATAGTAAAAACCCTGAAACCAATGCCCGGAAAAACCTCAGGCCATGTCGAATTTACCCGCGACGGACGCTACGCCTTATTAAGTGTCTGGGAAGATGACGGCGAACTGATTGTATACGACGCCAAAACACTGGAAGAAGTAAAACGCTTGCCGATGAAAAAACCATCCGGTAAATACAACGTCTACAACAAAACCCGCTATGTCCGTGGCACCAGCCACTGACAAAGAACTGTCATTATCAGGTTTAATAGTGTGGCAAAGGCCACACTATTAAATGCACAAACAAAGCACTCCATTAGCAAAATAAATACCAGCGAAATATAAAAAACTCTAATACTTATGAAATATTATTAATGTAATCATAAGCGGCCACACCATAAGGACTATTGGATATTATAAATCAAAGAATGGATGTAAAAAAAGAATTTAGCCTCCCTAACACACTGCCCGCTATGCAACAGAATAACCTTATAACTTATTAATTTTAATACCCGCATGGGCCTGACCGTCGAAGGTAAAAAAGAGCTGCTAGGCCTGTATTTATCGGATGCAGAGGGCGCGCATCATTGGTTGAGCGTATTAACAGACCTGCACAACCGTGGCGTTAAAGACATCCTCATTGCCTGTGTCGATGGCCTGAAGGGCTTCCCGGAAGCGATTCAAAGTATCTACCCGCACACCGAAATACAGCACTGCATAATCCACCAGATCCGCAACTCCATAAAATACGTGGCGAGCAAAAATCAGAAAGCCTTCATGGCCGATCTGAAGTGCGTCTACAAGGCAGCAACGCTGAACGCCGCAGAAATCGCTCTGGACGAGCTCGAAGTGAAATGGGGTGAGAAGTACCCAGTCGTGATTAAATCGTGGAGAACCAAGTGGGAGACGTTGTCAGCGTATTTTAAATATCCGGACTACGTGCGTACTGCAATTTACACGACCAACGCCGTCGAAGCCGTACACCGGCAGTTCAGAAAGCTCACCAAAACCAAAGGTGGATTCCCGAATGAGAACAGCTTGCTCAAGCTGTTGTACGCCGGTATGTTAAAAGCGTCAGAGCGCTGGACGCACCCGGTGCAAAACTGGAATCTGACGCTGTCGCAATTGTCGATTCACTTCGAAGGGCGACTGGACGCGCACATTGACTTGTGACTGGCTGACACAGAATTTTGAACACCCTCGAATCTGACGCTGTCGCAGTTGTCGATTCATTTTGCCGGTCGGTTAGATACTCATATTGATCTGCAATTCGCTGACACAGAATTTTGAACACCCACTCACATAGCATACTCACTGAGTATTTTCTTTATATGATCCGGTTTAATTTCAAATCCATTCTCACTACCCGGGTTAACAACAATCCCTACCGACGAGGGGAGACGTGACAATATTTCCTTTCCACTCATACTTACTGCGTAGCGAAAATCTTCGGAAAATTCAGAAATCAAATCCATATTAGAAAATACCGCCAACATATCACCATTCGGGGTATAAAAAACCATAGGATTCAGCCCAGTCCTATCACCTTGGACTTCAGTTGCGCTTGCAAGAAATAGATTAGACTTCATCATCGAAGTAATTATTCCTTTCGTTGTAACCACTCCTTCATTATTCGTTAGGAGCCTATCCAGTTCATCGATTCTATTTCTCATCTTTAAATACCATAGGAAAGCTAGCTCTAGCCTCTTCTGGAGTTACTGCGCTAGCATAGCGTTCATATTGAACCCAGTAACTTTCACATTTATCGCACTTATGAAGCCTTTGATGTCCTTCATAATCAACGAATATTTCTGGTGGCGTTAGCCCTTTCTCCCACAGGCCTCTACAATACTGACAGCCTTGATCATGCCAAAATTTGCTCATTTAAAATCTCCTTATCGGAATCCACTCCCCATTTGAGCCCAACTTAAAAAGAACGGAGCCCTCCGGAACCGCACCACCTCCAGGGATAACGAACTCCCTCGTACTATTGACTAAGTATCCAGCATTTGGGCCATCACCTGTTTTTACCGCTGTGTGGCCACCCTCCAAGTAATGAGGCCACCCTTCAGAGTCAGCCAAAGTCGGTTTAGTAATCTCTTTCCCAGTGGTTGGAAAACTAAGACCGTAAATATCAGCATCATTCATGTATGCCCTTTGAGCTGACGGAGCCATACCGGTATGTTTTGCTGCGTCTGCAGATGTTTTCACTGCAGCAGAATCTTCGAGGGGCATAAAGAAGAATGTCTTCCCCTCCCTACCAATAGTAGCTTTTTCTCGGGTGTAGTACCCTTTATTATCTTCTCCAAAGAACGCTACACCATAGTCTTCCCTTACGCTCACCTCCCCAGTCTCAGCCCCATGCGCATCTGTCTTCTCAGACCGCCCCTCACTCGTCTCCAGATCCTTAAAGCTCGCCTTTTCCTGCTTCGCCCCGCGCTTGCTGTTACGCAGCGCGATTTTCTTCGAAGCCTGTGCAAACTCGCCCAGCAAGTCGCCCACAGCACTGAACTTACGGATCAGTGCTGCTTTGCTGCCAACCATGGCCAGCACTCCCGCACCACCGGTCACAGCGGCCAGGATAATGGTAAGGATAATCTCAAACGCACCCGAGCCTGCCACCTCAGTGATCTCGATGCTGTGCTGAGCCTCGGCGTAATCCTTAACGAAGCGGTAGAGCATATCGCGCAGCGACTCATCACTCATCACCAGATCAGACATAGCAATGGCTTCGTCGATCTGTTGGGCGCTGATGGCGGTCGGGTCAAAGCCGAGCGCCTCCACCAGTTCACGCTTCTCGGCGCTTAAAATATTGCTGGAATAGGCCTCAGCAAAGTTCTCTGAATCCCAGGCGGCGCGAATCGCTTTGATGTTGTTATGGATGCGCACCACCGGGTTAACCACATCACTGACTTCCTTCGCCCACAGCGCCAACCCCCAGGCCGATGAGCCAATCCCGCTCATAAAGGCACCGGTGTAGATCGCCACTTGGGTGACGGCAGACTCCTGCGACAGCATACGCTCATGCATCGCGGCTTCAGCACGCTCACCAGCAATAATATTGAACAGCGCGCTCTGAATACGTACACGCAGCATCTGCCGCGGATCGGGTTCTTCGTCGCCAATAGCCAGCGCACTGTCCAGCCGCTCCAACACCAGATGCGAACTGGCGATGGCATCAGCCAATGCCTGATGTGGGCGTGCCGATGCCCCCGAAAGATTCGCCAGCACATCAAAATAGAAGTGGTCGTACGCTTTATAAATAATCGCACTGGGCACCGAGCCAAGCAGCTTCTCAGCCACCATGCTGCTGCCGCGCCCGAGATTGTTTGCGTGATGCCAGCCAGGCCCGGCACCGCGGATCAGGCGATAGCGGTTGCCTTGGGCATCCTGAAATTCGTAGTCAGCCATGACGTTGTCGGTTCATTCCATGAAACAGGTGGCTGAGTCTAACAGCAACAGAGCAGCAGGCAATCAGAGGGGAGCTGCAAAAGGGCGGAGGTTGGTACTTTGCACTGAGTCTGCTTCGTAGTGATTCAATGCCTCCAGGCACCAGATAGGTGGTAGCTTTTACCCATGCAACTCTATCAACCCAGCACATCAGCAGACCTCAACCTGCAAACTGATCAGCTCTTCAGTATGTTCAATATCATTGAACGTTCACTTTTATTGAACAACTGGAGTCGGCAATGCCCCGCTCAGATTCACTCAAAGATGGCATCTATTCCCTGCACATTACGGCTATAGACACCTCACAAGCTGGCAGAACAACCAGTTCGTTATCCAGCGCCACCTGAAGATGAGAACAATACTCCCGTGATGTGTACTGATAGCGCTCCCCCGCAAATGTAATGACCAGAGTTTCCTCGGCAAGCTCGCCAAAGAAGAGTTCTGCGGGCAGCTTATCCAGCCAGGCAGCAACAAACCCTCGCTGTCCATCAACCAGAACCTCTACGCCCAACTGCGGGACGATCACAGACAGATCTTTATTCATTCGCTACCTCTCCTTTCAGCAGGTCATTGCCCACTCCATCGCGGAATAAGAATGCGTAATTCCGCACTTCGTACAGAATTCGCCAATGCGAATACAGCAAATTGGAAATATCACATCAGTCGACAATGAAGGCCGATTTCATGATTTCCTGCTCAGCGCGGGATATACCCAACTGGTTTGCCACATTACGCCATTGCGATGCCGCAGCAATGACCTCTATAAAAATCTCTTCAGCTTCTTTGTCTGATAAGCGGAAGAAATCGATAACCTCAAACGCCAGTGTGTAGTCCAGCCGATTGTCCTGATCATTGATATTCAGATGAAGGCCATTAGCAACGGCCGTCGGGTTGATATCGTATGCCGGAGACAGGCGCCAGCCAGAACCGTCAAATACAAATCCGTGGTTGCGCAGGTGGTCATCGACATTCGATACGGCGATATTAAATACGATTCGCCGCCACAGTTGGGCAAGATCGTCTTTTGTCTGGCTGCCATGGTTAGTTAAGAACTCAGCCAGTTCCAGATAACTCGCTCCATCCTCACCGTCGTAATATTCCAGCTGCGTCATTGCCGATGAAAAATGGATACGCCTGCCATCCTCACGATCAAAGCGTTTGGTCAGAAAGGTATGCTGATCTGAGTAATAGCGGCCAATGGTTGATGGTGCCATATCAATCCCGGCCTTGAGAGCAAGCTGATACGTGAGATATTCCCACAGCCCGATGTCGTGGCCGTCATGATGGCTCGGAAACTTCGCAATCCACAGGTCGCCGTCCTCATCAACAACAGACGCTTTAGGCCTTGCCCCACCCAGCGAAGATCCGGGCGAAACCAACATGAAAAGCCATTTTGAATATTCTGGATCATCAGGGTTCTGATTTTGCTCTACCTGACGGGCGGCGTGCTCCAGTTCGCGCAGAGAGGTCATCGGTGGGGCAGACAAACGATGATCATCATCCAGAAATGGGCCCTGCGGATCTGTTTTGAAGCGTAGCGCTCCCATACGATTGGCGTCGTGAACACCCAACAGGTAATCACTCTCCTGCAGCGGTCTGGCTGGTCTGGCTTCCTGACGGGCGAGCAAGGCCTCTCGTCGCTGCATCAGCAATCTGCCCCAGCGATCAGGGCATGAGTCCAGAAACACCCGGAAGTTACGGTCGTCTGTCTTATGCTGACCACCACTGACAAGATGAAGATCCGGATCAATATTCAGGGCGTATTGGCCTGCCAGCCAGGCGGTATCATAAGAGAAACTGAAGTGCTCTTTTTGCCTGACATAATCCGCAGTCAAAGTGCCGACCAGCGATGTCTCGGTCAACCAGTCTGCGTAGACATAAACCTGCTTACTCATCCTCTGCCACTCCATCGCGTCCAGTCTGACCATTGCCAGGATCGCCTGAACGTTCACGCGCCATCTTCATAAGCAACTTAACCCGGTCCGATGAATCTCCCTCCGCGACGGATGGTTTGCCCAGCTTGGCTATAGAGGCTTCGGTTTGGCGTGCGGTCGGCTTAGAAGACTGTAGTGCTATATCCTGGAGCTTACGACCGAGCTCATCATCAAGAGCAACGCGCCCGAGATCATCGGCCAATCCCAGAACCGCCAGCACACGAAGGTAATGCCCTATGGACACTGTCGACTCCCCTCGCTCTATGTTACGCAGCGTAGGTTTGGACAGCCCCGTCCGCTCGGCCACCATAGTCTGAGTAATCCTGCGACGCTTCATCGCCAGACGTATGTTCTCCCCAAGCTGCTGGAGAATCTTCATTTCCTTGGGAAAAACAACAGCCTGCCTCTTCTTGGAGTCAGACATGAAGATATACCTTCACTTTATTAAGTAAAATGAAATTATAGTTTCACTAATAACGTAAGGGCAAGTGTATATTTAATGCACCTGTCTCACCAATCAGAGCAATGGGCTGCGCGCTCTTATGATCCTGCACTTACAGCCCTGCTCTATAACGCTAACGGCCTAATGCCTGCATACTCGTTACTGTTCCAACATAAGTAAGGAATGGAAATTCACTCAATTCGCACGGAATTCACTGATGCGAATCTCGCATGAAGGGGGTGTGAACATGCCAAAAAAAGTTCACAGACACCTGTCTACCTATTAATGTTCTCTGAAAGTAAATTCGCAAACAAATCCCTTTAAAAACAATGTGTTCGCATAGCTATTCGCAGCCATCTTTTGACCTTATCTGAATGCGAACTTTTGCGAATTCGTGCGAATTTTCATCTGCTTGCGCTCTCTGATTGTCAGTAACGAAAATCCACCTGTATGGCTATTCATCTTTCACGGATTATCTCCAACCGATATCTGAAAATGAAAGAACAGTCTTGGCGTGAAGTAACCGGTTTAAAGATCGGAGCATCCTGCTCGAAGCGACTTTTTGAGCATTGCCTCCCAGTAGGTACAACCCACCTATACCCCGCGAATGAAATCAGCACGTTCCTGCAGTCCGTCAAAGATGGAGTCCGCGATGACTGCCGGAAAATCATGCGGTAAAAGTGCCTCAACCCTGCGAATAACAGCGGTAGTATTCTCCGCCAACTCCAGTAATAACTGCTGTGCTCTCTGAGCAGAAAATCCCACAGCTTTGGCGGTGCTTATAAAATGGCGCGGTTCGATACGCTGCCAATGGTAATGCCGGCTTTTTCCTTTCACCGACATGGCCATTTTAGCTTTGGCAGCAGGCAGAGAATTGGCCTGCATCAGAGGATAGGCAGACAGCACATCGTAAATCGGCGTCATACGGAAAGCGGATTCCGGCTCAATGAACAGACTGAAGTTTTTGGCGTGACCATCAATAGCCGCCAGCATCCAGAACAATATCTGCAATTTAAAGAAGGTTTCACGGTCTCGAATGGCCTGTTGGGAGCCGCGTAACAACTCCATACCGTCTTTGATGCCGGGGCCGCCATGATTCTCGTATTTCAGGGCGGGCGATACCCCAAGCGCCTGACAAAAGTCCTCCTGCGGCAATCTCATAAGCCAACTGCCATCCTTTGACCAACGGCGATCGAAGCGTTCAGTGATCAACACATTCTGATCTTCAAAACTGGCCAGCTGTGCCTTCGCCACATCAATGCCATAAGCTTTTAATACTTCCAGACACAGCCACTCATTATGATTGCTCTGCCGCAGATCGATATTACGTGGTTCCAGAAAACCAATGGGCAATTTCAGGATATGGCTGGTCGGTGTGCTGCCTGAGGGTAATTGCCATTGCTGGTTATGCCATAGCAGTGCGGTTTTTTCCTGCGCACCGGCCAACGAGATGCGGAAGTCAGTATCCGTCCCCATCCCAAGGGGGGCGCCCTGATAACTGCGCAGCATCGCAGCGATCTGCCCTTCGGAAAGGGGGGTTGACGTTAGTTGCTGTACATCCGGCACTGTTTCGTTTTCTGGATACAGTTGAATGGCACCGATACAGTCGCGACCGACGGCTGCCAACAGGTTAAATGGATGATTGGATGGCACTGAGAATCGTGCCTGCATTCTTGTGCGGATGGCATCAGAATCCGGCAGCAGGTTGTCGAAGAAGTTAAATACCCGCTCACCCACAAAAACCTGTCGTTTTAATGGCAACGACAGGGATATCGCCCGCGCACCTGGCCGCTCACACCAGCTATCCAGGTAGCGGAAAGACATGCCCCCTGAGACATCCATAGAGAGTCTGCCCACCTCAATTCCATTCATTGCAACCGTCAAATCCGCCATTACCACTCCTGATCCCAAGCCTGACTATTAGCGGGTCCGTTGGCAGACTCTTGCCCTCTGGACTCCAGAACCAATTCCATATTAAGCGCCGACAACAGCTTAAACAGGGTCTCGATTCGTGCATGTTCCGGCGAGGTTTCAAAAGCAGACACCGTGCTCTGCTTGGTGCCCGCCAGTGCGCCGATGGTCTTCTGTGTTTGGTTCTGCTGTTTACGGGCTTGCTGGAGCGCATCTGCCAATCCGCGTGGCGATGTTATCTTCATCAGAAATATCCTCCATAAGGGATAGATAACACCTTATCCCCTATAAAGGATAAAGACAAGCTTATCCTCTAGGGAGGATTTGATAATCGAGAACATAAAATTGATGAAAATGATAGAAAGTGCACCGGCCAAGAGAGAGTAGAGGTCAAAAAAGCTAAAATCTGGTGCCAACCAAAGTGACCATAAATTATGTAAATGTGTTCAAAGTTAAGGTTTTATCGCCAGAGAAAAAACAATAATTTGCAATAAAATCAAAGAGATGCAATATTAGACCTCTGCCAACCCCACCCTCCGGAGGCAAAGGTCAGAGGTTCGAATCCTCTAGGGCGGGCCATCTATAAAGACATTCCCGAAGCCTCGCCTTCAGACTCAATACCAGCTGTTCCAGATACTAAGTTCCGCCCGATGAGGCCCATCCATCTGCTAAAGAGGGCTGCGGCATTAACATTCTGTGACGTGCCGGCTGTCAGCCCAGCCCCATCTGCATCTGCATCTGCATCTGCATCTGCACCAGCACCATATAAGTACCTGTTCCCGCAATAATGCTCAGCAGCGCCTGACGGAACAGCAGGTGCAACGCGGCAACCAGTGCCAGACAGCCCAGTTCGGGCACAAAGTCGATGGACAGTGCAGCGTCATTTTTAAACGAATAGACCACCAGTAACACCATCACGATCGGCGGTAAAAAGCGCCCGAGATGTTCCAGCAGCGGGTGATCGGCAACCCGCGACAACAACAAAAACGGCAACGCCCGGGTCGCAAAGGTGGCTCCGGCCAGCACGGCAATCACGCTGGTTAAATACCAGAATTCAGTCATGTCCGGCTCCTCCGGCCTGAATGCCGCTGTGGTGACGTGCGGCGTATTGCATCATCAGCACGCTCAGGCTCAGCAAAATGGCAATCAGTAGCATGTGTTCACGGCTGATCAGTGCCAGTGTGCCAATGCCAATCACCAGTGCGGCGATAAAAGGACGGATGTCACGCAGGTGTTTGTATTGTTCGATGGTCAGCACCATAAACAAGGCCGGTAACACAAAGGCGATGCCGTCGGTGGAAAACTCCAGCTGACTGCCCAGCCAGGCACCGCTGGTGCAGCCCAGTAGCCAATAAGCCTGGTTAATGGCGGTAATACGCAGGTGAAACGGCCCCGGGTCGATACCCGCAGGAATCGGGGTGGAGGTAATCAGCGAGTAGGTTTCATCAGTTAAACCAAAGATCTGATACCACTTGCGCCAACCCCGGTTGTGCATACGGCTCATCAGCGACAGGCCATAAAACACATGACGTGAGTTAATCAACAGCGTGGCGATGGCCATTTCCATCAGCCCGGCCTGGTTCGCCAGCAATCCCACCGCCAGAAACTGGCCGGCACCGGCATAAATAAACAGCCCCATCGCGGTGGCGTATAACCAGTGGTAACCCAGGTCGCTGAACAGTACGCCAAAGGCAGCACCCAACGGCAAATAACCAAACAACACGGGCAACGAGCTACGCAGCACCGCGGCATTTAACGGGGAAAGATTCATGAAAACAGAGGGAGTTAATGCAGAGCTGGCAATTCTAGTTGACGATTATCTCAGTTTTCAACCCGCCTTTCGTGGAGGGCTGGCGCAGAATGGCGAAGCCATCACATTGGTGCTAACCTCGCGTTGTCTTATTAAACAGTTAAGGAAAATATCAGCATGGCCTACGATTTTGGTAGCCAGGCGCTGGGGATTACTAATCCGTTCAAGACGGAAGGCAAAATCCGCTTAGTGGCAGGGCTTATTATTTCAGCGTTGGCGGTGATGCCATTGCTGCAGGTAGCGGAAACTCTGAAGCAGGAGCCTGTCCGGGCCTGGGGTTTTGTTGCCATCGGCCTGTTTTTACTCACCTGGGGGCTGCGCAGCGTGGCAACCGCGGCCATGCAGCTATTCCGTTTTTATGTTGGCCGCTCGGTGCCGTCGTCTCTGGCTTACAACCACAGTCCGTCTGAACGGGAAAATGCTCAGGCCGAAAAGCAAAGCGGCAGCCTGGCTTACAATGCTGAAAAGCTCGAATCCATGTTAATGGGGCGTAAAAACACCACCTTTGAAGAACCTCAGGGCTGGCTGGCCCGCCTGGTTCATTCATTAATTCCCGGTCTGATTTTCGCGCCCTATCCGCTGCGTAATTTTGTGCAGGAACTGGCTGCGGTGCTGTCATCCACCATTATTGCGCTGGCGGCTTTTGCCGTGGCGTCTTTTATTACCGCGACCGGACTGGCGGGTGATGCCGGCGGCCTGATTGAGCCGTTGATGTCGCTGATGCTGCTGATTTATCTGGTGGTGATCTGGCGTTCTGCAGCAGCCAATATGAATACCAGTCGCAACCAGACCCTGCACAAAAAAACCGCCGCTGGTATCAGCCGCTTATTTGTTTTCGCCATCGTGGTGCCGGTGTTGATCGGTTTTGGCTACGACAAACTCACCGCGATGATGAAAAGCCGTGATGTAGAGCAGTTGAATGCTCTGCTGTCAGACATCACCGTGTTCAGCGCCTGGAGTAATCTGATGTTACTGGCACTGCTGGCAGTTGTGGTCATGGTGCCTGCATTTTTTATGGTGCGTGAACGGCTGAAAATGGCGCAGAAAAATACCCGCGTCAGCGAGTTCCGCGAAAATATGCAGGAGTCAGTTCACCCTAACGAAATTTTCATCAATATCGAAAATATCGTGCTGGCTAACCGCCGTTACAAAGAAATTCCGAACCGTATTTACCGTGACTTTGAACCTCAGCTGCTGGAACAGAGCCAGGGCAAAGGCACCTTTAAAGGCCAACTGCTGATCGAGACCCAGCCGGAATATAAACAGATGAAGTTCTCAGCGTTATTCCGCAAAATTCGCCTGCTCAGTACCATTGGTGGTCAACTACTGACCGTTGGCAGTGCCTTGCTGCTGTACTGGTTGTTTAATATGGGATTTGACTCGTTTAATGAACTGCGTCAGCTGGCGCTGAACGAAAAAGCCTTCAGCAATGAACAACAGACCCTGGCGTTTTTCACCAGCGCAGGCGAGCGACTGGATCAGTGGCTGACGCTGTTTTTTGCCTTTCTGACCGTCTCTTTTGCCGGTCGTATTCTGGTTAATCTGACCCATCTTTTATGGTCAGAAATGCAGTTCAGCAGTCTGCTGATGTCGATGAAAACCGAAGGCACTTACACCGAAAGTAAAATTTCCACCGGCATGGCGTATAACGATTCAACCCGTTCAGAAAACGTGGTGGTACGCAGCTCAATTACCCCCTGGATGCTGACATCCCGGGTGGTTTCGTCAACTTACGCCTCTTCCGGTATGCAGAATCTGGAAATGCCGCGTCTGATTCTGGAAATGGATGCCAACGATCAGGAGCTGGAAACCATCGTGCATGAGATCCGCTCCTTCCTGAAAGGTCGTGAGTTTATTGCCTCTATCAATAACGAACAGGACCTGGCGAATGCCGAGCGTATTTATCAGGTGAATAAAATCAGTAAGTCTGACGATGGTGATATTAAGGCGTTAGCACAGCAGGAAGCGGAAACCGCCGGTATGTTGCAGCAACACAGCCATGACAATAATCAGGCAGACATCGGCCACGATGCCGGGCAGGAAAATTCGTAACGCCTGCTGCGCCCAGCGCTGAAAACAGCCCTGCAGCTCTTTGCTGCGGGGCATGTCTTACTCATTCCCCCGCCTCTCTTCACAATGCTCCATTGCGCTATACAACCTCACCCAGGCAAAGCCTCGCCCGGCGTTATCAGAAAATGCCATAGCCTATAAGCGTAACGCTCGCCACACAAAATGCATGCGGTGGTGTATAATCGCCGCCTACATCGACACAGGGGTCCTGCCATGTCTCACCGCGCTCATTTATTTTCATTGCGCATCGGCAACGCCCTACGTGAATCTCTGAAAGAAACCCCATATTCCCGCGAAGCTCTGGTAAAAGATCTGATTGCTGGTCTGACCGTCGGAGTCATCGCCATTCCGCTATCAATGGCTCTGGCCATTGCCAGTGGCGTAGCACCGCAATATGGTCTGTACACAGCCATGATTGCCGGTTTTCTCATTGCCCTTACCGGCGGCTCTCGCTTCAGCATCTCAGGGCCAACCGCTGCTTTTGTGGTCATCCTGTATCCGATTGCCGAGAAGTTTGGTCTGGGTGGGCTGCTGCTTGCGACCTTACTGTCTGGAGCCATGCTGATCATGATGGCCTTCGCCCGCCTCGGTCGTTTTATTGAATACATCCCCGAGTCAGTCACACTGGGCTTTACCTCAGGTATTGCCATCGTAATTGCAACGCTGCAGCTGAAGGACTTTTTCGGTCTGACCTTCAGCTATCCGGAAACCTACGTTGAGAAAATTGAAACGCTGGCAATCAACCTGCCGCAATTCGACCAGCCCAGTCTGATCGTCGGTGCCGCCACCTTTGCAGCGTTACTGCTGTGGAAACGCATCAGCGCACTGCCGCCACACATTCCGGCATTGCTGGTTGGAGTGGCAGTTGCCTGGTTGCTGAGCCAGCAGGGGGCCACGGTGGAAACCATTGGCAGCCGCTTCAGTTACTTACTGCCAGACGGCACAACCGGAAGCGGTATTCCACCGATCCTGCCGGAATTTAACTGGCCATGGAATCAACCCGGTGCCGATGGTCAGCCAATCGGTTTTTCCTGGTCGTTGCTGCAGCTGTTATTACCAGCGGCCTTTTCCATCGCCATGCTGGGGGCGATTGAATCCCTGTTATGTGCAGTGGTGCTGGATAACATGACCCAGACCCGCCACAGTGCCAACAGTGAGCTGCTCGGTCAGGGCATTGGCAATATGGTGGTGCCATTTTTTGGTGGTATTACCGCCACTGCCGCCATCGCCCGCTCCGCCGCCAATGTACGGGCTGGTGCGCGCACCCCGGTGGCTGCCATGGTGCACGGTCTGGTGGTTATGGCAGGTCTGCTGGTACTGGCACCATTACTTGCGCACATCCCGATGGCGTCCATGGCCGCGCTGTTATTGCTGGTTGCCTGGAACATTGCCGAAGCCGATAAAGTACTGCACTTTTTCCGCACTGCACCGCATGGCGACACGCTGGTTCTGCTCACCTGTTTAAGCCTGACCGTGCTGTTCGATATGGTTATCGCCATTGGTGTCGGCATAGTACTGGCATCACTGCTGTTTATGCGCGACATCTCTGAAATGACTCGCCTGAGCGATATTTCCAGCCACAAAAAACTGGTGCCAGAGCCGTTAAAACCGGGCTGGTCAGTGATTAAAATTAATGGCCCGCTGTTCTTTGCTGCCGCCGATAAAGTATTTGGTGAACTGACACTGACCACGCGTAACCAGGCAGGCGTTATCCTGTATATGGACGCGGTGCCTATCCTCGATGCCGGCGGAGTTGCCGCGCTGATGAAATTCATCGACGCCTGCAACAAGCACAACACTCAGGTATGGATTGCCGACCCGCAGACACAACCAATGAAAACCCTGAGTCGCGCAGGCATCAGCAACAGTACCAGTGGCATAAAACTGTTCCCGACCCTGCAGCAGGCAGTAAGCGAAGCCGCCGCTTAATTTGTCCGCTTTGTCGCCACTATATTCCTGTTAAAAGGCCATAAAGCTTTGATTTATGGCCTTTTTTACAAAAAGCGACGTTTCTGTCACAGCTCGTTTCAGCACACAACAAAATCCTGATTACACTGAATTCATTGGTTCAGACAAAGGTCGCATGCTCTGCGATCAGGTAATGAGGATTTATGTTTTATCTGCTATTCGCACCGGCTCGCTCACTGGCCGCCAATCTCGGGCTGAATGCCAGCACACGCTTATGTGTTGTGCTGCTGAGCCTCTGCGCCATCATGACGATGATCCCCGCCATCGCCCACTTTATCGCCGTGCCATTACTGTGCTCGGCCTATCTTGCCTGCGGTTTTCTGCTCAGCCTGCGCAACGATATTGAGCAACTGAATCAGGGATTGAGCAGCATTGACCCCGCCTCGGTTGAACACAAACATCTGCTGATCGATGCCGTGTTGCTGACGCCACTGGTGAAGAAACTGCAGATAGTGCTGTGTGAAATTGAACGGGCACAGCAGCAGTACTCTGATCGTCTGGATGAAATTTCATTTTCCGCACGCGAGTTGCAGAACAGCGCTGACAAACTGGCCGACAACACAGGGCAACAATCCCGGGCAATGGAATCCGGCGCCGCTGCCATTGTTGAAATGAGTCAGGGCGTGGAAAACATCGCCGGTCTGGTACGCGAAGCGGCCAGCATGGCTGACGATGCCAACCAGTACGCACAACAGGGTGGCTCTGCCGTTTCAGAAGCCGCCGAAGATATCCGTCGAATCGACAGTACCGCTGCCACCAGTGCCGAGGCTATGGTCAGCCTCAGTGAGCAATCGAAGCATATTCATAATATTACCGACCTGATCCGTGCGATTTCCGAGCAAACCAATTTACTGGCGTTAAATGCTGCGATTGAAGCAGCGCGAGCCGGCGAGCATGGTCGCGGATTTTCTGTTGTTGCCGATGAGGTACGCACCCTTGCGCAGCGCAGCCACGAATCGGCCGATGAAATTTCGCGTCAGGTGGAACAGATATCCGGTGAAATTAATCGTTCTGCCGGACACATTGCCAATATGCGCGAGATGACCAGCCGCAGCGTAAATCTGACCGAAAAAGTACAGCAGGCACTGGGAGATATTCAGCAACAGACTGAGTCACTGAAAAATCATATGTACTCGGTGTCCAGCAACACGGAACAACAAAGCCAGGCAACCACCGAAGTGTCCCGCCGTATTGAAGAAGTTCACCTGGCCGCAACCCGTAACAGCGAGCAGGCAATGCAGACGGCAAAAATTGCTCTGCACATGGCAGGCCTTACCCGTCGCGATGGAGGAAAAACCTTATGACGACCGACAACGCATTGGTTTTCTGGATGTCTGTGCTTTTCCCGCTGACAGGCATCGCTTTCATTCTGATTATCCGCACCTTGCATCAGCGTTATGTACTGCAAAGACAGCAGGCCGGAGTCGGTTATCTGGTGGAGCTGAAAAAACTGCTGCTACTGACGCAGCGTCATCGTGGCAGCAGCTATGGCGCCATTAATGGCGATAACGAATTAAGAAAAGTGATTCCGGACATAGAGCGGCCGATCGAAGAATGCATCCGAAACCTGAATAAACTAGGCGAGGCAGGACGTCAGAAAGATCACTGGCTGGCTTTTCTCGATCACTGGCAACGCCTGCAGAAAAATAACCTGCATATTGATGCCGAAAATAATCTGGCACAGCACAATCAGATCATTTCAGTACTGCTTTATCTGCTGGAAGATGTGGC
Organism: Thalassolituus marinus; assembly: GCF_020320395.1. Taxonomy (GTDB): domain Bacteria; phylum Pseudomonadota; class Gammaproteobacteria; order Pseudomonadales; family Oceanobacteraceae; genus Venatoribacter; species Venatoribacter marinus. Next base: position 12,442 of record NZ_JAEDAH010000043.1, on the reverse strand, counting down.
TGAAAGCGCCTGCCTGAATGGTAACTGTCAGCCATCACTGGAATATATCTGGCGCGACCTGCCACGAGCCGCCGAACTGATTGGTCAGGCACGGGTACTGGGGTCAGGCATTATGGCATCCGGCTCAGCTGACAGCGTGCATAAAATCCGTATGCGTTTTGTGCGGTCACGACTGGAAGAATTTATTACCGATAATGGCAGCGCCGATAAAAAGCTGCTGGAACTGATGCAGGTAATAGATCAGCAAATACTGCAGGATGGTCAACGCATGAGTGCGCGTGAATATTTCGATCTCAGTACTCAGGCCATGGAGCCTTTTTTCCGGCGCATCGACGAGGGGCTGGAAGGATTGAAGCAGCAGCTCCGTGTGCACTGAGTGCTGCTGCTTCAACAACGCTGGCTCAGTCCCTGAGTTCCAGCGTTTCAACCGCCTGGGCGCTGATGTCTTCAGCACTGAACAGCATCGGACGCCACTGCAGCTCGCTGTAGTTGCGCGTCTGGTCTTTGAAGAACTCAGACTGCGGATCGTGCGACTGGCCATAGCTCAGGAACATATTCGCCTGCGGGCCATTGTCGTCAAATTTCAGCGCCATCATAAAGCTGGAGCCGTAATTAATACGATAGGCGGCGCTGCTACCGCTTCCGTCTTCGTCATAATCCGTCAGCGGAGAATCACTGCGCGCGCTGCCCACCACATTGGTTGCCAGCTCGGAGGTTGAACGCGACGGCACCTTACTCTCCGCCATGTTAAACACACCCTCATACGAGTTACCGCCGCTGATCGCAATCGGCGCATGCCCCTCGGCTTTAATCACGTACTGAATGTCGGACAACGGTGCATCCAGTGCAATACCGGCGGCCTGATCCCTCAGGAAGCTTCTGCAGCACAGCCATGGTCCACCAGCATGGGACCGGATGTCAGTGATATGGGCACGGGTATTTTCTGGGCGGCATTTGCACTGTTTGGTGCCACCACAGGCTCAATTTTATCCGGCGCAGTTATTGAGCGTATTCTGGTATCGGCGTTCCTGATTCTGACCGTTTTCCTCGGCTCAGTGGTGTGGATTCTGGCCGGCGCCTGGGGCTGGCACCCGGATGGCTGGTTGCTCACCGAACTGGGCTATCACGATGTCGGCGCTTCCGGCGTGGTACACGCGGTGGCGGGTTTCTTTACGCTCGGTGTGCTGATTAATCTGGGCGCGCGCAAGGGTAAATTTATCGACGGCATCGCCCAGACCATTGCACCGCACAGTCTGCCAATGACCCTGATCGGCCTGATGATGATTATCTTCGGCTTCTTTGGTTTCCTCGGCGGCTGCATTATTTTCAATGGCGGTGAAACTGGCTGGACCACGATTTACAACAACCCAACCAACCTGTCGGCATTTGCCTTCAATACTCTGATGGGTTTCGCTGGCGGCGTGATCGGTTGTTATATCGCTTCCCGTGATCCGTTCTGGACTATGTCCGGTGGTCTGGTCGGCATTATTTCAGTTGCTGCAGCGCTGGATATGTACGATCCGGGACTGGCCTTTATTATCGCGACCTGCATGGGCGTGGTGGCTGTTAAATTCGCTAAATTCCTGGAAAATCTGGGTATCGACGATGCCGTCGGTGCTGTTGCGGTACACGGTTTCACCGGTTTCGTAGCGGTAATTCTGGTGGGTGTATTTATGGGCGGTACCCCGAACGTAGGCGAAGACGTTCCGGCCATCAGCTTTGTTGGTCAGCTGATCGGTGCAGTGGTCATGGCCGTTACCGGTTTCCTGCCAGGCTATGCGATTTCCTGGGCACTGAAAAAAGCCAACATGCTGCGTGTACCGGAACAAGCTGAAGAGCTGGGTATTGATGAAGTTGAAATCATTGCCAAGCCATACCCGGAAGCTAACGTACCTGCCATGGTGCCATCCGAAGTACCGAACAAACTTGCTAACACAGAACCACAAGGAGCCTGATTATGGGAACATCTATCAGCAGTTGGGAAAACGTAACGGCGTATTTCTCTTTCGCCGACAGTCCGATGATGCTGGCCCTGTTCGCGCTGGGCTGTGCCGCCATCGTTACGGGTCTGATTGTCTCTATTAAGAAACATGAAGACGATGCGTTTGATGATCTGAAATGATCATCACGCTGCAGACTGGTCGGTGGCCGGTCTGCAGCGAATCACCTGAACTTAACTCTGCTGGACTTCGCCGTCGATAAAACGACGCAGGTGGAAAATGCCAAACACCATAATCAGTGCGACGTCGTTCAGCACCGCGGTACTACGCTGGCGGAAAGCAAACCAGAAATACACCACTTCCAGTACGTGCACCGCAGCAACCGCCACACCACATTCCGGCAGCCATCCCAGTACACCCGGCCAGTCGAAGGCCCAGGCCAGTACCACCAGAACCCAGAAGATTAACGTCGCAATTTTGTTCAGCATGATCATGTTATTTTCCTTTGTGCCTGAGTGTTGCGCATGGTCAGCCCGCAGACTGCCTGCCAGGCGGGCTGCCGTACAGGTTCGCTGGCGCCAACCGGCGGCGCAGAAGGTCGGCTAAAAACTGTACCAGCGCAAGACTTTCCCGCCCATGACCGCTAAAATAGTCGCCCGAATTTTGGTCCAGTGCGGAGAAGCTCCCTATGTCCGGTGATAACACCACTCACTTCGGCTACAAAACCGTCGCCACTGACGATAAACAGGGCATGGTTGCTGACGTGTTTCACTCAGTTGCTGCCAAGTACGACCTGATGAACGACCTGATGTCGTTCGGCGTACACCGCCTGTGGAAGCGCATCACCATTGATATGAGTGGCGTGCGTCCGGGCAACACCGTACTCGACCTGGCTGGCGGTACCGGTGACCTGACCCGTAAGTTCTCTAAAATTGTCGGCCCGAACGGCAAAGTGGTACTGGCTGACATTAACTCATCAATGCTCAATGTCGGTCGCGATCGTCTGACCGATCAGGGCTATGTGGGTAACATCGAGTACGTTCAGGCCAACGCCGAGTGTCTGCCGTTTGAAGACAACACCTTCGACGTCATTACCATCGCCTTCGGTCTGCGTAACGTCACCGACAAAGACGCCGCACTGCGTTCGATGACACGCGTACTTAAGCCGGGCGGCCGTCTGCTGGTGCTGGAATTCTCCAAGCCAACCAACCCGCTGATGAGCAAGGCCTACGACATCTACTCTTTCTCGGCACTGCCATTTATGGGCAAGCTGGTGACCAACGATGCCGAAAGCTATAAGTATCTGGCCGAATCCATCCGTATGCACCCGGATCAGGAAACCCTGAAAGGCATGATGGAAGACGCAGGTCTGGTGCGCTGCACCTACCACAACATGACCAGCGGCGTTGTTGCCCTTCACCGTGGTATTAAGCCCTGATGCTGGCGCACCTGCCCGCGGAACTGCTGCAGGCATTCTGCATTCCGGCAGAAGCCGCCATTAACCATGTACTGCGCTACGACCCGGTAGCGCTGCGCCAGCTTGGCCGTTCGCAGGGACGCCTGCTGGCCATCGTGATTGATGGCGCTATTCCAGTGCGCGTGCGTGTGCTGGATAACGGCATCAGCTTAAGCGCTGGCAACAACTATGAAGAAACCAGCGCAGAAGCAAGCGCCGACGCCACATTGTCTGGCTCGCTGAGCGACTTCCTCGCCCTGGCCAGAGCCGACGACAAAGCCAACACCCTGATTAACTCAGCCATCGACATGGATGGCGACAGCGAGTTTGCCATCGGTCTGACCCGCGTGGCGCAACAGCTGGATATCGACTGGGAAGCCGTGATTGAACCGGCCACCGGCAGCCTGCTGGCGCATCAGCTGGGCAAAGGCCTGCGCGGCCTGCTCAAGTGGGGCAAAAGCACCGCAGCCACCTACCGTGTTGCAGTCAAGGATTACCTCGAAGACGAAGCGCAGCTGGTTACCCCTAAGCCACTGATCGCGCAATTTGCCGACGACGTCGACGACCTGAAACTGGCCACCGACCGTCTGGCCGCCCGCATCGAACGACTGCAGCAGTCTGCACCAACCAGCAAGGAATAAACGAGCCGTGGCAAACCTCTGGCGTCTGTGGAAGATTCTCTTCGTATTTACCCGCTACCGTCTCGACAGCCTGGTGCCAGTAGAGCAACTGCCGCTGAGCCTGCGCATTCTGCTGTGGCTGGCGCCATGGCGGTTAAACCCGGTGCCATCACGCCTCAATCGTGGCGAGCGCCTGCGTCTGGCACTGGAAGCACTGGGCCCGATTTTTATTAAGTTCGGACAGATACTTTCTACCCGCCCGGATCTGGTGCCGGAAGATATCGCCCGCGAACTGAAACGCCTGCAGGACGACGTACCGCCATTCCCGAGCAAACAGGCCATCGCCCTGATTGAAGAACAGCTGGGCAAAACTGTGGCCGAACTGTTTGCTGAATTTTCGGTCGAGCCACTGGCCTCTGCCTCCATTGCTCAGGTTCACACCGCACGCTTATTTGCCGAAGGCGACCAGCCGGGCAAAGAAGTAGTGGTTAAAGTCGTACGCCCTGGCATCGAAAACGTCATCGAACGCGACCTGCAGCTGCTGGAAACCATGGCCCGCCTGCTGGTGAAATACTCTGACGAAGGCCGCCGTCTGAAGCCACTGGAAGTGGTGGAAGACTACCGTCATACCATTTATGGCGAACTGAATTTACAGGTAGAAGCCTCCAACGCCACTCAGCTGCGTCGCAACTTTAACGGCTCCGACCTGCTGTATGTGCCGGAAGTGTACTGGGAATATACCCGCACTAAGGTGATGGTCAGCGAACGCATTTACGGCATTCCGGTGGCCGATGTTGAGCAGCTGTACGCGCAGAACACCAACATGAAAGAACTGGCCGAGCGCGGTGTGGAAATCTTTTTCACCCAGGTATTCCGCGACAGTTTCTTCCACGCCGATATGCACCCGGGCAATATTTTTGTATCGCGTAATAACCCGCAAAAGCCGCAATACATTGCTATCGACTGTGGCATTGTCGGCAGCCTGACCGAAGAAGATCAGACCTACCTGGCGATGAACATGCTCGCCTTCTTCAATCAGGATTACCATCAGGTTGCGCAGCTGCACGTCGATTCCGGCTGGGTACCGGCCAGCACCAAAGTGCACGAACTGGCCTCCGCCATTCGCGCCGTTCTGGAACCGATTTTCGAAAAACCGCTGGCCGAGATTTCCTTTGGTCAGGTACTGATTCAGCTGTTCAGCACCGCGCGCCGCTTCAATATGGAAGTGCAGCCGCAGCTGGTACTGCTGCAGAAAACCCTGCTCAATATTGAAGGTCTTGGCCGCCAGCTGTATCCGCAGCTCGACCTGTGGGCAACCGCCAAGCCATTCCTCGAACGCTGGATGCGTGAACGCTTCGGACCGAAAGCCGCGTTTAAAGAATTAAAACGCCAGCTGCCAGGCTGGCTGGAAAAAGCTCCGCAAATGCCAGGGCTGGTACACGGCGCATTAACCCGCCTCAACCATCTGGACGACACCCAGCAAAGCCTGCAGCAGGAAATCATCGCCCTGCGTGAAGAACTGGCCGAACAACGTGCCCAGCGCCGTCAGCAATCCCTTGGCACCCTCGCCATTGGCAGCGGCCTGTTTGTCTGGTGGCAGGCCTTTGCCCTCGGCGTGCCGGAACTGCTTGGCCTTAGCCTGTCGGGTGTTGGTGTGCTGCTGTTGGTGTTGAGGTAAGGGGCTGAGGTCCGACGTCCGACGCCTGAAGCCTGAAGCTGAAAACGCCCATCCCCAGGGAGCTTATTTCCCTGCAGCCTTCTGGCTGTTTTCTTCAATAAAACTCACCAGCCTTTCTTCGCGATAGCCATTCATGCGCTGGGTTCCTTTCAGGAACACCGGCACACCGGTGGCCTTAAGGCGTTTATACTGTATGCGCGCCGTGCGGCTGTGATCTAAATTGCGTTCATCAAAGGCAATGCCCTTGCTGCGCATAAAGTCCTTCGCCTGATTGCAGTATTTGCACTCGTCACGGGTGTAAATAACCAGAGCGCCCAGAGTATCGAACGCCGACATATCGTAAGAAACACTGGTGTAGGTATTCACCGTGACTTCGATTTCTTCTGAGGTCTGATCTTTGGGCGGCTTGTCGCCGAAATGGGTGCGGCCATCGGCATCGACCCATTTATAGATTTCGGCGTATGCCGGGGTACACAGCGCAACGAGCACAGCGAGCAGAAGGTGTTTCATTCCGTGAAGGCCTCTGTAGCAGGAACACTGAGGATAACGGCTATTGCCTGATCAGCCAATGGCATAGTGCGTACAGAGCCTCAACAGCAGACGCATTACCGGTGCAACATTCCCACAGGCCCCGGATATTATTACGAGCCATCTTCATTGCTGGTGCGCACCACGACCACGACATTGCGCAGAAAGGAGTGTTCGGCCCGGAGCTATCTGTTACCCGTTGCGACGGTACAGAGCAGGTCATCGACCGAGCCAACGATTCACAATACGACCTGGCTTCGCCGTTGTGGCAGGGCAACCCGCGCCCCCAGGGCTACGGCAAAGATTTATCGCACTATTCGCTGAAGAATTATTCGGTGGTGCGTCATGTGATGCTCAGTCACAAACAGCAGCCCATAAAAAAAGCCAGCAAACGCTGCCGGCTTTTTTAACTCTGGCTTTTCAGCCCCGCTGAAGCCCCGCGATACCGCTTTTCGCATTAGCTTGCTGTGCCAGAATTTTTTCCTCTTCAGACGCATATTTCTCGTCCCACTCCAGCACCTTAGGCGTCATCAGCTTGTGCCAAAGGGGTGGAATGGCCGCTACGATCATCGTTGCCAGATATCCACCAATCATCATCGGCGCATCAGGAAACGGCTTGAGGTCCTGATAGGGTACTTCACCCTGGGCATGATGATGGGAATGGCGGGTCAGGTTAAACATTGACCAGGAACTGATGCGTTTGTTGGTGTTCCATGAATGGCGTGGCTGAACGGGCAGCTGAGGGTTACGTACCATGCCGTAGTGCTCCATGTAATTCACCAGCTCCAACAGGAACTTGGCAGCAACAGCACAAACCACAAAATACAGTGTCGCCTGCCAGCCCCCCATGGCCCAGGCTGCCGCAATTAAAGCCAGACTCAGCAATTGACCGCGCAGGTAAACATTAGCCAGAGAAAACACACCTTTACCTGCACGCTTGAGGCGCCTCTGTTCAATTTTCCAGGCGCTGATATTTCCCTTAATGGTTGACGCAATCATATGAAAATACACATTGCGGCCACGAGGCGCAGTGGCCGGATCTTCAGTAGTGGAAACGTAACGATGATGGCCATACACATGCTCAATGGAAAAACCGGTATCAAAACTGAACGCCAGCAACCAGCGACCAACCATCATGGAAACCGGGTCCCAGGTACGGTGCGTTAACTCATGGGCCGTAATTGTGCCGACAATACCAATCATCAGAAAGGTGAGAAAAAAACCAGACACATGGTGCCACGGATTTGCGTTGTCACGCGCCGACACTGCATCGTATCCGGTCAGTGCCTGAATCTGCGCACCAAAGCCCAGCACATCGGTATCGCATACACTCCATACAGAGGCGAATACAATCGCGGTCAGCAGAGGCAACGCCATCCATAACTGCGCAGTCAGAATGCCTGGGTGACCAAATTCCGGCGTACTGGTGTCATCACCGGAAATCGCATCGCCCACGATATAAAAGGCAAGAATGCCAACCAGACCTGCTGTGATCCACTCGCCACCGCCGACGAATGCGGCAAATGCGGCAATACCAACGACATGAAAAAGAAAGTACTTCAGATAATGAAATATCATAGCTAACGACCTTTTATAATTATTAAAGGTTATGCCGGAACGTTATCCGACTGAGTAACAAAGCGATCACAGAAAATATGATCACTGCGTATTCCTGCTTTTTTCAGTGCAGATTCTGCCGAATCAATCATGGCAGGCGGGCCGCACAGGTAGGCCTCAAACGGCTCAGTAACTACCAGAGGCAAAAGCTCTGTAACGAAGCCACGAAACCCAAACCACTCACTGCCCACAGGCTCTTCAGACAAAGCGATATTGAAATCAAACGACACCGGCCAATGCGCTTTGATGTATTCAATTTCTTTAAGGGCATACACATCTTTTTGAGTACGGGCACCAAACAATAAGCGCACCGGCCGCCTGACCTTCTGCGCTAAAGCCTGCTCAAGAATGGCCATCACCGGTGCCAGGCCGCTGCCGCCGGCAATAAACAGCAGCGGTGAATCCGAAGGCCTGAGATAAAAATCGCCCAGAGGCCCATCAATACGGATGCGTTGTCCGTTCAGAAAGGAATCATTCACTGCGGAAGAGAATTGACCGCCCGGCACTTTGCGTACAAAAAACGCCAGCGAGCCATCGGGTGAAGGCGCGGTAGCAAACGAATAACTGCGCTTAACACCCGGCAGGGTGTCCAGTTCCAGATTGGCATACTGACCGGCTTTAAACGGTAAAGCGGCATTCGTCTGTACCGTCAGACGGGTAATGTCGTGAGTCAGTGTTTCCTGTCCGACGATACGTCCCTCCAGCGTCTGACGCTGGCGCTGAGCGGTCATATCCACCTCAATGACCAGATCGCTCTGTGGTACCGCCTGGCAGGCGAGAATCATGCCCTGATCCAGTTCGCTGTCGCTCAGGATATAGCTGTTATCGGTCAGCTCCTTTACCTTGCCGCTGACCAGGCGGCACTTACAGGCCGCACAACCGCCGACGCGGCAACTGTGGGGAAAGTCGATGTGCGCGCGCAACGCCGCCCCCAGCAGGGTTTCCCCGCTATTAACATTCACCGGCTGACGGTTAATCGTCGCATGGAAAGTTTGCGCGCTGCGCTTCTTAAAGAGTGAAAACATAAGCCCCTCTCAGTCTTATTGTTGTGCAACCACTATAAGACTCAGGCTCAATCAGGCTGGGATCATTAATTGACAATAAGGGGTCATTTATTGACACTTGCCAGTATGAACAGCGAACCGTCCATCAGCCTGCCCGGGCACTATGTTGCCCAGATATTCGAATTGCTCGCCAGCCGTGGTGCCGCAACGATACCGCTTTGCCGGGAATTACAGCTCGACCCTTCGACACTGCAGGACAGCCATATCAGCATGGCCTGGCGCAGTTTTCAGCAGCTTATGCTCACCGCAGACAGGCTTTTTTCCGACGCCTCATTCGGCTTGCTGCTGGGCGAGCGGCTGCTGATCAACACCCACGGCCCGTTGGGCTATGCCGCACTGACCTGCACCTCATTACGCGAACTTGCTGCGCTCATGGAGCAGTATCTGGCGCTGCGCACCGACCTCTTTACCCTATCCATCGCCCCCCATGGCGATGATCTGCTGCTGCGCTTCCACGACAACCGGCCGCTTGAAGGCATTCGCGTTCCGGCATCAGAAGCTGTGGTACTGGCGGTACGCAACCTCTTGGATTTTTCGACATTGGGTAATCCTGGCATTCACAGTGTTGCGTTTCCGTTCGGTGGCGACGAAAAGTTTGCCAGCGATATTTTTCACTGCCCGGTCCAATACAATCAGGACTGGTGTGGATTCCGCCTGCGCGGTGAACGGCTGGATCAACCACTCAAAATGGCCAATGCCAGCAGTTACCGCGAAGCACTGGCCATATGTCAGGACGAACTCCTCAAACTCAGCAGCGATCAGGGAGTGGCCCACAGCGTGCGCAAACTGCTGCTGAAAAGTAATAACGGCTTTCCGTCACTCGATGTGGTCGCCCGCCACCTCCACCTGACACCAAGAACCCTTCACCGCCATCTTGTGCGCGAAGACACCTCCTTCAAACACATTCTGGACTCGGTACGGCATGCACTCGCGCTGCGCTATCTGGACAGCAAACGCCTCTCTATTCAGGAGATTGCCTACGTACTCGGCTACACCGAAATTGCCAATTTCCGCCGGGCCTTTAAGCGCTGGGAAGGCATTCCACCGTCAGAATATCAGGCCGGCCTCAGCCACCGCCTAACACGCTAATACCCCCCGCGACATATACCCAAACCTCTGCCATAGTCGCACAATAGCCAAAACCTTATATGCCGGAGACCTGACAATGAGCCAGTACAGCCTCGCCGAATGGACTGCCAAAGCGGCCGCCACCCGTATTCCTGCCCACGCCTGGGTTAACGGGCAGCCGGTGCAGGCACTGGCCGGTGAAACCACGCCGTGCATCAACCCGGCGACCGGACAGGTACTGGCGCAGATTCCCGACTGCAAACAGGCCGATGCCGATGCCGCCGTGGCCATTGCCCGCCAGACCTTTAACAGCGGCGTTTGGTCACAGATGGCGCCGCGCGAGCGTAAGCTGATTCTGGTGCGCTGGGCCGAGTTGATCGAACAACACCGCGAAGAAATGGCGCTACTGGAATGTCTCGATGTGGGCAAGCCGATCAGCGACACCTACGATATCGACGTACCCAGCGCAGTGAACACCATTCGCTGGACCGGCGAAGCCATCGACAAGGTATACGGAGAAATCGCTCCAACGGCACACAACACACTGGCGTTAATTCAGCGCCTGCCGCTGGGGGTGATTGCCACCATCGTACCGTGGAACTTCCCGCTCTCCACCACCGCCTGGAAACTGGCTCCGGCACTGGCAGCAGGTAACTCCGTAATACTCAAGCCCGACCCGAAAACACCATTAACCGCCATTCGCCTGGCCGAACTGGCGAGCGAAGCCGGCTTACCGGATGGCGTGCTGAACGTACTGCCGGGGGATGGCGTCAACCTGGGCAAACACCTGTCGCTGCACCCGGATATCGACGGCCAGACCTTCACCGGCTCTACCGCCGTCGGCAAACTGCTGATGCAGTACGCCGGCCAGAGCAACCTGAAACGCACCTTCCTTGAACTGGGCGGTAAAAGCGCCAACATCGTCTTTGCCGATGCCGACCTCGACACCGCCGCCGAATGGGCTGCCGTGGCTGGCTTCTACAACTGCGGCCAGACCTGCACCGCCGGCACCCGCCTGCTGATTCAGGACAGCATCTACGACACATTTATCGAAAAAGTCGTAGCGCACAGCAAAGCATGGAAACCGGGCAACCCCCTTGACCCGGCCACCCGCATGGGTGCCATCATCGACCAGAACCAGATCAACACCATCCAGAAATACGTACAGCTGGGACAACAATGCGGCGCGCGCTTAGCCACCGGCGGCAACGCCATTAACGGCTTAGACGGCACACTGTCTGGCAGCTACCACGAAGCCACCCTGTTCGCCGATGTCGATAACCAGATGACCATCGCCCAGGAAGAAATCTTCGGCCCGGTGGTATCCGCCATTCGTTTTAAAGACGCCGACGACGCCATCCGCATCGCCAACGACTCACGCTACGGTTTAGCCGGTGGCGTATGGAGCCGCGATATATCCACCGCGCTGAAAGTCGCGCAAGGCGTACGCACCGGCACCATGGGCGTGAATAACTACTTCGGCGGCGACATTACCGTACCGTTCGGCGGCTTTGGCGAATCCGGCAATGGCCGCGATAAATCCCTGCATGCACTGAATGACTACAGCGAACTGAAGACGACGTGGATTGAGTTTTGAGTTTGTAGTCGGACGTCGGACGTCGGATGTCGGATGTCGGACGCTTGAGGCTTGAAGCCGGAAGCTTAAGACCGTAGGAGCGGGCCATGCCCGCGACCTGCTTCAGATAATCTCCAGAGCACGCTGGAAGCTTGACGCCTGACGCTGAAACCCGCCCGTATGGTGCGCACTGCGCACCATAGAGGCCAACAGCATTTATTGTTTGTTCGATCTGGAGCCAAACACCAAACGGTAAACTCCCCATGCAATACAGGTACAAATGAATACCGTTAAAACTACGCCGAACGCCATAGCCGATGAGGTTAAACCGAAATACGCCAGCCCGCCCATAAATACAGAAAGAAATACGAATGGCGGCAACGCCTGACTTAAATTACCACGCATAGTCAAAAGCTACCTCTGTTCCAAAAGCCGCAGCTGCACCAACTGCAAATGTCCATGCTGCCGCACAAAAAAATGCTCCTGGGCCACACGCTAAGCTTGCAACATATCCTCCTGCAGCCATACCTCCCAGGCCAGCGCCCACAACAAGTCCCTCTTTAGCTGTTGCTCTAACCTTATCCTCTGAACTTATTGTAGTGGTTACCGCTAGGTCTTTCTTGGCTGAGTATATTTGGGCATTGGACACCCTGCAGTTAGCCGCGTAAATTGCATATTGGCGAAGATCAGTGCAAAACCGTAAGGCTGTATAAGGGCTTGCTGCGCTCGCCATCGCGGGCATGGCCCGCTCCTACCTAATCGCACATTTCATGTAAGCTCCGAATTCATATAAAGCTCAGGTTTCTCGGCATCATTCCTTTCGCTTGTGACAGCGCCGCTGTGAACGTAGATTTTGGTGGTCTGGCCGAATGGATTCGGGCAAGTGCCCCCGGCC
>NZ_JAEDAH010000042.1:7558-141853 GCF_020320395.1 Thalassolituus marinus | reverse complement strand
TGGGGCGCGAGGTCAGGAAATATCGAGATTTCAAGGGCAAACGAGCCAGGACAGCGCGAAGCGGGGAGATAGCCCGTCCGGCGATAGGGGCGGTCCGACGTATCGGAAGGCCCCTCTATGAGGACAAGGGGCCTGGAATATCTAGCAAAAGTTCAAATAAAAATTTGTGGGACAGCAATGGCGCATTGGCCGTTTTTTTATGCCTGTTATTTACTTTTCCACAGGCGGGCGACGGCTCTGTCGCTACCAAGAAAAGCCACCACCGCACAGACGACACCGACGCTGAGGAATACTGCACCGGGCAGTAACCCTCCCCACTGCTGTGCAAATACGGCAGCAGCAATGGCAAAGGCCGACAGCATACTGAACAGCACACCGATAACCATCAGGATTTTACGATGGGACGGCTGGTAGGCGAACTGACCTTCTCCCTGTTCAAGTGGGTTAAGGATCGGTGAAAACAGCTTGCGCAGGGCTTCTTTCATAACAACTCTTGGGCATCAGATTCTGTTGAAGCCTGATTGTAACGCAGGGTTTGGCCGGCCTCATCTGACAATGTGGCCGTACACAGAATAATGCTCTGGCGGGAGGGTTACTCCTGCCAGCAAACACTGACCGCTGATTGCAGCGCGTAGCCTTCCTGTTGCAGCCAGTTAACGGCATCTTCCACGCTGGCGAATCCCTTGTGAATAAAGGCACCACCATCATGAATCATTTCTTCCAGCTGCAGGCGCTTAAGCATGGATGGGCTGTAGACATGGGCTGCCCGCGTCAGCCCGTGCTCTATGCTCCAGCTGACCAGTTGCTGGATCACCGGAACAATCTCGGGAATGCCCAGCGACCATTCGTCGAGAAATACCAGGTGGCCCCAGTTACCACTCAGGCGTGATGCCTGCTGCTGGTACTCATCACTGTAAGCCTCTGCGGCTTCTTCATTCCAGCTGCCTCTGACGTACGCCACCAGAATCTGTCCATTAACGGTCAGCCGGAAATCTCCATGTTGAACAAGGTGCCCGGTATGCATCGCTCACACCTCCTTACAACAGTCACTGAAACACGATAGCACCAGCAGCGCCAGAGGCAGGCTGGAGTGCAGGTTTGTCAGCTGCTTTTTTCTACGGCGGAAAAAGCAAGGGTGTCCGCCAGCCATAGGGCATGCGACAGGCTTTGCAGATGGGGTTCTAGATAATCCTGTGCCAGCCTTGGCTATTACTGCCTTGGCCGGGCGGGGGGCTGAGTGTCATTAGCGGCAGAAGCCGTGTACCTCAGTGGGGGGAGCTGCGCTAAGAGAAAAGAAAAGCCAGCTTAGCTGGCTTATTTTATTTCAGCTCTCGTTACGCACCAGATTGCGCAGTGAGCGAATATTGGCGTAAAGATCCGTACGTTGCGGATTATCACGTACGACCTGAGTCAGCAGCTGCAGTGCATCATTAAATTCACGCTGATTAATATGCAATTGTGCACGGCCAAGCAGTGCTCTTTCGCGGTAAGCGCTTAAAGCTTCAGCGCGCAGGTAATACATAATAGCTTGCTGATGACGCTGCTGATCTCGCAGCAGGTCGGCCAGTGCCAGCAGAGCATCGCCGGAGGTTGGCAGGTTTTCCAGTGCTGTGCGCAGGGCTTTTTCCGCTGCACTGTTGTCTTTTTTATTCAGCGCCATATAGGCACGGCTGACGTTCAGACCGGCTTTAGCACTATCCGGCAGGTTGGCCTTAGCAGTAGCCTGCAGCAGTTTATTCAGCGTTTGCCATTGTTGTTCGTGTACTAACCATGAAGCGGTCTGCACCAGAGTATCGGCCAGGGTGGTATCAATCTGTGTTTTCATAACGGCTGGCAGGGTAAGTAACTCCACGGCCCGTTGCGGGCTGCCATGACGCAGATGCAAACGGGCAGCAGTAGCCAGATTTGACGGCTCTTTTTCGCCCAGTGCAACGGCATTCTCCAGACTGCTGAGGGCCTGCAGCGGACGTTCCTGCTGCATGGCGATCTGGCTGCGAATCATCCAAAGCTCGCGCTTATCGCTTTGCTGTTGCAGTAATTCTTCCACCAGAGCCTGGGCCTGATCCAGAGCCTGTGACTGAGTTAAAGCATACAGCAGACCGCGCGCCCACTCGTTATTGTCGGCCTGTAAAAACAGTGCCTGGCGATAACCGGCGACGGCTGCAGCGGCATTATTTAATTGCAGATTGGTAAAGGCTAGCTGACCGTAAAGCTGTGCATCATTCAAACCCAGCTCCAGCGCTTTCTGCTGGTGAACGCGCGCTTCGCTGTAGCGTTTCTGCTGCATATACACCAATGCCAGGCTGCGATGGGCGCCGGCCTGTTGTGGCGCTTTTTCAGTGGCTTTTTTCAGTGCTTTTTCAGCGCCTTTAATATCATTGATCGACAGCAGAACCTGGCCGCGTAACAGGCTCATGGCGGCGCTGTCTTCTTCGTCGCTGCGCTCCTTAAGCAGTGCTGCAACGTCTTTGTACTTCTGCTCCGCCAGTAATGGCTGCAGGGTGCGGGCAAAGGTTCGTTCAGCGCTGGCCAGTTGCATAACATCGCTCTGGTCCATCTGGTTTTCGATCAGAAACGACCAGCGCGGCTCCGCCAGCGACAGGGATAGCGGGCTGTTGGCGCTGTGTGCTAACGGCGTGAAAATAAGGCCGCATGTGAGACTGCACAGCGTAAACAGTCGGCGCAAAACAGGGGTATTTATAGTCGCGATCATCATGCGGTATCTCTTTGTGTTAACAGGCATCAGGGCTTGATATCAATTGGCCAGATAAAACGAGCACGTACACTGGCACCGTCTTTTTGCGGTGCGGTAAAACGGCTGTTGCGGATCAGGCGCTGAATTTCCGGATTTAATTCGGGGTACGGGTTTTCAACAATGCGGTTCAGGCTGACCTGTCCCTGTTCATTAATGGTGACTTCAAGCCGCAGCGATACCAGTTTTACCCCGCGACGCTTCAGGCTGGCGGGTAGGGTAATGCTCACTGGCGTCAGCAGTGTTGGCAGACTATCGAGTTCGCTCAGGTCGAAGGCATCCCAGTCCGGCGCAATATCGCTGAACTTAATTTCCTGCACATTCAGTTGCGGGTCTGCCGGTGCCGTCAGGGTAATTTCCTGCGGCACATCCAGTACCGGTAACGACGGACCACTGCCAGCGGTGGCCACATCCAGCGGTACGGCATTCTGCGGTGGTGTCACCGGTGCCGGCGGTGGGGGCGGAGGCGGTGGCAACGCCAGGCTGATTTCACGCACTTCCAGTGTTGGGTCGGTCATTTCCGGCAGACGCTGACTGAGCAACAATAAAACCAACAGCAATACAATCAGAGCAACGCCAGCAGCGGCGGCCAGTAGCTGGCGGCGCAGAGGCGAATGAGTGGTCAGGGCCGTTTTCAATGCAGCGCCCTCAGGACTTCAGCGCGGCAATGCTGACGCTTTGCGCACCCGCCAGTTTGGCTTCGTCGATGACCTGTAGCAGACGTTCGGCTTCCACCTGCTTGTCGGCCTGAATCACCACCGGACGCGGTCCGCGTTGCTGCACCTGAGCAACGGTGCTGCGTACCCCGGCAACACCAATATTGCTGCCGTCGTACACCACATCGCCGTTGGCGGTGACGGCAATCAGAATCACATTCTGTTCCAGCGTGGTGGCTGACAGTGCCTGTGGTTTATCCACTTCTACCCCGGTTTCGCGTACGAACACCGTGGTGACGATAAAAAAGATCAGCAGGATAAATACCACGTCCAGCAGCGGCGACATATCGATGCCCTGGGTCGGCTGCTGTTCCAGTCGTTGTTGCAGGCGGCTGCGCATGATCAGGCTACCTGCGCCTGCAGACTCAGGCTGCGGTTAATACGGCTGTTGAGGCTGCTGTGCAGTAGCCAGGCAGGCAGTGCACAGAGTAAACCCAGTTGCGTGGTGAGCAGGGCATCGCCAATACCGGCACTGAATAAATCCGCACCACTCTGACCTGAGGCCAGCGCGGCGAAGCAATCAAGCAGGCCCATAATGGTGCCCAGCAAACCGAGTAACGGCAGGGCGGCAATCATGGTCGGGATAAAACAATCGGCACCATCACAACCTTCACGCAGCTCAGATACCGGCGTCAGCCAGCGCAATGCCAGTTGCTGGTAGCACACCAGCGCCAGGGTCAGAATAATCCAGCACATACCGCTGGCGGCAATCTGATTCAGAACATCATGACTCATGCGGATAACGCCTCCTGACGTGGATTGATTTGTTTTTCATCGTTGCTGTTGTTGTCAGCTTTGCTCAGCAACAGTGCGAAGTTTTCCAGCTGCTGGTAATAAGCTCGGGCACGGCGCGACAGCAGCGAGTGAATCACCAGTGCCGGAATGGCCACTACCAGACCCAGTTCGGTGGTGATCAGCGCCTGAGCGATACCACCAGACACCACTTCCGGATTACCGGAGCCAAACAGTGTCATCATGCGGAAGGTTTCGATCATGCCGCTCACCGTACCGAGCAGACCCAGCAATGGAGATACCGAGGCGGTAATGGCAATGGCGGTCAGACGGCGTTCCAGCTGAATGCGGTTGTGCTGCAGTTGCAGGAACAGCTGATCGTCACGCTCCTGCTGTTGCGGAATCTCGCGGGCAACGGTCAGCAGAGCAGCCTGCATACCGGCAATACCATCGACATCCTGTTTATCGTTAATAGCCTGAGTCAGACGTGATGGGCTGATTGCCTGAATTTCTGGCAGACGCCATAACTGCAGCGCTTTAATAACGGCAATGGTTAATGCCAGCAGGGCGAATAACAGAATCGGAACCACCCAGATGCCACCTTTCTGCAGGTGTTCGCTGACGCTTTCATCCGGCACCTGTGACAGCATGCTCAGGCTTGGATCAAAACTCAGTGGCAGTTGCTCTGTGCTGCCCTGACGCAGACTGTTTAAGGTCTGCTGATCATTGCTGCTAACAGAGTGCAGGGTGACCCATTCGCCGTCGCGCAGTTCACTGCGGAAAGCTGAGTCGGTGGTTACTGCCCAGTGTACCGGGCCCAGACTCAGGCGCTGGGCTGGTGTAATAACGCCGTTGCCCTGCACCAGTTCAATGGCATTCCATTGTGGCTCCAGCCACTGTTCACTATCGGCTGCCATAGCCAGAATCTGTTCCAGCTGAGCGCTCAGTGACGGGCTGTTACTGCTGATGGATTGCTGACGCATAAATTGCTGTACCAGATTGCTCTGGTACTGATGCTGACTGGTCCACTGCTGCAAGCGTTGCTGCAGTTGGGTCAGGCTCAGATTTTTTTCATCTGCCTGACGGCGTGCCGCTGCGGTTTGTTCCTGCAGTTTATTCACGGAACGTTCGAGCTTGCCCAGTTCGCGGGCAAGGGCGGCACGCTCTGTCGCAATATTTTTTTCATTGCTGGCAAGATGTTTTTCCGCGGCCGTAATGCGCGTCAGCATATTCTTTTCAAGATCGCTGGCAGCAGCGCTTGCACTGTTCGCTGCCAGTGCCAGGCACAGGCTCAGAAAAAGATGTTTCATTGTGCTGCCTCCGCCAATGTCTGGGTGGTATTAAGCGTAAAAGGCAGTGCAATATCCGCTGCTGGCTTCTGTTTTTCGGCGATAGCGATGGCGTGCTGAATATCGGCGGCATTAATCTCTTTACTGAAATGCCACTGCCACTGACCTTGCTCTGCACGGCCATAACCTCGGTATTCACCATCGGCGCTGACAAACCACGCCTGAGCCAGGCCCAGATAAAGCTGCTGTACCAGCACTTCGTTTCCGGATTCATGTGGCAGGCGCATGCTGTGCAGCGTGACGCGTTCATTAAATTCTTTCAGCCGATTCAGGCGGGCAAGCTGCAGACGCAGAGCATCGTCTTCTGCGCCTTCACTTTTATTCCAGCCGGTCTGGAGTGGTGGGGGCAGCATCGGTTGCAGAGCGTCCAGTCGACGGCTCAGGGCCTGCAGAACATCTGCGACACCAGACTGTTCGCTTTCCAGTTGTGCCTGCTGTTGCAGCAACTCGTTACGCTTCTGTTCTACTTCGTCGCGGCTGTCGTGATTTTCGCTGAGCAGTGCCTGCAGCTGTGCCTGCTCGCTTTTCAGCAGGGTCAGGCGTTGTTCCAGTGCCGGCTTCTGCTGCAACCAGTCATTCTGCAAATGAGTTGCCTGGCGCTCGGTATCCAGCCATTGGCGGGTGAGCTGATCCAGCTGGTCGGCTTTATCACTGGCCAGAGCGGGGGGGCAGGCCAGAGCCAGCAGCAGGGTAATCGGTCGTAGAGGTGTTTTCACAACGCGTCTCGGATGAATGCTTCAACTAGGCGCCATTATGCTTTGTGGAAATGCTGATGTAAATAAAAATGATTTGCATTTGGAGTTTTGTGCGTTTATGTTTCTGCCCCGTGTCGCCGACCCGGGGGTGGCACTTCACTCAGCGTACAAAAGAATTCAATGGAATATCCCGATGAAAAACAGCATGACTAAGCATGGTTTTAAGCGCAGTGCTCTGGCACTGGCCGTCTCCTCCGCACTGCCCCTGTCCGCCATGGCCGCCGACGATGTTCGTGAACTGCCAGCCACTCAGGCGCAGACCAAATCGGAAGACAGCTACGTTGTTTCTGAGTCGACTCTGCCTAAATACACTCAGCCTCTGCTGGATACTGCGAAAACCATTTCGGTCGTACCGCAGTCGGTTATGCAGGATCGTAATGTCGACAGCCTGCGTGATGCTCTGCGTAATGTTCCGGGTATTTCGATGGCAGCCGGTGAAGGTGGTCAGCCAACCGGCGACAATATGTCTATTCGTGGTTTCTCTGCCCGCACCGATATTATGATCGACGGCGTGCGTGATATTGCCGGTTACTCCCGTGATACGTTTAACATTGAAGCGGTTGAAGTCGCCAAGGGTCCTGGCTCTGCGGTTTATGGTCGTGGTTCTACCGGTGGTTCCATTAACCTGCAGCAGAAAACCGCCAAACTGGAAAATGCTAACAACGCGTCACTGCGTCTGGGCAGCGAAGGCGATTACCGCGCGCAGCTGGATTCCAACATGGCTCTGGGTGATACCTCGGCCGTGCGCGTTAACCTGATGAAGCACGACAGCGACGTTGCTGGCCGTGATGAAGTATTTAATTCTGCTGTTGCCGGTGCTGTGTCTTTCGCCACGGGTCTGGGCACGGATTCCCGCTTCACCGCTAACGTCGATATTCAGAACCAGGACAACATGCCGGACTACGGTCTGCCATGGGTGGGTAACGGCACTTCACCAACCGCAGAGCTGGCGTCCGAGGAAGGCACGGCTCCGGATGTGGATTACAGCAATTTCTACGGCAACGTGGATCGTGATTTCGAAGAAATTGATGCCAAATCCCTGACTCTGAAATATGAAAAAGATCTGAACGACGCAACCACGCTGCGCGCACTGGTACGCACTGGTTCGGTTGAACGTCAGTCGGTGATTACTGCGCCACGTTTTAACAGCATCGGTGATTCCACCGATGTACGTCAGCGTTCACCAAAAACCCGTGATACCAAAGACTCTCTGACCGTTGCTCAGTTCGACGTAATCGGCCGTTACATGACCGGTTCTGTACAGCACGATGTGGTTGCTGGTGTTGAGGTATTTAAAGAAAAATCCGAACGCTGGAATTTTGATGATAACGGCACCGACAATCTCGATGTCGATCAGGTCGTGGTAGATCTGTACAACCCGGATAACAACATTGCCTACACAGGTACCTACAGCCGCGGCGATAAAACGGCCAAAGCTGAGGGTGATACCAAGGCGATCTATGTATTCGACACCCTGACTCTGAATGAGCAATGGGAAGTCAGTCTGGGTGGTCGCTACGATTCTTTCAGCACGGAATATTACTACCAGCTGGCAGACGATACCGACCCGAATGCGAAAACCAAGCGTGACGACAGCGTATTCAGCTGGAACGCCGGTGTTGTGTATAAGCCTGCGAAAAACGGCAGCATCTACGCGGCGGTCGGTACTTCCTTTAATCCATCGGCAGAAGGTCTGACCAGTATCAGCTCACGCAGCCTGTATCTGGAAGATCTGGATCCGGAAAAAACCAGCAGCTACGAGCTGGGTACCAAGTGGCAGCTGTTTGATGGCAAAGCTTTTGTCAGCGCGGCGCTGTTCCGTACAGAAAAAACCGATGCCCGTACCGATGACGACCTGACCACTGATGATACCCGCGACGAAACTCTGAACGGTAAGCAGCGTGTTGATGGTCTGGAACTGAGCGTTGCCGGTGAAATTACTGATGCGATCTCTGTTTCTGCTGCCTACACCTACATGGACAGCGAAGTGGTGAATGCAGAAGGTGCCGACGAAGCGCAGGAAGGTAACGAACTGCCACGCACACCGAAAAGCTCTGCCAGTGCCTGGGGTCGTTACCAGATTACTGACAAACTGGCCGCTGGTCTGGGTGCCCAGTACATGGGTAAGCGTTACAACAGTTCAGTGCCTGCATCGCGTGAATACGCTGACGATTACCTGATCTTCGACATGATGGTGTCTTATCAGGTTAACGATCAGTGGGGCGTGCAGATGAACGGTTCTAACCTGACCGATGTTGAATACATCGATCTGCTGGGCGGCGGCCACGCCGTACCGGGTGAAGGTCGTTATGTCAGCCTGAGCACCAACTTCAGCTTCTGATTCGTATAATCAGCGTCTGAACCAACGGCTGCACCTGGTAACGGGTGCGGCTGTTTCTGTTTAAATGATTTAACCCTGCGTTTGCTAACGCCTGCCGGACACACATTATGCTGATTAAAATTCCTGCCCTGTTAAGTCGTGATCAAGTGAATGAATTTCGTCAGGTACTGGTCAACTCCGACTGGGTCGATGGCAGTGTGACCACCGGCTATCAGTCAGCAAAAGTTAAAAATAATTATCAGCTGCCGGAAAATTCCGAAGCCGCTCAAAGGCTTGGCGACCGGATTTTGTCGGCGCTGGCACGTAATGCAAAATTTATGTCGGCGGCTTTACCGCTGCGAATTTATCCACCGATGTTTAACTGTTACGAAGGCGGCGGTAATTTTGGTGTGCATGTGGATAACGCCATTCGCCAGGTGGCAGGCACGCCGGTGAAGGTGCGTACCGATGTGTCGATGACAGTATTCTTCTCCGACCCCGAAGAGTACGAAGGCGGTGAGCTGGTTATCGAAGATACCTATGGTAGCCAGTCGATTAAGTTTCAGGCTGGTGATGCGGTGTTGTATCCATCCACTAGTCTGCATCAGGTAATGCCGGTAACCGCAGGCCGTCGTCTGGCTTCTTTTTTCTGGATTCAGAGCATGATCCGCAGTGATGAGCAGCGCCGGTTATTATTTGATATGGATACATCATTGCAGAATTTGCAGCAGCAGAACGCGGATAATCCTGAGCTGGTCAAGCTTACCGGGGTGTACCACAACCTGGTGCGTCAGTGGGCCGAAGTGTGAGTATTGAAGCTTAAGGACTGCTTTGATGAATAATGAACATATTTTAAAACCCGCACTGGACTACATTCCACCGGATCTGGTCAGCATCAGCGACTATGAACGCTACGCCCGTCATTTTATTCGCGATGATATCTGGGCCTATATCAGTGGCGGCGCTGCAGATGAACATACGCTGGCGGAAAACCTGCAGAGCTTTGCCCGCCAGCCAATTTATAACCGTGTATTAAGTGATTTTTCCACCGCCAATACCCGCACCCGCATTCTCGGTTATGAACTGGACAGCCCACTGTTGCTGGCGCCGGTTGCGCATCAGCGCTTGCTTCATCCATATGGTGAAATAGCAACGGCCCAGGCTGCTGCGGCGATGAATGTGCCGCTGATTGTCAGTACCCTCAGCAGCGTTGCGCTGGAACAGATTGCTCAGCATGCCGGGCAGTGGTGGTTTCAGCTTTACTGGCAGCCACAGCGTGAAGATAACCAGACCTTATTGCGTCGTGCCATTCAGGCCGATGCACGGGCCATTGTTATCACCCTCGATGCGCCGGTCAGCGGCGTACGTAACCGCGCTCAGCGCGCTGGTTTCCGTTTGCCGGACGGCGTGCGCGAAGAGAACCTGGTGGAATTTGCTACGTCCGTGAATACTGCGGCCGAGGGCGAGAGCGTTATATTCAAGCACTTTATGAAACAGCGGCCGTCACTCGATGATCTGAAGTGGCTGCGCGAACAGACGTCATTACCCTTACTGGCGAAAGGCATCAGTCATCCCGAAGACGCAAAAGCGCTGCAGGAAATTGGCTTTGATGGCCTGATTATTTCCAACCACGGTGGACGTACGCTGGACGGCGTGCCAGCAACACTGAGCTTATTGCCAGCGATTCGTATTGCTGTCGGAAAGGATATGACGCTCTTAATGGACAGCGGTATTCGTCGCGGTACCGATGTGGTGAAGGCGCTGGCTGCCGGGGCCGATGCTGTGTGTATTGGTCGCCCGCAATTATGGTCACTGGCCGTGGCCGGTGCGCTGGGCGTTGCTCATATGCTGCGTATTTTTCAGGAAGAACTGGAAATGGCGATGGCGTTAACTGGCTGTGCGACTATCGATGCGATCAGCCAGGATGTGTTTGCCGACAGGTTTTAATAACACCAAATTACCGGTGGGCACTGCCCACCATGTATCAGGGCCGCCTTCATTCTGCCGATTTAATACACATCCCGCACATAACGGCCGCTTATATTTTCAAAGGTATGGATCATATTGTTCATACGATTCACTAGCATTTATAAATGATTTACATCTTGTTTTAGTGATTGATAAATACTCTCGTTAAGATCGGAAGCATTTATAGATGCATATAATCTGCTACAGATCAGCATTAGCCGGCATCATTGTTGATTTCACTCACTTGCTGAATGATCATATTCATAGTGGTCGGGCAATGTTTTGAACAGCCTGAGGTTTTAAAGATCGAAGAGGACTATCAATGACGCCAGAATATCCTTTTGCCTGCATTAACAAGAAGCTGTTGTTGGCTGTGCTGGTGGCAGGCATGACAGTATCGGGTTGCAGTAGCCCCTCGTCAGACTCATCTGATGCCGGAGGTAATACTCCTGATGGTGATAATACTGGCACTCCTGCGACGGTGACGGTTCAGCGAGTTTCGTTGACGGGGCTGGCGGTGGACCCTTATATCGCAAATGCAGTGATTTGCGCCGATCTTAACCTCAACAGTACTTGTGATAACGACGAACCCTCCACAATCACGTCGGATACCGGTGAGTTTGATCTGGGGGAGTGGCCGGATGGGTTCACAGAAGTTCAGGTTCTTATAGAAAACAAAGGTTCCTGGCAGGTACCACAATACGGCCTGCACGACGGTAAACCCTACGGGATGCCACTGACGGTTGTGGTCTCTCAGGATGTTGAGGTGGAAAGTGAAGAATCGGACGTTCCGCCAGCATTGATGACGCCTGCGACTACGTTGCAGGCAAATTATGCTTTGACGGAAGAACAGATTCTGGTGCTGATAAATCAGTTCTCAGCTCAGATTGGCCGGGAGATAACAGCAGACGATTTACAGCAAGACCCCGTTGCTCTCTACGGAGATACACCTGTTTCAGAGCTTGAGGAGTCTGATCTTGCGGTATTCCGCAGTTATCTGGCGATGTATACGGTTAACCGGATTTTGACGTCGTTGCAGAGCCTGGATGACACCCTTGATGAGCAATTTGCAAATCGTCTCGGGGACAATAGCTCTCCAGAATATCAGGTACTGGAACTGACACTGGATTCCATTGCCAGAGCAACTGCGACAGATATTCTGGTAGCTTCTCAGAACCAGATTGATGCTGGCCAGCAGCAGATGGATGATGCGATTGAACAGGGGGCGCTGGATGCTGGGGCCCCGGAATCCTATATTCCGTCAATACTCGCTGCTGTGCCTGATTTTCCTGATCTCACTGCAGAAGTCGTTATGGCTGTAGGCGTGAGTATTATCGAATTTGAATTGAATCGTACACAAACTCTGGTGTCGACGTTATTTGATGCCGGAGATCAAACGTTTGAGCAAATCGCTCAGGCAGCTGCAGACCAACTTGAAGCTGACTTCACGGATGGTGGTGTCGGTAAACTGATGGAAGAGCACATTGAGATTCTTGGCGTACGAATTTATGGCTTAGTGAATCAGGATCACTTTCTCGACTACCAGGGAAACACCTATTACAACGGCAATGTTAATGGTGACGATATTTACAGTGGAATTGTTACCAGTAGCAGTGACTTGATTCTGGGTGTCGAATGTCAAAGTGCAGGCTTCTTTGGTTATGAAACAGATACCGGTGTCGATAGCCGTTGCACTTCTGCATTACCAACGGATTTACAGGAACGTTTGGCTGACTTCACAGGTAGCGCAACACCTCCGCAAGACGATGAGGATAGTCCTGTTGATCAGAATGTCTGGGATTACTTGCCAGTGAAAACCATTCGGGTCAGCGATCAGTCACCCGAATCAACCTGTAATGTATCAGGTAAAGTCTACTATACGCCTCAGGGAGAAACCGATGCTGTACCAGCAGCAGGTGTGCCGTTATACCTGAACTATGGCGCAGCAGATCAGGAAATTAATGTCATTACGGATACAGATGGCAGTTTTGAATTTGCCCGCATCCCTGCGAAAAAGTATCAGGCAGACGGCTGGTCAGAAGAAGAGGCTAATGGCGATGATATGTACTTCTTCGGGGTTATTGCAGGAAAACGTCGACCAGTACCGGCCTATTATGAGTACGAGGCTAATGCCGATTATCACTTTTACTGCCGTAATCAGTTTGCCGGTATTAATGCGGGGAATGCTGGTACAGGGGTACCCGGTACACAAGATCCCGATGAACTGATTGATGACGTTATTTACGCTGCCAACGAAGTGCTCTATTACCCACTGGTAAAACCACTTGTTGCCGGAACCAAAATCACCGGAACGATTGATTCTGCGATGCTGGGTGAAAGCTTCGGCATGGAAATTCACGCAAAGCTAGCTAAGTATGATGGTGAAACGTCGTCAGACAGCGTGGGTGATGGTGGTTGGATTATGGATGCTGTGAACTATGGCGATGACCATGCATTTACGTCACTCGATACAGATACCGGCACCTTTGAAATAACAGAGCTGGCTGGTGGTGACTATGGCTTGCGACCACATTTCAGGGTTGCAGGAATCAATGATAGTGGCGAAGCTGCCGATCTGATGGTGGAATGCGATGATACGGTTGGCTTTTCTGTACCTGCCGGGGTAACGACGGATGTTACTGTTGAGTTGGCTGCTTTAGCGGTTGATGAAATATCGAATTGTTATTACGCCGAAGGAAAGTCTGGTCTGTATGAGCAGAAAATGGTGATCACCATTACCCCTTAATCACCGTCTTTTATATGGCATTGCCTTTAAAGGTGCTTCTGTATAGCAGAAGCACCTTTTTCTTACTGAGTACTGTTACAGATGCCGAGCCATAAAACTGGTTAATACACATCCCGCACATAACGGCCGCTTAATTCCAGCTCGTCAACATAATCAGAACCAATAAGCTCACGCAGGGTACGGTCGGTATCACTGCCCATGCCATCGCGGCTGCCGCATAAATAAATCACCGCACCTTTGGCCAGACACTGTTTCAGCTGCAATACTTCGCGTTTAAGAATCTGCTGTACGTAGCCTTCACAGGCCTTGCCCTGCAATGATGGCGGCCAGGGCGCATGACTGCGGGAAAAGGCGAAATTAAGTGCAGTGAGATCGCCATTACTGTGCCACTGGTTAAGTTGCTGATGCCAGGGACGATCGTGCTCTGCGCTGCGCTCACCATAAATCAGCCACATATCGCCATGTTGTTTGCTGTTCAGGCGTTGCTGTATCTGTGCACGCAGACCGGCAAGGCCGGTGCCGTTACCAATTAAAATCATTGGCATATCCATTGCGGGATCGTAGCAGGCAGGATTACGTTTTAACTGCAGCTCAATCACATCACGTTCGCTAATGGTTTCGCATAAATAGCCACAGCCAAGGCCGGGGCTGCCGTCATCGTGATACTGCATACGCACCAGAAAACGCAGACAATCCTCTGCCGGCGTACTGGCGATACTGTATTCGCGTTGCTGACCGGCGATGTTGATTAGAACGGTATCGCCGGCTTGCCAGTGGGCCGCCAGCGGGCTGCTCAGCTCCAGTTCGTACATGGCGTTGCCCGGGCTGCCGTGATTCAGCAATGTCCGTTTTTTAAGTGCCCAGCGCTGTGGAAAGGGTTCGTTTTTTTCCACGCCGCGGGTTGAGGTTTTCGGTGCCTGTACCGGAAAACCACTGGCGCTTAGCAGTTCGTACCAGTGCTCGATGGTTTGCGGGCAGAGGCGGTCGACTTCCAGTACCGGAAATAAAGGACGTGCGCCAAGCGATTTTAATTGCTGGCTGAGCTGGTGGCCGAATGCACAGAAATTGCTGTAGAGACGGTCGCCCAGCGCCAGCAGGGCAAATTCGCATTGCAGGCTGTCGCCACTGCTGCTCAGGTTGTGGAAAAAACGTTCGGCGTTGGCCGGCGCTTCACCATCGCCAGTGGTGCTGGTAATAATCAGCAGGCGCTGGTCACGGGTTAACTGCGCGGGTGCAATTTTATTCAGATTAATCAGTTGTGCCGTCTGCCCCTGGCTGACCAGTTGCTGGCGTAAACTGCGGGCCAGAGCCAGCGCATTTCCGCTTTCACTGCCGTAACCGATTAATACATCATGCAGACTGTGGTGCTGCTGGCGGTTCTGCCACCAGGACAGCAGCGCTGTACGGTAACACCACAGGGTGAAGACGGCGTACCCTGCCAGTAGCAGGGCCGCGTAAGGAACATTCGCTGCGTTCACAGATCAGTCCGGTAATACTTCCAGCACGGCGGTATAACCACCTGAACGCTGAGTGGCCGGAGCCTGCGCTTTGTTGTCACGGTAAGATGCTTCAACAAAGTAACGGCCAGCACCCTGCCAGTTAATGACGACTTCACCTTGCTTGTTGGTGTGTAATTCGATGGCGTCTTCGCTGTTACGGTAACGGGTGCCTTCACGAATTAATGTGACTTCCACACCTTCTACCGCCTCACCATCCATCAGAAAACGCAGAGTAGCGGCTTCACCGGCGAATAAATCGTTCGGGTGCGTTACCGGAATCATTTCCAGGCCTTTATTGCTCGGCGTAAAGATGCCATCCGTTGGTACACCGGCAGTCACGAAGGTTTCCATGCGGCGACTGTTGTAACTGACGCTCAGGTTTTTCGCATCGGCCGGAACTTTTTTACTGAACTCAGCCGGATCGGCTTTTTCACCGCGTGGCGGCCAGAAGGCACGTTTACCATCTTCGGTTTCCCAGCGCGCAGACAAGCCGCTGCTGGCCATACCGATACGGTAGGTACCTTGCTGATCAAGGGTGACATCGAACACAGTACGGTTTTTACCTGTGTGCAGGTTTTCTACTTCACGTACGCTGCCGTCAGGAGCAGTCACATTCAGACCATTGCTGCGCAGGGCTGCGTGGTCGGCAATAAAAATAGTGTTGGATACTGCGGCATCAAAAGAGACAACGGCTTTTTCGCCGGAGAGTACAGTCAGTGCGGGCTGAATCCAGGCACGGTGGGCCTGTGCTTCAACCGCAGTCAGTGTTAACAGTGAGAGAAATAAAGTACGTGCATTAAACATAGTATTTTCCTTTTGCTGACAGGGCGACTCAGGGCTGAATGGTCAGACGCAGCTTGCCCAGTTCTGAGCTGCCGGCTTCGCTGACAATGGTTTTTTCGCTGGTAGGCCAGTGGAATGGCAAATTGATTAATTCGCGTCCGCCGACTTCACGCGCTGCTTCCACTCGTACGCGGTAATCACCCTCTGGCAGATTGGCCAGCGGGCCCTTATCCAGTGAATAGGTCAGCTGGTAGTCACCAGGTCCCTGAGTTGCACCACTGATGCCGTCTGCTGGTAATTCCAGACTGCGGCCACCGCGGCGCCACCACTGGCGCATATCTTTCAGCCACTTTTTGCCGGCGTCGTTGCGCTTGTCGACGTCGTACCAGACCGTCAGTTGCGCAACTACTTCGTTATTGCCGTTTTCCAGCCAGGCAGCGACGTAGGGTTTGTGGTATTCGGCAACCGCCAGCTCGGGCAGTTGAATATCCAGCGTCAGGTCTGCGGCCTGCGCCTGAGTGGCAGCGGCAACGACCAGAGCGGCGAGCGCTGTCTGTCTGAAAATGGTCATGCAAGGCTCCTGTGACAATGTCAGTGAACGGTGAGGATAAGAATAATGAACGGCAGCACCACGCCCAGTGCCGTGACCGGCCAGGTGCCAGGGCGCTGGCGTGCGTATTGCGTCAGCAGCCATAAACCGCTGAGGCAGAAAATAAGACAGACGACGGCAAAGCCATCGAGAAACCACTGCCAGGCGACGCCGGTGTTACGGCCTTTGTGCAGATCGTTGAAATAGGAAATCCAGCCGCGCTCAGTCGCTTCGTAAATCAGGCTACCGCTGCTGCGATCAATACTCAGCCAGGCGTCACCACCCGGACGTGGCAGCGCCAGATAGACTTCGTCGTCCTCCCATTCAGCGGCGGCTGAGGATGTGACAATGCTGTGCTGTTCGGCCAGCCAGTGACGTACCGCCAGCGGTAATGGGCCTTCTTCCTTTTGGCGGAGTGCGGTCAGTAATCCGGCCGATAATTCGGCTTCAATGCTGATGGTGTGCGGCGTACTTTCAATACTGCTGGCGTGGTTGAGGGTAATACCGGTAATGGCAAACAGGATCATACCCACCAGGCAGAATGCAGAACTGACCCAATGCCACTGGCGGATGGAGATACGAAGAAACGATGTTGCGGCCACGCCTGACGGATTCCCGATAAACAACAGAGGTGGGCATCGTATCAGAAAGAAACTAAATGAGAAGTATTAATATTTGCAAATAGTCAGAGAGTGTAAAGCCCCGGCTTTGACCGCTTTGCAGGCTTCAGGCGCGGCAATGTGAGCAAGGTGGGCGGAACTCACTTACACTTTATGTGTCATGATTCATACTCACTTCATAGCAATGTGCTATCCCTTCCGTGTGCATAACAGGGTAAGGAGTCCTCTGTGATACCTCTGATACTGCCGATTACGGCATTACTGTCCGGCGTGGCGCTACTGCTGCTGGGTACCGGACTGCTGAATACGCTGCTGGCCCTGCGCGGTGCCAGCGAAGGCTACAGCGATACCACCATGGGCCTGATTATGTCGGGCTATTTTGTCGGCTTTTTTCTCGGCACCTATCTGGCGCTGCCACTGATCAGCCGTATGGGGCATATCCGCGCGTTTGCCTTCTGCGCGGCGCTGGTGGCGTCGTCGGTGTTGCTGCACGTACTGGTGGTCGATCCCATCGCCTGGGGCTTGTGCCGGGTACTGACCGGTACGGCATTGGTGATTCTGTATACCGTGATTGAAAGCTGGCTTAACGCCCAGACCCCCGCAGATCAGCGCGGACGGGTGTTTGCGGTGTATATGGTGGTCAACCTCGCGGCACTGGCGCTGGCACAACAGTTTCTGCAGTTTGGCAGCGCTCAGAATTTTGCGCTGTTCGCTATCGCCGCCATTCTGGTGTCGCTCAGCCTGATGCCGGTCACCTGGACGCGGGTGCATCAGCCGGAAGTACACGATGTGCAGCGCGCCAGTGTCCGAAACCTGTATAAAACCGCGCCAGTAGCGCTGGGCGGCGCTTTATTGTCCGGGCTGGCGATGGGCGCCTTCTGGGGGCTGGGCGCCGTATATGCGGCACGTAGCGGCCTCAATGATCATCAGGTAGCGACCTTTATGAGTTGCGCCATCATTGGCGGTGCTCTGTTGCAGTATCCGCTGGGCCGCTACTCCGATCGTCACGACCGGCGGCGGGTCATTGCCGTGGTAGCCGGTCTGGCTGCACTGGCAGCGCTGGTGCTGATTCCGTTGTCGGCATCGGTATCCGGGCTGATGCTGGGCATCGCCGTATACGGTGGACTGGCGTTTGCCATTTATCCGCTGGCGGTCGCTCATCTGGTTGATCACCTGGAAGCGCGTGACATTCTGGCAGGGGGCAGTGGCCTGTTGCTGGTGCACGGCATTGGTGCAGCCACGGGGCCAGCGTTGGCTGGCTGGCTGATGGGGCAGACCGGCGCAAACGCCCTGCCTGTGTGGTTTTGCGTGATGCAGGGGCTGCTCGTTCTGGTAGCGGTTCGTAACTTGCATACCCTGATTGAAGAAGAACCTGAAAGTCCTTCCGCCTTTGTGCCGATGGTGCGTACCACGCCCACCGCGCTGGAAATGCTGCCGGAAGAAGAAGGGCTTACTGTTTCCGACGTTGGTGACGACGCTCAGACTGCACAGGAGGTTTCTTCCGCTTCCGGCCATTAACTTCTGTACCGGTGAGTTGTGCTGCTACCGCAGCCTGACTGCCTAACCGCCCGCTTCTGACAGCGGGCACTGTTCCCAGCGGGCAGTCCTCCGGTGCATTCAATTTCCAGGGGTTTTACCCTGCGTCAGACAAGGAGAACATTATGCTTCTGGCTACCGATCTGGATGGTACGTTTTTAGGAGGCGATGCAGAAAGCCGCCATCAGCTTTATCAGTTAATTGCATCGCACCCGGACATCCGGCTGGTGTTTGTCACCGGACGCGGACTTGAATCCGTTATGCCGTTGCTGTCCGATCCGGCAATTCCGCAACCCGAATTCATTATCAGCGATGTCGGTGCCACGGTTGTGCACGGCGATACGCTGCAACCAGTAATGGAAGTGCAGAGTCCGATAGAACATCGCTGGCCCGGCGAGTACCGGCTGGTGGAAGCGATGGCTGTATTTCCGGGAATTGTGCGTCAGGACGTACCGCAGGAACGCCGTTGTTCTTTTTTCTGTGATGAATCTGCGCTGACTCCGGAAGTGCAGCAGGTCGCGCAAACCTTTGCGGTGGATATGCTGTATTCCGCCGGACAGTATCTCGATTTTCTGCCTGCCGGTGTGAACAAGGGCAGTACTCTGACAGCGCTGATGAAACATCTGGGTGTTGCTGATGACGAGGTGCTGGTCGCGGGCGATACCCTGAATGATTTATCCATGTATGAACAGAATTTTGTTGGCGTATGCGTTGGTCAGTCGGAACCGGCATTACTGGCACAGACAGAAAATCGTGCCACGGTGCTGCATGCTCAGGCAGCGGGCTGTGGCGGTATTCTCGAAGCCATCAGTCATTTCGGCTTTCTCGGCGAAGCCGGCATAGACAATGAAACCGCACTGCAGCACGAGCTGGGAAAATCCGATCTGGTGATGGTGTACCACCGTCTGCCGTACGAGGAATACTACGATCAGGGCAAAATAAAACGTCGCAATCCAACATCCCCCAACGGCATTCTGCCAACGCTGATGAGTTTTTTTGCTGACGGAAAAAAAGGCTCCTGGGTGGCCTGGTCGGTACATGATCCGAAGTACGGCGAGTTTGAAACCCACACCAGCATCGACCGCGAAAAATACCCGAATCTGGTGGCGGCGCGGGTCGCGTTATCGAAAAAAGATGTGGATATCTTCTACAAGAAATTTTCCAAGGAAGCCTTCTGGCCAACCCTGCATACCTTCTGGGAACGTGCGAGTTTCCGCGAAGATCACTGGCAGGTTTTCCTGAAAGTGAATCGATTATTTGCTGAGCGCACCGCAGAAGAAGCGGCCGAGGGCGCGACGGTGTGGATTCACGATTACAACCTGTGGATGGTGCCGGCTTACCTGCGAGAGATGCGCCCGGATGTGAAAATAGCGTTTTTTCACCACACCTATTTCCCATCGGCGGATGTGTTCAATGTGCTGCCATGGCGCCGCGATATTGTCGGTAGCCTGCTGCAGTGTGACTACATTGGTTTTCACATTCCGCGTCAGTCAGAAAACTTTGTTGACGTTGCCCGCGGTGTGGCACCGGTAACGGTTAAAGAAAAACAAAGCTGTGCGCCGCGCTTTCTGACCTACGGCTGCGCTGTCGGGCTGGATGAAATGACCAGTGAAATTGAAGTGCATGGCCGCACTATCCGCTTAGGCGCTCACCCGGTCGGGCTGGATATGGGGCGCATTGAAAATGCACTGGAAAGCGATGAAATTCGCCAGCTGATGACAGAGCTGCGCCAGGATCTGCAGGGTGTAAAACTGATTATGTCGGTCGAGCGGCTGGATTACACCAAAGGTATTCTGCAGAAGCTGGAAGCATACGAACGCCTGCTGCAGGAATATCCGGAGCTGGTCGGCAAGGTGACACTGGTGACGGTATGTGTACCAGCCGCGCGTGAGATGACAGTGTACAACCGTCTGCAGAATCAGATTGAACAGGCGGTGGGGCGTATTAACGGACGCTTTGCCACGCTGGGCTGGACCCCGGTGCAGTTCTTCTTTCGTGCCGTGCCGTTTGAGCGACTGGTTGCCTATTACGCCATGGCCGATGTTATGTGGATTACGCCGTTGCGTGATGGCCTTAATCTGGTGGCGAAAGAGTATGTGGCCACTCAGGGCTTAACGTCAGGCAGTGGCGTATTGGTGTTGTCGGAGTTTACCGGAGCGGCGGCTGAATTACGTGGCGCTGTGCTGGCTAACCCGCATGATCCGCACGAATTAATGGTCAGCTGTCATCAGGCACTGACTATGCATAAAAGCGAAGCCCGCGCGCGTCTGCGCGAAGGCTACGATATCGTACGCCACTACGATATCGCTCACTGGGGCAGTTCGTTTCTGCAGGAAGTGCAGGCTGCAGAACGTTGCGGGCCGGCGTTGCAGGTCGCCTGATTCAGCCACGGCGTGGGAGCACTCAGAAGGTGCTCTCGACGCCGAGCCAGATTTTACGTCCCACTTCGATACCATCACTGCTATCGCCAACTGTGTAGGTACGGCGATCAAACAGGTTGGTAATTTCGGCTACCACAACCAGCTGGTCTGACTTCAATGGTTTCCAGCGCAGCGTGGTATCCAGCATAAAACTGGCGCTGATCGTTGTGTCGGCGTAACCGTCGAGGTATTCCCTGCGGGTTACGCCATTCTCAGTGACGGTTGTGGAATAGCCTGAACTACTGCTTTCAGCGACGGTTGTGTAAGCCGATTTAAACCGACCTTTGCTGCTGACGGATAATGCAGAGGTGACGTCAAAGGCACCGTACAGAGTTGCAATCACGGGGCGCGCATAATCTTCGCGCAGCTGAATAATATCGCTCAGTGTACGGCGCTGACCTTTGTACCAGACGTAATCGGCGCTGACGGCGGCATCGGCATCATCGTCGTAGGAGGCATTGCTGCTTTCGGTACGCGAGCGGGTGATATTAAAACCGAAGCGGTAGTCGTCATATTGCGTATCCCAGCTCAGCGCAATGCTGCGATAGTGACTGAAACCATCGTTATTTAAACGGTAGTAGTTGTAACCATCGGGTTGTACGCCGGTTTCTTCTCGCGAGAACTCATCGTGGCCATCACGGGCCAGCCACTCAATACGCATAACACCGGAAAAAACCAGACCATTAATGCTCAGCGTTTTCTCGTCGCTGTACGGTGTTTCAAGGTCGTTGGCGATATAGCGGTAGCTGCCGGTTTCGCTGTCGTATTCCCAGTCGTTAACAATATTCTGGGTGGTGCTGCGGTATTCCTGATAATAGGGTTCTGACGCCATACGCAGGCGATAGGTCAGTAATGGCCCGCCGTAATAGCGGTTAAAACCGGTATGCACAACCCAGTGTTTATCGGCGCTAATGTCGATGCTGGCGCGGCTACGGAAAGCGATATTCAGGTTATCGAGGAAGTCATCGTGGTCGGCACGAGCACCCAGTGTCAGGCGGGCGCGGTTAAAATCAAAATCCACTTCACTGAACAGTGCAAGCTGATTCAGGCCAACGCTGACTTTATCCGCCGGATAAATCTGGCGCGCAGTGAAATACTGTTCGCGCTGCACACAGTCCAGTGTCTGATTTACACACTGTACCTGAGTGTTATACAGCGGTGATTTATAGATATACGTGTCGTCTGGGCGGTTAAAACCGGTCTGGTTATATTGCCAGTCGGCACCAGTACGCCAGGCTGAAATCAGTGGCAGTGCGCTGGCAAACTCACTTTTCCACATCAGGGCATAGCCGGACTGGTATTTATCCAGCGAGCCAAAGCCACCTTCTTTACTGCTGCCTAAGCCTGCTTCCAGCCCCCAGCTGCGTGAGTTGGAGTTCAGCCAGTTAAAGTAATGATCGGGTGCGCTGCGGCTGTTTTCAGAATAGTTTGCCGATAATTTAAGTGTATGTGTGGCGTTTTCCTGTTGCAGCGTCCAGGTGCTGCCCAGCAGTGTGCCGCCACTGTTCAGCTGGTAGTTGCTGTTCAGCGTGTTGGCAACAGACGTTTGCGTACGGTAAGGCGATGTCTGAATAAATGACACAACGTTTAACTGATCGTACTGATAGCCATGGGTCAGTGTCAGGCTGGCACTTTCGGTGGTGCTGTATTCCGTTTGTGCCAGTGATACAAACGGCGATCTGACCCGGCTGTAATTCATATTAATGCGTGCCGAATGACGGTCATTTAAACCACGCTCGTGGGAGGCGGTAAAACGCATGCGCGAATACTGCGGATCTTCCGGTGCGCTGTAATTGGGATCGTCTTCATCGTTACCATTGGTAATGATGTGAAAATTCACCCAGGCCGGACGAGTGGTGTAATAGCTGATATTGCTCTGGCTGGTTTGTGCTGGCAGACGCAGGGTGGCATCGACTACGCCGCCGGTAAAGCGTCCGTATTCCGCCGGAACATTGCTGTGATACACAGCCACCGATTCGAGCTGACTGGTATCAACAAAAATAGCCATTTCATGGCCGCTGATATCATTAATACCCGACTCTGCATTGCCTGCACCTGCAGGGTCGATCAGGCTGTTAATGGATAAACCATTTAACGAGAAATTATTCTCGTAAAAACGCCCGCCGGAAATCGAAATAGATTGCGGCTTTAACGAGGTCAGAGCCTCTTCGCTGTCGGCATCGTCACTGAACTGCACGTTTGGCAGAGTGTCGAGCATATCCGTTAACAGGCCAGTACTGTCCGACCAGTCTTTAACTGCACGATTATCCAGCGTGATTTTACCGCTGCTGTCCTGCATGTCGGTACGGGTTGATGGCGTAGCCGAGGTGGATACCTGCGTAACCGGTAATACGGCCAGGGTATCGTCAGCCCGGGTTGTAGTGGCAATGGCCGAAGTCGCAACGACAAACAGCAGAGCCGAGGCTCTGCTGTTGCGGGCGACCATAAACAGATGGTCAGACATAATTTAATTAAAGTGCACAGCTTTCGCAGTAAAACGGAGTGTTATCCATGTCGTCATTAATGCCGTCACCATCACTGTCACTGTCGAGGGTGAGTGCCGATGCCGCGATATCATCGGCGCTGGCTTCTTCACTGAAGAAATCCACGCGGCCATCGTTATCCAGATCCTGCGAGGCAAAGGCATCGTTCAGGAATACATCGCTGTTGAGAATATCGGTAGCTATTGATAGGCGGTAATCATTAATATCGCTGGCCGACTCGGTATCGCTCAGCAGTGGCAGAAGCTGTGAAGCGGAGTCCTGAATCTCAGACAGTGTCAGAGCTGCATTGGGAGTTGTCGTGCCAAATAACCCGCTGTAATAACCGTCACGGGTATCCTGGGTGGCGGTTTTATTGGCGATGGTTTCACCCGCCAGTGCCAGTGCCAGAGAACGCTCTTTGAGCAGGCTCACGTAGCTTGGCAGAGCCGGATCAATACCGTTCTGTACGGAATCTTCACGCAGGGCTTGCATGATGTAGCCGTAGTAGGCAATCAGGGAGCTGGTCATATCCAGTGCTGTGTT
Organism: Thalassolituus marinus; assembly: GCF_020320395.1. Taxonomy (GTDB): domain Bacteria; phylum Pseudomonadota; class Gammaproteobacteria; order Pseudomonadales; family Oceanobacteraceae; genus Venatoribacter; species Venatoribacter marinus. The sequence goes on along the minus strand of NZ_JAEDAH010000042.1, from coordinate 118,042 downwards.
GTAGCCATCTTCATCGGCTGCGTCAGCGGCGGTGGTATCACGCAGGGCTTGCAGATCATTCATTGGTGCCAGGAAAGCGGTGAATGGAATACCGGCAGCAATTCCGCCAGCACTGGCAACTTCATAAACACTGCGGGCTACGGTGTTAAACGCGTCTTCACTGCCGCTGTCCAGCAGTACAGCACCCTGAGCCAGAACATCGGTATAAGCGTTTTGTGCCAGGCTGTTATCGCCCATGTGCATGGCAATACTTGCCAGGTAGGCGTTAGCAATCGCTTTTGCTTCAGTTGTCACACTGCTGTTGGCGGTGTAATCACTCACCAGCGTGGTGCAGGTGCTGAGACGCGCGCTGCCTTGTGTCTGGTCGATATAGTCGTAGGTCAGTTGTGCGATTTTACCGCAGCCATAGCGGACGTAGGTGCTACCATCGTTGGTTAAAGCAGTCAGATAATCGTCAGAAATAGCCAGCGTCCAGGCCGCATCCAATACCTCGGCAGCTTCGTCGATATAGCCATCCAGTAACAAGCGTACGCCCAGCTTCGGGTTATCGCCCTGCAGTGAAATGCCGGAGCCAGTCAGATACTCGACACGCTCAACCACATCGGTGGTGGAAATCTTTGCCAGTGCTGCGGTTACGTCACCGCTTTTTGCCAACGCGACGGCTTCATAAATTTCGGCAGCGGCAGTCGCCTGCGAAACCTGAGTCGCAGTGGCGTCGGTCATGGTGGTATTTACCAATGTCATATAACCGGCAATATCATCCAGGTAGGCGAATTCTTCGACCAGACCCTTAACGTAAGTAACGGTACGAGTCGCAGTACAGGCGTGTGTCGCGCGCAGTTCAACGAATTTATTAATGGTCGCTTCAACGCTGCTGGCCTGTTCCAGACGGCGGTAATAATCGGCCAGAGTCGTCAGGTACATGGTGCGCAGCATGTAGTGGTCGCCACACTTGGTTGAACTTGTCTGCAGACCAATGCCATCAATCATGCTGTCCAGCAGCTGGGTGCTGGTTAACGCATCGGTCAGCAGATCGCTGCGCAGATTATTCTCTTCTGCCAGCTCTACTTTTGCTTTAACTGTTTTGCCGATGGCAACAATAATCCGACCGTATGCGGTGCTGTAACTGCCTGCGTTAGCGTTAATAAAGGTAAGGACCGGCTCCAGCACAGCATTGGCTTCGTCAACCATTCCTGCATCTGTGTAAGCCTTGGCAATAACCTGGAATAAACTGGCATCATCGGCGTCCATGTTTTCCGCGCCTTTGTCCTGCAGATACGTGCTGGCTTTTTCTGCCGCTCTGGCCCAGTAAATAACCGCTGTTTCACGCTCGCCGCGTTTTTCGTAGGCATTACCCACGCGCAGGTCGCCGTAGGCTTTATTAAACGGGGTAAAAATCTGGCTGTTCAGAATGCTGTCGGCTTTTTCTGCCTGACCGCGCAGTGCGTAATCGGCCGCAATTTTTGTGAAAACCGGATCAACAATGGTGTCGTCGAGAATGCCATCAAACAGACGTTCGGCTTTATACGCAGGTGCCAGATCGGATGCGTAAAAATAGGCGCGTTTATCCGCTTCAGTCAGCAGTAAATCATCGTCGGTCAGAGGGATAGTGTGATCAATCACAGTCAGGGTCGACAGGCTGGCGATGTTGCTGTCGCTGCTCAGTTCGGCCGGAACCGTCCAGCTGCTGTCGTCCAGATTACTGCTGTCGATGGCGTACTGGTTAAACGCAAAGCGAATAATGTTAGCGAACTGCGCACCATCCGATGGAATACCCAGCTGGCCATTGGCTGTCCACAGCGCATCGGCCAGGGCGACGACGTTTGCTTGAGCAGAAGCATCGGCCGCAGTGTATGACAGGCTGTTGGCCAGGAAGCGCTGCACACCATAGGTAAATGACAGGCGGTTTGCCTGCAGCACCACATCAGCTGCGCTGAGGCTGCTGTCGAGGGCGGCAATATCATTCAGTTCAGGCGCCAGTTCCGCCACGCGGGTTTTAATGCTGTCGCCAATATCCAGTGCAGCTACTGCATCGGCAATGGCCTGCCAGTCGTTACCGTAGGTGCTGATCAGCTCATCGACGCGGCTGAAACCATTCGCCGCACGCAGCGCATAGGCCAGACGGCTCAGCTGCAGGTTGGCTTTCTGTACGCTGGCAGAAGAGGCCGGGTCGGCATCGACATCCGCAGCGTTCAGACCCAGCGCAGCAGCAACCAGTTCGCGGGCTGCGCTGTAATCCACGCCAGCACGCTGCTGGGTGGCAACTACCAGCGTGGTCAGTGGTGATACCACACTGTCACTGTCCTGCTGATAACGGGCCTGCAGCGTCAGACCACGGAAGCTCTGGCCGGTGCTGCTGTCGCTACCACCGCTGGCACTGATCAGTGCGCCATCGAGGCTGGCGGAATCCACATCAGCAAACGAGAACTCGCCGAGGCTATTGGTCAGGGTGATTTGTGCCAGTGCGTTGCCGTCGGCATCGTCCAGGCGCACTGCCGCTCCACTGATGGCCGGGTCGGTGACCAGTCCGCTGACGGTAACAGGCGCTTGCGGTGAAGGCTGTTCACCATCGCTGCCTGTGGATGAAGAGCTGGATGAATCGCTACAGCCTGACAGGGCTGCAGACAGCAGGGTGGCCAGGCCAACACTCAAAAGTGGGCGCCGCAAGGTATGCATTCTGTTTTCCTCTGAAAATGGTCCGGTTCACGGTGCTGGCTATCCGATGCCGACAGGTAAATATCTGTCAGTCCCTGTTCTTATTTCAGGTGTAATTTTATACAATGGTAAACATACTAAGAATCGTTATCAATAAGATTTGCGAATGAGCTTTTTATTATCTATGTCGCTGAAACGTGCAAACCGGATGTTTCAGGGGCTGGCGCTGGCGGCTTTGCTGGCTGGCTGTAACGGCTCCGAGCCGATTCAGGGGCAGGTTTCTGTTACCGGTACAGAGGCTGACTGGCACGGCTATGAAGCCCGACTGCTGAATGCCAGCGGTCAGGAATTGCAGCGCACCCGGGTAGAGGACGACGGACAGTTCCGTTTTGCCCGTGGCGAACAGCAGGCAACTCAGGTTGAGGTGCTGGCAGGCGCGGTGCGCCTGCGCAGCGCAGTAAGCGAGGAGATAAACGACGCTCCGCTGCGGGTATCGGCGCAGACCACCGCCGCACTGGCGCTGGCGGATGTTGCCGCCGGGCAAAGCACTGACGAGCTGCTGGATGAGGTAGCCAATGCGTTGCATGCGGTGGTGCTGCAGCAGCGTCAGCCGCTGGATAATGAAGCTCAGGCACTACGCGATTACGCCGACAGCTGGACCATGGCGCGTATGCTGGCCGCCAGTGAGAAACATCGCATTGGCTATCAGTTGGCGCACCAGGCGTTGCTGATTCGCAGCCAGGCTTTACGCCAGCCAGCACTGGCAGAGGAATATGCTACGGCGGATCTGACGGAGTTATCCGGCATGATTCGTCTGCAGGCCGATGGCCGACCGCTGCGCTGGCAGCACCTGCCGGCAGATAAATCCGACTGGCGCTGCGCTGATTACGTTGATCGCCCTGTGCAGCAACGCTGGCCGCGTGGTCAGCGTATCTGGGCGCGGGTGGCGGCAGATGCGGGCCTGGTTTCAGCATCAGCGGCGGTGACTCAGGCGGCCAGTCTGAACAGCGGCGCCTTATGTGGTCACAGCGACTGGCGCTTGCCCATGTTGTACGAACTGCAATCGCTGGCCGAGCAGGGGCAGTGGCGTTATCCCGCCAGCCTGCCGTTAGCCGATGGCGATTACTGGGCGCTGGCTTCAACCAACAGCGATCAGCAGGAACAGCTGGTAGTGGTGCGCATGCCGACAGCCGAGCTGGTGACGGCTAATCAGGCGCTGCTGTTGCCGCTGTCCTTCCGTGCCGATGCCGCCGCTCCGACTAAGCCGCGCGTCACTACCGAGGTGGACCTGACCGCGCTGCGCGCGCAATACACTCAGCCTTCTGCACTGTGGCCTGCACCAACCGTGGATGCCGGTATTCAATGGCAGGAGTTAGGGAATTTACCGCCGGTGCCGTTTCCCGCCGATAATCCTTACAGCGAAGCCAAAGTGGCACTTGGTCAGGCGCTGTTTTTCGATAGCAACTTATCCGCCGGGCGCGATGTCGCCTGTGCGTCCTGCCACGTGCCGCAACAGATGTGGAGTGATCAGCGCCGGGTGTCGGAGGGCACAGCCGGGCAGAAAGGCCGGCGTCAGGCTATGCCGGTTACTAACACCGCATACTTTCCAGCGTTTTTCTGGGATGGCCGGGTAACCACGCTGGAGCAACAGTCCACTCACCCGGTACGCGACCCGCTGGAAATGGCACTGACACTGGAACAGCTACTGCAACGTATGCAGGAAGATCCGCGCTATGGCCCGTTGTTTAAGGCCGCCTATGGCGATGAACAACCAAGCCTCGACGGTTTTGCCAAAGCGGTTGCTACCTTTCAGCGCACGCTGATCAGTCGCCCTGCGGCCTTCGACCGTTTTGTGCAGGGTGACAGCACGGCGCTGAATGATCAGCAGCTGCATGGACTGCATCTGTACCGCACCAAAGCGCGCTGTATGAACTGCCACAGTGGGCCGCTGCTGAGCGACCATAGCTTCCGTAATACCGGCTTAACCTACTATGGCCGCACACTGCAGGATCGCGGACGCTTTGAGCAAAGCCGCAGCCATCAGCAGCTGGGGGCTTTCCGTGTACCGCCGCTGCGCGATATCGCCTACAGCGCGCCTTATATGCACAACGGTGTATTCCCAATACTGGCGCGGGAAACAAAAAGCGGCGGCGTGGTAGGTGTTATTCCGATGTATAACGCCGGCATGACGCAGGGACGCAACGGCAACTACCCACAGTATGAAAGCCGCTACGACCCCTTCTTCCCGGTGATTGATGCAGCTATTCAGCCGCTGGGGCTGAGTAGCGAAGAAATGCTGGCGCTGAATGCCTTCCTGCAGGCGGTGTCGGCCGAACCGACCAGTGAACCGGCTACTTTGCCTGTGTTGCAGGATCCGGCGGGGCAGTAAGCCCCGCTACTTTTGGGCAGATTGCATCAGTTCACAAGCGTGGCGGATAAATGCAAAGGCGCCTCGTGTGGTCATCTCAAACGGATTGAAATCGTCAGAATCGGAGTACTTAAGCACCAGCTCTTTCGTGATATGGCTGTCCGGAATATAACACATACTCCAGCGCTCCATTTCCCGCTCATCCACCTGCTCAACGGATATCAGCTCGATGTTCTGATGGCGATCATCATGGGCAATCTTCTGAAATAACGCCGACACCTTCGAGCGTTCACCCTCAATGCACTGCAGGAAATTCTTGCGGTTAAAGATAAGCACACCGGTAATCGCATGCTTACGGTTGTACTCGGAGGCCTGAGCCGTCAGCTTTTGTAGCTCCTGATCGTTCCAGTGTTCCGTTTTGCGGCTGGCGTATATCAGACGAACAAGTTTCATAGTCTGGCTCCATGAATTGACTAAATAACGATAGTTCAGACATAGGCCTGATCAAGTTCTGGCTGGCTGACTTTCGGTACAGGCCTTGGGGTGTGGCGGTGATGGCGGGAGTCGGACGTTGGATGTCGGACGTTGGATGTCGGACGTTGGATGTCGGACGTTGGATGTCGGACGCTTAAACCCGTAGGAACGGGCCATGCCCGCGACGGGCGGGGGGGGGGAGTATTAACGTGGGTGTCCGGATAGTGATGCCTCCGGATAGTGTCCCGTAGGAACGCACCATGCCCGCGAACCATTTGATGGAGTATTAACGTGGGTGTCCGGATAGTGTCCTGCCCAGCCATTCAGCCGCTGGGGCTGAGTAGCGAAGAAATGCTGGCACTGAATGCCTTCCTGCAGGCAGTGTCGGCACAACCGACCAGCGAGCCGGCCCCCTTGTCAGTGCTGCAGAATCCGGCGGGGCAGTAAGTTTCGCTGTTTCGCAGGTTTAATGTGACTTATGTCATTTGCCGGAAAATGATCAGCTGCTAGGTTTATAACCAATCTGGAATATTGTTGGGGGTCTGATGATGGAAAAAACCGCAAAGCACGTTTTCTTGCTGGGCATGGCGGCGCTGCTGCCGTTAAAAAGTATCGCAGCGGAGCCAGTTCAACCCATTGAACCGGTCAAGAATATCAATCTGGCTCAGGCCGAACTGGGCAAGAAACTGTACTTTGACCCACGTTTATCCAAGTCTGGTTTTATTTCCTGTAACTCATGCCATAACCTGAGCATGGGCGGCACCGACAACCTGAAAACCTCCATTGGCCATAACTGGCAGCAGGGGCCGATTAACTCGCCTACTGTGCTTAACTCCAGCATGAATGTAGCGCAGTTCTGGGATGGTCGAGCAGCCGACCTGAAGGAACAGGCAGGTGGCCCGATTGCTAACCCGGGCGAGATGGCGTTCACCCATACGCTGGCAGTCAGTGTCTTACAATCCATACCCGGTTATGTGAATGAATTCCGCCTGGTATTCGGCGACGATGCCATCAACATCGACCGTGTAACCGATGCTATTGCTGAATTCGAAAAAACGCTGGTGACGCCAGGCTCACGCTTTGATCAGTGGCTGTTGGGCTATGAGAATGCCATTACCGCCAACGAAAAAGCCGGCTACGAACTGTTTAAAAACTCCGGCTGTGTTGCCTGTCATAACGGCCCGGCGGTGGGTGGCAGCTCCTTCCAGAAAATGGGCCTGGTGCAACCGTATCAAACCACTAACCCGGCTGAAGGCCTGGCCGGTGTGACCGGTAAAGACGCCGACCGCTTTAAATTCAAAGTGCCAACCCTGCGTAATGTCGAGCTGACCTACCCATACTTCCATGATGGCGAGGCTGAAACACTCACCGAAGCGGTGGATATTATGGGGCGCTTACAACTGGGTAAAACCTTCACCGCCGATGAAAATGCCAAAGTGGTGGCTTTCCTGAAAACCCTGACCGGTGAGCAACCAACCTTCGCCTTGCCGATACTGCCACCATCGGTAGACGCAACACCGAAACCACAGCCTTTTGGGCAATAGCAAAACCGCCCGGCAGCATCTGCTGCCGGGTGATCTTCCTTAAGCTCATCACGTCTTTCTGCCCGCTCACATCTGGCTTCTTTGCTGCCTGCGGAAACGAGCGTTTTGCACAATAAGCTATAAATTCATATGGCTCACACGCTCCGGTGGTAACCCTTGTTGTCACCGTTGCGTTGCCTTGCAGCTTGTGGATATGAGAACAAGCACGCCCCTCGCTAATATCGATAAAACCAGTACTTAATACTTGGTTAATAATGTTGATTTTTCTGTTATCAAAAGAGTATTGACGTGGATGTCTGGATAGTCTGAAACTATTAATGTGGGTGTTCGGATACTGCCTTAACGTGGGTGTCCGGATACTGGTGCTCGTCGGGTAGTAGTCCTATATGGGTTGTAGGAGCGGATTTTATCCGCGACAATCACACAGCGACATGGAGGATTTGTCTGGAAATGGACCCACTTTACTTAGAAGTTGATGAGCTTGATTTCAGATTAGGCCTGACGGAACTGTTAACCGTAAGCGGGCGCCTTACTAAGGAAACTAACCAGCTAATAGCTAAGACCATTACAGACACCAAGGTCTTGGCAATGAAGGAAGTTCTGGCACAGTATATAAAAAACGGACAGGGTATGTCTCATACGGAACTTATGTCAGAACAGCACGACTCAACGCGGCTGGGTGATTTTCTTGGTGCTGTTGGTTATGAACGACCAGTCTGTGGCAATTTTGAAGCTCACGCGATAGTCAGTGGTGGTCATATCAGAGCAGAGGCAGCCAGAGAAATTCTCGCACAATACAATGTACGCATTGATGATCCATGTAACGGTGTTTGGCTGCCTAATTACAAGCGAAACTTGCCAAATTATCCCGACTTCGCATTTGCACATCGAACTGTACACCGTAAGACCTACTACCTGAATATTACTTCGTGCTTAGAGCAGGCGATGAGCCCGATGCATGCACGCGCTATTCTTCGGAGAATTGCCAGGGGAGTCGTTTCTGGCAATTTCTCACTGGACCGTAGATTGAAAAGATCAGAGATCATGGAGATTAGTAATGGCTCATTCTGATGCTGTCTATTCGCTCGAAGTAGATTTCGACAACTGTAAGAGCTTTGTACTTGTTAAGGGCGGCACGATACGCTGCAAGGGGGCTCGTCTTGATGTGCAACAACCCCTGTATGTTGAGCCGGATGATGAAGATACAGGTTTACCTTTATGTGACGTCTCGCTGCTGAACGTCGGTTCGTTCGTGGTAAGCAATGATCTTTGTGAATATCTGAAGCCTCTTGTCGGAGACTCAGTTCAGTTCATTGAGTTGAAATGGAATAGTGTTCGTATGTGGCTGTGTAACGTTGTATCAGTGATAGACGCTCTTGATAAAGAGAAGTCAGAAATGAATCCCTTCGGTGGTGTTTCCAAGGCAGTTTTTGATCTGGATAAGGTGCCAGATAGTGGTTTTTTTAAGATCAAAGAAGATAACTTTACTGGCATCTACCTCGGTAAGGCACTGCATGAAGCATTGATTCAGTACGAGCTGATTGGGGTAGAGTTTGAAGCGTTATAGGCGTATTGCTGTGGGTGTCCGGCTAGTGTCCTGGTTAACGTGGGTGTCCGGATACTGGTTAACGTGGGTGTCCGGATACTGGTTAAGAAGGTGTTCATCCAGAATGGATCAGCAGTTCTGACATTATGAGACAAAAGATCGAATACATTCATCAGAACCCGGTCAAGCGAGGTTACGTTGATCAGGCCGAGCACTGGCGTTACTCCAGTGCCAGAGATTACGCGGGTACTGAAGGACTGCTTGCGGTGGATAAGCTCTGGTAGTGAATAAGCCGTGTCAGCTAACTGGCTCCCACGCTCATCTGGCTCCCACGCTCATCTGGCTCCCACGCTCATCTGGCTCCCACGCTCTGCGTGGTAGCCCTTGCTGGCACCGTTGCGTTCCCACGCGGAGCGTAGGAACGAGAAATGGCCGCCGGTGGCTACCCCAGGACCGTGGTGCAGGTTGAACGCCGAAGCGAATATATGGTCGCACTGGAAGCCGCCAGCGTGCGGCGGGATATAGTGCCGTTTACCCGGCTTTTGGGTGGGATTATCGGTGGGTGAACGGGTAATAGCTTGAATGTCGGGGAATGCCAGTTTGCTTTGTTTTGGTCTGATATCAGACTGGTAATAAACGGCGCTTAGAGTGGGTGTCCGGTTAGATTGCTCGGATAGTCTCATGGAGTCTTAACCAGGGGCGGATAGCCGCTGACAAAAGAGCTAGTACTTTCAACTGAGTTGTAGTCTTTGAGTTTTCTGTTATTAAATAAGTACTAATGTGGGTGTCCGGGCAGTGATGCCTGTTAGCGTGGGTGTCCGACTAGTTCTTTACGAGTTGCTTCCACGCAGAGCGTGGAACGAGGGGAAGTCTCATAAATTTTTCATCACGAATGAGTAGGGTACTTTATGTATAGCTATAAAATATGGTTTATCTTTCTAGCAGTATTTATTTCGGCTTGTGTATCGATGCCGAAGCCTTCAAATGAAAGACAGTTCAAGACGAATGTTCGCCTAAGTGAATACAATCAGTATTCTCAGCGTTATATGCCGAAAGCAACTGCCGGAAAAGTTCAGTTTATTTCGGGTGTCGATGTTTACCATTTGATGGCCGATAGATATGGCAATGGCTATCTAGGTATCAGTGTTGAATATCCTAAAGTCGATGATTTTATTGAGTCCGTGGAAAAATATTTGCGTTGGTCTGCAGTAGCGAAAGAAAATAATGATGTCCTGTCAAAAATTATTACCTATATACGTCCTTTGAATGGTGGGGTTTGGCAGATCAAGTTTGATTCTTACGGTGATAGTAATCAATATATAGTTTTTTCTGCATGTGGATCCGAGAAGTCAGAAAATTGTTTGTTTTTTGCTGCGCTCGATGATTTGAATGCACAGGTGCTAATTAATGAGCTTAGAATGTTTAAGGATGGCTCTTTGTTGTCTGTCGGACTTGAAGATCGTTATAAATAATATTTTAAAAGCGCTCACTATGTTCTTACCTTATTGGCTTAGTTGCCTAGTCCAGAATTTTTACCCCTGGCTCCCACGCTCTGCGTGGTAGCCCTTGGTGGCACCGTTGCGTTCCCACGCGGAGCGTGGGAACGAGAAAGACTATCAAGTAAAACCAAGTTGGAAATAGATTTTTATGGATGATCGAATCTTAAGGTACAAATATCTTCCTTTTAGCGAAGGGTCTCTTTGTGTAATTTCAGAAGGAACAATAAAGTTCACAGCTCCTGCAGACTTTAATGATCCTTTTGATTGTATGCCCGTTTATGACTTTGAGAATATGGAAGAGCATTTAACGGAGCGCAAGGATTTATTCAAGAAGGCTGGTGCGATCAATGGTTTATCTCCAGCTAAGAGGATTCAGAATAAAAGCAAGATGCTGGCAAGTATAAAGAAAGCCGTTGAAAGTGGTGAGTATGCAGAAGGGCTTGTACAAAACCTTGGAGTCTGTTCTCTTTCTAGATCATTTAAAAGTTTATTATTGTGGGCGCATTATGCTCAAGATCACAAAGGATTCGTTGTTGAGTTTTCAATACCTACGGTGATTTATGGAACCGAAGAGGAAGCAGATCTATCAGTGGTTAATTTCTTGTACCCATTTCCAGTAGATTATCAAGACGAGCGTCCAATTATTAACTTTAACGATAGCAGGGACGTGAATTCAAAGAAAAATTTTCTTGTGAAAGGTAAAGATTGGACATATGAACAAGAGGAGCGATGTCTGGATCTGAACCGGAAGCCAGGTATTCATCCATACGATAGAAAAGAGATATTAAATTCCGTTATTGCCGGTTGCAAAATGTGCAATGACGATTTTGTCCGACTGAAGGATGCTGTGGATCGTGCTAGCTCAGAACTGGGTAGAGTTATACCTATTTATAAGGCTGAGATCTCTAAGGATAAATATGAAGTCATTGTCTCTGGCCGATAGTGTTTTGAAAAATGCTAACTGGCTCCCACGCTCTGCGTGGTAGCCTCTGCTGTACAGTTGCGTTCCCACGCGGAGCGTGGGAACGAGAAATTTTGTAGTTGTGAATAAAAAGCCCGCTTTCGCGGGCTTTTTATTTAACTCAAACTACGAAAACAATCAGTCCTCGTAATTCTCAATCGCCGGGCACGAACAAATCAGGTTGCGGTCGCCGTACACGTCATCAATACGGCCAACGGTTGGCCAGAATTTGTGTGCGCCCAGGTTTTTAACCGGGTAGGCGGCCAGTTCACGGCTGTATGGACGTTCCCAGTCGCCGGTAACCACTTCGGCGGTGTGTGGGGCGTTTTTCAGCGGGTTGTTTTCCGCATCCAGTTCACCACGCATCACGGCGTCGATTTCACCTTTAATGGCGATCATGGCGTCGGCAAAGCGATCCACTTCGGCTTTGGATTCGGATTCGGTCGGCTCGATCATGAAGGTACCCGCTACCGGGAACGACATGGTCGGGGCGTGGAAGCCGTAGTCCATTAAGCGCTTGGCGATATCCACTTCGGTGATGCCGCTTTCTGCTTTGATCGGACGCAGGTCAACAATACATTCGTGCGCCACGCGGCCGTTCTGACCTGAGTACAGAATCGGGTAGTGGGCAGAAAGACGCTTGGCCAGGTAGTTGGCTTTCAGCAGGGCGTTCTGGGTTGCACGACGCAGACCGTTGCCGCCCATCAGGGTGATGTACATCCAGCTGATTGGCAGAATGGACGACGAGCCATAAGGCGCTGCCGATACGGCACCGTTGCCTTTCGATTCGTTGTCGATCGGGCGGACTGCGTGGTTGGCAACATGCGGCGCCAGGTGCGCTGCTACGCCAATCGGTCCCATGCCCGGGCCACCGCCACCGTGTGGAATGGCGAAGGTTTTGTGCAGGTTCATGTGTGATACGTCAGCGCCGATAAAGGCTGGCTGGGTAATGCCTACCTGGGCGTTGAGGTTGGCACCGTCCATGTACACCTGGCCACCCAGTGAGTGGATCAGGTCGCAGATTTCGCGTACGCCCTGCTCGTAAATACCGTGGGTCGATGGGTAGGTCAGCATCAGGCACGACAGTTGATCGCCCACTTCTTCGGCTTTCTTTTTCAGGTCGTCGAAATCCACGTTGCCTTCGTCGTCGCAGTTGGTGACGACAACGCGCATGGACATCATCTGAGCAGAGGCCGGGTTGGTACCGTGGGCCGAACGCGGAATCAGACACACATTACGGTGACCTTCGCCACGGCTCTCGTGGTATTTCTTGATCGCCAGCAGGCCGGCGTATTCGCCCTGCGCACCGGAGTTAGGCTGCATACAGATGGCGTCGAAGCCAGTGACGGCTTTCAGGTAACCATCCAGCTCACCGATCATTTCCTCGTAGCCCACGGTCTGTGACGTTGGGGCAAACGGGTGAATGTTGGCGAATTCCGGCCAGGTAACCGGAATCATTTCAGTGGTGGCGTTCAGTTTCATGGTGCAGGAACCCAGCGTGATCATGCTGTGGTTCATGGCCAGATCCTTCGCTTCCAGGCGCTTCAGGTAGCGCAGCATTTCATGCTCGGTGTGGTAGCTGTTGAAGGTCGGGTGGGTCAGGAATGCGGTGTTACGCGCCATGTCGGCGTCGATGCTGTTGGAGCCGTTGGCAACGATCTCGGCATCCAGTGCGTACACGTCCAAACCGTGGCCTTCGCCCAGAATCACGTCGAACAGCTGCTGTACGTCAGCGGCGGAGGTTTTCTCGCTCAGGGTCACGCCCAGAGCGTCGCCGCTCATGCCCAGCTGGGCATCGTTGCGCAGGTTCACTTCGGCGGCTTCGGCGCGCGCCAGTACGGCGGCTTTATCGGCCACAGTCAGGGTCAGGGTGTCGAACCAGCTGTTGTTGGTCAGTGCCACGCCTTTGTTTTTCAGGCCTGCTGCCAGAATGTCGGTCAGGCGGTGAATGCGTGCGGCAATGGTCTTCAGACCCTGTGGGCCGTGGTACACAGCGTAGAACGAGCTGAGGTTGGCCAGCAGTACCTGGGCGGTACAGATGTTGGAGTTAGCTTTCTCACGACGGATATGCTGCTCACGGGTCTGCAGTGCCATACGCAGTGCAGGTTTGCCCTGTGCGTCGATGGATACACCGATAATACGGCCCGGAATCGAACGCTTGAAGCTGTCACGGGTAGCGAAGAAGGCCGCGTGCGGACCACCAAAGCCCATTGGTACGCCGAAGTGCTGGGCGTTACCCAGAACGATGTCGGCACCCATTTCACCCGGTGCTTTCAGCATCACCAGTGCCATCAGGTCGGAGGCAACAGCGGCCAGCGCGTCTTTGGCGTGCAGGGCGGTAATCACGTCGGTGAAATCGGTCACTTCACCGTTTTTACCCGGGTACTGGAACAGGGCACCGAATACATCGGCGTCGGCTGCTGCGGCGGCTGGGCCGACCAGTACATCCCAGCCAAAGGCTTCGGCACGGGTTTTTACCACGTCGATGGTCTGTGGCAGACAGTTCTCATCAACGTAGAAGGTGTTGGATTTGTTTTTACGCACAGAACGCTTGGCCATGGCCATGGCTTCTGCCGCGGCGGTGCCTTCGTCGAGCAGGGAGGCGTTGGCCAGTTCCATGCCGGTGAAGTCGATCACCATTTGCTGGAAGTTAAGCAGTGCTTCCAGGCGGCCCTGAGCAATCTCTGGCTGGTATGGCGTGTAGGCGGTGTACCAGCCCGGGTTTTCCATGACGTTACGCAGGATCACCGGTGGAATGATGGTGTCGTGGTAACCCATACCGATGTAGCTTTTGAATACCTTGTTTTTCGCTGCCAGCGATTTCAGGTAGTTCAGTGCTGCGAACTCAGTCTGGCCTTCGGCAATATCGAGGAAAGGCGCACGCAGGATATCGGCCGGGACAATTTCCGCGGTCAGTGCTTCCAGAGAATCGGCACCGATTTCTGCCAGCATGGCGGCTTCTTCATTGCTGTCCGGGGTAGCACCGTTGGAAGCAATGTGACGGCCGATAAAATTATCGCGTTGTTCGAGTTCTTTGAGAGATCGTGTGGTCATGGCTTAACTCAGAAGGTTAAAACGTATGCGCGTGGTGCGGGCCCGGAGAGCGGGCAATGAATCCGGCCTGTTGTGTTACCGCCAATGCAGGAGTGCGGGATAACAACAGGCCGCAGGTGGTGTCGGGCTTATTCGCAGGCTGCTGCGTAAGCGTCGGCATCCATCAGGTTTTCCAGGTCAGCAGCGTCAGCTACTTCCATTTTGAAGAACCATGCGTCGCCGTATGGGTCTTCGTTCACTTTTTCCGGTGCATCAACCAGTTCTTCGTTAACGGCGATGATTTTACCGGACAGTGGTGCGTAGATATCAGAAGCTGCTTTTACAGATTCAACAACGGCAATGTCCTGCTCGGCTTCAACGTCGCTGCCAACTTCCGGCAGTTCAACGAATACCACGTCACCCAGTGCAGCCTGGGCGAAATCAGTAATACCGATGGTCACGGTGCCATCTGCTTCAACACGGATCCACTCGTGGGAGGCGACGTATTTCAGTTCAGCTGGAATGTTGCTCATGTTGTTCTCCAATTCAGAAATTCAGAGTTTGAAAAATTCGGTTTTAAAACTGTTTTTGGCCATTACGTACGAACGGCAGTTTAACAACGCGCACAGGCACCAGTTTACCGCGTACATCAACCATACACTCGTCGCCGGTTGCGGCCGGAACGCGTGCAATTGCAATAGAGTATTCGAGCGATGGTGAAAAAGTACCGGAGGTGACTTCACCTTCACCAATACCTTCTACCACAACTTTCTGGTGTGAGCGCATCACACCACGGCTTTCCATCACCAGACCAACCTGCTTCATGGCAACGCCAGCGGCTTTTTCTGCTTCCAGGGCGCTGCGGCCGATAAAGTCACGATCTGCTGGTTCCCAGGCAATGGTCCAGCCCATGCCGGCCTGCAGTGGCGAGGTGTTCTCGTCCATATCGTTACCGTACAGGTTCATGCCGGCTTCCAGGCGCAGGGTATCACGGGCGCCCAGGCCACATGGGGCGACGCCAGCGTCCAGCAGCTGCTGCCAGAATTCTGCCACTTCGGTTTCCGGCACCATGATTTCCAGACCGTCTTCGCCGGTGTAACCGGTGCGCGCGTAGAACCAGTTGCTCTTAGGCAGACCCTGAAAAATTTTCAGGCTGTCGATCAGCTCAGCGGCTTCGCTCTTAACCTGTTTAACCAGTTCAATGGCTTTCGGGCCCTGAACAGCAACCATGGCCAGTTCCGGGCGTTCGGTCAGGCTGACATCAAAGGATTTCTTCTGAGCGGACATCCACTCCAGATCTTTTTCACGGGTGGCGCAGTTCACAACGGTACGGTACCAGCCGTCCATTTTGTAAACGATGAGGTCGTCGATCACGCCGCCGTTGGTGTTCAGCATGCCGGTGTACAGGGCTTTACCGGTTTCTTTCAGCTTGGCAACGTCGTTGGCCAGCAGTTTCTGCAGGTAAGCGGTGGCATCCGGGCCTGCTACATCCACAATGGTCATGTGCGATACGTCGAACATACCGGCGTTCTGACGAACGGCCTGGTGTTCCTGAATCTGCGAGCCGTAGTTAACCGGCATATCCCAGCCACCGAAGTCGACAATCTTACCGTTGGCTTCCTGGTGTTTAGCATACAGTGCAGTTTGCTTTGCCATGTTTTTTCCCGATGTGGTGAACAGTGCGGGCGCTGTTTTGTTGTACAGCACAGCGACCCCGAAAAAGGGCGGCAGTATAGCGCTTTAGCGGCCGTTAGGCATCCTTAGAATTTACAAAACAGAACCATGGTGCCATTTTGGCATGAAAGGACGCATGATCTGCTCTGCTCAGGCGAAAGTCAGAGCTGGTGCGGGTTTGTCCTGACCAAGTGGTCAGATTTTTATGGCGTCCGGGGTGGCGGAAATGGCTCTGACGGTGGCGCGGATCTGGCTGCCGAGCATGGTGTCGAAATCGGCGGGTAGTTCGCGGCGGGCGAACAGGCCGTCGATCCATAACGACGAGAATCCGTGGATGCCGGACCAGCATACATTGGCCAGCAACATGGCATCGGCCTGAATGAATTCGCCAGCCTGGATGCCATCGTCAATGAGGGTGAGCATCACAGCAAAACAGCGTTGTCCGGTTTCCACCAGATGCGGGTAATTCTCCGGGTGCTCGATGCTGTTGCCGAACACCAGTTTGTATTTTTCCGGATTGGCGGCGGCGTAGCGCAGGAAGGCATCGCCGGCACTGAGCATACGCTGGTGACAATTGTCGGCCGGATTGATGGCGCTTTCGGTTACCCGGGTGATTTCGTTAAAGGTCTGCTGTGCCAGTTCGACCAGCAAATCGTTTTTGTCTGCGAAATGACGGTAAGGCGCGGTCTGTGATACCCCTACACTGCGGGCCAGTGCACGCAGGCTGAGGTTTTCCGGACCACTCTCGCGGATGGCGCTGACCGCAGCATCAAGCAAGGCCTGGCGCAGGTTGCCGTGATGGTAGGTGTTCAGGGATGGGGCGTCTGCTACGCGATCGTTCATGCTGGTTCCGGCGCTCATTGATGGCGGCTCCTCGGTCGGCCTGCTGGCTGGTCAGCAGGTGTGTCCATGCTCTGGCGTGGTGTATGAGGGCCCTGGCCGGATTATTCAACCGGGATTGGCTGACAGCGTCAACCAGTCCCGGTGTGCAACGCTTACAGGCTGGCGGGAGCCGCGAGGCGTGCCGGGCCCGTGCTGTGGCGAATGGCCGGTACGCCATGACGTACCTGGCTTGGTGAATAACCACACCACTTTTTAAACGCTTTGGAGAAGTTAGCCACACTGGAGTAGCCCAGCAGAACCGCAACATCGGTTACCTTGTGCTGATGCTGCTGCAGCCAGTAGCTGGCCTGAATCAGGCGCAGTTCACCCAGCAGTTTCTGGTAGTGAGTGCCGCATTCCTGCAGACGACGTTTGCAGGTACGTTCACTCAGCCCAAGTTTGTGAGCCAGTTCTTCCAGCGGCGGCGCATCGTTGAGGCTGGCGCGGAACATATTGGCAGCTTTGTGGGTAATCAGCTGGCTTTGCGGCGTGCCGGTGGCATCGATTTCCGGCATGCGACGGCCATCATTCTGTGCGTCCAGCCAGGTGCGCGGGAATGTCAGGCTGGTGACTTCACCCTGTTCAAAGTGGTTCGGGAACCAGGCATCGAGTGATTCAACCGCCTGCTCACTGCTGAGCACGGCCTGAATATCCTGATGACGTCCGGCAATTACCGGTAACCAGCGCTGATGTAACCAGGCAATGGCAATGTTGGTGGCAATGTTGCGCAGACTGCCGGGGATACCACTTACCGGGTCCCAGTGCAGTTGCAGTGTGCTGTGACGGTCGTCAGAGGCACGTAATACGGTATCGAAAGGCATCAGCGCTGCAGGTTTTTCGACTCCTTCGTTGCACCATGCTGCCAGTCTGAACTCGGTGTCCTGCTCTGCCAGAGCGAGACTCAGGCCAAAATCCAGAGAAAGCTCTGGTTGACCAAGGGTTTGTTCCGCCCAGCGAACCAGTTCCAGAACGGAGGAAACCGGGATGCGAGCGCGACTGTTGAACAGGGCATCGGCGGGCAAATCAAAACGCGGCAACTGCCTTGTTTTGAGTCCCCGGGTCGAGAGCAACCGCATAAGGTTATGCAGCACATCGGCCGAGCAGTGTAAGGCGTTCATTTTTATTTTCGTTATTGTCAGGTGAGAATGCTGCGCAATTTAACTCAGTAGGCCAGAGAAACAATGGTCTATCTGGCAAAATTTACTGCTTTAGTGGCATTAAATGACCTCTCTGGCCTGTTTGTCGAAAGTTGACGCATATCACATAGCCCGGATAGGATGTGTTCACTGCTTACATTGCCTGAAAAATAACAAAGAGACACCGTCATGCGTACACAGCGATTAATCCGGTTTTTAATCCCCGGTTTGTTATCCGGCCTGATGATTTTTACTGATGCCAATGCCGCGGCACCGTTACCGGTAGAAACGGTGACCACACAGTGGCAGGAGTATGCCCGCCCGGTGAATATCAGCGGCGTGCTGGAAAATAAATCGGAACAGAATCTCGCTTTTAAAATTGGCGGACTGGTCAGAAAAATCGCCGTTGATGAAGGTCAGTGGGTGAAATCGGGGCAATTGCTGGCGGCTCTGGACCTTGAAGAAATTGATGCGCAGGTGGCCAAGGCGGAATCGGTTCTGGCCAACGCTCAGCGCAATCTTGAACGCTTTCAATCGCTGCAGGGATTGGATGCATTATCGGTAGAGCAGCTGCAACGGGCAGAAACCCAGGTTGAAGTGGCGAGCTCGGACCTGCGCGTTGCACGTTTTAACCAGCGTCATGCGGTAATTCGTGCACCGGCTGATGGTCGGGTACTTAAGCGCTTTGTTGAGGCCAATGAAATGGTCGCCAACGGTAAGCCTGCGTTTCTGTTCGCCGCACGTAAAAGCGGCTGGGTTTTACGCGCCGGCGTTACCGACCGCGATATTGTTCGTTTAAGTTTAAATGATTCGGCGGCGGTCTCTTTCGATGCCTGGCCAGACTATACCTTTGCTGCCGAAGTGTCGGAGCTGGCGGGGCGTGCTGATCGCTCGCAAACCTTTGAGGTGGAGCTGCGTCTGGCGGAAGAAGGTAATCGCCAGTTGCTGGCCGGATTTGTCGGTCATGCAGTGATTACGCCGGTTACCGGGCAACAGGCGATGTTAATTCCGGCGGCGGCTATGGTGCGTTCAGCCAATGGTTACGCTGACGTTTACGTGGTCGACGACAACGCTGTTGCGCATATGCGTCAGGTAAAAATTCTCACGCTGGATAAAGGCCAGCTGGTGATTACTGACGGCCTGGAAGAAGGCGAGCGGGTGGTTACCGAAGGTGCTGCTTATCTTGCCGAAGGCCGTGCGGTGGCTTTGCCAGCCGCCGTAGCCAGTGATGAAAGCGCTGCAGTGCGGGGTGAATAATGAAACTGCCCGAACTTGCGGTACGTAACCACCAGTTTACCTGGGTGGTCTGTTCGTTGTTGCTGATGCTTGGTGTGGTGTCGTTTTTCACCATGCCACGCTCAGAAGATCCTCAGTTCGATTTTTCTGCTGCGGTTATTAAAGTTGTTAATCCCGGAACCACGCCGCTGGATATGGAAAAGCTGGTGGTTGATCCACTGGAAAGTGCGATTAATGAACTGGATGATCTGCGCGAAATTAAAACCGAAGTAGAAGATGGTCTGGCGGTTATTCGTGTTGAATTTCTCTACGGTACCGACCCTGAAGATAAATACGATGACGTGGTTGCTGCCGTTACCCGCGTACGTGATCGCCTGCCAGATAATATTGTCACCCTGGATATTGATAAAATTTCACCAGCCGATGTCAGCATTCTGCAATTGGCACTGGTGTCGTCTGCTCGTGACTATCAGGAATTAAAAAAGCACGCTGAAACACTGGAACAAAAGCTTGAACGGGTGGCCGGTGTTAAACGTGTGGATATCGCTGCGCTGCCAACACTGGAAGTTCAGATTCAGGTTGATCAGCGTAAAGTAAACGGTCTGGGTATCAGTCTGGACGAAATTTACGCGGCGGTGCGCAGTGCCGCAGAGAACCTGCCGGGTGGTCATGCTAATGCCGGCGAACGGCGTTTCACGGTACGAACCAGTGGCGACTATGAATCCCTTGATGCGGTCGGTGCAACCGTAGTGCGAGCTGTCGATTCACGACTGATTTATCTCAGCGATATCGCCCGCATTTCACTGACGGAAAGCCTGCCCAGTTATCGTGCGCATCTTAACGGCGAGAAAGCAGTGTTTCTGTCGGTAGTGCAGCGTAAGGGCAGTCAGATTTTCCGTGTGCGTGAAGGTATTGAACAGGTACTGAGCGATTATCGAGACGCGCGCTTACCGGACGATGTGCAGATGCAAACCGTAATGGATCAGTCGGTCAGTGTCGAACGACAGATTGATGGTTTCTTCGATAACCTTAATCAGGGTCTGGTGCTGGTTGCGGTGTTGTCGCTGGTAGTTCTGGGTTTTCGTCCGGCACTGGTGGTGGTGGCAGCGATTCCGTTGTCGATTTTTATCGCCATTGGCTGGCTCGACATGACCGGCTTTGGCCTGCAGCAGATGTCGATTGTTGGGCTGGTGATTGCGCTTGGCCTGCTGGTGGATAACGCCATTGTGGTAGTGGAAAACGTGGCTCGCCATCTGCGTGACGGAGATTGTCCGCAGCAGGCAGCAATTACCGGCAGCTCACAGGTCGCCTGGGCGGTCGCGTCCGGTACCATCACAACCGTGTTGTCATTTTTACCGATGCTGCTGATGCAGAACGGCTCGGGTACCTTTATGCGGGCGATGCCGGTCACTGTGGTACTGACGTTATTTGCTTCTCTTCTGGTGGCGCTGACTCTGACTCCGCTGCTGGCCAGTAAGCTGGGAAATTCGGCAAAGCAGACAACCCGTAGTCAGAAAAAACTGGAAGCCATTGCCAGTGGTTTTTATCTCGACTGGCTGAATAAAGCACTGAATAAACCGCGCCGCGTACTGGGTATTTCGCTGACGCTGTTGCTGGCATCTATGATGCTGTTTCCGGTGATTGGTGTCAGTCTGTTTCCGAAAGCAGAAAAACCCATGCTGCTGGTGAATGTCGATATGCCGGAAGGCACCACCTTTGATAAAACCAATGCAATGGCTGCACGGGTGGAAGCTCTGGTGCGTGAAGAACCACTGGTGATTGATATTGCCCGCAATGTCGGTCGCGGTAATCCTCGTATTTATTACAACATTATGCCTTCGCGCCAGACGGTAAATTTTGCCCAGTTGTTTGTCACCTTAAGTGCCAGTGAACTGGATCAGGTAGAGCCGCTGGTGGCGCGTTTACGTGAACATCTGGCCGGTTTTGCTGGTGCACAGATTACCGTAAAAGAATTTATGCAGGGCCCGCCGGTAGAAGCGCCGGTAGAGATTCGCGTGATCGGTGAAGATCTTAATGATATTCAGCGGGTATCCCGCGATGTTGAAAACATCATGGCGCAGGTGCCCGGTGTGGTGGGGGTGGAAAACCCGGTAGGTAAATATAAGGTCGATCTGCACGTACAGATTAACCGCGACAAGGCCGCTATGCTTGGCGTGCCGTTAACCACCATCGACCGTACCATTCGTACCGCACTGGTTGGTTTGCCGATGGGTGTATATCGTGACAATGAAGGCGAAGAGTACGATCTGGTGCTGCGTTTGTCGGAATATCCACGTCCTGAATTAGCGACCTTTGATGATATTCAGGTGATGTCTGCTCAGGGTGATCTGGTGCCGTTGCTGCAGCTGGCTTCTGTTGAAATGGAAACCAGCATTGCCCGCTTCCAGCATTTTGATACCGAGCGCATGGCGCGTATTACCTCGGATGTTCTGCCGGGTTTCACCACCGAAGCGGTAACGAATGCGGTGGTGGAAGAGCTGCAGATGTACCAGTGGCCGGATGGTGTGCACTTTAAAGTCGGTGGTGAGCAGGCAAACCGTAAGAAAGCTTTTGGCGGCATGGCGAAAGCATTAATTCTGGCGGTATTCGGTATTTTTGCTGTGCTGGTTCTGCAGTTCCGCTCGTTTATTCAGCCATTAATTGTATTTGCCGCTATTCCGTTTGCATTAATCGGTGCGCTGCTGGCGTTGTTTATTACCGGTTATACCTTCAGTTTTACCGCCTTTATTGGTCTGACATCGCTGATCGGTATTGTCGTCAATAACTCGATTATTCTGGTGGATTATGCCAACCAGATGCGTCGTGAAGGAATGGAGCAGTTGCAGGCGATTGCCGCAGCAGCACAGACGCGCTTCGTACCGATTGTACTGACCACCCTGACCACCATTGGCGGCTTATTGCCGCTGACGCTGTCGGGTTCCAGTATGTGGTCGCCTATGGGTTGGGCAATTATTGGTGGTTTGCTGGTATCGACCTTGCTGACACTGATTGTGGTGCCGGTGCTGTACCGCTTTCTTGGCCGCATGCCGGATTAATAAGGTTCAGCGACCAATGGCAATGGTTGGCCTGAAGGTAAATGGCTGACTCAGTTCGGTCGGTACGGGCGGGTAGGGGTTGGCACCGATTGCGGCCTTAACCGCCCAGTCATCCACGAGCGGGTTGCCGCTGCTGCGCAGCACCTGCACATCGGTGGCGATCTGGCCGTAGCGAATGGTCATGCTCAGGCGCACACTGCCGGAATATTCTTGCGGAGCGGCAAGATGGTTACGCAGATGCGCCAGAATCTGTTGCTGGTAACTGCGCTCGGTCGGGTCGCTGGATAGTTCGTCGACCTGATCGGATAAACCTTTTTCGAGGTTCATGGCCTGTTGCTGTACAGCCTGATTTTGCATCGGCGCTGGTTGTGGTGCCGCTGGGCTATCAATTTCGTTTTCTTCCCTGACGGTTTTTTCTGGCGCAGGCTGCTGGCTGCTCAGTGCTGGCGGTTTTTTGTGCGGTGCTTTTTTTTCTGCGGCGTTGGCTGGCTCCGTACTGGCTGCAGCCGGCTGTGCGGTGCTGGCAGGTTGCTCCGGAGCGGCTGTCAGTGGTCGTGCTTTCAGTGTGCTGAGTGTTAATTCGGCATTTAACACTCGCTCAGTGGTGGCCGGTGGAGACTGATCCGGCAGGAACAAAATCAGATGCACTGCCGCAGACAAACCAATGGCGGTTGCCAGCGGTCGTTTACGGATAATGGAAGTCAGTGCGTTCAATTTATTTTCCCGATTTTGTTTTCACAACAGCCAGGCGGCTGAAACAGTGCTGCCTTAATCTCTGCGTAACTGTATGATAGCCGCCAGTCTGTAAAGATTAACGAAAACCATAGATTTCTCACAGGGAGTAATACCGATGAGCGTACTGGTAGGCAAAAAAGCACCTGATTTCACAGTTCCGGCTGTACTGGGTAACGGAACCATTGTGGATTCTTACAACTTCGGTGAAGAAACCAAAGGCAAGTATGCTCTGGTTTTCTTCTACCCACTGGACTTCACCTTCGTGTGTCCATCTGAGCTGATCGCTCTGGATCACCGTATGGCCAAATTCCAGGAACTGGGTGTGGAAGTGATCTCTGTATCCATCGACTCACACTTTACTCACAACGCATGGCGTAATACCCCGGTAGAAAAAGGCGGTATCGGTGCGGTTAAGTACACCATGGCAGCCGACGTTGATCATGGTATCTGTAAAGCTTACGACGTAGAAACCGCCGGTGGCGTAGCTCTGCGTGGCGCCTTCCTGATCGACCGTGAAGGTATGGTTCGTGCCGCTAACATCAACGACCTGCCACTGGGCCGTAATATCGACGAACTGATCCGTCTGGTTGAAGCGCTGCAGTTCCACGAAGAGCACGGTGAAGTGTGCCCGGCTGGCTGGAACAAAGGCGATAAAGGTATGAATGCTTCACCGGAAGGTGTTGCTCAGTACCTGGCAGAAGAAAGCGGCAAGCTCTGATCGCTGAGAACACGATAAAGTGTTCTGTCTTTTGAAGCCAAAGCCCGCACTTCGCGGGCTTTTTTGCATAATGAATTATGCTGAATAGCAAGTCATAAGAGATGTAGTTTATGCGGCTGTTCCTGCTGTTTCTGATGCTACTGAGTGAGACTTCAGTGGCTCAGTCGGACGAACGTCCGGTCGTGCGCTGGGCATTGGCGCCCTATGCGCCATTCCATATTGAAGATGGGCCGGAGGCTGGTCAGGGCGTGGTTGATCTGGCCCTTAAAGGCATGATGGAAGCCCTGCCTGAATACCTCCATGTGCCGTTGGTGATGAATGCATCACGGGCCTGGCAGGATATTCGTGACGGCGAACCTGTGTGTCATCCGGCGGCGTTGAAAACCCCTGAGCGTGAACGTCATGCGGTCTTTTCTGATGCCGGTGCGATTGTACCTTCGATGGTCGTGATTCTGCGTGCTGAGGACGCTGCTCGGGTGGCGCCCGGTAAATCCACGGTGTCGTTAATGCATCTGCTGAAAGATGAGAAACTGCGCCCCGGAATTCTGAGTGAGCGGGCTTATGGCGACGTTCAGGAAGTGCTGGAAGAACCTCACGGCACGACGCGACCGGTGTGGGTTTCCAACAACTATGGACCTTTCAGTCTGATCCGTATGCTGTACTCGGGACGCATTGATCTGATGGTGGAGTACCCGTGGATTCTGCATTTTGTGAAGGAGCATGTGCCGGAAGCCGGTGTGCCGCTGGTAGCGCTGGGTATTGAAGAGTCTCCGCCGTTTTACACCAGCCATGTTGCCTGTGCGAATACCCCGCCGGGACGTGAAATTGTTGCGCGCCTGAATGGCTGGATTGCGACCCGGATTCCGTTAGAAGAAAACCTGCGAATTCTGGGAGACTGGCTCGACCCGATTACGCTGGAGCGATATCGGGCTGCCTATGAGGAGATGCTGTCGCCGCTGAAAGCCGCTCAGGCAGACTGAGCGGGTTTCAGAACCTTGGCCTGATAGCCGGCTTCGGTCAGGATGTAAGCCGCGGCTTCGGCACGACCTTCACCACACACCACATAAATAAAGGTTTTTGACAGCTGCCCCAGGCGGCTGCGCAGTTGCGCCAGAGGAATGCTCTGCGCCCGCGGGATCGGACTGACAGAGGCCTCCTGAGCAGTGCGCACATCCAGCAGCACGGTGCCGGTGTCGCCTTCTTCAATCAGGCTTTCCAGATCACTGCTGTTAACGTATTCCAGTACCGGTCCTTTCAGCAGAGTATCGAAATCGTCTTTGGTAAGAGTCATCAGCACTCCATCACTGCTCATGGTGACGGTGGCATTACGAGGCAGATTGCTGATCAGGGCATCTTCGCCAAACAGGGCGCCGTTGGTCAGCGCTGCCAGAGTTTCATTCTGGTTGTGCGCGCGACGGGTGACGATGGCTTTGCCGGTTTTAATTACGTAGCACTCGTTGCCTTCTTCACCTTCGTGCACGATCTCTTCGCCCAGCGTGACAACCCGCTCATTGAAGCGCGACAGCAGTTTCTGAATGTTGGCCGGTGGAACGCGGTTAAACAGTTCAGATGTCAGCAGGGTTTCCAGCCAGTCGGACTCGCTTTCATCCAGTTCGTACGACTGACGCAATTCAGACCAGGTGGTAATCAGTTCCAGATACTGGCGGCGAATTGCAAACAGTTTGCAGGGCGACTGAGTAACGGCAGCGTGACGGTGAATTGAGTGGCTGGCATCCAGCGCAAGGAAGTTTTCGTCATCGTCGCCATGCACTTTACTGATACGGAACTGCTCGTCGGCGAGGTCGATTTCACCTTCCAGCAGAAAATGGCATTCGTCATCTTCCGAGCCACGCTTGAACAGCATTTTCATAGCGGGGGCGGAATAGGGGCGGAAATGCGGCATCAGCTCAGCAATGGTCTCCAGCGACAGCTCGTCAAAGGGGATAAAACGCTGAACCTGTTCCGGGGTCAGCTCTGAGCCAGTTTTTTCTTCCATAAATCAGCCTGATACCTTCGGTAAAAAACGGTTTGAACTCACTATAACAAAGGCTGAGGCTGTAAGTCAGTCTGTGCTATGCCTCTGGTAAGGACAGTTTAGCCGCGATTTCGCTCAGGTGTTCCGGACAGGCCGGATTCAGGCCGTTAATGGCAGGAATGGCGCCCAGACAAGGGACTCCTGCCTGACCGAAATGCTGCTGCAGAAACGCATAATTTTCTTCGTACGCCTGCATGGTGGCCGCTGGACTGTTGGCTACCCAGCCAGCAAGACGCAGGCCGCTGTTGCGAATCGCTTGTTCGCTCAGCAGTGCATGGTTAATGCAACCGAGCTTCATGCCAACCACCAGAATGACGTCATAGCCCAGTTCGCTGGCGAAGTCAGCCAGGGTTTCCCTGTTGTTCAGTGGCACCAGCCAGCCGCCGGCTCCTTCGACCAGCAACAGGTCATGGGGCTGAGCGAGAGCTGGCTGGCAGCGGGCCATTAAATCGCTTACCGACAGCCGTTTGTTTTCATAAGCGGCGGCGATATGAGGTGCCAGCGCTGCGGCCAGCACGACCGGGTTGTGCTCTTCGTAGACAGTGGGCGGCGTGCTGTATTGCTGGTGCAGTAGCGCATCGCTGTTGCGCCACTGGCCCTGCTGCTGTTCACACCCCGCGGCAACCGGTTTCAGGCCGAAGGCGCTCAGGCCTTGCTGGCTGGCTTTCAGCAGTAAGGCGGCGGTGACCAGGGTTTTGCCAGCATCGGTGTCGGTGCCGGTAACAAAAAAGCGTTGTGACATCGCAGACCTCAGTAGCGGCGGAATATCAGCCACTGCACTTCGTAGCTGAGTGGATAACAGGTTGCCCCCTGTTCATTGACCGTGACCGGATAGGCGCTGGCCAGATTCTGCAGTGCCTGACGTCCACCCAGGCCAGGGTGGCGCCCGGCATTGACGTTGGTGGCGCCAATCGCTTTCAGGCCACGCAATAAATCGTTGATAGAAGCGTACTGGTCGGTAATGCGGTCGCGTTCCGCCAGTTGCAGCTGCAGGCCGCTTAAGCTGGCGGACTTCAGTAAATCTGCCAGCGGCGTAAAACGATTAACGTGCGGGCGCTGGTCTATACGTTGCCAGGCTTGTTGTAGCTCGCGCTGAGTTCCTGGCAGCAGCGTGGCCAGCGCCAGTGTGCCGCCGGGGCGCAGTACCCGAGCCCATTCACGCAGTGTCTGCAGCGGGTATTCGCTCCACTGCAGCATCAGACTGGAGAAGATGCCGTGCACGCAGTGGTCGGCCAGTGGCAGATGATCGGCATCGGCCTGAATCAGTCGGGCATCCGGGCAGTGCTGACGCGCGGCGTGCAGCATGCCGGCGGAAATATCCAACCCTGAAATCTGCTGCGCACCAGCCTCCTGCAGCGCCTTCAGACTGGCTGCCGGGCCGCAGCCGATATCCAGCCAGTGGCCATCAATGCCATCCTGACGACACAGCTGCAGCAGATGCTCGCGCGTCTGTTGTTGTACCGTGGCTGCGCTCAGGTAGGTTTGCGCGGCGCGACTGAACTGGCGCGCAACCTGTTGTTTATCGCGTGTCAGCGCCGGTGTCAGTACGTCGCTTGCACCAATGGCCTGCAGTTGCGCGTTCATGGGTACACCTGCGCGGCCAGTGCGCGCAGCTCCTGAATCAGTGGCGCCTGTCCGCTGTTTTCAACGAAAAAGGCATGGCTGTTGGCCGGACTGTAACGTGCCGGTTGCAGACCTCTGGCGTTCAGCGCATCGGCCGGGCCGTACCAGTGTTGCTGGACCGGCAGGCGCGATAACGACTGCAGGTGATACTCCTGCAGCCAGCGAAGGCTGTGTTCCAGGGTTGTGGAGGAAGGCAACTGACTGGCTTGCAGCGTGCGGATCAGGGTTCGCGCATCGTCGGCGCCCTGAGCGCACAGGGCGAGGAAGCGACGCAGGGTTTTATCCGCAGCCTGCTGGTAGCCCTGAATAAACTGCTGCAGCAGGTCGGCATCCAGACCGTAATCGGCGTCGGCATCCGCTGAGCAAAAGGCCGGACTGGTGGCGAGGGTGACCAGCGCTCTGGCCGAACACTGCGGCGCCGCCAGATGCGCCAGTGCGCCGCCCAGTGACCAGCCCACCCAGATAGCATTGGGCGGTGCTTCAGCGCTCAGTTGTTGCAGCGTAGTACTGAGGTCGGTGGGTGTTTGCCGGTAATCCAGCCCCAGATGATTGCCGGGTAAGGCTTGCGCCAGCGACAGGAAAATATCAGCACTGAAACTCCAGCCGGGTAGCCACAGCCAGTCCGGCCCCGGACTGCTGCTCTGATTCAGGGCAGTGAAGAGACTCATACGGCTTCCTTTGCTGGCCAGTGTCGGGCCAGAGTATCTACCAGCCGGCGGATATCGCCTTCGCTGTGGGCGGCGCTTAGGGTAATGCGTAAGCGCGCACTGCCTTTGGCGACCGTTGGTGGACGGATTGCACCTACCCACAGTCCGGCTTCGGCCAGAGCCTGTGAGCAGGTTAGTGTGGCCTGGTTGTCACCGATGATCAGTGGCTGAATCGGGGTGACTGAATCAGTCAGTGGTAGTTGCGCAGTACTCGCCAGCTGGCGGAAATACTGAATGTTGTTGGTCAGCTGCCGCTGTAATTGCCCGTTACTCAGCAGCTGCAGGTTGTCGAGCATGGCTTCAGCCACCGCCGCTGGCAGTGCTGTGGTGTATATGTAGGGACGGGCGAACTGCACCAGATAGTCGATCAGCTCGGCGCTGCCGGCGACAAAGGCACCGAAACCACCAAGGGCTTTGCCCAGTGTACCGATATACACCGGCAACTGGTGTGATGTCAGACCGGCGGCTGCACGGATGCCCTGACCACTGTTGTTGTGCGGCTCACCGATTACGCCAAAGCCATGGGCATCATCAACCATCAGTAACGCTTGGTACTCAGTTGCAAGAGCGCTCAGTTGCGTTATGTCGGCTGTATCGCCATCCATGCTGAATACACCGTCGCTGACAATCAGCCGGTGCCCGTGGGCCGGATTCTGCAGCAGGCTGGCCAGGTGTTCTGTGTTGTTGTGCTGGTAGCGTGTCATACGCGCCCGACTGAGGATGCCACCATCCAGCAGGGAGGCGTGGTTGAGCTTATCCTGAAATATTTCATCACCGCGGTTCACCAGTGCGGCGATGGTACCGATGTTGGCCATATAGCCGGTGGAAAACAGCAGGGCCTTCTCATAGCCGGTATGCTGTGCCAGCGCTTCTTCCAGCTGCTGATGTGCCACGCTGTGGCCGCAGACCAGATGCGAGGCGCCGCTGCCCAGACCCCAGTTGGCGGCGGCTGACTGCAGCGCCTGATGGCGTCCCGCCAGACCGAGATAATCGTTGGCGCAGAAATTCAGCATCGGCTGGCCGTCACGCTGAACATGAACGCCCTGAGGGCCGTCAATACAGGCGTGGCCGCGCCACAGATGTTGCTGTTTGCGTTGCTGCAGTGCGGTGGAGATGCGTTGGTTCCAGTTCATAGGCGTCATGGACAATCGTCGATGGGCTGATCATAATTCGCGCTGTTAACCATTTCTAAAATTTTTGGTTTACAGGTTTACTGCCAGATTCTCTTTAACCCCTGATGGTGCTGCTGTGATGTCTGATTCTCCGTTGTTTCCGCCGTTGACTGGCCAGATCTCGGCCGCCGACCTTCGCTTTGATCGTGAGCATCTGTGGCACCCATACAGTTCCATGACTGAACCGGCGCAGGTGTGGCCGGTTGCCAGTGCCAGTGGAACCACTCTCACGCTGACCGATGGTCGTCGTCTGATTGATGGCATGTCGTCCTGGTGGTGTGCCGTGCATGGCTATAACCATCCGCGCCTGAATGCTGCACTGGCGCAGCAATGTGCGGCCATGAGCCACGTCATGTTTGGCGGGCTGACCCATGAACCGGCGATTGCTTTGGCACAGCGGCTGGTGGCCCTGACGGCGATGGATAAGGTTTTTCTGGCCGACTCTGGCTCGGTAGCGGTGGAAGTGGCAATTAAGATGGCGCTGCAGTATCAGCAGGCGCGGGGCAAGCCCGGAAAGCAGCGCATACTGGCTCTGGAGCGTGGCTATCACGGCGATACGCTGGGGGCGATGTCGGTCTGTGATCCGACCCGCGGCATGCATCAGTTGTTTGCTGGTGTTCTGCCGCAGCAGCTGTTTGTGCCGGCGCCGCAGGTGCGTTTTGGTGAGCAATGGGATGCCAGTGATATCGAGCCTTTGCAGCAGATGCTGGCCGCTAATCATGACGAGATTGCCGCCTTGATTGTTGAACCCGTGGTACAGGGGGCCGGTGGTATGCGCTTTTATCATCCACAGTATCTGCGTGAGGCCAGAGCCTTATGTGATCAGTACGATGTGTTGTTAATTGCCGATGAAATTGCTACCGGCTTCGGCCGTACCGGCAAGCTGTTTGCCTGTGAATGGGCCGGCATTGGTGCCGATATTCTCTGTCTGGGGAAGGCGCTGACCGGCGGCTATATGACGCTGGCGGCGACGCTGACAACCAGCGCGGTGGCGGAAACCATCAGTCGCGGCGCAGCAGGCTGTTTTATGCATGGCCCCACCTTTATGGCCAACCCTCTGGCATGCCGGGTTGCCTGCGAAAGTATCGACCTGCTGCTGGAGAGTGATTGGGCAGCCCAGGTCAGTCGTTTACAGCGGGGCCTGAGTCAGGGGCTGGCGGTGGCGCGTACGCTGGACGGCGTGGCGGATGTGCGGGTGCTGGGGGCGATTGGCGTGGTGGAAATGGAGCGGCCAGTGAATATGAAACTGCTGCAGCCAGCCTGTGTGGATCGCGGTATCTGGGTGCGCCCGTTTGGGACCCTGCTGTATGTCATGCCGCCGTTTGTGATGACGGATGACGATCTGGCCGACCTGACGGCTGCCATGGTTGATGCACTGGCCTGCGGCGCCTTCTGAGTAGCACTCACTGCTGAATCGGGAACTCTGACCGCCGTATGCCATCGGACTATCAGGTATACAGGAGGTCACTATGTCTTTGTTTATTGCTGGTCGGGCGCCGGCCAACAGCTGGATGGGTCATTATCGTACCGGTCTGGCGATGTTGTTTTCAGGGTTGTTTCACGGTCTGGCGGTGTTGATGGTGGGTTTATCGCTGACCACCTTTCTGGGGGGACTGGCGGAGCCCGGCAGTGAGCTGATCTCGCTGGTGGTGAAGGCCATCAATACGCTGGTGATTGCGCTGGCTATGTATGAGCTGGGGCTGGGCGTCGGCAAGGAATACGCCTCGGAAGAAGCTGGTGGCGATATCTTTCAGAACATGCGCCGTACCATCACCCGCTTTGTCGGCACCGTGTGTATTGCGCTGGTGCTGGAAGCGCTGATTATGATTATTAAATACAGCCAGCTGGATCTGGCCGGTAACCTCTATTACCCGGTGGCCATTCTGCTCGGCTGTGCGTTTCTGTTACTGGCGCTGGGGGGCTTTCTGGCCCTGACCCGCACCAGTGAAAGTCATTCGGCTTAGTGTTCGCGGTTACGTGGTCGTGCCTGGGTCTGGGATACACCGGCGGTCAGAGCGAAGCGCATGGCATCTTCAAATGACCAGTCGACCAGTGTCAGACGGCTGCGTTCAACGAACAGGGTGTAGCCACCAACCATGTAACTCATCGGCAGATAGACCGCGACCAGTTCAGGGTTGCTGGTCGCCTGCTGCACCTGAGTCGGGATGCGGCTGGCGGTAATAAAGCCCAGCACCTGACCTTGCCCTGGCATATCCACAAGAACGACTTGCTGACCCTGATTTTTTTCCTGATCGAACATGGCGGCAAAGTCTTTGACTGCACCGTACAGGGTTTTCACCAGCGGAAAGCGCAGCAGAGCATCTTCCACATACTGGTACAGCCAGCTGACCGGATTGAACTGAAACAGCAGGCCTACCAGCAGCAGAGCCAGCAGCATCAGACTCAGCCCCATGCCGGGAAACAGGCTGTCGATGCTGAGGTGGCTCAGTAAGTTCAGGCCAAGTCCGTTCAGCCACAGCAGAGCAGACCACAGCAACCACACAGTAACCAGTAATGGCAGAACCACCATGGAGCCTTTCACCAGCGGTTGCAGCAGATAGCGTTTCATAGTCAGTTCCGGTTGTTCTGCTGCGCCTGCAGCATCTGTTTCAGTTCGCGGATTTCCGCGGCCAGCTGATCAAGGGAGACTTTGCCGTCGGCAGCTTCCTGTTCGGCCCGCTCTTTGGCGTGCTCATCTTCCAGCACATTCACCACAATACCAATCACCATATTCAGAAATGCGAAGGTGGTCAGAAAAATAAACGTCAGGTAGTAGATCCACGACAGCGGGTGGTGCGCCATGGTCTCGTACATCACGTCGGTCCAGTCTTCAAAGGTCATGACCCGGAACAGAGTGAGCATGGATATCGAGATATCGCCCCACAGGGTCGGGTTGATGTTCTCGAACAGTGTGGTGCCGATCGCCGCATAGATGTAGTAGATGATAAACATCAGCAGCAGAACGTACCCCAGTTGTGGCAGGGCGCGCAGCAGAGAGTTGAGCAAAGTGCGCAGTTCGGGAATGACTGAGACCATCCGCAGCACACGGAAGATACGGATCAGACGACCAATGACCGCTGTTTCGCTGTTCTCAATCGGCATCAGACTGACCACCACCACAATGGTGTCGAACAGGTTCCAGCCGTTATGGAAGAAGCGCTTCTTATCGGCGGTGGCGACAAAGCGGATCAGGATTTCGACCAGGAAGATCACGGTGATGCTGACGTCCAGTACATTCAGCAGCATCATCCATGGTTCGGGAATGCTGTAAGTCTTGGCGCCAATCAGCAGCGCGGAAACGATAATAATACTGACAACGAAGAGTTCGAAGGTGCGGTTGTCGCGCACGGACTGCGACAGAGTCTGAAGCTTCTGGATATCCATCTGGGCCGGTCTGGTGTGAATTTTCGCGCAGTCTGTCACAGCTGCTGCAGGCTGTCATGATGGCCTGACGAATCTGTACAAAGCCTGATGCTGCGGGCTCTGGTAGACTCTCGCTGCTGTTTGGTTGTTGTAGTAAGTTAGTGGTTACTTATTATAGCTAAAAAATATATGAGACTTTGTGAGTGGGTACTAACTTCACAAGTTACTTTAACTTTGGTGCGCATATTCCAGTCGCTGTACGACATTTATACTCCACTTTTTCCCACCTTGCCGATCCTGTCTGCTAAGTCCTTGTGAAATAAAGCAAAAATCCTCAATGCCCGCTGTTATGTGCGCTTGCAAAAGGCCAGTGTGGTTTCTATAGTGTCTTAAAGTGGAAAATAGTGGGTAAATGTGGGTTTTTGGGGTGTTGGTGAACACTCACATTTCTCACCAGTGACAGGAAGGACACATGTTCCGGGGGCTGCAATCGATCAATCTGGATGCCAAGGGGCGTCTGGCGATCCCGACGAAATATCGGGAACCGCTGGCGGAGCTCTGTGGTGCCCGTTTGGTTGCAACTATTGATACCGAAGAACGCTGCCTCCTGATCTACCCAGTCAATGAGTGGGAAGAGATCCAGAAGAAAATCGAAGCCCTGCCAAGTTTTAATCCTGCGGCCCGCCGTATTCAGCGCCTGCTGATTGGTCATGCGACCGATCTGGAGCTGGATGGTAGTGGTCGTGTGCTGCTGCCACAGCCGTTGCGTGAGTACGCCGGTCTGGAAAAGGAAGTGGTGTTGATGGGGCAGGGTAAGAAGCTCGAACTCTGGAGTAAGACGATGTGGGAAAGTCGTCGAGATGAATATCTGGAAGTGGTCAGTCAGCCAGATCAGTTGCCGGATGAACTACAGAGTCTGTCGTTATGAATATGAATGAATTTGCGCAC
Source organism: Thalassolituus marinus (assembly GCF_020320395.1). Lineage (GTDB taxonomy): Bacteria > Pseudomonadota > Gammaproteobacteria > Pseudomonadales > Oceanobacteraceae > Venatoribacter > Venatoribacter marinus. The sequence goes on along the minus strand of NZ_JAEDAH010000042.1, from coordinate 84,677 downwards.
ACCACAGTATTGCTGGAAGAGACGGTTGCAGGCTGTCTGACCAATCCGGCGGGTGTGTATGTTGACGGAACCTTTGGTCGTGGTGGCCATAGCCGTCTGTTGCTCAGCCGTCTGGCACCGGAAGGTCGTTTGATTGGTTTCGATAAAGACCCGCTGGCGATTCAGAGCGGTAAAGAGCTGGCAGCTGAAGATGGTCGTTTTCAGATTGTGCAGTCCAGTTTTGCCGATATGAAAGCCGAGCTGAGCGCGCTGGGTATCGACAAGGTTGACGGCATTCTGCTCGATCTTGGTGTGTCATCGCCGCAGCTGGATGACGCCGAGCGTGGCTTCAGCTTTATGAAGGATGGCCCGCTGGATATGCGTATGAATCCGGACGAGGGTATCAGTGCTTCTGAGTGGTGTATGACAACACCTGAGGCAGAGATTGCCCGGGTGCTGAAGGAATATGGGGAAGAGCGTTTCTCTAAGCGTATGGCGCGAGCCATCGTCAGAGTGCGCGCCGAAGAAGAGATCACCCGCACCCGTCAGCTGGCGGAGCTTATTAAAGAAGCGAATCCAGCCTGGGAAAAACACAAGCATCCTGCAACCCGTGCCTTTCAGGCGATTCGTATTGCAGTGAATAACGAGCTGGGTGATCTGGAAAATGTGCTGGCTGACAGCGTTGATCTGTTACTGCCGGGTGGGCACCTGGCAGTGATCAGCTTCCATTCTCTGGAAGACCGTATGGTGAAACGCTTTATCCGTGCACAGGAAAAGGGACGTGATCTGCCACCGGGCGTACCGGTGACGGACGACATGCTGGGACGCACCATGAAGAAAATTGGCAAAGCCATTATGCCTGGTGACGAAGAAGTGAGACGCAATGCTCGCGCGCGCAGCGCCGTATTGCGCATTGCAGAACGGCTGGCGTGATGGCGCAGGGGGTTGTCTCTCTGCTGCTGTGGGTGGCAGTGGTCGCCTCCGCATTGGCGCAGGTTGGTGTGGTGCAGTGGCATCGTGACCTGTTGCAGGTGTGGCATCTGGAAGATGCCCGCCGTGCCGGTTTGCAACAGGACTACACCCGGCTGTTGCTGGAAAAAGGTGCACTGACTGCGCATGGGCGCATCGATCAGCTGGCCAGAAAAGAATTAAAAATGACAGAACCCGAACAGGTACAGGTGCTTCCGGAATGAATGCCAGTCCTAATCAGCAGACAACAGAAGAAGTAGCAGGCATTGCCCGCTGGCGTTTTGCGCTGGTGATGGCGGTGTTCGGCTGCCTGCTGGCTGCGGTTCTGGTGCGTCTGGTTATGCTGCATACCATTGATCAGCCATTTCTGTTTGAGCAGGGTGAAAAACGCACCGTGCGTCAGGAAGTTCAGCCGGCCATGCGCGGCATGATTACCGACCGTTTTGGTAAACCATTGGCAGTGAGTGCGCCGGTGGTGAATCTGTGGATTAATCCGCAGCAGGTTAATATTCAGCAATTACCGCTGGCCGCCAAAGATCTAGGCTTGCCAGCGGCGCAGCTGGTGAAAAAAATGGAAAGAGCGGCCAGTGAAGGTCGCTCTTTTGTATATCTGAAGCGCCAGGCTGAACCGGAACTGGCGCGTCGTGTTCTGGATCATCGTATTGCCGGTATCTATGGCGAAGATGATTTTCGTCGTTTTTATCCGGCGGCTGAAGTTACGGCACACACTGTCGGTATCGTGAATATCGATGGAAAAGGCCAGGAAGGTCTTGAGCTGGCATTTGATGAATACCTGCAGGGCCAGGAAGGTTCGCGTCAGGTTGTTAAGGACCTGTACGGTAATGTTATTAAGCAGCTGCAGGTAAATGCTGTTGCTACGCCGGGTCAGACCCTGGCGCTGACGCTTGACCTGCGTCTGCAGTATCTGGCGTATCGCGAACTGAAAGCTGCCGTGGCTCAGCACCATGCACAATCCGGTAGTGCTGTGTTGCTGGATGCACGTACTGGTGATGTGCTGGCGCTGGTAGGGCAGCCGTCCTACAACCCGAACAATCGCGCTGGTCTGCGTGCGGAACATATGCGCAATCGCGCGGTGGCTGATGTCATTGAACCGGGCTCTACGATGAAGCCGTTTACTGTCGCAGCGGCACTGCAGTCCGGACGTTTTTCCCCATCGACTGAAATTAATACCTCGCCTGGTTATGTGCGGGTAAAAAATAAAACCATTCGTGATCATCGCGACTATGGCGTGCTGGATATTACCGGCGTAATTACCAAATCCAGCAACGTTGGTGTTACTTATTTATCGCGTGAGCTGGGCGCGGATAACATGTGGGATTTCCTCAGTAAGGCCGGAATTGGCCAGGCCAGTGTGCTGGGTTTCCCCGGCGAGGCCGTCGGCAGTCTGCCCTATCCTGAACAACTCGATGCTCTGCGCCTGGCGACCGTATCTTATGGATACGGTCTTTCTGTATCTCCACTGCAGTTAGCGCATGCTTATACCGCCTTCACCCAGAAAGGCTGCATTCGCCCGGTTCGTCTTATTAAAGCCAACAGCAGTGACGAAAACTGTCAGCGCGTTATGTCGGAAAAAGTGGCGCGTCAGGTGCTGAATATGCTGGAAACCGTTACCGGCAAAGGTGGTACCGGTACTCGTGCAAGGGTAGATGGTTATCGCGTGGGCGGCAAAACCGGTACGGCGCATAAAGTTGGCCGTCAGGGTTATGAAGATTCTGAATACACCGCCGTGTTTGCTGGTGTTGCACCCATTTCTGATCCGGAATTAGTGCTGGTAGTGGTGGTTGATGCACCACAGGGTAAAGAATATTACGGTGGTGAAGTAGCGGCGCCGGTATTTTCCCGCATTATGGAACAGGCGTTGCGTCTGCGTCAGGTTGCACCGGACGATGGCAAAGTGCCAACGCTGCAAATGGCAGGAGGTCCGGCATGAAATTAAGCCAGATCGTTATGCCAGAAATGTTTATGCCACCTGAGTGGGATAAGGATTTTAATCACCTGGTTGTCGACAGCCGTGATGTGCAGCCGGGTGATGTTTTTATTGCCCGTCAGGGTTCTGCTGCTCATGGCAATGATCACATTGCTGATGCGGTAAAACGTGGTGCGGTCGCGGTTCTGGCAGAAGGTGATGCCATGAACTTCCGCTGTGAATGGAATGAAAAAGGCACCACGATTCCGGTATTTACTGCACCGGAAGTATCGGATTGTCTGACCGTCTGGCTGCATCGTCGTTATGATATTACCGACATGAAACTGATTGCCGTTACCGGCACGAATGGCAAGAGTTCCGTCACTCAGTATATTGCGCAGCTGGCTACCGCAGTCGGTCAGCGTTGTGGCGTGATTGGTACGCTGGGTAATGGTTGTTGGCCGGAATTGCAATCGACCAGAAATACTACGCCGGATTTATCGGTTGTTTTACGTCAGCTGCATGAAATGCGTGAGCAGGGTGTGAACCTTGCAGCACTGGAAGTGTCTTCTCATGGCTTGTCGCAACAGCGTGTCGCAGGAATGGCATTTGATGTTGCTATTCTGACCAACCTGACTCAGGACCATCTTGATTATCACGGCACGATGGAAGATTACTTCGCTGCCAAACGTGCACTCTTTACTGATTTCGGTATCTCAGCGGCATTCATCTGTGATGGTGATGAGTATGGTCAGCGCCTGCTTAACGATAAAGCGATTACGGCAGACATTTATAGCTATGGCAAACGTGCGGATAGCCGTATTCGCTACGACATTCGTAGTTATTCTCGTCAGGGAATCATTGCTGACCTGGCTACACCATGGGGTGTGGCAACACTGGCATTGCCATTAATCGGTGAATTTAATCTGGCGAATGTAACGGCGGCGGTATCCGCGCTGACAGTGCTGGGTTTTGATTTTTCTGCGCTGACCGAAGCTGCTGCGCAGTTGTCTCCGGTAAATGGCCGCATGGAATTATACGTTCAGGCCGGACAGCCGATGGCGGTGATTGATTTCGCTCATACGCCGGACGCTCTGCGTAATGTACTGCAGGCTTTGCAACCATGGCAGCAACAGCTGGTGTGCGTTTTTGGTTGCGGTGGTGATCGTGATCGCAGTAAGCGGCCGTTAATGGCACAAACAGCTCAGCAACTGGCAGATATGGTTTGGCTGACGGATGACAATCCGCGTACGGAAGACCCGCAGCAGATTTTTTCTGATGCACTGGCAGGAGCGCCCGACATTAACACTGAGCACGATCGTGAAGCCGCTATTCGCAGTGCGATCAGTGCTGCTGAAAGCGATGCCATTGTTCTGATTGCAGGCAAGGGGCACGAGAATTATCAGGACGTTATGGGTATTAAAACGGAATACAGCGATGCTTCTGTATTGAGCAAACTGGGCTATCGCAAAGCGTCAGCGGGAGGTGCACATGCTTAAGCAGTGGAGCATCGCTGAGGTTTGTGCGTTGGTGAATGGCCAGTGTCACGCGCCAGACCCTGAATTACGTATAGCCGCTATTGCCACCGATTCGCGCAAAGTCGGCGCCGGTGATCTGTACGTTGCACTGAGTGGCGAGCGCTTTAATGGCCACGACTTTATTGCCGCTGCTGCTGAGCAGGGTGCTGTTGCAGCACTGGTTGATCAGGATGTTGCGGTCGACGGTATTGCTCTGATTCGTGTCGCTGATTGCCTGACAGCACTGGGTGAACTGGCTGGTGCTAATCGCGCTGTCTTTACCGGACCGGTTATTTCTGTCACCGGCAGTGCTGGTAAAACCAGTGTTAAACAGCTGATGAGCAGTGTGCTGTCGGTGAAATACAACACCTGGATGACACAGGGCAATCTGAATAATCACATTGGTGCGCCACTGTCATTGCTGGCCATTAATAAACAGCATGAAGCAGCAGTGATTGAACTTGGCGCCAGTGGTCTGGGTGAAATTGGGTATACCGCTAAATGGGTAAAACCTCAGGTTGGCATTATTACCAACGCGGCTGAGGCCCACATCGAAGGCTTTGGCAGTCTCGAAGGTATTGTGCAGACCAAGGGCGAGTTACTGGATTTTATTCAGCCCGGCGGTACTGCGGTGCTGAATGCCGATGATGTCTTTTACTCGCAGTGGGCACAGCGTGCACAGGCTCTGAAACAAATCAGCTTTGGTCTGAGTGAAAGTGCGGATGTACGCGCTACTGATATCAGCGCTGACCTGACTGGTTGTCGCTTTATGCTGCATCTTGCTGGTGAATCTGTGCAGGTAACCTTGCCGTTGCTGGGCTTGCACAACGTACGTAATGCATTAGCCGTTGCCGCAGCCGCCAGTGCCATTGGTATGACGCCCACTGAAATAGCTCAGGGGCTGGCAGCCGCTGAAGCGGTTGGCGGTCGTCTGCAATGGGTTAAGGGGCAGGCCGGGCAGCGCATTCTTAATGATGCTTACAACGCTAATCCGGCATCGATGAAAGCTGCCGTGGATGTGCTGAAAAATGCGACCAGCAGCTGGCTGGTTATCGGAGATATGGCAGAGCTGGGTTCTGATGAACTGGCGCTGCATGCGGATGTTGGTCGTTATGCGCGTGAGCAGGAAATTAAACACCTCATCGCCACGGGACCACGTTGTCAGCAGGCTACGGAAGCTTTTGGTGCAGGGGCGCACTGGTTCGCTACCAAAGAGGAAGTGGTGCGTTTTTTACAACAAAAGACCTCAGATCAGGATGTCATTCTGGTGAAAGGGTCACGTAGTGCAGGCATGGATCAGGTAGTACATGCCTTGCGCGGAAATACAGAGGAATACTGAACATGCTGCTTTGGCTGGGAGATTGGTTATCACAGTTTCATTCGGGCTTTGGTGTCGTTAATTACCTGACACTGCGAGCCATCTTGTCTGTGATCACCGCGCTGCTTGTGGCTCTGATGCTCGGGCCTTTTGTGATCCGTAAACTGCGTGAATATCAGATTGGTCAGGCAATCCGGGAAGTCGGCCCTAAGTCACATTTAAGCAAAGCAGGCACGCCGACGATGGGTGGTGTGCTGATTCTGGTGTCTATCGCGTTAAGCACTTTGCTGTGGGGTAACCTGGAAAATCGTTTTGTCTGGGTGGTACTGCTGGTTACGCTGTTTTTTGGCGCTATTGGCTGGGTGGATGACTACCGTAAGGTGGTGGAGAAAAACTCCCGTGGTTTACCGGGGCGATGGAAATATTTCTGGCAGTCGGTATTCGCCCTGATTGTTGGTGCTTATCTGTTCTATAGCGCTCAGAGTCCGGCAGAAACGCAGCTGGTTGTTCCTTTCTTCAAAGAATTCATGCCGCAGCTTGGGCTGATGTTTGTGCTGCTGACATATTTCGTCATCGTTGGCTCCAGTAATGCCGTTAACCTGACTGATGGTCTGGACGGCTTGGCGATTATGCCGACTGTGATGGTGGGTGCTGCACTGGGTGTGTGTGCATACCTGGCGGGCAACGTGAATTTCGCCAATTACCTGCACATCCCTTATGTACCGGGCGCCGGTGAACTGGTGGTGTTCTGTGCTGCTATCGTCGGTGCTGGTATCGGTTTCCTTTGGTTTAACACCTATCCGGCTCAGGTATTTATGGGCGATGTCGGCTCCCTGGCGCTGGGCGCAGCGCTGGGTGTGGTCGCTGTCATCGTACGCCAGGAAATCGTGCTGTTCATTATGGGCGGTATTTTTGTTGCCGAAACCGTATCGGTCATTCTGCAGGTAGCGTCATTTAAATTAACCGGAAAGCGTATTTTCCGTATGGCGCCACTGCATCATCACTTCGAACTGAAGGGCTGGCCGGAGCCTCGGGTGATTGTACGTTTCTGGATTATTACCATTGTGCTGGTGCTGGTCGGTCTGGCCACGCTGAAAATTCGCTGATAACGGAAAACACTGATGAGCGCCAAGGGTTCAAACAACAAATGCATGGTAGTCGGTCTGGGCATGACCGGGCTGTCGACTGCGCGCTATCTGGCGCGTAGCGGCCGTGCATTTGATCTGTGTGATACCCGTGAAACACTGCCTGCGCTGGCTGAATTGCAGCGGGAGTTTCCGGAAGCGCAAATCATTACCGGTGCCCTGAACGGTGAACTGCTGAGCCAGTACGATGAACTGATAGTCAGTCCGGGTATTGCCCTGGCAGAGCCAGCGATCCAGCAGGCGATTGCTGCAGGTGTTGCCGTAGCAGGTGATATTCAGCTGTTCGCTCGCCAGTGCCAGAAACCCATTATTGCCATTACTGGCTCCAATGGTAAAAGCACGGTGACCACACTGGTCGGCGAGTTGCTGCAGGCGGCAGGTATGGCAGTGGGTGTTGGTGGCAATATTGGTGTCCCGGCACTGGATCTTGGTGAGGCCGATATTTATGTGCTGGAGCTGTCGAGTTTTCAGCTTGAGACAACCACCGACCTGAGTGCCGAAGTTGCGGTTATTCTGAATCTGAGCGAAGACCATATGGATCGTTATACAGGTATGGATGATTACCTGCAGGCGAAACAGCGCATTTTTCAGGGTGCGCGCCACGCGGTACTGAATCGTGATGATGCCGCAACGCAGCCAGTAGGTTGTGAGGCCGAAATTTCGTTTGGCGTTGCCGTTCCGGCTGCCAATGAGTTCGGTTTAATCCGCAAAGACGGCGAAAGCTGGATTTCGTTCGGTGAGCAGGCAGTCATTGCGGCATCCGATCTGAAAATTAAAGGTCAGCACAATCTGGCCAACGTCATGGCTTCGTTGGCACTGGTTCAGCTGGTTGGTGTTGATATTGAGAAAGTCCTGCCGGCATTAAAAGATTTTGCTGGTCTCGATCACCGCTGTCAGTGGCTGGGTGAACATGAGCAGGTCTCTTTCTATAACGATTCAAAAGGCACCAATGTTGGCTCAACGCTGGCGGCTATTAACGGTCTGGGGCCGGAAGTTAACGGTAAAATCTGGCTGCTCGCGGGTGGCGAAGGTAAAGGTCAGGATTTTTCACCGTTAGCAGAGCCTTGCGGAGAATACTGCGCGGAAGTTCTGACTTATGGTGCTGATGCCATGATTATCGCCAATGCGGTATCCGGGGATGTTGCTGTTTCACAGCAGGACACCATGAAAGAAGCTTTTGATCGTGCTCTGTCACTGGCCGAAGAAGGCGATGTGATTCTGTTATCGCCAGCCTGTGCAAGCTTTGATCAGTTTAAAAATTACGTTGAGCGCGGAGAGTATTTCCGCTCTTTAGTGGAGGAGGTGCTGTGAGCAACTTTATCCACAGAATCGACTGGCAGAATCAGCAAACGCTTTTCTGGCCATGGCTGGTGCTGATGATACTTGGCTGGCTGATGGTGACTTCGGCTTCTACCGGCATCGCAGAATACTACACCGGCAATGCAGCGTATTTTTCTATACGTCACGGCGTTTATCTGGTGCTGGGTGTCGCGGTTATGTACCTGTTTAGTCAGATTCCACTGGAAGCCTGGGCAAAAGTGGATGTGGTGTTCCTGCTGGCATCTGTGGTGGGGCTGGTTCTGGTGTTTGTGCCGGGTATTGGCCATGAAGTGAACGGCAGTCAGCGCTGGCTGAATTTCGGCATTATTAAAGTTCAGGCGTCTGAATTGGCCAAGCTGGCAGCGGTATTTTATGTATCCGGCTATTTAGTTCGTCGCCGGGAAGAAGTACAGAGTCAGTGGTCGGGCTTTATTAAGCCGCTGGCCATTCTCGCCGGTATTGTTTTGTTGCTGCTGCTGGAACCTGACTTTGGTGCCGTGGTTGTACTGATGGGGGCGGTACTTATTCAGCTGTTCCTGGGTGGGGTAAAAGCCGGTCAGTTTTTCCTGCTGCTGATCGCAACCCTCGCTTTGAGCGTGGTGGTGCTGACTTCAGAAAGCTATCGCGTAGAACGACTGATGGCGTATCTCGATCCGTGGGCACCTGAGCATGTTTACGGCACAGGGTATCAGTTAACACAGTCGCTGATTGCTTTCGGCCGCGGCGACTGGTTCGGTGTTGGTCTGGGTGAGAGTGTACAGAAACTGTTTTACCTGCCAGAAGCGCACACCGATTTTGTATTCGCTATCTGGGCGGAAGAAACCGGTCTGATTGGTGGTGCTTTCGCTGTTATGGCTCTGGTGACTGTGATTGGCCTTATCTGGCAGGTCGGCTGGAAAGCTCAGCAGGTTGGCAATATGTATGGCGCTTATATCGCTATTGGTATTGCTTCTCTGCTCGGTTTGCAGGCGGTCATTAATATTGGTGTGAACACTGGCTTACTGCCAACCAAAGGATTGACCCTGCCATTTTATTCTTACGGTGGCAGTAGTTTGCTGATTTGCTGCGTGATGATTGGTGTGGTGATGCGCATTGCTTATGAATCTGCACAGATGACTGTGGGAGGTGACGATGAGCAAAGTGAATAAAACCGTACTGATGATGGCTGGCGGTACCGGTGGACATGTATTTCCGGCGCTGGCTGTAGCGCGTGAATTACAACAGGAAGGCTATGCCATTGAATGGCTGGGCACGGCTGCCGGAATAGAAAAAGATCTGGTGCCGGCTAACGGAATTACCCTGAACACCATCAGTATTCAGGGGTTGCGTGGTAAAGGAAAACTGGGTCTGTTGAAAGCACCAGTGCGGGTACTGCGTGCGGTGTTTCAGGCTCGTGCTGTGATGAAAAAAGTACAGCCGGTTGCCGTGCTGGGTTTTGGTGGTTATGCCACAGGTCCTGGTGGTGTAGCGGCAAAACTGTGCGGAATTCCTCTGCTGGTGCATGAGCAGAATGCCCGCGCCGGTATGACCAATCGCTTGCTGACACGCTTTGCGGATTGCGTGATGCAGGCATTCCCGGATGCTCTGGCCGGCGCCTTAACTCTGGGTAATCCGGTGCGCCGCGAAGTGGTCGAAACTGCAGAGCCACAGCAGCGTTATCAGCAACGCATCGATGATAATCAGCCATTACATGTACTGGTTATCGGCGGTTCGCAGGGTGCGGTAGCAATTAACAATGTGATGATCGCTGCAATGAATGCGCTGAAAACTGACGAGCGTCCAGTGCTGCGTCACCAGGCCGGTAAACGCAATATCGAAGAGGTTTCTGCAGCTTATCGTCAGGCTGATATTCAGGCAGAAGCCAGTGCATTTATTGACGATATGGCAGCAGCGTATGAGTGGGCAGATTTGCTGATTTGCCGCGCGGGTGCCCTGACCGTTTCTGAAGTCGCAGCGGCAGGCACTGCAGCCGTATTTATTCCGCTGCCATCGGCGGTGGATGATCATCAGACGGCGAATGCACGCTACCTGACTGATCAGGAAGCCGGCATTTTATGTCCGCAAAATGAATTTAATGCCGATTGGCTGGCGTCATTAATCCGTCAGCTGAACGGCGATCGCAACAGATTAAAAGGTATGGCCATGCGCGCGCGCAAACTGGCCATGACCGGCGCGGCTGAAAAAGTCGCAGAACAGGTAAAGAGGTTGGCCCGTGGCTGAACAGAAATTACGTCATCTGATTCCGGAAATGCGCCGCATCCGCTGCATCCACTTTGTGGGTATAGGCGGTGCCGGTATGTGTGGCATTGCCGAAGTGCTACTGAATCAGGGCTATCAGATTTCAGGTTCCGACCTGAAACAATCCAATGTGACTGAGCGTCTGGTAGCGCTGGGTGCGAAGGTTTATATCGGTCATCAGGAAAGCAATATTGCGGAAGCGGATGTGCTGGTGGTTTCCACCGCGATTGACGAATCCAATCCGGAAATTAAATCGGCGCTGGAAAATCGTATTCCTGTCGTGCGCCGGGCAGAAATGCTGGCTGAGCTGATGCGCTTCCGCCATGGTATTGCGGTAGCGGGTACTCACGGTAAAACCACGACCACCAGTATGGTGACATCGGTACTGGCAGAGGGTGAACTGGATCCAACATTTGTCATCGGTGGCAAGCTCAACAGTGCTGGTACTAATGCACGTCTGGGTGACAGCCGTTACCTGGTTGCTGAAGCCGATGAAAGTGATGCCTCCTTCCTGCATTTACAGCCAATGGTATCGATCGTAACCAATATCGATGCTGACCATATGAGTACTTATGGTGGCGACTTTGAAGTTCTGAAAAATACCTTTGTCGACTTCCTGCACAACTTGCCGTTTTACGGTCTGGCCGTGGTTTGTATCGATGATGATACCGTGCGCGAATTGCTGCCGCGTATCAGTCGCCAGACGATTACTTATGGTTTTTCTGACGATGCTGATTACCGAGCGACGAACCTGAGTCAGCAGGGTTTGTTTAGTCATTTCACCGTTCATCGCCCGGGTGGCCGTTGTGATCTGGATATTACGCTGCGCATGCCAGGCAAACACAATGTGCTGAATGCGCTGGCTACCATTGCCGTTGCCGATGACGAAGGTGTCAGTGACGCCGCGATTGTGACCGCGCTGGAAAAATTCGCCGGAGTTGGTCGCCGTTTTACCGTGTGTGGTGAATTCGAATGTGGCAATGGTGATGTCATGCTGGTCGATGATTACGGTCATCACCCGCGTGAACTGGAAGTTACCCTGGATGCTATTCGCAAAGGTTTCCCGGAACGTCGTCTGGTGATGGTATTCCAGCCGCATCGTTACACCCGAACCCGTGACTTGTATGAAGATTTTGTACGCGTGTTGTCCGGTGCCGATGTACTGATCCTGATGGATGTTTATCCCGCTGGTGAAAAACCGATTGCTGGTGCGGATGGTCGCGCATTATGTGGCAGCATTCGTCAGCGCGGTGCGGTAGACCCGATCTTTATTGAACGAGATGAGTCGCTTGAGCAACCGTTAAAAGGTGTGCTGCAGGCAGGTGATCTGCTGTTGACTCAGGGGGCTGGTGACATTGGTTCACTGGCAGTCGAACTGACCCGCGACTTGCCACAATGGCTGAAGGAGCTTAACGCATGAGTGCCGCAGATCTGGGCCGCGTAGCTGTATTGATGGGCGGAAATTCTGCCGAACGTGAAGTGTCTTTGCGCAGTGGTGCTGCGGTAACGGCAGCATTGCAATCGGTGGGTGCTGATGTGGTGGCCATCGATATTCAGGGGCATGCCATTCATCAGTTAACCAACGAAAATTTTGATCTGGCTTTTATTGCCATGCACGGTCGTGGCGGTGAAGACGGAACAATTCAGGGTGTGCTTGAGTGGCTGAACAAACCTTACACCGGTAGCGGTGTTATGGCATCGGCACTGGCCATGGATAAATGGCGCACCAAGCTGATCTGGCAGGCAGCGGGATTACCAACGCCGAAAGCTTTTTTGCTGGATAGCAGCAGCGACTGGAAACAGGTTATTGCTGAACTGAACTGCGATGCCATTGTTAAGCCGGCACGCGAAGGTTCAAGTATCGGTATGCGTAAAGTTCATGATGCAGCAGAACTGCAGGCTAGTTATGAATTTGCGTCAGGCTACGACGCGCTGGTGCTGGCGGAGCAGTGGATTCAGGGTGGTGAATTTACCGTTGCGATTGTTGACGGTGAAGCATTGCCGCCTATTCAGCTGAAAACCACGCATGCGTTTTACGATTACGAAGCGAAATATCAGGCCAACGATACCCAGTATCTGCTGCCCTGCGGCCTGGATGTAGAAAAAGAAGCGGAACTTAAAGCACTGGCAAAACGTGCTTTCGATGTTCTTGGTTGTCAGGGCTGGGCGCGTATCGACGTGATGCAGCACAGCGATGGTAGTTTCTGGTTGCTCGAAGCGAATACTGCACCAGGTATGACTGATCATTCTCTGGTACCAATGGCGGCGCGTGCAGCAGGCATTGAATTTCCGCAGCTGGTTGTAAAGTTGCTGGCTGAAGCGAAAGGGCGCGTCAGTGAGTAATAAGCGGGAAACACCACGTGGAGCAACGCTTCGTGTGGAAAAGGAACCAAGGCAGTGGAATATCACACTGCCATCCATTGCCTGGCAATGGTTGCTGATTCCTGTTGTTGCGGTCGCTGTTTTCTGGAGTGGGCGAGAAGCTTACCAGAGCTGGCCAATTGAACAGATTGAAGTGTCGGGACGACTGTCGGCGTGGCAGGCAGATGACCTGGCAGAAAATATCAGTTGGGTTAAAGGCGAGAGTTTTTTCTCGCTTGATATGAAAAAGGTATACAGCAGTCTGGCGGGTTTACCGCTGGTACATCAGGTAACGGTACGCAAGCGCTGGCCTGATACGGTGGAAGTTAAGATCACTGAAGACGTGCCAATGGCACTGTGGAATGACAACCAGTTGCTCAGCGTCAGTGGTCGTATCAGTGAGATACCGACAGGGCTGAATACTGATGGACTGACGCGCATCGAAGGGCAGCAGATTAATGCCGATAGCGCGATGCGTTACTTTCGCCGGATTCAGCAGAATCTGACGGAGCGGGAACTGAAAATTGAGCGGCTGTCGGTGGATGCTGTCGGCGCGGTCGAGGTTCGGTTAAGCAATGGCTGGCTGGTTAAGTTTGGCCGCCAGTATTTTGAAGAGCGTCTGCACCGGCTTGAACGGTTGCTGGCGAAGCTGCCGCAGGAAAAAGTGCGCAGTCTGGATTTACGTTATGGCAAAGGGGCTGCTATTGCATGGCGGTCCGAACAGGAGATGGGGTGATGAGTCAGGTGCAACAAAAGAACATGCTGGTTGGCCTGGATATTGGTACGTCCAAAATTGTCTCGATCGTTGGCGAAGTCGACGAAGACGGCAATATTGAAGTTGTTGGTCTGGGATCTCATCCAAGCCGCGGTCTGAAAAAAGGTGTGGTCGTAAATATTGAATCCACCGTTCAGTCCATTAAGCGAGCTGTGGAGGAAGCCGAACTGATGGCGGGTTGTACCATCCACTCAGTGTATGCAGGGATTGCAGGCAGTCATATTCACTCGATGAATTCGCACGGCATTGTTGCCGTGCGTGATCGCGAAGTGACCGCTACCGATATTGAACGTGTAATTGATGCGGCCCAGGCTGTGGCAATTCCACAGGACCAACGCATTCTGCATGTGCTGCCACAGGAATACGTTGTAGATAACCAGGAAGGCATTAAAGAACCGGTAGGAATGTCCGGGGTTCGACTGGAAGCTAAAGTGCATCTGGTTACCGGAGCGGTTAATGCAGCTCAGAATATTGAGCGTTGTGTACAGCGCTGCGGATTGCAGACTGACGCCATTATTCTGGAACAGCTGGCCTCCAGTTATGCGGTATTAACCGATGACGAACGGGAACTGGGTGTATGTATGGTCGATATTGGTGGTGGCACCACGGATATCGCTATTTTTACCGAAGGAGCTATTCGTCATACAGCGGTAATTCCGATTGCTGGCGATCAGGTGACCAATGATATTGCGATGGCGTTACGTACGCCGACGCAGCATGCTGAAAAAATTAAGATCAAGTATGCCTGTGCTCTGACGCAGCTTGCCCGTGCCGATGAAACGATCAAGGTTCCGAGTGTCGGCGAACGCCCGCCGCGGGATCTTTCCCGTCAGGCATTGGCGGAAGTGGTTGAGCCTCGTTATGACGAACTCTTTACTCTGATTCAGGCAGAACTTCGTCGCAGCGGTTTTGAGGATATGGTCGCTGCCGGCATCGTTCTTACCGGTGGTACGGCAAAAATGGAAGGGGTCGTTGAACTGGCCGAAGAGATATTCCATATGCCGGTCAGGTTGGCCAAACCTTATGGGGTTTCCGGTCTGACTGACGTCATAAATAACCCGATTTATTCCACCGCTGTCGGTCTTTTGTTGTATGCGGTACGACAGCAGCAGAATAAAGCGAAAAATAGTCCGGTTGATGAGCTCGAAAACAACGTTTTCGGTCGCATAAAAGATTGGATTAAAGGCAACTTTTAATATTAAATAACAGCAGCGCGCGGCTAAGGAGATAATGTTATGTCTCAGAGAGATGGAGATATGTTCGAACTGGCAGATGATTTACAACAATCCGCAATAATTAAAGTTGTGGGTGTCGGTGGTGGTGGCGGTAATGCCGTCCAGCATATGGTGGAAAATCACATCGAAGGTGTTGATTTCATCTGTGCTAATACCGATTCACAGGCGCTGCGTAATGTCAGCTCCCGATCAATTATTCAACTGGGTTCAGGCCTGACTAAGGGGCTGGGTGCTGGTGCCAATCCGGAAGTCGGCCGTCAGGCTGCTCTGGAAGATCGTGAGCGCATCGCAGAATCGCTGAAAGGTGCCGATATGGTATTCATCACTGCCGGTATGGGTGGTGGTACGGGTACCGGTGGCGCGCCAGTCGTTGCAGAAGTGGCCAAGGAAATGGGCATTCTGACTGTTGCTGTGGTTACTAAACCATTCCCGTTCGAAGGCAAGAAGCGTATGACTGCCGCCGACCAGGGTCTTAAGCAGCTGGCAGAGAATGTTGACTCTCTGATCACGATTCCAAACGAGAAGCTTCTGTCTGTACTGGGCAAGAACACCTCTCTGCTGGATGCATTTAAAGCAGCGAACAACGTATTACAGGGTGCCGTTCAGGGTATCGCTGATCTGATCACCCGTCCGGGTATGATCAACGTCGACTTTGCGGACGTCCGTACTGTGATGTCTGAAATGGGTCAGGCGATGATGGGTACTGGTGTTGCCAGTGGTGAAAACCGTGCTCGCGAAGCAGCGGAAGCAGCGATTGGCAGTCCTCTGCTGGAAGATGTCGATCTGCGTGGTGCTCGCGGTATTCTGGTTAACGTCACTGCCGGTTTTGATCTGTCACTGGGTGAATTCAGTGAAGTCGGTGCTGTTGTTGAAGAGTTTGCCTCTGAAAACGCCACTGTTGTGGTTGGCACGGTGATTGATCCGGAACTGTCTGATGAACTGCGTGTAACTGTTGTTGCAACGGGACTGGGTCGTCAGGACGTTGTTGAGGAACCAAAGCCAACGAAAGTTGTCGATAACACCGTTCGTAAGGCAGATGGCACGCCAGACTACAGTCAGCTGGATCGTCCAACGGTAAGTCGTCAGTCCGGTAGCGCCGCGAAGCAGATCGATGTCGCAGACCGTCCTGATATGGACTACCTGGATATCCCGGCTTTCCTGCGTCGTCAGGCAGACTAAGGAATGTGTACTAGCACATTCCTTTGATGCTGCTATAATGCCGGCTTGGTTAATTTTTGTATGAAATTTGCTCAACAATGGCAGGATTGTTCAGATGATTCCACAACGTACGCTTAAAAATACAATCCGGGCAACAGGGGTAGGCCTTCACTCTGGTGAAAAGGTATACCTGACCCTGAAGCCTGCTCCGGTGAATTCGGGCATTGTATTCCGCCGTACGGACCTCGAGCCAGTGGTCGATATCCCGGCGAATGCTGTCGCCGTGGGAGAAACGACCCTGTCTACGACGCTGGTTAAAGACCATGCGAAGGTGGATACCGTCGAACATTTGCTGTCTGCCATGGCAGGTCTGGGTATCGACAATGCGATTGTTGAACTCAGCGCTCAGGAAGTTCCTATTATGGATGGTAGCTCCGGCCCATTCGTATTCCTGCTGCAATCTGCTGGTATTGTTGAACAGGAAGCGCCTAAGCGTTTCATCCGTATCAAACGTAAGGTTGAAGTACGCGAAGGCGACAAGATCGCTTCGTTTGTACCTTATGAGGGCTTCAAGGTCAGCTTTGAAATTGATTTTGATCACCCTGTGTTTAAACAGAGCATCCAGAAAGCCAGTCTGGACTTTTCATCTACCTCCTATGTGAAGGAAGTGAGCCGTGCGCGCACATTCGGTTTCACAAAAGATCTGGAGTATATGCGCTCCAAGAATCTTGCACTGGGCGGTAGTGTCAAGAATGCCATCGTTGTTGATGATTACCGTGTTCTTAATGAAGACGGTCTGCGTTACGATGACGAGTTTGTTAAACACAAGATTCTGGATGCGGTAGGTGACCTGTATCTGCTCGGTCACAGCCTGATTGGTGAGTACATTGGTTACAAATCCGGTCACGGCCTGAACAACAAGTTGCTGCGAGAGCTGCTGGCTCAGGAAGATGCCTGGGAATTCGTTGAATTCGCTGAAGAAAGCGCACCGATTTCCTATATGCGTCCAGCCGCAGCCGGTTAACTTATTGATACAGTATTCCGTTTGAGTATCTTCAATCAAAGGCCATAATTGAGTTATGGCCTTTGTTTTGTCGGGCCTCCAGAGAGGAAACGGCCGGGTGGCAACCGGGCAGGAAGTAAATAGCTGACTATGAATATCATTATTGTAGGTCGACGACATGGTGAATCCCGCACGTACACGCTGAGTTCTTCGGCGCGTACGATGATGTTCGGATTCCTGTTCGCATTGCCTTTTGCGATGGGTGCGGCTGGCTATTGGCTGGCGGAACGTCTCGCAGATGAAGGTGTACTCGACCTCAATGCTGCCAAGGCGTGGGAACACGACCTTAATATGCAGAAGCAGGAGCTTCAGCAGATTCGCAAGCAGACTGATCAGGAGCTCGAAGCTCTGACGCTGCGTCTGGCCGAACTTCAGGCCAAGTTACTCCGTCTTGATGCCCTTGGTGAGCGTCTGGTGGATGTATCCGATCTTAATTCCGAAGAATTCGATTTCGCTATGCAGCCCGCCGTTGGTGGTCCGGGCACGCTGGGCGAAGCCTATCAGGTGCCGGAAATCAGCGAAGTGCTGGATGAACTGGCGGAACGTATCGACAGCCGTGAACAGCAGCTGGAAGTGCTTGATGACCTGATGTCAGCGAATAAGCTGAGTTCTGATACCTTTGTTGCTGGCCGTCCGATTACCCGTGGCTGGATGTCATCACGCTATGGTAAGCGTACAGATCCATTTACTGGCCGTCTGGCCTGGCACGCGGGCGTCGATTTCGCCGGCAAGATGGGTGCTGATATTGTCGCTGTGGCGTCCGGCGTGGTGACCTGGTCTGGGCCGCGCTATGGCTACGGTAATCTGGTTGAGATCAACCATGGTAATGGTTACAAAACACGCTATGCACACTGCGAAGAGCTGAAAGTTGCTCTTGGCGATGTGGTGCGAAAAGGCGATATCGTTGCCCTGATGGGTAGCAGCGGCCGTTCTACTGGCCCGCACGTTCACTTCGAAGTGTATAAAAACGGCCGGACAGTCGATCCAGCGGCCTATATTCACCGCAAACCGCGGTAATCTATCTATTCAATACGCTTGTCATCATTCTGGGTTATAAGTAGCCTTTAGCACTTTGGCCCTGCGCCCTATTTTTGTATTCGGATAACGATAAAACCATGATTGGTAACCTCTTTCGCAAGATCTTCGGCAGTAAGAACAGCCGTGAACTGAAGCGCATGGGCAAACTGGTAGCCCGCATCAACGCCCTCGAAGAATCCCTCAAGTCCCTCAGCGACGATGAACTGAAAGCCAAAACGCAGGAATTTCGTCAGCGTCTCTCGCAGGGAGAGAATCTGGATGCCTTATTACCTGAAGCCTTTGCAGTCTGTCGTGAGGCCAGCACCCGTGTCATGGGCATGCGCCACTTCGATGTACAGATGATCGGTGGTATTACGCTGCACGAAGGCCGTATCGCGGAGATGCGTACCGGTGAAGGTAAGACTCTGGTGGGTACGTTGCCTACTTATCTGAATGCATTGACCGGAAAGAGCGTTCACGTGGTTACCGTGAACGACTATCTGGCGCGTCGTGACGCTAACTGGATGCGTCCTTTATACGAATTCCTTGGCCTGTCGGTTGGTGTGGTTGTACCGGGTCAGCAGGGTGAAGAAAAACGCAGCCAGTATCAGTGCGATATCGTATACGGTACCAACAACGAATTTGGCTTCGATTACCTGCGCGACAACATGGCGTTCTCGATGGCCGACAAAGTTCAGCGCGAACTGTACTTTGCGATTGTCGATGAGGTGGACTCTATCCTGATCGACGAAGCGCGTACGCCGCTGATCATCTCCGGACCGGCAGAAGACCGTTCCGAGCTGTACCACGTGATCAATAAACTGGTACCACAGCTGGAGAAGGGCGAAGAAATTGACGGCGGACAGGGTGGTACCACCGGCCACTTTATCGTCGATGAAAAGAGCCGCAGTATCGAACTGACCGAAGAAGGTCATGAGTTTGTCGAAGAGCTGCTGACCAAAGAAGGTATTCTGCAGGAAGGCGAGAGCCTTTACTCAGCCACCAACCTGAGCCTGCTGCACCACGTACATTCTGCGCTGCGTGCTCACGCCGTGTATCAGAAGAACGTTGATTACATTGTGCAGAACGGTCAGATCGTGATTGTTGATGAGCACACTGGTCGTACCATGCCGGGTCGTCGCTGGAGCGAAGGTTTGCACCAGGCCGTAGAAGCCAAAGAAGGTGTGAAGATTCAGGCAGAGAGCCAGACACTGGCGTCGACCACCTTCCAGAACTATTTCCGTCTGTATGAAAAGCTGGGCGGTATGACAGGTACTGCAGATACCGAAGCCTTCGAGTTTATGCAGATCTATAACCTGGATGTTGTGGTTATCCCGACCAACAAACAGATTCGTCGTATCGACTTTAACGATGTGATCTATGCCACTCAGAAAGAGAAATACGACGCGGTCATCGAAGAAATCCGCGAAGTAACTGCGCAACAGCGTCCGGTTCTGGTGGGTACTGCTTCTATTGAAGCATCTGAGTATCTGTCGCAGCAGCTGACCAAAGCCAAAGTCGCGCACAATGTTCTGAACGCCAAGGAAAATGCCCGTGAAGCGCAGGTTATTGCTGAAGCCGGTCGTCCGGGCGCAGTAACCATCGCTACCAACATGGCTGGTCGTGGTACTGACATCATGCTGGGTGGCAACTGGGAATCTGAGGTTGCTGCTCTGGAGAACCCATCGGAGGCGCAGATCGCTGAGATCAAAGCTGCCTGGAAGAAGCGTCACGACGATATTCTTGAAGCCGGTGGTTTGCATATCATTGGTACTGAACGTCATGAATCACGCCGTATTGATAACCAGCTGCGTGGTCGTGCCGGTCGTCAGGGTGACCCGGGCTCAACCCGTTTCTTCCTGTCGCTGGAAGATAACCTGATGCGTATCTTCATGTCGGAGCGTATGCGCGGCATGATGCAGGCACTGGGCATGAAGGACGGCGAATCCATCGAACATCGTATGGTGACTAACGCGGTTGAGAAAGCCCAGCGTAAGGTTGAAGGTCGTAACTTCGATATCCGTAAGCAGCTGCTGGAATACGATGATGTGGCCAATGATCAGCGTCGAGTGGTGTACAACCAGCGTAATGATCTGATGGCGATGGACGACATTTCTGAAGTAATTACCACCATCCGCGCAGACGTCGTGAATGAAGCCATTGATGGTTACATTGCACCACAAAGTCTGGAAGAGCAGTGGGATATTCAGGGTCTTGAAACGCATCTGAAAGCTGAGTTCGATATCGAACTTCCGATTCAGCAGTGGCTCGACAGCGAAGATAAACTGTACGAAGAAACCCTGCGTGAGCGTATTCTGAATGCTGTTCAGCAAGCGTACGAAGATAAGGAACAGCAGGCAGGTCCGCAGGCAATCCGTATGTTTGAGAAGCAGGTTATGCTGCAGATTCTCGACAACCTGTGGAAAGAACACCTGGCGACCATGGATCACCTGCGTCAGGGTATTCACCTGCGTGGCTATGGTCAGAAAAACCCGAAACAGGAATACAAGCGCGAATCCTTTGGCCTGTTCCAGGAGCTGCTGAACAACATTAAGAAAGAAAGTATCCGCGTGCTGTCGCATGTGAAAGTGCGTCAGGAAGAGGACGTACGTGAAATGGAAGAGCAGCGTCGTGCAGCTGCTGAAGCTCAGGCTGAGCGCGCTCAGTACGAGCATGCTGCGGCTGAGTCTATGTCTGGTGAATCAGAAGCACCGGCAGCAGATGAAGAAGCTCAGCCATTTGTGCGTGACGAACGTAAAGTGGGCCGCAATGAGCTTTGTCCATGCGGTTCCGGTAAAAAATACAAGCATTGCCATGGCAAGCTTTCCTGAGGTTTAAAGAACTAAATGGCCGTTAACTTCACTGTTTTCGAAGATTTTAAGCCAGTTGATGGCGTCCGCGTGGGTATCGCTAAGGCACACGTTCGCTATCCGAACCGTGACGATATGGTGATCTTTGAGCTGGCAGCAGGTACAAACGTTGCCGGTGTTTTCACCACCAACGCTTTTTGTGCTGCTCCGGTGCAGATTTCCAAACAGCATCTGGCCGAAGCTAAGCCGGCTTATCTGCTGATTAATACCGGTAATGCCAATGCCGGTACCGGTAAAGCAGGCTATGCCAATGCCGTTGCTTCATGTGACATGCTGGCCAAAGCGACCGGTGTAGAAGCCGCGCAGATTCTGCCATTTTCCACTGGCGTTATCGGTGAGCCTCTGAATATGCCGGCGTTCGAGCGTGGTATCCCGGAAGCGCTTGCGAACCTGTCTGCGGACAACTGGGCTCGTGCCGCGCGTGGCATTATGACCACAGATACGCTGCCTAAGGGTTTTTCCACTCAGTTTGATGTGAACGGCAAAACTGTCACCATTACCGGTATCTCCAAGGGTGCTGGCATGATTATGCCGAATATGGCGACCATGCTGGGCTATATCGCTACCGATGCCGGTGTCGCCGATTCTGTACTGCAGGCCTGGTGTAAAGAACTGGCGGACTGTTCGTTCAACCGCATCACCATCGATGGTGATACGTCTACCAACGATTCCTGCATGCTGATGGCTACTGGCCGCAGCGGTGTGCAGATCGATGATGCCTCTTCTGCAGAAGCACAGCAGGTATTTGCCGAGCTGAAGAATGCTTTCCAGGTTCTGGCGCAGGCCATTATTCGCGACGGCGAGGGTGCAACCAAGTTCGTTACCATCGAAGTTGGTGGTGCGGCAGCGCAGAAAGAGGCGCTGGATGTGGCTTACACCGTGGCTCACTCGCCATTGGTGAAAACGGCAATGTACGCTTCCGATGCTAACTGGGGCCGTATTCTGGCTGCAGTTGGTCGCTCCGGCGTGCAAAACTTCGACCTCGATAAGGTTCAGATTTATCTGGATGATGTGCAGATCGTTGAAGATGGTGGTCGTTGTGCCAGCTATACAGAGGCGGCAGGTGCGGCTATTTTTGCACTGAGCGAATTCCGTGTACGCATTGAGCTCGGTCGCGGTGACGCACGTGAAGAGCTGTGGACCTGTGACCTGTCGCACGATTACGTCAGCATCAATGCGGACTACCGCTCCTGATGAAAAGTGTGCACGTTGCTGTGGCTGTCGTTGTCGTCAATGACAACGACATCCTCATTGCCCGCCGCCCGGATGACAAACATCAGGGCGGTTTGTGGGAGTTTCCCGGTGGCAAAGTCGAAGATGGTGAATCGGTTGCAGCAGCGCTGGTGCGTGAGTTGGACGAGGAAGTCGCGTTGACGGTGAGCGAAGCTCAGATGTCACCACTGATGGAAATCCCCTTCAGTTACCCTGATAAAACCGTACTGCTGGATGTGTACTGGGTTGAACCCGGTATGAATCAGGCCTTACTGGCCCATGGTGCCGAAGGTCAGGAAGTTCGCTGGATAAGCTGGACACGTCTGGACGAATTCAGCTTCCCTGAAGCCAACGCTCCCATCGTAGCAGCCATTCGTGAGCGGCTGAGCTGAGGCTCAGTCAATCATGGTTACAAACGGCCAGATCATAATCCCGATAATGGCACTGATGGCCAGCAATACGGCAATCATGTCGGCGGGCCTTTCCTGAAAGCGTTGCCATAGCGTAGGTACTTCGCCGTTACGCAGACGCTGCTGGTAGTCTTCATTCAACCGTTCGCTGCGCTGCTGCTGGTATTCATCCAACAGCGAGCGTGCCCGTTCATAGTCGTCGTCATTGCGCAGCCAGATAGCAGCAATGGAGATGCGCCAGCGACCAGCATCCGTTTCGTAGTAGTCGATTTCTGCTTCATCAAGCAGGGCGCGAACGTCGTCTGCTTCGTCATCTTCAACCTGATTCAGGCGGAACAGTAGCTTTGCCATATCAGTGTCCTACCCAGGTTGCCGTCAGGCGTCGGCGTTTAAGCAGCAGAGCCAGAACAATCGCCAGGCCGCTCAGTATGTACAGTGGCAGCAGACCCCAGCGCATATATGGCGTCTGGCCTTCACGCATCTGGGCGACACCGGTCAGCGTGCCACGCTGTTCGTAGGGAAGGCGTGCCAGCAGCTGCCCCTTGTGGTCGACCAGAGCGGTAATGCCGGTATTGGTGGCACGCAGCAACCAGCGTCCGGTTTCCAGTGCGCGCATCTGCGCCAGCGCCATATGCTGTTTGGGGCCTAGTGAATCACCAAACCAGGCGTCGTTACTGACGGTCACCAGCATATCGGCTTGTCTGGCCATCTCGCTGACCAGATCCGGGTAGGCAATTTCGTAACAGATGTAAGGGGCGATCAGATACAGCTGTTCCTGGCCATCGGAGTGATGGCCTACTTTCAGCAGTGGCTGATCGGGCTGGCCTTTGAGAAAACTCGACATATCGAGATTAAAGAAAGGCAGCAGCCCCCGAATCCAGTGTTCCAGTGGGACATATTCTCCGAACGGCACCAGACGCTGCTTGTGGTAAATGCCTTCACCATTACCAAACGCCACCACGCTGTTATGGAATTCACCGGCCAGCGGCACACCGCGTGGATAACGGTAGGGAATACCGGTGACGATGGTGGTATTGGTCTGCTGAGCTTCAATGCCGATATCGTCGATATATGGCTGGAACTGATCGAGCAGAATGGTCACCGCGGTTTCAGGCCATAGCACCAGGTCGGCATCCCAGTGCTGCGCGGTCTGCTGATAATAAGCAGTGATGGTCGGACTGATCGACTCACGCAGCCATTTTTCATCCTGAGGAATGTTGCCCTGTACTGCTGCGACTTTCAGTTCGCCTTTGGCGCTGGTCCATTCCAGCTGTTGCAGACCCAGGCCTGCAGGCCAGAGTAACAGCGGCAGCAGCCATACAGGCTGGCGAGCACGCACGGCCATAATCACACTGGTTACGGTCAGCACCAGAATAAAGGAAATGCCATAGCTGCCGATGACGGGTGCCCAGCCAGCAAGCCAACTGCTCAGGTGTGCATCGCCGGCAAACAGCCAGGGGAAGCCGGTCATAAACCAGCTGCGGAACCATTCCTGCAGGAACCAGAATACCGGAATCGTCAGCCAGCTCAGGGTCTGAGCGAGCAGCCGGTAGCGCAGAGCAAACCAGCCTGCCGGAAAGGTGGCAAGAAACGCTGCAAACACGCCGACCATCGGCACTGCCAGCCAGGCAGGCGTGCCACCGTGGTCGTGCATACTGACGTAAATCCAGGAAATGCCTGTGCTGAACTGCCCGAGCCCAAACCACCAGGCACGGCCAAAAGCGGAACGACCACTGCTGGCAGTCATCTGACCGAGACTGAATATAGCAAGACTAAGCAGACCCACAGGCCACCAGAAGAAGGGGGCCAGGGCCATAGGAAAGGCTGCGCCAGCCAGAAGTTGAAGCGCTCGGACAATCCAGGGGTTCATAACGGATCCTTGTGTTGGCTTCGAGCGCTCAGAGCGTCAGGCGGGGGTAACTTCCAGCAGGTTAATCTGACGGCTGGTGCCGTTCACAACTTTGAATATCCACTGTTCAATGCGGATGCTCTCGTTGCATTCGGGTACGCGGCCAAAATGGTGAATAACAATACCGCCAATGGTATCGAAGTCACTGTCGATAAAACGTGCGCCAAAGTGCTCGTTGAAGTCGCCAACCGGGGTTAAGGCTTTAACCATGGTTACGCCGTCTTCAACTTCCTTGATCATGCTGTCTTCTTCGTCGAAATCGTGTTCGTCTTCGATTTCGCCAACAATCTGTTCAAGAACGTCTTCGATGGTAACCAAACCGGCAACACCACCGAATTCATCGACAACAACAGCCATATGGTTGCGTGTCGCGCGGAATTCACGCAGCAGTACGTTCAGGCGCTTACTTTCCGGCACGAAGGTGGTCGGACGCAGGATCTCTTTCAGGCGGAAGTTATCGCGATCTTCGTTGATGATCAGCGGCAGAAGGTCTTTGGCGAGCATAATGCCCAGCACTTCGTCCTGCGCATCGCCCATTACCGGAAAGCGCGAGTGCGCAGATTCGATAATCTGTGGCAGATACTCTTTCAGAGGAGCGTCGACGTTGATGGATACCATCTGTGAGCGCGGAATCATGATGTCCCGCACCTGCATTTCGGAAACCTGCAGGGCACCCTCAAGGATGTTCAGTGTATCGGAATCAACGATGCTGCGTTCGGCAGCTTCACGGAGTATGACTTTGATGTCCTGACGGCTTTGCGGGTCGTCAGAGAACAGGTCGGTGAGTTTATCCAGCCAGCTTTTATGCTGGCCCGATCGGTCTTCGCTCATGGTGTCTCGTCTAAGTAAGGGTCCGGATAACCGAGAGTGGCCAGAATCTGGCGTTCCAGGTCTTCCATTATTTCTGCTTCGTCGTCCTTTATATGGTCGTACCCCAGTAAATGCAAGCAGCCGTGTACAACCATGTGGGCCCAGTGAGCTTCGGCAGTCTTGCCCTGCTCAATGGATTCGTCCTGCACGACCTGTGCGCAGATAATCAGGTCGCCAAGCAATTCGATCGGTACTTCCGGCGGAGCTTCGAACGGAAACGACAGTACGTTGGTTGGTTTGTCCTTGCCGCGGTACTCGTGGTTCAGCTCCTGGCTTTCTTCTTCTGCCACCAGGCGGATGGTCAGTTCCGGCTCACCAAATTCAGTACGCCCCTGCAGCGCAGTGGTTGCCCACAGGGTCAGCTGCTCTTCAGTGGGCAGAAAAGCGGAGAAATCGTCCAGCTCTTCAGCCAGTTGCATATCCAGCATCAGGTTCATGACGCAGCGTCCTCGTCGGCGGCATCGGCCTCTCTGGCTGCCAGAATTGCGGCATTACGCGCAGCGGCAGCCTGTTTCTCTTTGTCGTCAAAGCGGTCGTAGGCATCGACGATGCGTTGTACCAGCGGATGACGCACAACATCGGCATTGTTAAAGCGGGTGATACCAATGCCCGGTACGCCGTCCAGAACTTCCAGACCATGCTTCAGGCCGGAGTATACGCCGCGCGGCAGGTCGACCTGGGTTACGTCACCAGTGATCACGGCCTTGGAGCCGAAGCCGACACGGGTCAGGAACATTTTCATCTGTTCCTTGGTGGTGTTCTGTGATTCGTCGAGGATCACAAAGGAATGGCTCAGGGTACGGCCACGCATATAGGCCAGCGGAGCAATTTCGATCACATTGCGCTCAATCAGACGGCCAACCTGCTCGAAGCCAAGCATCTCGTACAGGGCATCGTACAGTGGACGCAGGTACGGATCGATTTTCTGCGCCAGATCGCCCGGCAGGAAACCCAGCTTTTCACCGGCTTCTACCGCCGGACGTACCAGCAGAATACGTTTCACTTCATCACGCTGCAGGGCTTCTACGGCGGCAGCAACGGCGAGGAAGGTTTTACCAGTACCGGCCGGGCCAACACCAAAGTTGATATCAAACTCACGCACACGCTGCAGATATTCCAGCTGATGCGGACCGCGCGGCTTAACCACGCCCCCCGGTGTTTTGATCGCACGGGCATCGTAGTTGTGCTTTTTACCGCCGGCAGCGTCTTCCGAGCCTTCTTCCTGCAGCAACAGATGGATCAGATCCGGAGTAATCAGTGTGCCGTTACCGGTTTCACGGTACAGGCGCTGAATCAGATTAGCTGCTCTCTGACCCAGCTTAAGGTTACCTTCCACCGTAAATTTGTTGCCGCGGTTGTAGATCGACAGGTCGTAGTGGTCTGCGATCTGCTCAATATGGCTGTCGAAGTGACCACACAGGTTGGCCAGTCGCTGGGCGTCATCCGGCTCCAGTATGAAACTGGAGCTGTGCTGGACGGGTTGTTTGGTGTCGGTAGACTGATTGTCGGTCAAAAACCTGTTCTCCATCAGAGGCTGAAGCCTCTGTCTTAATATGCTAATTCCGGGTTCAGCAGCAGGCCACGCAGGCTGTTCGGGTAGGCATCTTCAATGCGTACCTTAACGAACTTGCCGATCAGGCTGTGATCGTCTGCCTTAAAGTTAACCACCCGGTTGTTCTCGGTGCGGCCCTGCAGTTCGCCCGGGTCTTTACGCGATACACCGGTAACCAGAATGGTTTCTTCACGGCCCACCATGCGACGGCTGATCTGCTGCGCCTGCTGAACAATGCGGTCCTGCAGAATCTTAAGGCGCTGCTTCTTCAGTTCTTCCGGCGTATCGTCTTCCAGATTGGCGGCGGGCGTACCAGGACGGGCGCTGTAAACAAAGCTGAATGACACGTCGAAACCGATACGGTTAATCAGGTTCATGGTGTCTTCGAAGTCCTCGGCAGTTTCACCCGGGAAGCCAACGATAAAATCTGACGAGATCGAAATATCCGGACGCAGGGCGCGGATGCGGTCGATCTTATCAATGTACATATCAATCTCATGGCCACGCTTCATCGCTGCCAGAATGCGGTTGGAACCGCTCTGAACCGGCAGGTGCAGATGGCTGACCAGCTCCGGCACTTCGGCATACACGTTGATCAGGCTATCGCTGAATTCCAGTGGATGCGAGGTGGTAAAGCGGATACGGTCAATACCATCTATATCGGCCACAAGCGTAATCAGTTCAGCCAGATCAGCAATATCACCGTCCGCGGTGGCACCGCGATAAGCGTTTACGTTCTGACCGAGCAGGTTAACTTCACGTACGCCTTGTTTGGCCAGTACTTCAACTTCTTTCAGCACGTCCGCCAGTGGGCGACTGACTTCTTCGCCACGGGTATACGGTACTACGCAGAAGGTACAGTACTTGGAGCATCCTTCCATGATGGATACAAAGGCGCTGCAGCCATCGGATTTTGGCGCCGGCAGGTGGTCAAACTTCTCGATTTCCGGGAAGGTGACATCCACCACCTGAATGGCGTTGGCGGATTTGTCCACCATATCCGGCAGGCGGTGCAGTGTTTGCGGGCCGAACACCATATCAACGAACGGTGCGCGTTTGATGATGGCGTCGCCTTCCTGGGAGGCAACGCAGCCACCTACACCGATTTTGAGATCCGGATTTTTGCTTTTCAGGGTTTTCCAGCGTCCCAGCTCATGGAACACCTTCTCCTGAGCCTTCTCGCGAATCGAGCAGGTGTTCAGCAGGATAACATCGGCTTCTTCCGGGTTATCAGTCAGCTCCATCTTATGACTTTCACCCAGCATGTCAGCCATACGAGATGAATCGTATTCGTTCATCTGGCAACCGTGGGTTTTGATGTAGAGTTTTTTCACCTGGTCAGTCATGACGGAGCTACCGGCCTCTCAGCATATTCAAAAGGGGCGGCATTATACTTCGTCTGCTTACTTAATCGCCAGCCTGAGGCCAGACTGCGTGGTATAATCTGCGGGTTGTCGCCCGGCAACGCCGATCAACCTTTCCGGTAACACTTCTATGAGCAGTAAAGATAAACAGGAACCCATCTATCGTATCGTCTACCAGCAGCAGGGCGAAGTATGCGAAATCTATGCGCGATACCTGTATCAGAGCGACCTTTACGGCTTTATCGAGCTGGAACAGCTGATCTTCGGAGATAAGTCAGCACTGGTGGTCGATCCCGGAGAGGAAAAACTGAAAAGTACCTTTGCCGGTGTTAAGCGTACGTTTATTCCCCTGCATGCGGTTATTCGCATCGATGAAGTGGAAAACGTTGGTCCGGCTAAGGTGTCGGAGCTTGGCGAACCTGAGCTGCAGTCGAATATCACTCACTTCCCAAGGTCGTTTCTGCCACCGCGGGACGAGGAGTAATAAAAAAGCCGGCGGCTCCCTGACGGAGGCACCGGCTTTTTGTTTATACCGCGACTTACTGTTTACGCATCAGTGCTTCAATCGCTTTGGAATACTCCGCTGCCTGCTGATCCAGTGGCATATGGCGGATATCTTCGTGCTTCAGCGCCACGCTGATACGGTACAGCCAGCGTTCCATACCCAGTGAGATAGCCTCAGCACTGCCTTTGTCGGCATCCAGTATCTTGTTGGTCAGGTCGGTAATCACTTCCGCGTGCTGTGCAGCCTTGGTTGCCGCCACAGTCGCCTTGGCGATGGCACCCTTGGCGCGTGGCGTTTTGCTGATCAGATCCTGCGCCTGCAGCAGAGCTTTCTGCGCGGTATCCCAGCTCATTGGCGCAACGGATGCACCGCCTTTATTTTTGATGCGCTCCAGATGATCCTTCACGGCTTTCAGCTGGATGTATTCAATGGTGTTTACCTCAACCTGATGCATTTTTGCCAGCAGCTGCTTCTGCGCGACTTCCGCTTTTACCGTCTGGCGGTCTTCCATCAGATCAATGATAGCAACCAGGTCTTCTTCAGTTGCTGCATAATCCCCCGGGAAGTACTGGTCGGCCTTGATGTCCTTGAGCACCTGACGGTGATCGAGGGTTGGCTTCATCTGTTTGAGGATGGCTTTCTTGGTATCAAGGCCGGCCTCGAGTGTTTTCTGGGAGGTCATGGCGACGGTTTTCACTACGCCATCCGGCTCACCGCCAGTCAGCATCTCCTGAGCTTCCAGCAGTTGTTCCTGTGCCAGTTTCAGGTGCTTGGGTGCGAAGTAGGCCAGGTTTTCACTGCGACCCAGTTCGATCTTGGACTGAGCGTGCTGGATGGTACGTGCAGCGGATTCATCAGCCATGGCTGCAGAGCGTTTTGCATCCTGCTCGATGGCATCCATGTTAACGATTTTCTGTGAGCATCCGGCCATCAGCAGCAGGCTGCAGCCGGTCAGCAGGGTGTTCCTGAACAGCGGACTCATGGTATTCCCTCAATGTTTTTATGATGTTTGTTATTGCGTCCGATGGTACCACCAAAAAAAGTCATTATTGAATTTTTTAGGATGGAACCTTTGTCGCCTGTGCGCCATCTTAAAGGGTATGTGCGCTTGTAACCGTCATACAGCCCTGCTATATACCAAAGGACAGACCAGAAATGAGGAGGACCTCAGGCTCGTTTTGCTGGCTCCATTTATCTTGGTGAATAGGGAGTAATACCTATGAATGCAGAGATGCAACCTCTGTTCTGGCGCATATGTGATCAGGACAGCAGTGGATTTGAAGTCGTTAGTCTGTTTATGCCTGCGGGCGTAGCAGGCGAAGAACCCGCCGAGTTCCCAACCGAAGTGAGTTTCCGTTCCAACCGGAAAACAACCCATCCTGTTGACCTGCGTTGGTCTGAGGACGATTCCGATCTGTTTATGAGTCTGCTCGACCGTCTGGTGGAAGCCAGCGAAGACGAAAGTCTGGAGGTCGACATCGGTGACAGTGTAATCCAGGGCATTGTGCAGCTGGTTGCGCTGGCGCGCTTCAAAGTGCCGTGGCTTACGGACGAGCTGACCGGTGATGATTTCATTACCGAGCGTGAAGAGATTGAAGTGGGTGACCTGGTCGCGCTGAATACCCGTTATGGTTTCGCACTGGCGATCATCGTTGGTCTGGATTCAATTGATGCGACCTGTGTCATGCTGGACGCACTGATGGAAGATGATCAGTTGATGGTGCCTGATCACAGTCTGCTAGTGATTAACCGCCACTATGTGTTACCTGCGTCGTTTGCAGATACCGACACCGGTGAAGACGCGGTCTTCCACTGATGGGGTAAAGCGCACACTCACAATGAGCGGTGCGCTTCTCCATTCTTCACGCGCTTACGCTTGAGCGTAATTTCAGTCAGCACATCGAAGTAGGAGATGCGCTTGGCTGGCTTGTGTGCCGCGTGTGTTTCCTTGGCTGGTAGTGCACTTGCGGTACTGAGTGATGTTGCCATGGGTAACCTGCCTTTAGTTTGAGTGAATGTTCATTCAGTTGTAGTGACATAAAAACCGGGTCAGGCTTTTACGGCATCCCAGCACATGGTCAGTAAGTCTTGCTCTGACACAGGTTCCGGAAACATATCCGGCATCATGTGCTGTTTCTTTGAAATCATCATCAGGCTGCCGAACGTCATCGTTTTCAGAATCTCGTTGGGCATGTTTTTTATAAGTAACTGCGCTTTGCCATCATCCATCAGCTTGTTACCGGCGTGAATCACCTTGTCCATTGCCTGATCGCGTAGCTCCTGACTGATAGCAGGGCAGGCAGACAATTGCTCAATCAGCGTCTGATTGCGCGGTGTTTCGTGCATAAAACGGTAGAAATTTCCCCAGAAGGTGAAAAAGCGCTGTTTTATGCAGGATGATTCGTCATAACCCTGCAGGCAGGATTCGGCCATATCGTTACTGAGTTCAGTGAACAGAGCGAGTACCAGGTCTTCCTTGGTCTCGAAATAACGATAAATAGTCCCCGCACCACAGCCCGCATGCTTGGCAATCATCGACATGGGGCAGTTCTGCAGCCCCTGACCGGCAATCAGGTCGGAGGTTGCTTCAAGAATATTACGACGTTTATCCATCAAACTGTTCTGAATGTGACTGAACGTTCATTCTGCTCCTGATCAGTATTTCGATCAACCCTGCTTTGTTTCACTGGTGGATCAGTTTGTTGTGCTCAATCTGCGGGCATAAAAAAAGCGCCCGGTGGGCGCTTTCTCTGTGGTACTGGCTTACACGTTGAAGCGGAAGTGAATAACGTCACCATCCTTAACGATGTATTCCTTACCTTCCAGACGCCACTTACCGGCTTCTTTGGCTCCGGCTTCACCTTTGTACTGGGTGAAATCGGCATAGCTGATCACTTCTGCACGGATAAAGCCGCGTTCGAAGTCGGTGTGGATGGCTGCCGCTGCGCGTGGGGCTGTTGCTCCCACTTTGATGGTCCAGGCGCGAACTTCCTTCACACCTGCGGTGAAGTAGGTCTGCAGGCCCAGCAGTTCATAACCGGCGCGGATCACACGATCCAGACCAGGTTCTTCCATGCCCATCATCTCCAGGAATTCCATTTTCTCTTCGTCTTCAAGTTCGGAGATCTCAGCTTCGATCTTGTTGCACACAGCAACGACTACGGCACCTTCTGATTCGGCAATGCCTTTCACGATATCGAGGAACGGGTTGTCCTCAAAGCCATCTTCCGCCACGTTAGCGATGTACATGGTTGGCTTGGTGGTCAGCAGGTGGAAACGACGTGCGGTGACTTTTTCGTCATCGGACATGTCCAGCATGCGAGCAGTTTTGCCTTCCTCAAAGTGAGGAATCAGGCGCTCAAGCAGTGCTTTCTGAGCAATGGATTCTTTGTCGCCACCTTTCGCGGTACGGGTTACACGCTGCAGCTGCTTCTCGCATGACTCAAGGTCGGCCAGAATCAGTTCGGTGTTGATGATGTCGACGTCTTCCGCCGGGTTCACGCGGTTGGCAACGTGGATAACGTTGTCATCTTCAAAACAGCGCACAACGTGGGCGATAGCGTCGGTTTCACGGATGTTGGCGAGGAACTGGTTGCCCAGACCTTCACCTTTGGAGGCGCCGGCAACCAGACCTGCGATATCGACAAACTCCATGGTGGTCGGCACAACACGTTCCGGCTTAACAATTTCTGCCAGAGCATCCAGACGCGGGTCTGGCATGGCTACGGTTCCGGCGTTCGGTTCAATAGTACAGAACGGGAAGTTTTCTGCCGCGATACCGTTTTTGGTCAGTGCGTTAAACAGAGTGGATTTACCTACGTTGGGCAGGCCAACGATACCGCATTTAAAGCCCATAGCTTGTCCTGTAATTCTGGTCGTAAAATTCTGGCGGGTAGTTTACCCGAAATCTGCCGGCCTCTGAATGCCGCCAGTATGTTTCAGCCTTTGAACGAGTGCAGGCGATTCATTGCTTTGGCCATGTCGCCACTAACCGCATCCGCTAAAACACGTAATGCTTCATCAATGCTGCTGTCGATGGCTGTTTGCTCGTTACTGCTCGGTTTGCCGAGTACGTGGCCGGTAACCTTGCTTTTGTCGCCGGGATGGCCGATGCCCACGCGCAAGCGGTGGAAATTGTTGTTGTTGCCAAGCTTGCTGATGATATCGCGCAGACCATTCTGGCCGCCGTGGCCGCCACCGAATTTGAATCTGGCCTGGCCAGCCGGCAGGTCCAGCTCGTCGTGTACCACCAGAATCTGTTCAGGTTTGATCTTGTAGAAGTTCGCCAGCGCCTGAACGGCCTGACCACTGAGATTCATAAAGGTTGTCGGAATCAGCAGCCAGCATTCATTGCCGCTGATGCGAGCACGCCCCGCGTAACCATGAAACTTCTTCTCTGGCGAAAGACGAACACCTTCGCTGCGCGCCAGGCGTTCTACCAGCCAGGCGCCGGCATTGTGGCGGGTGTTTTCGTATTCGGCTCCGGGGTTGCCCAGGCCAACAATTAACTGAATCGCGTCACTCATAAGCCCGACTCTCATGCGTGAATAAAAACCAATAAAAAAGCGGGGACCAGCCCCGCTTTTTCATACAATCAGCAGAAATTACTCTGCTGATTCTTCTGCTTCTTCAGCTGCACCGCCCTTAGGAGCGTTTACAGTTACAACAGCAGTGTCGTGCTCAGGACCGTGAGACAGTGCCAGAGACTCAACGCCTTTAGGCAGTTTCAGGTCTGACAGGTGGATCACAGTGCCAACTTCAACAGCGGCCAGATCGATTTCGATGAATTCTGGCAGGTCGCCTGCAGAGCAGATGATGTCCAGGCTGGTCAGCTGGTGAGTAATTTTACCACCGCCCAGTTTCACGCCTACACATGCTTCTTCGTTCAGGAAGTGCAGTGGAACGTGTGCTTTGATCTTGGTGGACTTGCTTACGCGCAGGAAGTCAGCGTGCCAGATCATTGGCTTGGCTGGGTGACGCTGCAGATCTTTCAGGACTACTTGCTCTTCTTTACCAGCAACGTTCAGAGTGATGATGCTGCTGTAGAAAGCTTCGTTTTCCAGAGCTTTTTTCAGCTCGTTAGATTTCAGCGTGATTGCAGTAGGTTTACGGTCGTTACCGCCAGCTTTACCGCCATAAACGATAGCTGGAACGCCGTTTTCGCGACGCAGGCGGCGGCTCGCACCTTTCCCTGCATCTTCGCGAAGTTCTGCAGACAGAGTGAATTCTGACATGGTATTTCCTCTTGGGTTTTTACATAAAAACCGCCTGAACTTGCGACCAGTTCAGGCGGCCAAAAAAATCGTGAATCTTTTAACAGCGGGTTCGTGCTTAGCGGAACATCGCGCTGATGGATTCTTCGTTGTTTACACGACGTACGGCTTCAGCCAGCAGACCAGCAATGGTCAGTTGGCGGATACGACCGATAGACTTCGCGGCTTCAGACAGTGGGATAGTGTCAGTCACTACCAGCTCGTCCAGCTCTGCGTTGGCCAGTCGCTCAACAGCGGGCCCGGATAGTACAGGATGTGTACAGTAGGCGACAACCTTTTTCGCACCGAACTCTTTCAGCGCTTTGGCTGCGTGGCACAGTGTGCCAGCGGTATCGACCATGTCATCCACCAGTACACAGGTACGGTCTTTAACATCACCGATGATATTCATCACTTCAGACACGTTGGCTTTCGGACGACGCTTGTCGATGATGGCCAGGTCTACGTTCAGCTGCTTGGCGATTGCACGGGCACGCACCACACCGCCGATATCCGGAGATACAACGATCAGGTCGTCATACGCCTGACGCTCAAGATCGTCCAGCAGGATAGGGGAGCCGTAAACGTTATCAACAGGAACATCGAAGAAGCCCTGGATCTGGTCAGCGTGCAGGTCAACGGTCAGAACGCGGTCAATGCCTGCGCCGGACATCATGTCTGCCACTGCGCGAGCGCTGATCGGCACACGAGCGGAACGTGGACGACGGTCCTGACGGGCATAGCCAAAGTAAGGGACAACTGCGGTAATACGGCTTGCAGAAGCGCGACGCAGGCCATCAGCCAGCAGCAGGACTTCCATCAGGTTGTCGTTGGTCGGCTGACAGGTTGGCTGAATGATAAATACATCTTTACCACGAACGTTTTCATTAATCTCGATCGTGATTTCTCCATCACTGAACTTGCCGACTACGGCATCGCCCAGAGGAATATCCAGTCGTTCAACAACGAGTTTAGCCAGCTCAGGGTTAGCATTGCCGGTAAATACCATCAGCTTAGACACGGCGATTGTCCTCTCGGTACTTTGTATATATCAATGATGAAGAATAGAAGAATTGGCTGAGGTGGCAGGACTCGAACCTGCGAATGACGGGATCAAAACCCGTTGCCTTACCACTTGGCGACACCCCAGCAACTTTTAAGACGGTCTGAATAATACCTTATGTGTCGGTGAGAGGTTAACTCCCCTGGCCACAAAAGCCTGATATTCAGCCGATAACTGCTCAGAAACACTGATGGCTTCTGTCTCAGAATTGAAGCTTGAAAATATACATGCTCCAGTTCCGGTCATCTTAGCAGAGGAAAATTTATTTAGCAAATTCAATGCGTTACCAATTTCTGGGTAAAGCATTGTGACAACTTGCTGGCAGTCATTTCTGCCCCCTTGCCTCAACGCGGTGCGAATATTAATGGGGTCCGTATCACGCGTCAACCCCTCATGTGAAAAAATTTTTCCTGTATTAACATGGACTTGCGGGCACACCACAACAAACCACGGTTCTGCCAGTTCCGACACAGGGGTCAGGATCTCGCCGACCCCTTCGGCAAAGGCTGCTTCGCCGCGCACAAACACCGGAACATCAGCCCCCAATGCCAGTCCCATGCTCGCCAGTTCATCCAGCGATAAGCCCAGATCCCATAGTTTGTTCAGTGCCAGCAGAGTCGTGGCGGCATCTGAACTGCCACCGCCAAGACCACCGCCCATAGGCAGAACTTTATCCAGGCGGATATCGGCGCCGCAGGGGTTATCACTGCGCTGCTGCAGCATGCGTGCGGCACGAATAATCAGGTTGTCTTCGAATTCCACGCCGTCCACCGCCGGTGACAGCGTCAGCTGGTTATCGTTACGACGACGGAAATGCAGTTCATCGCCGTAATCCAGAAACTGAAACAGGGTTTGCAGGTTGTGGTAGCCATCGGCCCGACGGCCGGTAATGTGTAGCATGAGGTTCAGCTTGGCAGGCGCAGGTGCGCTCAGCCAGTCCTGTGCAGACGGCAGGTCAGCCATTCAGGGTCCACTCTTTAATCGAGAATACAAATCGGAAGTCGTAGCCGCTTATTTTAATCAGCCCCGGTAGCCAGTAGCCATTATGTTGCTGATAACGGGAGTAGCGGATATCCCAGCCGTGCTGTTGCAGGCGTGACAATAAGCCATGTTCATCAAACTCAGCGGCTGGTTTTCCTGCCGGGCTCGGCTGGCCTTTAACCCAGTAACGGATGTCACTGACCGGAAAGTTCCAGCCCATATACTGCAGCATCAGTGCTTCTGGTGAGCGTGCTGTACGAGCTTTGTCCCAGCCGGGCAGAGTCAGCTCCGCTTGTTTATGGTTACCGCTCAGGCGAGAGGCACCGGCACCAAAAGGGCCGGAGATAAACAGGTCGTAGTGGCGTTTTTCCTGTTCCCAGGTCAGATAGCCAGTCATGCTGTCATCCGGCGTGACCACCGACAGTTTGCCGCGTACCTGCCAGTTATCAAGGTCGCTCAACTGGTTCTGCAGGCTGTGCTGACCACCAGAGGGTGTGAGGCTGGCGCAGCCACCCAACAGCAGCAGGGCTGCCAGTAGCAGCCCCTGTATGAGGTTCGTCTTCATTCTGCCGCCTGAAGGGCAGGCAGATCTGCCGTGTCGATGTTCAGACGTTGCAGGGTTTCATCAATAATGTGGCTGTCTGGGCGTTGCTCCAGCCCTTCCGACCATACCTGCAGGGCTTGCTCTCGTTCGCCGGTTATCCACAGTAACTCGCCGAGATGAGCCGCGATTTCATGGTCTTTCATCATGCCAAAGGCCTTTTCCAGCAGAGGGCGAGCGCGTTTGACATCACCCATGCGGAAATAGATCCAGCCCAGGCTGTCGATAACGGCCGGGTTCTCCGGGCTGAGTTCCAGTGCGCGTTCGATCAGTGGCAGTGCTTCCGACCAGCGGTCGGTGCGGTCGGCCAGTGTGTATCCGAGGGCGTTCAGCGCCTCGGCATGGTTTGGACGCAGGCGGATAACTTCACGCAGGTCAGTTTCCAGCATGGCGAGATTATCCATACGCTCGGCCAGCATGGCGCGGGTGTACAGCAGATCAATGTCCTGCGGATTGTCCAGCAGGCTCATGTTAATCAGCGTCATGGCCTCCTGATTCATATCGGAGCTGGTCAGTAACTCAACCTCTACCCGGGTCAGAGTGCTGGCGTACTGCGGATAATGTTCACGCAACTCGGCCAGATACTCGCGCGCAGCTTCCAGGCTACGGTGTTCGTGGATAAGTGCTGCTGCCTTCATCTGTGACGGCAACAGCTCGCGGCCGCTGTCGACCAGGCTGTAGTGCTGAATGGCTTCATCGTACTCGCCATCCTCCTCACACAGGCGGCCCAGATAAAAATGGGCCTCATTGACGTGTGATTCGGTGGCCAGTAACTGATAGAAGTGCTCGCGTGCATCTTCGCGCTGGCCGAGCTCTTCTTCCAGCAGTGCCAGTGATAACAGAATGGCACCGTCGTCGCTGAAATCCTTGTGCAGCTGGCGGAAGGCTTCAAGGGCACCTTCCATATCACGTTTTTCCAGCAACACGCGGGCGCGAAGCACCAGACTGCCTTTGTGATCCGGATGGTCGTCAATCAGATCGTCGAGCCAGTCGATGGCGTCGTCGTAGCGTTTCATCACCGACAGCAGTCGGCCTTTCTGCAGGCCGGCACTGAGATAGTCGGGATTAAGGCGCAGCGACTGATTAATAAAGTGCAGTGACTCTTCGTAGTCGCCAAGGTGCTGAGCCATGATGGCGCGTGCATACCAGATAGAAAATGAGTCTGGCTGCTGATCGCTGATGGTGGCCAGCAGACCTGCCAGTTCTTCCTGTTGCGGGCGCGGCAGGTGACCGGCGTTGGCGGCGAGGTAGTCGTACTGGCTGATGCCTGCCAGTTCCTGCAGTGCTTCAAGGTGGGTCAGGGCCTCTGAGAATTTCCCCTGTTCCATATAGATCTGGGCAGCAGCCTGATGAGCCGCAGGATTCAGCGGATCTTCCTGCAGCCAGATATCAGCCGCTTCCTGTGCATGCAGGTGGCTGCCAACATACTGTGCGATACGGGTAGCGCGCTCGGCAATGGATGGATCGCGGGTGCTGCGCGCCTGATCCATATAGTTGTAAAGCGAAATATCGAAGCGCTGGCGCTGGCCGGCCATTTCGGCAACCAGCAGGGAATACAGGGTGTTGGCCGGAATTGGCCTGTAAGCCGGCGTATCCGGCGTGGTTTTCACCGTTTCGCTGTCGCTGCCAGTGATCGCCGTGTCTGCTACCGCAGCCTCGGGTTGCTGGCTGGCGGACAGTGCCGAGCAGCCGGAAAGCGTGGTAATTGCCAGAGGTAACAGCAATAACGGAGTGCGGACTACCTGTCCCAGTCTGTGCAGTGAAAAAGCCATAACACCGATTAAACCTTAAAAACTGACTGTTATTTAGAGTTAGATGCGGATTTAAGTCAAAGATTTCAGCGGCAAAGACGCGGTCAGATGTTTATAATCCCGCCTTTTGCTGGCCAGCTCGTGGCTTGCCGGCGTCTTTTCGAGCGGAGTTGCAGTTAACGGCATGGGTATCTGGACCATAGGAATCAACCACAAAACAGCCCCGGTGGCTGTTCGTGAACGGGTTTCATTCGATCCTGCCACAATGCCGTCTGTGTTAGGCCAGCTGCAGTCACTCGATCCGGTGGCAGAGGTCGTTATCCTTTCCACCTGCAACCGCACCGAAATATACGGCTCATCCGATCAGATCAGCGAAGAGGTGGTGGTCGAATGGCTGGCTAATCATCACGGCATTGAACGTCGAGAACTTGATCCGACTCTGTATTGCCTGAGTGATGACAAAGCTGTGCAGCACACCATGCGTGTGGCCAGCGGTCTTGATTCACTGGTATTGGGCGAGCCGCAGATTCTGGGGCAGATGAAATCAGCCTACGCTGTGGCCCAGGAAGCGGGTACCGTCGGCTCTGAGCTGGGACGTCTGTTCCGCCAGACATTCTCCATCGCCAAGCGCGTGCGCACCGATACTGCCATTGGCGAAAACCCGGTGTCCGTGGCCTTCGCCGCGGTACGTATGGCGCAACATATCTTTGCCGACATGGCTAACAGCTCGGCGCTGCTGATTGGTGCTGGCGAAACCATCGAACTGGTGGCGCGCCATCTGTATCAGGCTGGTGTGCGGCAGATCACTGTGGCGAACCGTACTCTGGCCCGTGCTCAGCACCTGGCAGAAGAATTCCACGCCGAAGCGGTATTGCTGGAAGATATTCCAACGGTGCTGCCACGCGCCGATATCGTTATTTCCTCCACCGCCAGCCCGCTGCCGATTCTGGGTAAGGGCATGGTCGAGAAGGCGCTGAAAAAACGTCGTCATCAGCCGATGTTTATGGTGGATATCGCCGTTCCGCGCGATATCGAAGAAGAGGTCGGCAAACTGTCTGACGTCTATCTGTACACCGTCGATGACCTGCGCAGCATCATCGAGGAAAACGTGCGCTCACGCGAAGATGCCGCACGTCAGGCAGAAGAACTGATTCTGTCCGGTGTCGATCACTTCATGCGTGAACTGAAAGCACTGGATGCCGTAAATACCGTTACCGATTTACGTGCCAAAGTGGATGCGTTGCGCGAAGAGCAACTTGAGAAAGCCCTGAAACAGTTACAGAACGGTGCCGATGCCGAGAAAGTACTGCGTCAGTTTGCCCATACCTTTGGCAACAAGGTGCTGCATGCGCCGATGGCAGCCCTGCGTAGGGCAGGCTCTGAGGGACGTTTGGAAACCCTCGACTGGACCCGTGAACTGTTTGATTTAAATACACCTTCTGCATCTTCCAGCGCAGACGACTCTGAATAACACATGAAAAGCTCAATTCTCAGCAAACTTGAACACCTTACCGACCGTTATGAAGAAGTCGGTCATCTGCTGTCCGAACCGGAAGCCGCCAGCAATCAGGATCGTTTCCGTTCGCTGTCAAAAGAATACGCCGAGCTGGAAACCATCGCGCAGACCTTCAGTGCCTACAAGCAGGCGGAGTCTGATCTGGAAGAGGCCAACCTGCTGGCGCAGGACAGCGACCCGGATATGCGTGCCATGGGTGAGGAAGAACAGGAGTCGGCGCGTGAGCGTCTGCAGCAACTGACGCGCGATATCGAAATCCTGCTGTTGCCGAAAGACCCGGATGACAGCCGCAACGTTATGCTGGAAATCCGTGCCGGTACCGGTGGTGACGAAGCCGCAATTTTCGCCGGCGACCTCTATCGTATGTACACCCGCTATGCCGAAAGCCGCGGCTGGCGCACCGAACTGCTGAGTGCCAGCGAAGGTGAGCATGGTGGCTTTAAAGAAGTCATTACCCGCATTTCCGGTACCGACGTGTATTCGCAGCTGAAATTTGAGTCCGGCGCACACCGTGTGCAGCGTGTACCGGAAACCGAATCTCAGGGCCGTATTCACACTTCTGCCTGTACTGTGGCGGTGATGCCGGAAGTGGGCGAAGAAGAAGAGATCGACATCAACAAGAACGATCTGCGTATTGATACCTTCCGCGCCTCCGGTGCCGGTGGTCAGCACATCAACAAAACCGACTCTGCCATTCGTGTAACGCACCTGCCAACTGGTCTGGTGGTGGAGTGTCAGGACGAACGTTCGCAGCATAAGAACCGTGCCAAGGCACTGGCGGTGCTGGCAACGCGTCTGCGTGATGCGCAGCTGCAGGCCGCGCAGGCGGAACAGGCGGCTACCCGTAAGAGCCTGGTGGGCTCCGGTGATCGCTC
This sequence comes from Thalassolituus marinus, assembly GCF_020320395.1. GTDB lineage: Bacteria > Pseudomonadota > Gammaproteobacteria > Pseudomonadales > Oceanobacteraceae > Venatoribacter > Venatoribacter marinus. Next base: position 43,924 of record NZ_JAEDAH010000042.1, on the reverse strand, counting down.
TGAGCGTATTCGTACCTACAACTATCCACAGGGCCGGGTTACCGATCACCGTATCAACCTGACCCTGTATAAACTGGAAGAAATCGTACAGGGCGACCTGAACCCGGTGGTGGAACCGCTGATTCAGGAGCATCAGGCTAACCTGCTGGCCGAGATGGCCGGCGGCTGATGCGCATTGATGCGTGGCTGGCGCAGGCGCGTCAGCAACTGCAACCCCTGTCGGAGTCGGCACGACTGGATGCTGAACTGCTACTTTCCTCGGTTTTAGAAAAAGACCGTACCTGGCTCTACACCTGGAGCGACAAAGACCTCAGCGCCGAACAGCAACAGCAGGTTAATGAGCTGCTGGCGCGACGCATGCGTGGTGAGCCGGTGGCGTACCTGATTGGCGAGCGCGATTTCTGGTCGCTGAATCTGCAGGTGCATCCATCTACCCTGATTCCCCGCGCCGATACCGAAACTCTGATTGAATGGGCACTGGAGTTGCCACTGCCGGCCAACAGCCGGGTGGTGGATCTTGGCACCGGCACGGGGGCTATTGCGCTGGCGCTGGCCTCAGAGCAGCCGGGCTGGCAGGTCAGCGGTGTCGATTTTCAGCCCGAAGCCGTAACGCTGGCGCAGACCAACGCGCTGCGTAACCAGCTGCCGCGCGTTACCTTTTGTCAGTCGGACTGGTTCTCGGCGTTGAGCGGCACCTTCGATCTGATTGCCAGTAACCCGCCTTATATTGATGAAGCCGACGAACACTTATCCCAGGGTGATGTGCGCTTTGAACCGCGCACGGCGCTGGTGGCAGACGATCACGGCTTACGTGATCTGGCGCTGATTATTGATCAGGCGCCCCAGTATCTGAATGGCGATGGCTGGTTGTTGCTGGAGCACGGCTACGATCAGGCCGATGCCGTCTGTCGTATGCTGATTCAGCGTGGCTTCGTCGATGTGGAAAACCGCCGCGATCTGGGCAATAACCCACGTATCAGTGGTGGCCGCTGGCCGGCACAGCAACTGAGCTGAGGACGACGCCTGTGAACGATCAGCAACTGGAACGCTACGCTCGCCATATCCTGCTGCCGCAGATGGATGTCGAAGGTCAGCAGGCATTACTCGACGCCCATGTGCTGGTTCTCGGCCTGGGTGGTCTGGGTTGTCCGGTAGCGCAGTATCTGGCAGCTGCGGGCGTGGGGCGTCTGACGCTGGTGGATGACGACCAGGTTGAGTTATCAAACCTGCAACGTCAGGTCGCCCATGGCACAGCAGACATCGGCCAGCTGAAAGTCGATTCGGCGGCCGATGAAGTTCGCCGTCTGAACCCGGATGTGCAGGTTATAACGCATGCTGTTCGTGCCGATGAAGCCTTGCTGACGCAATGGCTTGGTGATGTCACTCTGGTGGTCGACTGCACGGATAACGCCAGTGTGCGCTACGCCCTGAATCGCGTGGCACTGAGCCTGGGTAAACCCTGGCTGTCTGGTGCTGCGGTGGCGCTGTCCGGGCAGGTGACGCTGTTTAACCCGCAGCAGGCCGATAGCCCATGCTACCGCTGTTTGTACCCACAGCTGACAGAACAGCAACTAAGCTGCGCCGGCAGTGGTGTGTTATCGCCGCTGGTGGGTGTGGTCGGCGCGACTCAGGCGCTGGAAGCCGTTAAATGGCTGGCTGGCATCGGTCGCTCTCCGGTGGGTAAGTTAATGACCTACGATGCCCTCAACAGCGAGTGGCGGCACTGGCAGTTGCCAAAAGTACCGACCTGTCCTGATTGTGGCTCGCCTGTCAAAGTTGACTGACAGCTCTGTCAGTCGCCTGACAAATGGAGTGTCAGCTGTTTGCGGCTGGCCTTAATCGCCCAATTTCCCTGTCCTGATACCTTTCTGAAAAAGCGCCTGATTTCAGGCAGTTGCCGCTTCGGTTACGACTTTATGCCTATTCAGGAATGTCTGGCATTGCGCTTGCTGTAGTCACAGCTACACATAACAAACGATGCACAACAGATAAGGGGCAGTTATGGCCAGAGTAATCGTTCTCGGCGCCGGTACCGGAGGTATGGCAGGTGCTTATGAAATTCGCGAAATTCTCAGCAACAACCATCAGGTGACGGTTATCAATGAACGGGAAGACTTCCAGTTTGTTCCGTCGAATCCCTGGATTGCCGTGGGCTGGCGTGAGCGTCCGGAAATCAGCTTCCCGATTCGTCCTTATCTGGAGAAAAAGGGCATTGAGTTTATCGCCTCTGCGGTGGTGACCATTGACGCCGAAGGCAACAAGCTGACGCTGTCTAATGGCGATGTGGTGGACTACGACTACCTGGTTATCTGTACCGGCCCTAAGCTGAACTTTGCTGCGATTGAGGGCGCGGGTCCGCATGGCGGCTATACCCAGTCTGTGTGCTCTCTGGACCATGCCGAAACCTGCTATGACGACGTAAAAGCCCTGATTGATGAGCCGGGTCCGGCCATTGTTGGTGCTATGCCTGGTGCTTCCTGTTTTGGTCCGGCCTACGAGTACGCGTTCATTCTGGATCGCGAGCTGTGTAAACAGAAGGTACGCGACCGTGTGCCAATGACCTATGTTTCCAGCGAGCCTTACATCGGCCATCTGGGCCTGGGTGGCGTGGGTGATTCCAAGTCGATGCTGGAAAGCGAGCTGCGTAACCGCCATATCAAGTGGATTACCAATGCCAAGGTCACCAAAGTAGAAGAGGGCATGATGTTCGTCGACGAAATGAACGACGACGGCACCCTGAAAAAGCAGCATGAACTGCCGTTCAAGCACTCCATGATGCTGCCATCCTTTGCTGGTGTAGACCCGGTGGCGGCGGTCGAGGGGCTGGTGAATCCGAAGGGTTTCGTCATTATTGATGAATACCAGCGCAACCCGACCTTCAAAAACATTTATTCAGCGGGCGTATGTGTCGCTATTCCGCCGGTTGAAGACACCCCGGTACCGACCGGTACACCAAAAACCGGCTATATGATTGAGTCGATGATGACGGCGATTGCCCATAACCTGGCGGCGGATCTGGATGGCAAAGGCGAAGCGAATCATCGTGGTAGCTGGAGCGCGATCTGTCTGGCCGACATGGGCAACACCGGCGCGGCTTTTGTAGCGATTCCGCAGATTCCACCGCGCAACGTTACCTGGTTCAAAAAAGGTAAGTGGGTGCATCTGGCCAAGATTGCCTTTGAGAAATACTTTATCCGTAAGATGAAAACCGGTTCCAGCGAACCGATTTACGAGAAGTACACGCTGAAAGCACTGGGTATCAATCGTCTGAAAGACGATCACTGATACCTTGCTTCAGGCATAAAAAAACCGGCGAAAGCCGGTTTTTTTATGGGTGCGCTTAAACTGCGCGGCGTTGCGACTTACTCTTCGCCAAACAGCGAGCAGTCGATCAGGTCGCACAGGCAGTGAATTGCCAGCAGGTGGATTTCCTGAATGCGTGCCGTCACTGTGGATGGCACACGGATTTCCACGTCCTCAGCGGTCAGCAGTGACGCCATATGGCCACCGTTCTTCCCCGACAGTGCCACGACGGTCATATCGCGTTCGTGCGCCGCCTGAATGGCCTGCACCACGTTGCCTGAATTACCGCTGGTGGAAATGGCCAGCAGCACATCACCCGGATTACCCAGGGCGCGAATCTGCTTGGAGAACACTTCGTTATAGCTGTAGTCGTTAGCGATTGAGGTCACGGTTGAGGAGTCGGTGGTCAGCGCGATGGCTGGCAGACTCGGACGTTCGCGTTCAAAGCGGTTCAGCAGTTCGGAAGAGAAGTGCTGAGCATCGCCTGCGGAGCCGCCGTTACCACAGCTGAGGATTTTTCCGCCGCTCAACAGGGCGTTCACCATAATCTGAGCGGCACGCTCGATGTATGGCGGTAACTGCTCTGCTGCCAGAGCTTTGGTCTCAATGCTGGCGCCAAAATGGCCGATGATGCGGTCTTGCACAACAACACTCCACTAAATCAAGGCAGCCATCATAAAGGAGCCTGAACGGGTTGCCAAATAACAGTGATTCTCAGGCCTGAAATTCGCTGTTTCAACAGACCGTTAATTGCCGAAAGCGTTCCGTATCCAGTGAAACTGTACTGGTTCACCGCTGGCGGAAATAACATCGAAACGGCAATCCGGTTCATGGCTGGCGTAGTGTTTCTGCAGGTAGTGTGCAGCTGTTTTCAGCAGTTTCTGCTGTTTGCTGTGGGTAATGCTTTCGGCACCGCTGCCATGCAGACTGGAAGCCCGATAACGTACCTCAACAAACACCAGTACCTCGCCTTCGCGCATGATTAAATCAATCTCGCCGGCTTTGATGGTGTAGTTGCGGGCGATGGGCTTCAGCCCCTGCTGGCGCAGAAACGCTTCGGCCTGCGCTTCAATCTGCTGGCCACGGGCGCGGCTGCTGCCGCTATCGGGCTGGCGTTTACGAGTAAACCACATGGCGTCCCTGCCTGTTGGTTATCAATGACGTGGTGTGTTCTGTCAGTCAGCGGCCAGACGACGAGGCTTACCACTGCGGAATACCGTGCACTCGGTGCGACGGTGAATACGACGTTCGCTGTCGAGCATCAGTGCGCCGGTACTGCCGAACATCTGGCTGCTGGGGAATACTTCCAGCTGGCGGATACGGCCCAGCAGGCGGAAAGCATCGACGCCCATGGCGTACAGGCGGGCGTATTTGCCCTGGCCGCCGGGCACTGCGTTTTCTACGCTGGTATGCAGTTCGCTGGGTTCCAGTAACCATGGCACATCGCAGAAACGCACGCCGTTCAGGTCGCGGTCTTTACGGCTGTCGGCTTCACCGGAATACACGTGCGAGGTGGCATACACCGGCAGGTCGCCGGCGAAGTTAAACGCCAGCGTCGGTTTAATCTGACGTGCCTGCTGTGGCAATGCCACCATAAACACCCAGTCGACGTCCTCGCGGCGGCGTGGCTCGAACTCGGTCGGTTGCTGCAGTAAACGGCGCATCAGCTTGTAACGCGACTGGCTGTCGTCGACGTTCAGAAGCGCTTTGATTTCCGGGTTGTAGTCCTGACGGTTGGGATAGAAGCGGTGCTCACCGATTTCACCACCCAGTTGCAGCCAGCGTTCTTCGAAGGCGGCATAGATACGCTCGCCCCAGTTGCCTTCCGGTGCCAGAACCAGAGCCCGGCGCAGGCCGTCTGCCCAGGCTTTTTCCGCGATCTGTACCGCTTCGTCTTCGGCTGCCAGACCAAACTGATAGAGGTTGGCTGGCGTGGTGCCGGTTTCACTGCGGTCGCCGTAGTTCAGGGCCAGCGTTGGCAGTGGTAGTGAGTCTTTGTCTTGCAGCGCCTGAACGTGTGGCTTGCTGATCGGACCAACCAGCCACTGAGTGCCGTCCATCATTGCCTGCACGTAGGCGAGGCTGGTGTCGCGATACAGCTGGCTGTCGTACAGCGTTACCTGCGGGGTGTCGTAACCTTTATTCAACGACTCGTAATAGGCGGCCATAAAGCCATCGCGGATGGCCTTGCCGGTTTTTTCCAGTGGGCCGGACAGCGGCAGCAGCAGGCCAACGCTGCTCGGGCGGTTGGCCGCCAGATCAGACAACAATGCCAGGCCGCCGGGCAGGGTAATGGCGGCCGGATGCAGCGGATGCTGTTTCTGCCATTCGGTCACGGCCTGCAGGTGCTCGTCCAGCGTCAGGCCCGGGTTGCGGGAAATGGCCGCCAGTTGCAGCCATTCACCGAATTGGGTGTCGGGGGATTTCTCTGCCCATTCCAGCAGTTCCAGCTCGCCGATGTTCATCAGATCTTGCCAGATCTGCTCATGGTTTTGCGCTTTGACATCACCTTCCAGAGCGGCTGACAGAAAATCCCGTTCACGGGCGGCGGCCAGATACTGAGCCATGGCCTCGTACCAGCTGGCACGCAGCAGGCTGATGTCGCTTTCCTGCTGTACGGAGGCATACGGCATCAGCTCGCTCAGGGCGTCCAGACGCTCGGCGGCAGCATCAGTTTCGTTAACGGCCAGATGCAGGCGGGTGGCCAGCAGATTCATGCTGATCTGTTGTTGCGGGGTGAGCTGGCGTTCCTGCAGCAGTTGCAATTGCAGCGCAGCATTGCGAAACTCGCCGCCATCAAGCGACTGGCGAATCTGTGCCAGCAACGCCGGAGTTCCCTGAGAAACCGTGCTTTCGTCGATACCCAGAGAAGGTTGCTGAGGTGACGATGAACAACCGCTGAGGCCAATACAGGCTGTGGCGAGCACTAACGACACACCACGGAACATTCCGTTTAACCAGGCTTCAGGTACATTTCCCCGCATGACTTCCGATTCCAGACTTCAGGCCGGCACGCTGTATATCGTGGCGACACCGATTGGTAATTTGGCTGACCTCACCGAACGCGCTAAGCAGGTGCTGGCCAGCGTGGATGTAATAGCGTGCGAGGATACCAGACATACCCAGAAATTACTGCAACACCTGGGCCTGAGAAAGCCGCTGTTATCCGTGCACGAACACAACGAACGTGAGCGGGTAGAGCAGGTGGCAGAGCATCTGAACAAGGGCCTGACCATGGCGCTGGTATCCGATGCCGGTACGCCGCTGATTTCTGACCCGGGCTACCCGCTGGTGCAGGCATTACGCAGCCTTGGCCACACCATTACCCCGGTGCCTGGCGTCAGTGCCATTATTACCGCCCTGAGTGCCGCCGGTCTGCCTACAGACCGTTTTACCTTCGAAGGGTTCCTGCCACACAAAAGCGGCGGCAAGCGCGACAAGCTCGACGCCCTCAGTCAGGAAGTACGCACCATGGTGTTTTACGAATCCAAGCACCGTATTCTCGACACCCTGGCGGTGATGGCTGAAGCCTTCGGCGAACAGCGCCCGGCTTGTGTGGCGCGTGAACTGACCAAAACCTTTGAGACCTTTTATCACGGTACATTGCCGGACATTCTGGCGCAGATCTCTGCCGACGATGACCAGCAGAAAGGTGAGTTTGTGGTGATGATTGCCGGCAACCCACAACCGGCTCCGGCCAGCGACGTGGATACTGACAAACTGTTCCGCTTACTGCTGGCAGAACTGCCCCCGAAAAAAGCCGCCGCTGTAATTGCCGACCTGACCGGTGAGAACAAAAAAGCGCTTTATCAGAAAGCGCTGGAAATACAGGGAAAGGCGTGAGCGACCGGCAACAATGCGTGATTTGAATTCGTTGTTGCCAGTTCTGTTATATGGCGTGATCTACAGGTCATCCGGGGGCAACAGATAGTTGCTTAACAGGCGTATAAAGTCAGTGGAATCGGCTGCAAGATAGTAGGGCAGATCATTAATCAGTGTATTGATAGACAGAGCTGCCAGCAGGGTCAGCCCAATAAAAACGATTAAGCTGGTAATCGGTGATGCGCCTTCAAGGTGATCAATGGCTGTGTCTGTTTTTTCAATGAAGTCCGCATAGAGATCAGACAGAGTCAGCAGGTAAATCGGGCGTAGTAATGTTAAGTTGATGGCGATTGCTATAACTAGCGGCAATGTCAGAATCAGCATTATAAAGTAGTAGCTGAAGGGTACTTTGGTTGGAAACAGCTCGTCGGCGTAAAAATACAGAACAGAATAAAATCCTGTATAGCAGAGTATGCATAAATATCGATTTGCTCTTGAATACCCTGAACTTAGCAGGGCTATTTGATGGAAATCATCCTGAACAAACTCTAAAGACCTTATAGCGCTATCTTTCAGTGATCGGCCTGTCACGATACAAGGTATTATGGCTGCTACTCCGGTTTTCCAGGCCAGACTTTCCATCTTTTCTTTTTTAATGACCGATTCTTCCGTTTTAAAATCCAGAACGGAAATACTGTTTAATATTTTAAAAGCAGTCGCTATTCCATCTCTCCAGTGGAATGACCATAGCGTGAATGCTCGTGGTATTACCACTTTCAGACAAGAGGCTACTGTTGATGGTTGGTTTTGCCGGGTGAAAATGTGAGACGCGGTCATGCATCCGCTGAGTATCCCTATTGGCATTGCAATGATAACAATGAAAACTGCACACCAGAGAATTTCAACGTATAGCAGGATGTCGCTGTCTTTCGTCAGTGCAGAAATGATGAACCAGGTGTCAGGAATCCAGTGGTATAAGTTAATCCATAGCTGGTAGCCGACCAGGATGAGAATCCATTGAAAAATTACAAAAAGAAATATCTCTTTTTCTTTGAAAGCAAGGGATAGGGCATATCCTGCTTTGGATAAGAAATGTGCCAAACTCCCATCCGGGGTAAATTCTTCCTTTTCGCGTTTGGTTAAAATATCAATGATAGAACTGATATCAACACTCATTATCGCATCACATCCTTATGTGCGTATTTTTTAACTGAGACACCTTTTAATTGAGACACCCACGCTAACACATTCTTCCGATTGAGCAATCCTTGCATACTGACTACGCTGAAAATTCAGTCATAGGTTGGGGCTTACTCATGCCAAAGCCGAGAGAACAGCAGATATCCATCGAAGAAACGCCGTACTACTATTTTAACTGAGACACCCACGCTAACACATTCTTCCGATTGAGCAATCCTTGCATACTGACTACGCTGAAAATTCAGTCATAGGTTGGGGCTTACTCATGCCAAAGCCGAGAGAACAGCAGATATCCATCGAAGAAACACCGTATTACCACTGCGTTTCACGCTGTGTACGTCGGGCATTTCTGTGCGGTACGGACTCATCAACAGGTGAGTGCTACGAACATCGTCGTGGCTGGCTTGAGAATAAACTCTTAGAGCTACCGAATATCTTTGCTATTCAGATTGCTGCTTACGCCATAATGAGTAATCACTACCATGTGGTGCTGTTTGTGGATGCAGCTGAAAGCAACCTATGGACGGATGAGCAGGTTGTTGAACGTTGGCATTCGTTATTTAAAGGTAACTTGTTGTCGCAGCGCTTTATGCGTGGCGATGAAATGAACAAGGCTGATCTTGCCCGGCTGCAGATATACATCACTGAATGGCGTTCTCGATTGACTGATATCAGCTGGTTTATGCGGGTTCTGAACGAGTCAATTGCTCGGGAAGCCAATCAGGAAGATGAATGCACAGGACGCTTCTGGGAGGGTAGATTCAAATCACAGGCTTTGCTGGACGAAGCCGCGCTGGCAGCGTGTATGGCCTACGTTGATCTGAATCCGGTTCGGGCGGGTATGGCAAAAACGCCCGAAGAATCAGCACATACTTCGATAAAAGTCAGAGCTGAAAAAGCTAAATCTGCACAAGCGCCTAATCACCTGTTCCAACAACCCAAAGAGTTGTTGCCCTTCGCGGGAAATCCTCGTCAGGACATGCCGATAGGCATCACTATGAAGCTGACTGATTATCTGGAGCTGGTGGATGCCACCGGGCGTATTATCCGCGATGATAAGCGCGGCTACATACCAGGGAACTCAGTCAGGATACTCGACAGGCTCGGATTGGACGAAGATCGTTGGTTGAATATGACGCAGAACTTCGAACAAAGCTTCGGTACGTTTGCCGGTAATGAAGTTAAACTGCGCTCAATCTGTGATCGGCTCTCATACCAGCGACCGCCCGGGTTGAATCGTTGTCGAACTGCCTTCGGCTAGATCGCTAAGCTCACTCCATACCACGATAACCAGATTCTCTGGTGCTTTCGCTTGTCTGCAGTTCGCCTGCCGGATGTTCTTTTTTAGTCTTTCTTATTAGTTGCTTAGAAACTCGATGAACACAATACCTGTAGTGGCTTTGACTGCAGTGTTTTCAGTTGTTGATGTTCATTTTTCTAACATGGGTGTCCATGTAGTGACAAATTCCTGGATTGACGCTCTTCTGGATTCAGAAACGAATGCTGGAATTCTAAAACCCATCCGTTTTTAGTTTTAACATCAGCTATATGCTTTTCACCGCTATTGTCAAAATGCACAACTTCTTGCCATTCTTTTGGAAAGTAATCTTTCCATGATCGATGCCATTCTGTTTCATTTTCCCACCACGGGTCACAGTTACGGCTTCCTTTATGAGACCAATGATTTACTTTTAGCTCACCACACTTAGCAATTAATTCAGAGGCGCAGCTAGGGCAGGAGCCCTTTCCTCCTTTCGTTGCCTCAATTTTCTCATTATTGACGATGGCATATTTCATGTAATGGCCTGATGGTTCTTTTCCACATAACAGCTTATTAGTGTGCGTGCGCACTTATCCTGGGCGACTCTTTCGAGAAGCCCAGCATGTATTGATCTGTCTGAGAAATCATCCATAACTCAAAAATCCCTTCCAGAAAAACGTGCGCGCCTGTTAATTCGGTTTTCCTGCGCCCATAAACTTGCAACCCCTTTGTAGACGAGGGGACGTTATTGATTCATTTGACGGTTACGTTACTACCCACCGGTAGAACGGGCAAGCACGAATGTAATGTGTGCGGATTTCGCGGAACAGGAAAACCCTGAATCTGGCAAAGGGAGGTTCGTAATGCGCTCCAATGGATGACCCCTGGTGATCTTGATAAACAACAGCGATTAAGCGACTTGTGAATAAAAGGTTTACATGCAAACTAAATGTTGTTTAGATGTGAACTACTTAGTCGGACACGACCTGTGTGTCACCACCAAGCGGGCCCCAGTATGGATAAACGTCTCTTCTTTTTGCTGAATATGGCGCAGAAAAAGCTGTTCCGTCACGTTGATGGCGTGGTCGAGCGCGAGCTGGATGCGTCGGTCACCCAGCTGGCGGCGCTGATGATGATCTGCCAGCAGCCGGGCTGCCTGCAGAAAGATCTGGCGCAGGCGCTGGAGCTGAATAAGTCGGCGGTAACGGGTCTGGTTACCCGTATGGAAAAGAACGGCCTGCTGCAGCGTGGCAGTACCGGCGATGCGCGGGCGGTGAGTCTGTTTCCGACCGAGTCAGGTGTGGCTAAAACCCATCAGTTAAAGCCGCTGATTCAGCAGCTCAACGACCGCTTTGCTGAGGAGTTTTCTGACGCTGAGATTGAGGTCGTGCTGCGTTTTCTTAATTTTATTCTGCATACCTTCTGAGGACTGATCATGCACGCACAACAGCAGAGCCCGGTGGCGGGCGAGAGTATCCGCATTAAAACAAAAGCGGGATTTGAGCTGGCGGCACGGGTGTTCGAGCCGCAGTCTGAAGTGAAGGGTGTCTGCATTATTGCCCCGGCCATGGGTGTGGCTCATTACCTGTACGACGATTTCGCCGCCTGGCTGGCGCAGCAGGGTTATGCCGCTGTGAGCTTTGATTACGAGGGCATGGGCGATTCGGTGAACGGCCATATTCGTCACAGTAAGAGCGATAAGCTGACCTGGGCCCATAATGATTGCCCGGCGGTGCTTGGCTATGTGAAAGAACGCTTTCCCGGCCGTGAGCGCATCTGGATTGGTCACAGTGTGGGTGGCCACCTGATTGGCTATATGGGGCATAACCCGGATATCGACCGCATTATTACCGTGGCGTCGGGCATTGGTACCTGGTGGTATAACTCGGCACCAACCAAACGGGTGGCCTGGTTCCTGTGGTATTTCCTGGTGCCAGCAGTGGTGCCTGTGGTGGGTTATTTTCCGGGTAAGAAGCTGGGCATTATGACGGATATGCCAAAGGGCGTGATGCTGCAGTGGCGGCGCTGGTGTCTGCGCAAGGAATACGCGGTGGGGGCTGAAGGCGACTGGATGCGCCAGCGTTTTGCCTCAGTGAAAACACCGATTACGGCGGTGGAGTTCAGCGACGATGAGATGATGTCGCAGCGTAGCGTGAAGATGTTGCATGACTTTTTTACCGGTGCGCCGCAGCGTCGTATTCGTGTTACGCCGCAGGATATCGGCCAGAAACGCATAGGCCACATCGGCTGGCATAAACAGCGCTATCAGGCGTTGTGGGATCAGGTGTTCAGCGAGGTACTGCAGGCACCGGATTCTGCTGCCTAATCTGTTGAGACAAGGACTGCCTGATAGGGTATTATCCGCGCCGAGTCGACCAGACAGTCGCTGCCTGCGCAAGCAGGGGGAGGAAAGTCCGGGCTTCACAGGGCAGGGTGCCAGGTAACGCCTGGGGGGCGCGAGCCTACGACCAGTGCAGCAGAGAGCAGACCGCCGATGGCCGCCTCCGGGCGGATCAGGTAAGGGTGAAAGGGTGCGGTAAGAGCGCACCGCGCAGCTGGTAACAGTTTGTGGCACGGTAAACTCCACCCGAAGCAAGACCAAATAGGTTCCCTATAGGCGCGGCCCGCGCTGGGAACGGGTAGGTTGCTGGAGCCTGTGAGTGATTGCAGGCCTAGACGAATGACTGTCCACGACAGAACCCGGCTTACCGGTCGACTCGCTTAATACTTAAAAACCCGCTTATCTGAGAGATAAGCGGGTTTTTTTATGGTCAGCTTAAGCCGGTTTTGGACAGTCACTGTCCACGACGACTCATAACCAGATTCAGGGCTTACCGGTCGACTCGCTTAATACTTAAAAACCCGCTTATCTGAGAGATAAGCGGGTTTTTTATGGTCAGCTTAAGCCGGTTTTGGACAGTCACTGTCCACGACGACTCATAACCAGATTCAGGGCTTACCGGTCGACTCGCTTAATACTTAAAAACCCGCTTATCTGAAAGATAGGCGGGTTTTTTTATGGTCAGCTTAAGCCGGCTCTGTGGACAGTCACTGTCCACGACGTCCGACGTCCACCCTTTAACGACGGGTAGCAATGACCTGAACCACGGCGCCGCAGCCGGTATGGCCGGTGCCTTCCACAATGTCGCGCTTCACTTCGGCCAGATGGTCGAAGCGTAAGCCCGGCAGCTCGGCTTCCAGGGTGGCGGCATCCATCATCATGGCGGCATCCTGTGGTCCGCCAGTGCCGAGTTGTAACTGCCGTGGCGTGTAGGCTTCAAGCAGCAGGACGCCACCCGGTTTCAGAGCATGCACAATGCGCTGATGCAGGCTTTTGCGCAGCGCCGGTGGCAGGTGGCAGAAAATCGAAACGATGCCGTCCCACTGCTCAATACCTAAATCGAAGCAAGCCAGATCGCGCACTTCGTAGTGAATACTGACCTTGTGTTGCTGCGCCAGTTTCAGTGCCTTGGTCTGGCCTACGGAGGAGGCATCGACAGCGCTGACCTGATAGCCCTGACGCGCAAGCCAGACGGCATTGCGTCCTTCCCCCTCGGCCAGACAGAGAATTTTTTTGCCGCCCAGGCGACTGACATTTTGCTGCAGAAACTGGTTAGGCTCTGTGCCGTAAATGTAGTGATCACTGCTGTATCGTTCGTCCCACATGACGCTGAACCCTGCTGATGTATAACTGCCGACGACTATAGCAGACCTGCCGGGCTTCTCAGGGCTCGCGGAACTGGATGGACTGTTTCATTTTTCTGCACTGGCTGGCCGCTGGACGGGCGGCACCTTACAATCGTTGTTTTCTTGTCAGCTGTGGATGCCATGACCGACGCCCGGACCGATACTCTGCTCAGCCATCTTGCGCACCAGTTGCCTGCCACCGGCACCCTGTGGGTGGGGTTCAGTGGTGGACTGGATTCGACCGTGCTGCTGCATCTGCTGACCCGGCTGCAAACTACGCGTGGTCGGCTGCGGGCAATTCACGTGAATCATGGTTTATCCGCCCATGCCGCAGACTGGCAACAGCATTGTGCTGCGTTGTGCGAGCATTGGCAGGTACCGCTGATCAGCGCGTCGGTACTGGTGAAGAATCAGGGCGATGGCATTGAACAGGCCGCCCGTGCAGCACGCTATGAGGTATACCGGGAACACGTGACGGCGGGCGATACCCTGTTGCTGGCGCATCATGGCGACGATCAGATCGAAACCTTCTTTCAGCGTTTACTGCGCGGTTCGGGGTTGGCCGGGTTGGCGGCAATGCCGGCGCAGCGAGCCTTGGCGAAGGGCAGTGTGCTGTTGCGGCCCTTGCTCGGTTGCGAGCGCCAGCAGCTGGAAGCTGTGGCGAGAGAAGCCGGCCTGCGCTGGGTGGAAGACGAATCCAATCAGGACGAGCGCTTCGAGCGTAACTGGTGGCGCAACCAGCTGCTGCCACAAGTGTTTCAGCGCTTTCCCGGCCGCAAGGCTTCGTTGTTACGCTCGGTTGAGCAGTGGCAGCAGGACCAGCAGTTGCTGGATGAGCTGTTACAGCCGCATACAAATCAATGCCTGCGTGATGTGAGCTGGCCGTCTACAGCACCGCTCGCGCTGGATCTCAGTGCACTGGCTGCTCTGCCTGCGCACTGGCAGCCCTATGTGATTCGTCAGTGGTTACTTACCTTGCAGCAGGCAGCTCCGACGCAGCAATGGCTGCAGACACTGATGGATGACGTGGTACGTGCCGCTGATGATGCTCAGCCCTTGTTGACGCTGGGCACTGCCTGCATCAGGCGTTTTCGTGGCTGCCTGTATCTGCAGCTGCCGCTGGCGGATGATTGTCTGCGCCCGCGCACCGTTCAGCTGCCACAGCAAACTCTGCTCTGGGGCAGTGGCCAGTTGCAGGCGGTTGCCGCATCAGCCACTTATGGGCTGGCTGCGGGTGAGTACCTGCTTACCTGTGCCGCCGAGGCTCGTGGGCACAGTCTGCGTCCGTTGGGGCGTCCGGCAAAAAACCTGAAGGCGTTGTTTCAGGAGGCTGGCGTTCCGCCGTGGTTACGTGATCAGTGGCCGGCGTTGTGCCAGCAGGATCAGCTGGTGGCCTTGCCTGGCATCGCCTGTGATCAGAGTGTGCTGTGTGAAGGTGGTACGGAATACTGCTGGCAATAACGGCGTCACTGAGGGAATTTCTGACGGCGTTCACGGTCTCAGGGGGTGGTGGGTTAGCAGATATTTTTATCAGTGATATGCTGACCCTGAGTTTATTGTGTTGTGGAGTAAACCTGCGATCATGCGTTTTCGCGTTATTGTCCTCCTGTTGTGCACGTGGGTCGTAACGGCCTGTGATAAGGATGGCACTCCGATTCTGCGTGGCACGCGTTTGCCGGATGCGGGGCAGCCCGCGGCGGTGGCTGCCACTGCTGCACAGGCTCCGACGGCTGCTGACCGAGACACGGCAACGCCGGTCATTCTTAACCTGACTCTGCCTGATTATGAATGGGACGATCTGCAGCCCATGGAACAGGCGACGTTAATTCCCGATGTGTTTACCCATCAGTCATCACAGACTCGCCTGAACTGGTCGGGACGTCTGCATATGGATGAATCGGATGCGGCTGCCACGCGCCCGATTCAGGACACAATTCTCGGCGCCGAAGTGGAAGTTCAGGTGCGCTTGCCGTAAAGGCGGGGCATGGTTGTGCTTTTCATGAAGGCCTGTCAGAGTGGCCTTAAATGATCAGGGAGGACGTTCCGTGCGACCGGTTTTGTATCAGTTTCCGATTTCCCACTACTGCGAAAAAATCCGCTGGGCACTGGACTACAAAGGCATTCAGTACAGTCGCGTCAGTCTGATTCCTGGCCTGCATATGAAGTCGATCCGGCGAATTGCACCGTCAACGTCGGTACCGGTATTGCGTGATAAAGGCCAGGTGATTCAGGGCTCGTCGGCGATTATCGATTATCTCGACAAGCACTACCCGGAACATTCTCTGACACCTGAAGACCCGGCCCTGCGTCAACAGGCGCAGGAGTGGGAGCGGCGTCTGGATCGCCTCGGTGAAGATATTCGCCTGTGGTGTTATCACTATCTGCTGGTGGAGCCTGAGCTGGCGATTCCGTTGCTGACGTCGGGGCAGCCTTTTTACCGCCGCTGGCAGGTGCGTCTTGCCTATCCGAAAGTGGAAAAAGGCATGCGCTACTGGATGAAAATCAACAGTGAAACGGCGGCTGCGGCCCAGCAGCGCATGGAAGCGATGCTCGCGGAATTACGTACTGCGTATCTGCAATCGCATTTGCTCGTGGGGGACCATTTTTCGCGCGCTGATCTTACCGCTTGTGCCTTGTTTGCCATGGTATTTCAGCCTGCTGAAATGCCAGTACCCTGGCCTGCGCGTGAGCGTTTACCGAAGGCGATGAAAGCGTGGATAGACCAGCACGAAGACGAGCTGCAGCCGTTGCAGGTGCATTACGCTCAGTATCGCTAGGGCCCGATTCATTTAGTGTTAACAGGCCCAGGCAGTGAACTGTCTTCGCTGAATCGGCCGGATAATTGTCGGCTGTAAGCGTGCAGACAATTATCCGGATTGAAGCAGCTGGAGCAGGGTGGATCAGATAATAATCTGGCCCAGACCCAGTACGCTGGCATAGCCCACGCTGTAGGCGATGATCAGCGCCACAAAGTATTTCATGTAGCTGCCAAAGGTCAGTTCGTTGACCTTGCTCATAGCGACGATGCCTGCAGCTGAACCAATAATCAGCAGCGAACCACCCACACCGACGGCGTAGGTCAGCGCCATCCATTCCTGCAGCGTCATGCTGACATCCGCTTTCAGCAGGGCGGCCGTCAGCGGCACGTTATCAATCACTGACGACAATAAACCCATCAGATAATTAGCTGCCCAGGCTGGCAGGTGGCTGTAAAGCGAGACAAAGCTGTCGAGGGCGTGAATTTCTTTCAGCGAGCCAACAAGCAGCAAAATGCCAAGGAAGAACAGCAGGGTGTCGAACTCAATCTGGCGGATATAGTTGAGAATCGGATGGTTTTCAGTGTCTTCACCGTACGCACGGGCAAGCAGGAACATGACGGACAAACCGGTGAGGAAGCTCAGCACCGGTGGAATATCGAACAGCACGTTACCGGCGATGGTGGCCAGAATAGTCAGTACAAACACACCGGCAATGGCCAGGTCAACCTGCGCCAGTTCACTCTCTTTGTGTTCAATAACCGCCTGCTCACGCAGCGGCCATGACAGCATGCTCACCAGCAGTACTACGGCAACCAGTGCCGGGAATGATAACCACAGCAGATTGGTGATGCTGACCTTACCGGCCAGGAAAATCATCAGCGTGGTCACGTCACCGGTAATCATGGCGACTCCGCCGGAGTTAACGGCAAATACTACGACGGTAGCAAAACGCAGGGTTTTGGACGCCGGCAGGTTCAGCGACAGTATCAGGGCGATGGAAATCAGCGTGGCTGTGATGTTGTCGGCCAGTGATGAAAACGCAAAACTGAACAGGCCGGTCAGCAGCAACAGCTTACGCTCGGAAATACTCGACGGCAGAAAGCGGTAAATTAAGCTTTCAATAAGGCCCTTTTTATTGAGGTAAGCAACGAAGGTCATCGCGGCCAGCAGAAACAGCCAGAGGCTGGCAATTTCGCCGATATTTTCCTGCAGTCCTTCCTGAACTTTTTCATGAACGTGCCCATCTGCAGAAAAGGCAAACAGCAGAACCCATGACAGTGCACCGAGAAACAGTACAACCTGGGCTTTGTTAACGTGGATAACTTCTTCGAGTACAACGGCAAGTAAGCCGGCGATGGCGAGCGCCACCAGGATATAGGGCAGTATGTCAGGCATGAGGACCTCAGGGACGACGGAGGCGGAAGAACCGAACGCAGACGTTCAGCGACAGCCGCATTGTAGGAGCCTGAAAATTCGCTGCAATGGCTTTTTAACGGCAGCCGTTAAGACCATAGCCGTAAACCGCCACTGCAGTGGGGCGTTGCGGTCATGAGACAGATTGTTCGCACAGGGACTATGCTGGAAGCTAAAAGGAGAATCGTATGAGAAAGCCGGGTGTTATTTATTTGTCACTGTTACTGGCAGCCTGTGGTGGCGGTGATGGTGGTTCCGATGACGATAGTGGCAGTGGACATGTTATGACGCTGCCACTGGCACCAGCGGCCGTTACGGATGGTGATTGGTACAGGCCCGCTGTTGGCGTCAGCTGGCAGTGGCAGTTGAGTGGCACGGTCAATGATGGCTACGACGTGGCACTGTACGATATTGATCTGTTCGATAGCAGTGAGGATTTCATTGCTGATCTGCAGCAGCAGGGGCGTAAGGTCATCTGCTACTTCTCTGCCGGTTCCTATGAAGACTGGCGTGATGACGAGTCCCAATTCAGCAGCGATGATCTGGGTGACACTCTGGACGGTTGGCCCGGTGAGCGCTGGCTGGATATTCGTTCGCAAAATGTGCAGCGCATTATGCTGGCACGACTGGATACGGCCGCCAGTAAAGGCTGTGATGGCGTCGAGCCGGATAACATGGACGGTTACCAGAATGATAATGGTGTCGGCCTGAGTGCTGATGACCAGTTGGCGTACAACCGCTTTATTGCCAATGCGGCGCACCAGCGCGGTCTGGCTGTGGCGCTGAAGAACGACCTCGATCAGATTGAGGCTCTGGTCAGTTATTTTGATTTTGCTGTTAACGAGCAGTGCGCAGAATACGATGAGTGTGATCTGCTCACGCCCTTTATTGACGATGGCAAGGCGGTGTTGCAGGCGGAATACGCAGAGCGCCTGGTGAATGACAGTGATGAGCGGGATGCGTTATGTACCGCTATGGCTGACTTGCAGTTCAGCACGCTGATCTTACCGCTCAATCTGGATGACAGCTTCCGCTACGACTGTAACGGAAGCTGAGTCGATCAGTACTCTTTCCAGCTGCCGCTGTTGAGTGAGTCGTTCCATTCACACAGCAGCTCAGCAAGAACATGAGACTGGTGATGCAGGAAGCGCAGTTCTTCCAGGGTATTTTTTTCACCGGTGTACAACGGCAAAGTACGTAATTTGGCCACCAGTGGATGATCCGGAATCTGCATTTTATTGCGTTCCAGTGTCCAGCGGATGTTGTTGGTCAGCATACGGAAAAAACTGATCTTTGTGGCCTGACTGAATAACGTGAAGTCTTCCAGATTATTGAAGTGCTCGTAATCAATACCAGCCAGCAGTGCGGTGCGGCCACTGACCTTAATGGAGGCGGAGCGTTTGAAGTTCAGCACCATGGCCATAACACCGAACATTTCGCCCGGATTAATCTCGTTAATCACATCACCACTGTCGTCATTGGCAATCACAGCCAGCTGACCTTTCAGCAGAAAATAGAGGATGTTCGCATCATCGCCACGGTTGATGATAATTTCATCATGGTCTGCTGTGACAAACTGGGTGACGCTCATCAGCAGCTCAAACTGTGATGGGTCCGTATGTATCAGATCTTTGAAGAAGGTGACGCCATTAACGATGCGGTGCAGCGATTCAATGGGGTACTCTTCACGGGTGATACGACGCATGTTGTTTCCATACCTGTAAAATCATTGAGGCAATATAGCACGACAAATCACGGAAGAAAGGCTGAGTTGGGGGTGGTTTTTGATCTGTGTGACAGATATCGCAGGTTTTGAAAATCCCCTCACGATGAAGAATAGCAGCCCGGGAAGAACCCGGGCGGAATATCAGTGGCCGGCTGAGGCTAATTGTCCTGCTTTGCTCATCATCAGTTGCTGATACTGCATGGTGATTTCATCCATTTTTTTCAGAATGGATTCGGTAGTCACAGAGATAACCGTTGGTACATAACGTCCGGTGCTTTCCAGGTTGAAACCTGACTGCGAGAAGTTCCACTGATTACGTACTTTACGCAGGGAATCCTTAAGCTCCGGCGTGTTGTCGGTATAGCCTTCCAGTTCGGTCAGTGATTGCTCAAACAGATCAATCGCTGCGGCAAATTCGGTTTTCAGTTCCGGTGAATCCACGCGCCAGTAAAGTGCGGTATATACCTTGGCTATTTTCTGCGACAGCATGCGCTGGCGACCGGAAATATTCACCAGGCGGGCGCTTTCTACCTGAGCGTATTTTTCGATCTCTTTTACCACGTCGTCACAGGCTTTCAGTAACGCGAGATTGGTTTGCAGCAGCGGCTGCAGATCCTGGCGGGATGGCTGGCCAATGATTTGTGAGCGGTGAGGAATCCACAGGCTTTCTACACTGTCGAGACGGCTGCTGATGGCATTGGTCGGGCTGTAATCGCGCAGTTTGAGAAACTGTTCTTCAAACAGTGCTACTGCATCGTCCAGTTGGCCGGACGCTTTATCGGCCTTTACGTCGGCACCGATCAGCAGATAGTTCTTCATCATACGCTGGGTCAGCATACGTTGCCGGCCGGATATATTAATGGCTTCTGCGTCTGTAATGCCCCAGCTGTAGGAAGGGACAGATAATGGAATCAGAGCCATAACCAGACTGAAGATGATTTTTTTCATGGCGGTAACCCATAGCAAGTTAGATTGATATACCTACCCGGGGATAGCAAAGAATGCGCCAATAGAGTGCTTTGTATTTTCTGGCCAGCCTTTATGCGGGGCGCAGATTACAGATTGACTGTTCAGTCAGGATTTAAAGCAGAAAATCGCACCTGAAGTGTGCGAATAAAAAGAAAAATGCGCCCGGCTTTGGTGCGGTGCCGGGCGCTTGCGGCTTATTCGATACCCTGAGATTTCAGGTATTCGTCATAAGTACCGTGGAAGTCGACAATTTCGTTGTCACGGATTTCCAGAATACGGGTCGCCAGCGAGGATACGAACTCACGGTCGTGGGATACGAAGATCAGGGTGCCTTCGTACATTTCCAGCGCCATGTTGAGCGACTCAATGGATTCCATATCCATGTGGTTGGTCGGTTCGTCCATCAGCAGTACGTTGTGATCCTGCATCATCAGCTTGCCGAACAGCAGACGGCCTTTTTCACCACCGGAACATACCTTCACGGATTTCTTGATGTCGTCCTGGTTGAACAGCAGACGACCCAGTGTGCTGCGCACAGCCTGATCATCGTGTTTTTCTGTTTTCCAGCGTTCCATCCAGTCGTACAGGTTTTCACCGCTGTTGAATTCGTACTCGTGGTCCTGAGCGTAGTAGCCCAGGTCGGCGTTTTCGGCCCACTTGATGGTGCCGCCGGTTGGCGTGACATCGTTGACCAGGCACTTCAGGAAGGTGGTTTTACCCACACCGTTGGCACCGATAACCGCGATTTTTTCACCGGCTTCGATCAGCAGGTTGGTGTTCTTGAACAGAGGCTCATCACCGTCGTAAGCGTGTGCCAGACCTTCGATCTCCAGTGCCAGGCGATGCAGTTTTTTCTCCTGGTTGAAGCGGATATAAGGGTTCTGACGGCTGGATGGCTTGATATCGTCCAGTTTGATTTTGTCGATCTGCTTGGCACGGCTGGTCGCCTGCTTGGATTTAGAGGCGTTGGCCGAGAAGCGCGATACGAACTGCTGCAGTTCAGCAATCTGAGCTTTCTTCTTGGCGTTTTCCGCCTGCAGGCGTTCACGTGCCTGAGTGGACGCGATCATGAAGTCATCATAGGTGCCCGGATAGATCTTGATATCGCCGTAGTCGATGTCCGCCATGTGCGTACACACGGAGTTCAGGAAGTGACGGTCGTGCGAGATGATGATCATGGTGCACTTCATGTTGTTGAGGATGCCCTCAAGCCAACGAATGGTGTTGATATCCAGGTTGTTGGTCGGTTCGTCGAGCAGCAGGATGTCCGGGTTAGAGAACAGCGCCTGAGCCAGAAGCACCCGCAGTTTCCAGCCCGGAGCTACTTCGCTCATAGGACCGTTGTGCAGTTCTTTCTCGATACCAGCACCCAGCAGCAGCTCACCGGCGCGGGATTCGGCAGTGTAACCGCCCATCTCAGCGAACTCGCCTTCGAGTTCTGCAGCGCGCATGTAGTCTTCTTCAGTGGCTTCAAGGTTGGCGTAGATGGCATCACGCTCTTCCTTAACCGCCCACATCTCTTTGTTGCCCATCATCACGGTGTCGAGCACGGTGAAGGCTTCAAACGCGAACTGATCCTGGTGCAGTTTGCCCAGACGTTCGTTCGGAGTGACGGAGACGTTACCGGCCGATGGTTCCAGTGAGCCATCAAGAATTTTCATAAAGGTCGACTTACCGCAGCCGTTAGCGCCGATCAGACCGTAGCGGTTGCCGTCGCCGAACTTGACGGAAATGTTCTCGAACAGTGGCTTGGCGCCGAACTGCATAGTGATATTGGCAGTGGAGATCACGCAGGAATCCTGAAATCTGGAATTTAAGAAGGGCGCGATTATACGTGTTTCTGAGTGAAAAACGAACGAAGGTAACGGCTGTTCAGGGGTTAACGTACGGATATTTTGCTGTCATACCACCTTTGCAGGGTGTCGAAGGCCATGGGTTTGCCGATCAGGAAGCCCTGAGCGATGTCGCACTTCTTCATTTTCAGCAGTTCCATCTGGGTGTAGGTCTCAATGCCTTCGGCGATCACTTCCAGTTTCAGGGCGTGGGCGAGGTCGATGATGGCCGAGATTATGTGGCTGTCGGTATCGTCGGAACGAGAGCGGACGAAGAACTCTTTGTCGATTTTCAGGGTATCGACCGGCAAGGTGCGCAGATAGGCCAGTGATGAGTAGCCGGTGCCGAAGTCATCGATAGCAATCTTCACCCCCAGGGTTTTCAGCGCATTCAGGATCAGGTGAGTCGACTGATGATCGGCAATCAGGTCGTTCTCGGTGATCTCCAGCATCAGGGTCGAGGGCGCCAGTCCAACCGCATGCAGCAGGCGGCGCAGTTTGGCAACGAGGGTATCGTCGTTGAATTGCTTGGGCGACAGGTTCACGCTCATCATCAGTGGTGTGCCAAAGCGTTTTTGCCATTGAGCCGATATCGAAATCGCCTCCTGCAGTACCCAGTCGCCAATCGCGGTGATCAGGCCACAGTCTTCAGCGACTTCAATAAAGCTGTCTGGCGTAAGCAGTCCCCGTTTCGGATGATTCCAGCGGATCAGTGCCTCGACGCCGGCAATATTGCCGGACAGTACGTCAATCTGTGGCTGGTAGAACAGCTGAAATTCTTCCTGATCGATGGCGTTGCGCAACTCGGTTTCCATTACCAGGCGCTCGGTCATGCGCGCATTCATTTCTTCGGTAAAGAAGCGGAAGTTTCCTTTACCTTCATTCTTGGCCTGGTACATCGCCTGATCGGCGTGAATCACCAGTGCTTCAGGGGTACTGCCATCCTCGGGGTATTGTGCGATACCGATACTGGCGCCAATAAATACGTCGGTGGCTTCTATGTGAAACGGTTTCTGGAATTCGGCGATGATTTTTTCGGCCACGGTAATGGCCGAACGCTGGTGGGTTTGCTGTTCGAGTAATAGTACAAACTCGTCGCCGGCCCAGCGCGCCAGGGTGTCGCAATCGCGGCAGCGGGTACTGAGACGTTCCCCCACCATTTTTAACAGGGCATCGCCGGCGCTGTGTCCCAGTTTATCGTTAACCGATTTAAAACGGTCAAGATCAATGAAAAATATCGACAGGGTCTGGCCGCTACGCTTGTGAATGTTGATGGCGTATTCCAGCTTTTCAGTAAATGAAATGCGGTTATCGAGCCCGGTAACGCTGTCGAAGCGAGCCATGCGGTAGAGTTTTTCCTCGGCCTTTTTCTGCCGGGTTATGTCGCGAAAGAAAATGTAAAAGCGAGACCTTTTTTCTTCGTGCGGAATAATATTGAACGACGCCTTGATCGGAACCATATTGCCTTCGTGGTTCGTCAGAGTCATTTCTTCTTCAAATTCGTTGTGGTCTGCCAGGCGGCCGATGATGGCTTCGACGTCCAGAGAATTGAAGGTGTCACTGCTGATATGGTCAATGTACTGGTAAATATAGTGATCGGTTATTTCATCGTGTGGCACACCGGTGAGGCGGATCGCCGCCGGGTTGGCATTGAGTATCTGGCCATTAATATCAAAAATAATGATGCCATTCTGAGTGCTGTTGAAAATGGTGTTCAGTTCATGGTCTTTCTCTTCCAGATCCCGCACCAGATCGGTCAGCATGGCTGATTGAGTACGCAGTGCACGTTCGCGTAAATCCGACGTACTGATATCAAAAATAGAGATAACACAGAACTGCTTGTCGTCCTGTTGCAGTGGTTTGATCTGAATGGACTGGACGATACGCTGGTGGTTGTGACGGCTGACAATGGATTCGTTGTACAGCGGAAAGGATGCTTTCATCAGCTTGGCGGATAACACCGATGGTGAGTTCTGATGCAGAGCTTTGTCGATGGCGCGTTCAATCCGTGTTCCCTGCAGTTCGGTGAATGTGTCGAGAACCCGTTTGCCCAGCATGTCTTCGCGACGGATCCCCGAGCGTTTCTCCATCCAGCGGTTCCAGCTGACCACGGCGGTATCTTCATCCAGTACGATGACTCCGGCGCTGACGCTGTCGATGATGTTTTTATAGAGTTCTCTGGTCATCAGATGGTCCGCCGCCTACAGCCCCATACGGGCTTTTATGTGGTCGTACAGTTTGACCAGCGTGTGTTTAGGTTGGAAGAACATCAGTTGGGCTGTGGAGTTTTTCTTAACCACGGTGAAAGATATGGTCAGAAACAGAATCATATCGTCGGAGTTGCTGAGAAAATCGGTATCCTGAGTAATGTCGTCGAAGTAACCGTATTCGCAGTGCGGCAGTTCGGTGTTCAGCCGGATCTGCAGCAGATTGGACAGCGCATAAATAACGCCGGATACCGCCACATTGGTCAGGTCGAGGAGCATTTCCTCTTCCGTTGCAGCAAATTCGACCCGCTGCTCTTCGTATTCGGGAATCAGACCATTCAGCAGGTTGAGACTTTCGGCCTCGCTGAAGAACAGCACCGCTTCGCCTTCAATATCGCCACTGAATTCCTGCTGCACAAATATGGCTTTACCGGCATCACGCATTACATGGGTAAAGGCCAGTGCATCCTGCTTGGGAATCATGTTCACTTCCGGTACATGCAGCTCGATGCGGCTACCGGAAATTTCGGCCAGTTCATCGATAACATGGCCTAGTCCGAGGTTAAGGGACTCCGCCAGAATATCCAGCGACAGAGCTTCAGCCTGAGCATCCAGAATCATAGTCGTTGCTCCCGCGGGTTAGGGTGAAGTAAAGAACTGTCGCAGACGTTCTATAAACTGATCGACGTCGTTGGGACTGATGGTTTTCAGGATATAAGTCAGCCCGGCGGCTTCGGCATCGTCCTGCAGATCTTTACTGCGGTTGCCGGTTACCAGAGCGATTTTATGCGCGGCAACACCAGCGGCTATTAATGCTTTGGCAGTGTCGACCCCGTTAGGGCCGCCCATATTGATGTCGAGCAGATACCAGTCGAGTTGATAGGCATCGGCTTCGGCCATGGCAAGCGCATCGGCACCGGATGCGGCTTCCATAAATTCGGCATCGGAAAAGATATTGCTTACGGCTTCCTTCGCCAGCATGCGGGCAAACAGACTATCGTCTGCCACCATAATTCTGGTCGTCATAAATCATCCTGATTTGCTGATAAAGCATCCCTTTCAGGCTAGTTGAGTTGCCTGTCACTGCAAGGCAGGTCTGAGCTGAATAGTGCTTATGTACTAATTCAGTTTATTCAGGTCCTTTCCGGGAAAAATGCGTACATCGTTGTTTTTTCGGGAAATAAAATAACCTGCAAAAAATAAGGTTTTTATGCTTTTTATCTGTAAATAAACTGCATACGAATTAATAATTTAATAAATTCAAAGACTTATGTTTTACCCCTGTGTGAAAGTCTGACTTGGCACAAAAGTTCGCATTCATGCTTCAGTGGTAGTCATGAGAGCGGCTGTCAAGCCGGGGCAAGAGGTGGCTCATATCCAGTAAGCGGTAAGCAATGACATGGGTAATACCGGAAGATTCATCTTTCTCGATGCGGCCATAAGCCTGCAGAATCCGCGCTTGTGTCAGTTCTCTGAGCTGGCGTTCGGCGGTGGCCAGCCACACCACCATATTAACGCTGCCGGTCTCGTCTTCGAGGGTGACAAAGGTGACACCGGCCGAGGTTCCCGGGCGCTGACGGCAGGTGACTAAACCGCAGACAAAGGCTTCGCTGTTATGCGGCTGTTGGAGCAGATCACAGGCGCGTAATGAATGACCGAGCTTCCCTTGTTCGCGCAGGATTTCCAGCGGGTGGCGGCCGAGAGTAACACCGGTTGCCTGATAATCTTCCAGTAATTCGCTCACTTCTGCCGGCGCTTTTAACGAAGAAGATTCTGTACTGCTGGCGCTCAGACTTTCACTGAGCAGGTCGTACTGCAGTGGCTCCGCCACTTGCCAGCGTGCCTGATAACGGTGCTCGCTGAGACCACTGAAGGCATTGGCGGAAGCCAGTAAACTGCTGTCGCGCACACTTAAACCGGCGCGCAGACGACAATCGTTGACCGAGCTGAACGGCCGTTGCTGGCGTGCGTTAACAATGCGTTCTGCCGCGTCTTCGCGCAGACCACGCACCAGGCGTAGCCCCAATCTGAGCGTTGGCCGGGAGCTGCCGCTGTCAGCCTGATGCAGCCAGTCGCTGTGACTGACAGTAACCGGCAACACCTTAACGCCGTGACGGCTGGCATCCTGAATCAGCTGCGCCGGGCTGTAAAAACCCATAGGCTGGCTGTTCAGCAGAGCGGCACAGAACAGCGCCGGGTGATGGCATTTCAGCCAGGCACTGACATACACCAGCAGGGCAAAACTGGCGGCGTGGGATTCCGGAAAACCGTACTCACCAAAGCCTTCCAGCTGACGTTGCAGACGGCGAATGTAGTCGATGCTGAAGCCTTTGTTCAGCATATTGTCTTCAAGCCGTTGCTGCAGTCGCTGCATATGGCCTTTCTTGCGCCAGCTGGCCATCGAGCGACGCAGTAAATCGGCTTCGGCGGCGGTGAAGTCGGCGGCGACCATGGCAAACGCAATCACCTGTTCCTGAAACAGTGGAATGCCCAGCGTGCGTTCGAGAATGGGCCTGAGGCTGTCCAGAGGGTAGTCGGGCTGTTCTTCGCCATTACGCCGTTTCAAATAGGGATGCACCATGTCGCCATGAATCGGGCCGGGACGCACAATGGAAACCTGCACCACCAGATCGTAATAATGGCGTGGCTTTAAACGCGGCAGCATATTCATCTGCGCCCGGCTTTCGACCTGAAACACACCAATGCTGTCGGCTTGCTGCAGCATGGCGTAGGTAGCGGGGTCATCCCGGGGAATCGCGCTGATGGGCATATGTAATTGCTGCAGGCAGCGGCGAATAGCCGACAGCATACCCAGACTTAGAATATCCACTTTCATCAGACCCAGGCTTTCCAGATCTTCCTTGTCCCACTGAATCACGGTGCGCCCGGCCATGCTGGCATTTTCTACCGGTACCAGCTCGCTGATGCTGTGGCGGGCAATGACAAAACCACCAACGTGCTGGGATAAATGCCGGGGAAAACGCAGGATTTCACCAATCAGTTGTTTTAATAACTGCAATTGCTGACTGTCGGCGACACGGCGGCTGGTTAATTCATCCAGCCAGTTGTGCTTTTTATAGCGATAACCAAAGTTGGCCAGTACCGGCTCCAGCGCCAGTAAATCGAGCCCCAGTGCCATGGCCACATCACGCAAAGCGCTTTTGGCACGGTAGGTGATCACGGTGGCCGCCAGTGCGGCACGATCACGGCCATAGCGCTGGTAAATATACTGAATCACTTCTTCCCGGCGCTGGCTTTCAAAATCGACATCAATATCCGGCGGTTCATGACGCTCGGCGGAAATAAAACGCTCAAATAACAGGCTGACTTCCTGCGGATTAACTTCGGTAATAAACAGGCAATAACACACCACTGAGTTGGCGGCAGAACCACGTCCCTGACAGAGAATATTCTGCGCACGGGCGAAATGTACGATGTCGTGAATGGTTAAAAAATAGTGCTCATATTGTTTGAGCTTTATCAGTTTCAGTTCTTTTTCAATGGCTTTTTTAACGGAAACAGGCAAGGGGGTGCCAAAACGTTTACGCGCACCTTCGTAGGTCAGGCGACGCAGATAACGACTGACATCCCGTCCAGCAGGTAAGGTGTCGGTGGGGTACTGATAACGTATTTCACTGAGAGAAAAGTGGCAGCGACGGGCAATGTCAAAGGTGCTGTCGAGTAAGGCTTTGCTGTACAGATGGCGCAGTTTTTTTTCTGAACGTAAATGCCGCTCATTATTAGCAAACAGCTGTGCGCGAACACTGCGAATAGGGCGATTAAGGCGAATGGCGGTTAAGCAGTCCTGCAACGGCTGACGCTGGCGAATGTGCATATGCACCTGGCTGGCGCAGGTAATGGGCAGTTGCCATCGTTCAGCCAGAGTCAGGATGCGCTCATAACGCCAGTGATCATCGCCATCCAGCATACGCTCTGCCAGTAGCCATAAGCGCTGCGGGAAATGCGCGCTGAGTTGTGCGGCAAACGTATTCAGAGCGTTTGTTGTCAGGCGGTCGCTGCGTGGCTGCCACAGCAACAGGCAATGCTGAATAGTCAGTAATTGTTCCGGTGTAAACAGGTATTCACCTTTGTCGGCGGCGCGGCGGCAACCGGTAATCAGCTGACATAATTCGGAATAGGCTGCTTTATCGGTTACCAGTAATACAAACAGATGCTCGTGGCATTGCAGTTCGCAGCCAACGATTAAACGAAAGCTGGTTAATGCCATATTGTCCGGTTGTTGCTGACGTAAATCTTCCAGTGCCTGCCAGGCGCGTACGACCCCGGCCAGTGAACATTCGTCGGTAATCGCCAGCCCCTTATAGTTCAGTTCCACGGCGCGCTGAATGAGTTCTTCCGGGTGGGAGGCGCCGCGCAAAAAGGTAAAATTACTGACGCAGTGCAGTTCGCAATACGCCCAGTTATCTTCCTGCGTTTGCACCAGGGTTTCTGTTTCAGCTGTTGATGGTTTTTGCGGGTTTCTGATCAGGCGCAGCATCAGGAAAATACTCCGTGAATAAACCAGCCATCCGGTGCATAAAATACCCATAGCCGCTGACCTTGCTGCTCTACCAGATAATAATTACGGCGCACGTCACTGTTGTCCCACCAACCGCTGCTGATGCGTTCGGGCCCGGCCAGTACGGTTTCAGGGGGCGAGCAGGGGATGGGGTGTACTAACAACCACAGCGGGCGCTCGCCCTGGTCCGGGCGCAATGCGTGTGTCGTCGATGAGGTGTCACTTAATGCGGTGGCCAGTTGCAATGCAGCTTCCGGGCGTGGGTCCGGCTGATAGTTGAGGCGCAATAATTGCTGAGGCTGCAGGCGAATACCCAGACGATTCAACAATTGCTGGCTGTCTGTACTGCGCTGAGCGTTGTCCATTAACAGTGAGTGCTGGGTGGTTTGCCGCGGCTGAAACTGATCGACACGCAGAATTAATTGCTGCACCGGCGATGGCAGTAATTGTTTTTCGAGAAAATGCCGTACCAGAAACAGCAGTTCCGGCTGGCGGTATTCGCTGTGAGCAAAACGGATATGCCATTCACTGTTATTCAGTTCGCGGTGCTGCAATATCAGTAGCAGTTCGCGGCAACTGCTTTGCTGACGTTGCAGATACAGCGCCAGACGTTGCAGCAGTCGTTGCAGGGGAAATAACAGACCGTTGGCGTGGCTGACTTCGTGAATAAACTGCACGCCCTGTTCAAATACCGCCGGTACTTCAAACGCAGGCAGGGGGTGAGCTTCATGGCCGAGCAGACGTTGCAGTGATTGTGTCAGGCCTTTGCCGAAACGGGTCGCCAGTCCACTGAATGGCAGGCGCAGAATATCCGCCAGGGTATCAAGGCCCAGACGCTGCAGCGCCATGCACTCGTCCTGCGCCAGGATCTGGCCTTGTTGCAGCTGTGCCAGCGTCAGCGCCTGCAGATCATCCATGCCGCTGCGTGCCGGTAATTGCAAATGTGCCCGCAATCTCGCGGCCAGCGGCGTATCACCACTGCCGCTGTAGCAGATCCATTGCTGCTGTTGAATCGACTGTTGCAGTTGTTGCAGATAACGGTCAGCGCCACCGAACAGGCGCAGCATAGTGGCGGCTTCCAGCCACAACCCGTGTCTGCCATCGTGGCCGCTGTCGCAGGCGACCTGAGCGCTGAACTGTGTGGCCCACAGCGCCCGGCTGTCGAGTAACTGCTGCTCCAGCCCCGGATCAGAGCGCACCACCTGCAAGCCCGGGCTCAGACAGAGGGCGGTGGCCAGCGGCATGTCCTTCCGCACTCCATGCTGACGGGCGCTGTCGTTGCATTGCTGGATATGTGTCTGACCACTGGCCGCAACTATTGCCAGTGGTTGCTCAGCGCTTTGCGGATGCTGCTGTATCAGGTTATGCAGATACAGGTCGGGAAAGAGCAGGTAGAGCCAGCGCATATCATTGCTTCGCGCTGTTTGTCGGAATCACAAACGGCTGCGATGGCCAGCTGCCACGGCGTTTATGGAAAACCGCCTGTAGCTGTTGCGCATCCAGACGCTGCACACTCAGGCGTATGGCAGCGGGGGAACCGCTGCTGTCGAAGGCACATTGCGGCCATAGCCAGCAGTAACTCTGATGCTGACTGGCCGCCAGTTGCAGACGGCGTATATGGGGCTTGTTAAGACGTGCAGGCCAGCCCAGTACGGCGGAACAGTGGCCGCTTTTCAGACCTTCTTCCATACACCACAGCGCCTGCTCCTCATCCTTCGGATGCACCAGCAGAATACGGCGGATATCAATGCCGGCGGCGAGCAGCGCGGCCGGTTGTGGCAACAGTAACTGCTGCTGAAACTGTGGCCCGGCGACCCACAGAATCCAGCGCGGTTGTTCGCTCAGAGTCGCCAGCGCAGGCAATATCAGCGACAGCTCGCCCTGACCGGGCTGAGCGTATATTTCGCATACCTGACCTTCGGCCCAGCCGCCCCCGGGCAGATGTTCATTCACAACGGCAAAACCACTGTCGAGTACGGTGAGCGACGGCCGCTCATTCTGCTGCGTCCGCGCCTGCCATACCTGACCCTGGTCGATTACCTGAGACAGTGGAGTAGGCATGATTGGTTTCTGCTTTAGTTTGTATGTATATACAGTACTGTATGTATAATCAGTATTCAACTGGCTGTTATATGCAGCGGGTTGTAAAAGGACTGGCTATCGAGGGGCTGGGATTGAAAGGTACAGGCATCGAAAGGCGCTGGCATCGAAAGGCGCAGACGGAGACAATGGTCGGCAATAACTCTGTATCGCAGTGGTCTGGAACAGGAGAAGTATGTTGGATTTAAGTTTTTTGCCGTATCTGACGGCATTGCTGGCACTGACCAGTGCGGCGTCTGTGGTTTATGTGCAGCGTTTACGCACGGCTCAGCAGGCGCAACAACAACTGCACGAGCAAGCGCAGGATGAGTGGCAGCAACAGCAACAACAGCAGACTGCGCAGCTGGCGAGTCTGGAGCAGCAACTGGCCGAAGTTACCAGCAACCTTCAGGAGCAGCGCCTGCAGCAGACTCGGCTGGAAGAGCGTGATGAATACAGCCGTGAGCAGCGCCAGCAATTGCAACAGCAACTGACCGACACCCTGCAGCAACAGCAGCGCATTCAGCAACAGTTGGCTCAGGCGCAACAGCAACTCGCCACCGAGCAGGAAGCTCGTCAGCAGGAGCAACGCAACAGTGAAGAAAAACTGGCGCTGCTGGCCGAAAGCAAAGAGCAGATGCTGAAAGAATTTGAAAACCTGTCTAATCGTATTTACGAGCAGAAGCAGAAGCAGTTCTCTGAGCAAAGCCAGAAAGGTCTGGATACCTTACTGAATCCGTTTAAAGAGCAGCTCGAAGGGCTGCGTAAGCGGGTCGATGATGTACATGTGGCCGACGCCAAAGACCGCACCGAGCTGAAAACCCAGATTGAAAACCTGCACAAACTGAATCAGCAGATCACTGCCGAAGCACACGCCCTGACCACCGCGCTGCGCGGTGAAAAGAAAATGCAGGGCAACTGGGGCGAGATGGTGCTGGAAACCGTGCTCGACCGTTCCGGCCTGCGTAAAGGTGAAGAATACGTGCGCGAGCAGGTACATCAGGACGACAGCGGCAAAACTTATCGTCCGGATGTAATTATCAATCTGCCGGAAGGCAAACACATTGTGGTCGATGCCAAGGTGTCGCTGAATGCTTACACCGATTATGTGAATGCCACAGACGACAGCGAACGTGAGGCGGCGGCGCGTCGTCACACCGATGCGATTCGTAATCATATCCGCGGACTGAGCGAAAAAGCCTATCAGCAGTTGCAGGGCATTAACTCGCCGGATTTTGTCTTCCTGTTTATGCCGGTCGAGCCGGCCTTTATGCTGGCTTTCCAGCAGGATGAAGGGTTATTTAACGAAGCCTTTGAGCGCCGTATTGTGGTGGTCACGCCAACCACTCTGCTGGCTACCTTGCGCACGGTGGCCAGTATCTGGGCTATTGAGCGCCGTAATCGCAGCACCGAGAAACTGGCCGAACAGGCAGGCAAGGTGTACGACAAACTGGCCATCGTGGTGGAAAAATTCGAGCGTGTTGGCAGCCAGCTGTCCACCGTGCAGAAGAGTTACGACGACGCCTGGAACTCAATGAAAAGCGGACGTGGCAACCTGCTCAGCCAGGCGGATAACTTCCGTAAACTGGGCGTGCGGGCGAAGAAAGATCTGGATAAAAAGCTGGTGGAGGAAGCCACGGCCGAAGCCGATCTGTTTGATGCACTGGAGCACAGACGCGACGAGCCGTTGCTTGAGGAATAGTGGCTCAGGCACATCGGCACTCAGGCTACAGAGGAAAGTTCCTCTGACCCCGGCCTTCCGTTAGAATGCGCGCCAGTTCAGAAACTGGTCACCGACATGTCAGAATTCGACCCTAAACCCGACAATATTTATCAGCAGCCACAGGACTCTGTGGCTGACTTTGCCTTCGATCAGGCGGTTGCGCGTGTCTTTCCTGACATGATCAAACGCTCGGTGCCGGGCTACGCCGAAACCGTGGCCATGTCCGGCATTATTGCCGGTCGTTATGCTCGTCCGGGCAGTAACCTGTATGACCTGGGCTGTTCGCTGGGTGCGGTGACCCTGGCCATGCGCCACGGTGTGCAGGCGGCAGGTGCGCGTGCTGAGGGCTGTCGTATTATCGGTGTGGATAATTCTGACTCCATGATCGAACGTGCCGAGCACTATATTGCGCTGGATGAAGCCAGCGTGCCGGTGACCATGACCTGTGCCGATATTCTCGATTACCCGCTGGAAAATGCGTCGGTGACGGCACTCAATTTTGTGCTGCAGTTTATTGAGCCGGACAAGCGTTTTGATCTGCTCAGTCGTATCGCGCAAGCCACGCTGCCGGGTGGTGCCCTGATTCTGTCGGAGAAGATTCGCTTCGATCCGTGGGAACAGGTGATGCAGGATGAACTGCATCTCGACTTTAAACGTGCCAATGGTTATTCCGAACTGGAAATTGCCCAGAAGCGCAGTGCCATTGAAAACGTACTGATTCCCGAAGCCCATGACGAGCATGTCGAACGTCTGCGTGACGCCGGTTTTTTCCGCGTTATTCGCTGGTATCAGTGTTTTAATTTTGTTTCATATCTTGCGGTTAAATAATGTCTGAACAAAGTACCATTCTTCCCTGGTTTGATGATGTGTTGTCCTTTATGCAGGACGGCCCACTGGCACGCTGGGCAGAGGTGCTGCCGCAGCAGCTGAATGAAATTCTGCATGAAAAAGAACACGGTGATCAGCAGCGCTGGCTCGACTCTGTGCTGGCATTACCGGAAATTACAGCGGTTGAGGCCGATTTAAACAGCCACGATATTGCCTTAAAAAGCAGTGAACTGAGCGAACAGCAAAGCGCTGCGGTGGATGCCTGCCTGCGTGGCTTAATTCCATGGCGCAAAGGTCCGTTCCGCTTTTTCGATACCCACATTGATACCGAATGGCGTTCCGACTGGAAGTGGGATCGCGTTGCACCGCACATTGCCCCCTTGCATGGTCGGGTAGTGCTGGATGTTGGCTGCGGCTCGGGTTATCACATGTGGCGTATGCTCGGCGCCGGTGCTAAACGCGTTATCGGTGTTGATCCATCACGTTTGTTTCTGATGCAATTTCAGGCCTATAAAAAATACCTGCAAAGCGCTCAGGGCCAGGCAAATGCCGATTTGCTGCCATTAAAAATGGAAGATGTGCCGCCGCGTCTGAAAGCCTTCGATACGGTGTTCTCTATGGGCGTGCTGTATCACCGCAAGTCACCGATTGATCATCTGCAGGAGCTGAAAGATGCCCTGCGTCCGGGGGGAGAGCTGGTGCTGGAAACCCTGGTGATCGACGGCCCGCTGGGTGAGGTGCTGATGCCGGAAGACCGCTACGCCATGATGCGTAATGTGTGGTTTATTCCAACACCGGAAACCCTGTTGCTGTGGTGCCGTCGCGTGGGGCTGAAGAACGCGCGGGTTGTCGACTTAAACCAAACGTCGCTGGATGAACAGCGCGCCACCGAATGGATGCGTTTCAACTCGCTGAAGGATTTTCTCGATCCGACCGACGCAAATAAAACCGCTGAAGGCTATCCGGCACCGCTGCGTGCGGTGATTATTGCAGAAGCCTGATGCAGCTGGAAAACAGGCAGGAACGACATAAAAGTCTGCTTTCTGCCCTGCGCTTTGCAGGGATTATTATGTTTTCTCAGGGGTTGAAATCGCTTTGCTAACCGGCGTAGTATGAAAACCATGATTATGAAAACACGCACTCAAACCATGATTCCGAACGAAGCCACTGCCAACGCAGCGGCTTCTTCCTGCGTGTTTAACTGGTGGTTCTATGGCTATTACTTTAGCCAGGAGTCAGGCCGCCTGTAAGCAAACGCTTATTTCCCCAGGGCAGTCTGAATCAGATGACTGCCAACGGTATCAAACCCCGACTGGCAGTCAGCCACTCGGGGTTTTTTATTGGCTTTAAAAAACTGCAACGTCAGGACATTACTATGAACACTCAGTCTGCAGCCGCATCACAACGTCTGAAAACGCACGCACGGGCTAATCGATTTAGCCGTGGCGAAGCCTCGTATTGGTATTGATTCACGCTTCGCCAGCCGTACAGAAATACAGACACGTTTGCAGATGAGTAAGAGGATCGAACAATGAAAACCAACGCAGAAAAAAACACAAAGACAACCACCAGTAACGACCCGGCAGTACGCCCACTGAGCACACCACGCCAGCTGAAAGCCGAGATGGCGGTCAGCGAAGAGCTGGCCGTACAGATTGAACAGCAGCGTCAGCAGATTCGTGATCTGCTGGAAGGCAACGACCAGCGCCTGCTGATCGTTACTGGCCCGTGCTCCATTCACGATGAAGAAGCGGTGCTGGATTACGGTCGCCGCCTGGCCGGACTGAACGAACAACTGAAAGACAAGCTGCTGATTGTGATGCGTGCCTACGTGGAAAAACCGCGTACCAGTGTTGGCTGGAAAGGTCTGGCCTACGACCCGGCGCGTAACGGTAAAGGCGATATGGCTGAAGGTATCCGTCGTTCACGTGCGGTGATGCTGAAGCTGGCCAATATGGGCCTGCCTCTGGCCACGGAAGCACTGAATCCACTGGTGATGCGTTACCTGGATGATCTGATCAGCTGGACTGCCATTGGTGCGCGCACGTCTGAGTCACAGACTCACCGTGAAATGGTCAGCCATCTGCCGATGCCGGTGGGGATTAAAAACAGCACCGACGGTTCAGCCAGCAATGCCATTAACGCCATGATTTCTGCGCGTCACAGCCACCATACCCTGGGTGTGGATGTCGATGGTCAGATGGCCATGCTCGACACACCGGGAAATGCCGATACGCATCTGGTGCTGCGCGGTGGCCATGGTCTGACCAACTACGATGCTGAATCCATTGCCGCAGCACTGGCGGAATTAGAGCAGGGCGGTTGTCACGCCAGAGTGATGGTGGACTGCAGTCACGCCAATGCCTGTAAGGACCACGCCCGTCAGATTCCGATTGCTCATGAGGTGGTGGCACAGCGTGTGGCAGGCAATCAGGGCATTCTTGGTTTGATGCTGGAAAGCTTCATTACCGCCGGACGTCAGAACGACAGTGGTGAGTTGCAGTACGGTCAGTCGATTACCGATGCCTGTATCGGCTGGGATGAAAGCGAACGCTTGCTGCGCGATATTCACGCGCAGCTGTAAAGTTTGCACTATTAAATGGCCAGTATTCTGCTCATTGCTGTCCCACAAATTTGTATTTGAACTTTTGTGAGATATTCCAGGCCCCTTGTCCTCATAGAGGGGCCTTCCGAAACGTCGGACCGCCCCTCTCGCCGGACGGGCGTGACTCCTGACCGCCATGGATGGCGGAAATGCAGGTTTTGCAGGAGCAAAAACCGGCCCGCTTCGCGCTGTCCTGGCTCGTTTACCCTTGAAACCTTGATATTTCCTGACCTTGCGCCCCATCGGCCATCGATGGCCAGGGCCGCCTGCCCGAGTCCCTTCGGGCAGGTCGGAAATATCTACGCTTTCTGCGGTGAGCCCAGAGGTGCTGTGTTAGTTAACCTTGCAGCCTTATTTCAAACGTCATGCAGAATCTGAACTTCATGCCTCTGACTGAAATTCAGAGTAGGCGTTGTACTAAAAAGCAGCTTGT
>NZ_JAEDAH010000042.1:0-7454 GCF_020320395.1 Thalassolituus marinus | reverse complement strand
GTTCCCCTGGGAGGCAGCAGGCATTGCGGATTTAAAAGTCGTTTATAGAAAACCGATATCTTTAAAACTGTGGGACAGCAGTGGTATTCAGCTGGCCTTTTCATAAATCACAAAGCGCTTGGTGGTGGTTTCAACCACCTTCCATACGCCGCTGAAACCGGCCGGAATAACAAATTCGTCACCGGCTTTAACCGTGGTGGCATTGCCTTCGCTGTCGGTCATGGTACTGATGCCGGAAATAATCCGGCAGTATTCTTCTTCGTTGTAATTCACCCGCCACTCGCCGACCTCACTGGACCAGACGCCGGCAAAGAACTGGCCTGACGGGTCCTGATATTCCAGCCACAGGCTTTGCTTCGGGTTACCGCTGATCAGCTTGTCGGCATCCAGATAGTATTCTTCGGCATCACCGCTGGCGGGTGCTGGCAGAATGACTGCCCGTGGCGTGCCCTGAGAAAGAGGTTGTGACATGGGGAAGCTCCGTCATGGAAATCGTTATTCTGCTGTTGAATCACATGGCCGGCTATCTCCCCTGAGAGGTAGGCTGGCTCGCTGCAACAGTCTTTACCACGATCAAGGCTGGTCGCCGGCACGCAGGCCCGTAGACTGCTTTACTATCAACAGCGCAGCTTTTCAGGGAGATATGTATGAGTGATCCGGTTTATACCCCACCTAAGGTCTGGCAGTGGCAGGAGGGCAATGGCGGGAAGTTCGCCAGTATTAATC
This sequence comes from Thalassolituus marinus, assembly GCF_020320395.1. GTDB lineage: Bacteria > Pseudomonadota > Gammaproteobacteria > Pseudomonadales > Oceanobacteraceae > Venatoribacter > Venatoribacter marinus. The sequence goes on along the minus strand of NZ_JAEDAH010000042.1, from coordinate 6,728 downwards.
GTCCGGTTGCTGGTGCCACCTACGAACAGCAGCGACCGCTTGGCGAGCATCCGCTGCAATTGTATTCACTGGCGACGCCCAATGGTGTGAAAGTCACCATCATGCTGGAAGAGCTGCTGCAGGCTGGCATCCGTGAGGCTGAGTACGATGCCTGGCTGGTGAATATTCTCGAAGGTGAGCAGTTTTCTTCAGGCTTTGTTGAGGTGAATCCGAACTCCAAAATTCCGGCACTGATGGACCACAGCGTCAATCCGCCAGTGCGTTTGTTCGAGTCGGGCTCCATTCTGCTGTATCTGGCAGACAAATTTCAGGCCTTTATTCCACAGCAGTCGGCAGAACGAGCCGAGTGCCTGAACTGGTTGTTCTGGCAGATGGGCAGCGCTCCGATGCTGGGCGGCGGCTTTGGTCATTTTTATGCCTATGCGCCGGAAAAATACGAGTATCCGATTAACCGTTACACCATGGAAATCAAGCGCCAGCTTGACGTACTGAATCAGCATCTGGCGACTCGCGAGTTTATCTGTGGTGAGCAATACACGATTGCAGATATGGCGATTTACCCCTGGTATGGTGTGCTGGTGCAGGGTGGTTTGTATGAGGCGGCGGAGTTTATCGAAGCCCATACCTACACCCATGTATTGCGCTGGGCTGACGCATTGGCAGAGCGCCCGGCGGTGAAACGCGGGCGACTGGTTAATCGTACCTGGGGTGAGGTTCAACTGGCGGAAAGGCATAGCGCCAGTGATATTGATGCGGTACTGGAAGACCAGACGATGTGACAGATTGCCACCAAAAGCGCAGCCAGGCTGCGCTTTTTTTGCGCATCAGTTAGTTGGCTTTGTATTGCTGATAGCGGGTGCCTGGTAGGCCTGTGTTCCCCACAGTGGTACAGTGGATAAGCTGTGTTTGTAGCTGCCTGCAGTCTCTTTGGTAGAGTAGGATACGTACATCAGCGTCTGATTGTCGGCATCGAAAATACGGCGCACTTTCATGTTTTTAAAGAAGATACTTTTCGACTTCTTAAACACCACTTCACCGGATTTGCTCTTATCAATCTGAGCGATCATGGCGGCGGTGATTTCACCGGTCTGACGGCAGGAAATAGAACTGTCGCTGGGGTCAGAAAAATCCAGATCTGCTTCAATAGAAGCAACATGGCAGGTAACGCCGGTGACAATCGGGTCGTTGAGAAAATCAAGTTTGATGTCTTTGGTGGTGAATACCCCTAACGACACATCGCCCACTTCATTGCTGTCGCAGGCGCTCAGTAAACCGGTACAGATCAGTACGGCCAACAGTTTATTCATGCGGTTCTCCTTTCTTTGGCCCTGTTAACACTAACTGAATCGGACCTGCAGTGAGCCTACTGGATTGCGCTGTGGGTGAACAGAGCGGCGCGCTCGCAGCATTACTTTTTGTAAGGTTTTCACCAACGAGTGTTCAATCTGGTGCATAATAGCGCCCACGTTATGCCCGGCGGCATTCCTTATTCATTGTCAGCAGAGATACGACCATGCCAGATTGTCCTAAGTGCAACTCCGAATACCCTTATGAAGATGGCCCAAGCTATGTGTGCCCTGAGTGCGCTTATGAGTGGCCGATTGATGGCGAAAGCGCGGAAGAAGGTCTGGTGGTTCGTGACGTGAATGGTGCGATTCTGGCCGATGGCGACAGCGTAACTGTCATCAAGGATCTGAAGATCAAAGGCTCTTCGTCGGTGGTGAAAGTGGGCACCAAGATCAAGAATATCCGCCTGGTTGAAGGTCCGGATGATCACAACATCGACTGTAAGATTCCAGGTATCGGCTCGCTGAAAGTGACTCAGAAGTACGTTAAGAAAGCCTGATCTTCTGTGTGGAGTGCTTTAGCAGCACTCCACCATTCAAAAGCCTTTGTGCTGATACGCAGCAAAGGCTCCTTCCTCTGGCGGCTGCGCTGCCACATCCACAATGGCCTGTTCCAGTGCCTTAAAAAACGCTGCGGTTTCTCGCTGGCGCTTAATGCGTTCAAACACTGCCCGCACCTCAATCGACTGCATAGAAAAGTAGTGCAGCCACTGTTTCAGCCTGTCGGTTTGCGCTTTATCCGGCAGGTGTGCCAGGTGCGGTACTAAGCCATACATCAGCTGCAGGTGTTGCTGCCAGCTCAGGTTGTCATGCTGCAGGTGGCCATGGTCGGCTTTGATGCGCAGACCCAGGTCGGGTACCGCCACCAGACCCCGACCAATCATCAACAGGTCGGAGCCGCTCTCTGTCATGCACTGACGCGCCTGCTGTGGCGTCCAGATCTCGCCATTGGCCAGTACCGGTATGCTCAGCTGCTCTTTGATGCGGGCAATCTGATCCCAGTAGGCCGGCGGTTTATAGCCTTCGGTTTTGGTGCGCGCGTGCACGGTGAGCCACTGAATGCCGCCAGCGGCGAGTGCCTCAGCATTGGTAATGGCCAGTGTTTTGTCTTTAAAGCCCAGACGCATTTTGGCACTGACCGGAATGTGGGCAGGTACCGCTGCACGTACCGCCGTGGCGATGCGGTTCAGCAAGTCAGGATACTGCAGCAATACGGCGCCGCCCTGGCTGCTGTTGACGGTTTTCGCCGGACAGCCGAAGTTCAGGTCAATTGCCGGTGCGCCCAGTTCTGCCACTTTAGCGGCGTTTTCCGCCATAAGTTGCGGGTCGCTGCCCAGCAGCTGCACATGCACCGGTGTGCCGGCAGCGGTTTTACCGCGCAGTTCGCCGGGGTTGTCCAGCTCCGGACAGTAACGGCGGAAAACGCGCGACGGATAAACCTGGTGAGTGATGCGCACGAACTCAGTGACGCAGTGGTCAATGCCGCCAACCCGGGTCAGGATGTCGCGCAGATTATGGTCCATCAGGCCTTCCATCGGTGCCAGAGCTATATAAGGCCGGTCTGGCTGGTGCTGAAAGGGCAGGGTTCCGGTGAAGCTTGCGGACATGAATCGGATACTGGGGCGGTTACTGAAGGCGCGCAGTATAGCTCTGGCGCAGGTCAGGCACCAGAACGTGACTATGTCGTTCAGGCCACGACGGAGGTCAATGAAAGCGCATTCTGGCCAGTGATGCCCTGTGGGGGCTGGTTGCTTTGCAACCACCTTTTCAGTAACCTACGGCGGTTTTATTTCCCTTACGGGAGGGGCCTCCCTGTCCGTTCGTAAGGGTAAAAGAGCACAGGAATAATTAAAAAAGAGGAGCCCCCTGCATGTCTGAGCCAAGTCTCGTCGCACAGGGTTTGGAACTCATGATCTTTGGTATGGGCGTCGTATTCGTCTTCCTGACGATGCTGGTGTTTGTAACCAATATCATGTCCAAGCTGGTAAACAAGATCGCCCCTGTACAGGAAGTCGCACCGGCCCCCGCCCGTGCTGCCGTACCGCAACAGGGTGGTGTTGACCCCCAACTGCTGAAAGTTCTGTCAGCAGCGGTAAAAGAACATCGCGCGCGCCAAAAGTAGCCTGCGGTATATAACAACCCAAACGTATACAACGTTAACGGAAGAAAAGGCCATCACCCATGTCCGATTCTAAAAAATTAGGAATTACCGACGTCGTCCTGCGTGACGCTCACCAATCCATCCTCGCGACCCGCATGCGCATTGACGACATGCTGCCAATCGCCTCTAAGCTTGATCAGGTAGGTTACTGGTCTCTTGAAAGCTGGGGTGGCGCGACTTTTGACTCCTGCATCCGCTTCCTCGGGGAAGATCCATGGGATCGTATCCGCGAATTCAAAAAGGCCATGCCAAACACCAAGCACCAGATGCTGCTGCGTGGCCAGAACCTGTTGGGCTACCGTCACTATGCTGACGACGTGGTTGAGAAGTTCGTAGAACGTGCCGCCACTAATGGCGTTGACGTGTTCCGCGTATTTGACGCCATGAACGACCCACGCAACCTGCAGACTGCTCTGCAGGCGGTTAAAAAACAGGGCAAACACGCTCAGGCGACTCTGTCCTATACCACCAGTCCTGTGCACACGCTGGATGCCTGGGTAGACCTGGCCAAGCGTATCGAAGACATGGGTGCAGACTCCATCGCCATCAAAGATATGGCGGGTGTTCTGACTCCTTATGCTGCTTTCGAACTGGTTTCCCGTCTGAAAGGTCAGACTGATCTGGAAGTTCAGCTGCACGCTCACGCGACTGCTGGTCTGTCCGACATGACCATTCTGAAAGCCGTAGAAGCCGGTATCGACCGTGTTGATACTGCGATCTCTTCTATGTCCATGACCTACGGTCACACTGCTACTGAGTCTGTTGTTGCTGCTCTGGCTGGTACCGAGCGTGACACCGGTCTGGACCTGAACCTGCTGGAAGAAATCTCTGCTTACTTCCGTGAAGTGCGTAAGAAGTACGCCAAGTTCGAAGGCGCCCTGAAAGGCACCGACAGCCGTATTCTGGTTGCGCAGGTGCCAGGCGGCATGCTGACCAACATGGAAAACCAGCTGCGCGAGCAGGGTGCTTCTGACAAGTTCGACGAAGTTCTGAAAGAGATTCCATGTGTACGTGAAGACCTGGGTTATATCCCTCTGGTAACGCCAACCTCCCAGATCGTTGGTACTCAGGCAGTACTGAACGTGCTGACCGGTGAGCGTTACAAGTCTATCTCTAAAGAGACTCAGGGCATCCTGAAGGGCGAATACGGTGCTGCACCTGCTCCGATGAACGCCGAGCTGCAGGCTCGTGTTCTGGACGGCGCAGAAGCTATTACCTGCCGTCCGGCTGACCTGATCGAAAACGAACTGGATAAAGTCATTGCTGACGTTGAGAAACTGGCTGCAGATAAAGGCTTCAAACTGTCTGCTGACAAGATCGACGATGCTCTGACTTACGCAATGTTCCCGCAGATTGCTCCTAAGTTCCTTGAGAACCGTGGCAACCCGGATGCATTCGAACCAGCTCCGAAAGGTGACGCTGAAGATACCTTCACCGTAACCGTTGATGGCAACGAATACGTAGTGAAAGTAGACGAAGGCGGTGACGTTAAGGAACTGGCTCCGGTTAACGGCGCTCCTCTGAGCATGGGCGGTGCCGCTCCTGCAGCGGGTGCTGCTCCGGTTGCAGCAGGTGGTGGCGATCCTATCGGTGCCCCTCTGGCCGGTAACATCTGGAAAGTGCTGGTTCAGCCAGGCGATGTAGTGGCTGAAGGTGACGTTGTCGTTATCCTCGAAGCGATGAAGATGGAAACTGAAGTGCGTGCTCCACGTGCCGGTACCATCGGCAGCGTATCAGCCAAAGAAGGTGTGGCTGTTAAAGTCGGCGACACTCTGTACACCCTGGGCTAACGGAGGCAATCATGCAAAGTCTGATTAACCTCTGGCACGATACCGGTCTGTATCACATGGAGTCTGGCCAGGTCATTATGATGCTGGTTGGTTTCCTGATGCTGTATCTGGCAATCAAGAAGGGTTTTGAGCCACTGCTGCTGCTGCCAATTGCGGTTGGTACGCTGATGGTAAACATCCCGGGCGCAGGTCTGGGATGGTCTGCTGCAGAAGCAGCAATCCGCACCGGTGATGCTTCTCTGCTGGCACAGTTCCGTGATCTGTTCAGCCTGGCGGCCGATGCAACCGTTCATGATGTACTGCACGCATACCACAATGCTGAAGCGACTCTGTACAAGAAAGCGCTGGCACTGGGTGCTGGTGCAGGCTTCGACAACGGTATGCTGTACACCTTCTACAGTGTGACGATTGCCAGTGGTGTAGCACCGCTGCTGATCTTCATGGGTGTAGGTGCGATGACTGACTTCGGCCCTCTGCTGGCAAACCCTAAGACACTGCTGCTCGGTGCAGCTGCCCAGTTCGGTATCTTCGGTACCGTTGCTGGTGCGGTACTGCTGACTGATGCAGGTCTGATGGACTTTACCATGCAGCAGGCTGCAGCGATCGGTATTATCGGTGGTGCTGACGGCCCGACTTCGATCTTTATTGCATCGAAACTGGCGCCTGAACTGCTGGGTGCGATCGCGGTTGCGGCATACTCCTACATGGCACTGGTACCACTGATTCAGCCACCAATCATGAAAGCTCTGACCACTGAGAACGAGCGTAAGATTGCCATGGTGCAGCTGCGTGAAGTGACTAAGGGCGAGAAGATCGTATTCCCGATCGCCGTGCTGATTCTGGTAGCACTGCTGCTGCCATCTGCAGCACCGCTGCTGGGTATGTTCTGCTTCGGTAACCTTATGAAGGAATCCGGTGTGGTTGAGCGTCTGAGCGATACCTCTCAGAACGCCCTGATCAACATCGTGACCATCTTCCTCGGTCTGTCCGTTGGTTACAAAATGAGCTCTGATGCCTTCCTGAATGGCAGCACCCTGGCGATTATCGTACTGGGTCTGATTGCCTTCTGTGTGGGTACTGCAGCAGGTGTTCTGATGGCTAAGCTGATGAATGCTCTGACCAAAGATCCGATCAACCCTCTGATCGGTTCTGCGGGTGTATCTGCGGTACCAATGGCTGCTCGTGTATCGAACAAGGTAGGTCTGGAGTCTAACCCTCAGAACTTCCTGTTGATGCACGCGATGGGTCCTAACGTGGCCGGTGTTATCGGTTCTGCGGTAGCCGCGGGTGTGATGATTTCCTACTTCGGTTAATCATTACTGCCTGACAAAAAAAGCGCCTGCGGGCCACTGCTGTCCCACAGTTTCGGGATCATATAACGAGCCTCATCTGAGGCTCGTTTTTGTTTGGGTCGGGCGGTGACGGATTAAG
>NZ_JAEDAH010000041.1 GCF_020320395.1 Thalassolituus marinus | reverse complement strand
ACGAGCCAGAACAGCGCGAAGCGGGGAGATAGCCCGTCCGGCGAGAGGGGTAAGGCCCCTCTATGAGGACAAGGGGCCCGGAATGTCCCACAAAAGTTCAAATGAAAATTTGTGGGACACTAGTGGGGTAACCCCGGCTTTTTTGTGTCTGTCGTTCAGAAGCTGTACACCAGGGTGACGCCGAATTCGGTATCTGTGTCTTCCGTACCTTCCGGTACTTCAGATTGCTTCTTCACCTTGTAGGTCAGCTTAGTGGCCAGGCTGCCGTTGATCTGGCTCTTGAGTCCGGTTTCGGATTTCCAGATGGTATTGTCGGCACCGTCATCCATAGACAGCAGCTCGATAAACTCAACGCCCTCTCGAATAGTCCAGGCGAAATTCATAGCCAGACGCAGAACGGTCTCATCGACCTCTTCACCACCTTCGTTCAGGCGGTCATAGCGATAACCAGGACCGATCTCGAAGTCGAGCTCCATCTCTTGTTCATTGATGGCGCGATAACCGTAACCGGCCGAGATGGTGGACTGATATTCAAAGCCACTGAAGCGGTCGTCTTCATACTCCGCAAGCAGTGTCAGGTAGTGGTGTTTGGAGAAGTTGCGATCAAATTTGATGGCGGCGTTGTATTTCTCTTTTGAGGTGATGTCATCTTCTTTACTGGTCAGGGCTTCGACCTTGAAGCCTGAATTCCAGACTTCGCCTTTATAGCCAGCACCGAACTTAGCGTTGACGCTTGATGTGTCTGTGTTACCGGTAGTGCGGATAGAACCCAGCTCAGCAGATCCTTTCCATGGGGAGTTGGCTTTTTCCTCAGCCTGAACGCTCAGAACGGGCATAATCAGTGCCGGAATCAGCAACAGTGAACGACGCATAACGGTCCTCTCGGGTTCATGTTTGTCTGTGCCGCAGGGTAACGGTGTCAGCTTCGGGGTGCAAGGCGGATTCGGCCAGACACAAAAAAGCCCGGTAAAAACCGGGCTTTTCTTGTGGATAATCAGCCGTCGTCGCGTGCCTGCTGGCGCAGGACGAACTTCTGGATTTTGCCCGTTGAGGTTTTTGGCAGTTCGCCAAAAATGATACGGCGTGGTGCTTTGAAATGCGCCATATTGTTGCGGCAGAAATCGATGATGGATTTTTCATCGGCATCAGCACCGGCCTTCAGTTTAATAAAGGCGCACGGTGTTTCGCCCCATTTGTCATCAGGCTTGGCAACCACGGCGGCTTCTTCAACATCCGGGTGACGGTAGAGCACGTCTTCCACTTCAATAGAGGAGATATTCTCACCACCGGAAATAATAATGTCTTTTGAACGGTCCTTGATTTCGATGTAACCATCTTCATGCCAGACGGCAAGGTCGCCGGTATGGAACCAGTCACCACTGAACGCTTCTTCGCTGGCGCTCGGGTTTTTCAGATAGCCCTTCATCACGATGTTGCCGCGGATGAAAATCTCGCCGATGGTTTCACCATCACGAGGTACCGGTTGCATATCGTCAGGGCTGGCCACCATCAGGTCTTCCTGCATCGGGCTCTTAACCCCCTGGCGTGCTTTCAGTGCCGCTTTTTCGCTGATGCCTTTATCGCTCCACTCGTCTTTCCATTCGCACAGAATGCATGGACCATAGGTTTCGGTCAGGCCGTAAACGTGAGTGACGTTAAAGCCCATACGTTCCATGCCTTCGATCACTGCCGCTGGTGGTGCAGCACCGGCGACCATGGCATTCACTTCGTGCTCGATGTTGCCCTTCATTTCTGCTGGTGCATTGTTAAGCATATTCAGCACAATCGGCGCGCCGCAGAAATGGCTGACTTTATGGGTGTGAATGGCGCTGTAAATATCGTCGGCACGTACGTGGCGCAGGGATACGGAAACACCAGCCGCGGCAGCGATGGTCCATGGGAAACACCAGCCGTTACAGTGGAACAGGGGTAGAATCCACAGATAGACCGGGTGTTTACCCATGTCCCATGACACTATGTTGTTGGCAGCGTTCAGGTAGGCGCCACGGTGGTGGTAAACCACGCCCTTTGGGTTACCGGTGGTACCTGAGGTGTAGTTCAGGGTAATGGCTTCCCACTCGTTTTCCGGCAGCAGATAGTCGAAGTCGGTTGATGCCTGATCCAGCAGTGCCTGATAAGTGGTTTCACCAAGCAGCTCGCCTTCGTTGTAGTACTCATCATCAATACCGATGACGGTTGGTTTTACCGCTACCATGGCCAGAGCTTTCTTCGCTACCGGACCGAACTCGCGATCGACAAACAGAATTTTGGTTTCAGCGTGCTGCAGGATGAAGGCAATTGCCTCGGCATCCAGACGGGTATTAATGGCGTTCAGTACCGCACCGGACATTGGCACACCAAAGTGCGCTTCAAACATTGGGGGAATGTTGGCGCACAGAAACGAAACGGTCTCACCTTTCTTAACGCCCATACCATTCAGCGCAGACGCCAGGCGTACACAGCGATCATAGGTCTGGGCCCAGGTGTAGCGGGTATCCTGATGAATCTGAGCGACGCGCTCCGGGTAGACGAAGGCTGCACGTTGCAGATAGCTGATCGGAGAGAGAGGCGTGTAGTTAGCCGGATTCTGCTCCAGCCCCATTTCGTAAATATTGTAGTGCTGCATAGAGCCCCCTGTCTGAGCCCCGCTGGTTATTATGTGGCGGGGCGAATGTCATATTGAGCCAGAAAAACAGGAACGCATTAAAATGCCGAACGTGCGCTCAGGGTATGAGACCTAGGTAGTAACCAATCAGTAATACTACGTATGTCAGCTTCGTGGTAATCCTCTTCAGGCCGCCGGGAAAAAGAATTTGTCCTCACTGACACCTGTGCTGCCTGACAATCCGGTGCAAGGCGCATTTTGTCTCATGAGTACCTGAGTTCGTTGCTAAGCTTTATTGAATATATGTTTAAGTCGAGGACTCCTTTATGACAATCCGCCAGAAACTGTTACTCAGCATGGGTGGTGCCCTGTTGCTGAGTTTATCGCTGGTTGTCTCTATCAGTATCTGGCAGAGTCGCCAGCAGCTCGAAACTTACTGGCTGGGGTCCGCTCTGCCAGCCAATATCCGTGCAATTGGTAAAGAGATTGAGCGTGATCTGAAAGGTGGCATTACAGCCTCGGAACTGATCGCCGACAACACTATTCTGCAGGACTGGATTGAGCGTGGTGAGCCAGCAGATGAATGGCCTCTGAATTAGGAATATCTTGGCGCTATCGCCCGCCGTCAGCAGGCTGACAGTGCGCACTTTGTGTCCGCTCGTTCGTTTAAATATTACACCCAGAAAGGCATTGACCGGACCGTCACCAAAGAGCGTGATGGCTGGTTCTTCGGATTCATGAACAGCGGCCGTAAAAAAGGGCTGGAGCTGGATGTTGATAAGAGCACCGGTAAGCCGACGCTGTTTATCAATATTCTGATTGAGCGTAACGGACAGGCGCTGGGTATCAGTGGTCTGGGTATCGGTTTACAGGCTATGGCTGACCGTATTCGCCAGTTCCGGTTCGCTGATACGGGCGTTGTTTATCTGGTGAATGACCGTGGTCAGATTCTGATCCACCCGGATCTCAAGCTATCGCGCACTGATTTGTCGGCCAATGTGCCGGCACAGCAGGCGCGTGCGCTGCTTGAGTCCGGCCCGGATAAGCTGGTGGCGTTTGAGCGAGATGGCACACAAATGCTGGCGGCGGGTCTGCAACTGGACGAGGTCGACTGGCATCTGGTGGTTGAGGTACCGCGTGCAGAGATCTATGGCACGGTGCAGCGCTCCACATTGACGCTGGCCGTTGTCGGTATTGTTGTTGCTCTTATATTTCTCGGTCTGATCGCTGTGCTGGCTGACCGTATGACCCGGCCACTACGTCGGGTGACGCAGGCTCTGATCGGTATTGGTCAGGGCGGTGGCGATCTGACCCAGCGTTTGCGAACAGAGAGCAATGATGAGCTGGGGCAGCTGGCGCGTGGCTTTAATGCCTTCATGGAATCGCAGGGCACTATGATTCGCGGCATTCTCCGTACCGCCGAGAGCGTAAAGACGTACACCGAGCAGATCGAAGAAGTCGTCGCGACGAATCACAGCTGGGCGGAAGAACAGAGCCGGCTGACGGATTCAGTGGCTGCGGCCATTTATGAAATGGAAGCCACGGTGCAGGAAGTGGCGCGCAATGCGACGGAAACAGCCAACAAGCTGGAAAACGTAGGTCAGGATGCCGGTCGAATCCGCGGAGATATGGAGCGCTCGGTTACTCAGGTGAGTAGCATGTCTGCGGATATCAGTGAATCATCAGAGGCGATTGGTCAGCTGGCGCAGCAGGTGAATGATATTGGCCAGGTAATTCAGGTCATCAGTGCTATTTCAGAGCAGACGAATCTGCTGGCGCTGAATGCTGCCATTGAGGCGGCCCGAGCCGGTGAGCATGGGCGTGGTTTTGCGGTTGTTGCCGATGAGGTACGTAATCTCGCTCGTCGCACTCAGGAATCAACCAGTGAAATTGAAGCCATTATTGAACGTTTGCAGCAGGGTTCGCAGCGAGCGGTAAAAGCAATGGAGGCTGGTGCCAGTGCGACGGGTGAAACTGTGGCTGCCGCAGAGCGTATGGGCGAAGCTCTGAGCAGTATCAGTGACAACGTCAGCGACGTTGTGGGGCTCAGCCATCAGGTCGCGACTGCGACGGAAGAACAGAGTTCAGTGACGGAAGATATCAGCCGCAACGTGCAGAACATTGCGGGCCTCAGTGGGCGCTCCAGTGAAGGTCTGACAGTATGCCGGACCGAAGTTCAGGCGCTGGCAGCGATGGCGCAACAGCTGGCCGAACAAATGCGCCAGTTCCGTCTTTAAATGAAAAGCCGGCGCGGCAATCGCGCCGGCAAGCGCTCAGCGTGGCATACGTTGTTTCAGACGTCCGCGCAGAAAATCTGACAGCATTACCCAGTCTCCCATAAAGCTCCACAGCGGATACTTAAAGGTTGCCGGGCGGTTATGCTCGATAAAAAAGTGACCTATCCAGGCTGGCCCGTAGCCCGCCACCAGAACCAGCGGCAGCAGAGCGTATTGTGCGCTGACCAGCAGGTAAATCAGCAAAGACAATGCGGCGATGCTGCCAAAGTAATGCAATGCACGGCATACCGGGTGTGAGTGCTCACCGAGGTAAAACGGATAGAATTCAGCGAAGGAATTGAAACCTTCAGTCTTCATGGTTGAGGGCTGAGTCATGACGTTGTCCTGTTGTTGTTATCGTTACAGAGTAGGCGCCAGTGGTAGCAGAATATTGGCATTTCGGGTCAAGTTGTAGTCCTGTAGTATTTTCCAGCGACAGCGATCACTCAGATATAAACACCTTATGCATACCGCTTTCCCTGCTCACCGTCCTGCGCTGGCGACCACCTCGGCCGCCTGGGTTCGCCTGATTCTGAATGGTGCAGCACAGTCCGGCATGTCTCCGGAGCCGCTGCTGAAATCTGCAGGTATTGCCAGAGAGGTGCTGGATGACCCGGGTGCGCGGGTATCTCAGCAACAGGTAACGCTACTGTGGCAGGCCGTATCCGCTGCTTACCCGGGTGACGATCTGGCGCTGATCTGTGGTCGTGGCTTTCAGCCTGAGCAGGCACCGGTGATCAGCTACGCTCTGCGCTCCAGTGCCAGCGTAAAAGAGGCGGTGGAAAGACTGCTGCGCTTTCACAAACTGATTGGTGAAGCGCTTAATCTGCGGGTGACTGCAAAAAGGGGCGGTCTGCTGATACGTATTGAACCGCAGCAACCGGTGCCAGCGTTGTCTCAGCAAACTGCACTGGTGGCTATGGCGGGTATGATTCGCTGGCTGCTGAGTGAGGACCAGCCGCCACTGCAGGCGACGATGCAATGCTCATTGCCCACTCAACCGCAGGCATGGGCCGACTGGTTTGGATGCCCTCCACACTTTGCTGCTGCGGAAAACAGTTTGTATTTTCCCGCAGAAGTACTGCAGCGAGCTGTACCTTCACGTTTGCCGGATGCCGTTCGCCATGAGCGGGCAGCGCGTCAGGCTTTGTTGCAGTTACGGGAGCAGAATGCGGCAGCCCATATTCGTTACTGGATTGAACAGGCTCTGCAGCTGGGGGAGCCCGATCGGGAATGGGTCGCCGGATGTCTCGGGGTGAGCGTCAGTACACTGCAGCGGCGTTTACGCCTGCACGGTCAGACATTCCGTCAACTGCTGGAAGAAACCCGACGTGAAGTTGCTTTGCGCTTACTGAGAGAAGGCGTAGCATTGAATGACATTGCTCTGCGCCTTGGTTATCAGGAACAAAGTACATTTCAGCGTGCCTTTCGTCAGTGGTTTTCTGTGAGCCCGGGGCGCTGGCGGCGGGATGTAACGCGTTTGTCAGACTGAGCGCGTAAACATAGTTGAAACTGCTCGCTATTAAGCACATATGGCCGTCGTTCAGAATGGCAGGTCAGGTGACAATTATCCATAATCGGGCCAGCAGATACAGACGATTAACTGGTCTTCCCAAGCGGACAAAGATTCTCGCCAACAGGATCGGTCAGAAACTTTTTCTGCTAGGCTAGCTTCAATAATAAAGATATCCAGAGCAACCATTTTCATCGCCGCCCCTGCGGTCAGGGAGGGACACCCCATGCTCTACAAACTGAATGCCCGGATTATGGAAGCCATGCTTCCGGTCCATGTTGCTGCCCGTCATACCCGGCAGATGCTTTATCAGCCATGGAATCCATTCAATGGCAGCTGGTTTTTTCGTACCGCCCGCGCGTCTCTGGAATTGACCGAGCGTCTGACGGATTACTATGAAGAACCGGAGTGGGATCTTGACAGCACCATCGTTAATGGCCGGGAAATTGCGATCAGCTATGACGTGGTGATGCATAAGCCATACTGCAATCTGCTGCATTTCCGTCGCCGCACGCGTGGTCTGCAGCAGCCGAAAGTACTTATTCTGGCGCCACTGTCTGGTCACTTTGCCACCTTGCTGCGCGGTACTGTTCGAGAATTTATGCGTGACCATGAGGTGTATATCACCGACTGGCAGAACGCGCGCGATGTGCCAATGAGTGATGGCTCTTTCAGCTTTGACAGCTATGTCGATTACCTGATTGATTTCATGGGAGCCCTGGGGCCGGATACCCATGTACTGGCAGTTTGTCAGCCATGTGTACCAGCGCTGGTGGCGGCAGCCCATATGGCGAAACACGCGAACCCGAATCTGCCGAAGAGCATGACGCTGATGGGTGGACCAGTGGATACCCGTATCAGTCCGACCGACGTTAATGACTATGCTTCAGGTCGGGATCTGGAATGGTTCGAGGAGAATGTTATCTGCCGTGTACCGCGTGGCTTCAAAGGACGCGGTCAGCTGGTGTACCCGGGCTTTATTCAGTTATCGGGCTTTATGTCGATGAATATGGATGCCCATATTTCCAAACATTTTAAATTCTTCAACGACCTGATTCGTGGTGACGGTGACAGCGCAGAAGCGCACCGCCAGTTCTACAACGAATACCTTGCGGTGATGGATATGCCGGCTCAGTACTATCTGGATACCATTCGGAAAGTCTTCCTGGAGCATGAATTGCCGCGTGGTGAGATTGAGTACCGGGGTGAGAAAATTGATCTTAAGGCAATTAAGTCAATGGGGCTGCTGACGGTGGAAGGTGAACTGGATGATATTACCGGTAAAGGTCAGACATCCTGTGCGCTGGAGTTATGTGCATCTATTCCGAAAGCGAAAAAAATGCACATCGAAGAAGAAGGTGTTGGCCACTACGGCATCTTTAACGGACGGAAATTCCGCGACAATATTGCCCCGAAGGTAAAAGCCTTTATGGAAGCAAATGCCTGATGCTAAGCATCAGGCTTTAATTCTTGCTCGTCGGTTGCGCTCCAGATGCAGACGCAGAATGGTGCGCACCATCTTTTCGGTATTCACCGGTTTCAGCACGACATCATCCATACCGGAATCCAGGCACTGTTCGCGATCGCCCTCAGAGGCGCTGGCAGTCAGAGCAATAATCGGTAATTTCTGATAGTAGCTGTTCAGGCGGCGAATCTGTCGGGTCGCTTCCAGACCATCCATCACCGGCATATGCCAATCCATCAGAATTGCATCAAAGCGCCGGTTTTTGCAGGCTTCCAGCGCTTCCAGCCCGTTATCAACGGCGGTTACCTGGACGCCGATACGACCAAGGATTTTGCACACAATCATCTGATTGGTACGGTGGTCTTCGGCCAGAAGAATCTGCAGCTTTTGTGTTCGGATGCTGTCGCCAATATCACCGCGAACATCTTCTTCTTCCGGCAGAATGCTGGCAGGGTAATTCAGCAGTACTTCAAACGTAGAGCCGATGCCCGGGGTACTTTGTACACGGATGTCACCGTTTTTGGCCTTGACCAGATCACGACAGATAGCCAGGCCAAGTCCGGTCCCCGGATAACGGCGGGTTGATGAATGATCGACCTGACTGAAAGGGCGGAACAGTTTCGGCAAATCATCTTCATGGATACCAATACCGGTATCGTTGATGGCAAAGCGCAACTGGTAATCCTGACCGAGCTGGTTTTCCAGTTTTACATGCAGGCTGACTTTACCGCTGTCGGTAAATTTGATGGCGTTGTTAACCAGATTAATCAGGATCTGCTTCAGGCGTTCGGCATCTCCGGTCAGTCGTCCGGGAATACTGTCGTCAATATCCAGTTCGAAGCCGACGCCTTTATTTTCAGCATTGCTGCGCAGCAGGTCGGCAACGTCGTTGCATACCTGGACGATGGAGAAGGGTTCACTTTCCAGCGTCAGATTGCCGCTGTCGATACGGGCATAGTCAAGAATGTCGGTTGTCTGACGGGTCAGTGTCTGTGCCGCGTTCAGAATCATATTGCACAGTTGTTCCCGTTCTTCTGCGCTGTCGGTGTTTTTCAGCAGTTCTGCTGCCCCCATGACACTGTTCAGC
Source organism: Thalassolituus marinus (assembly GCF_020320395.1). Lineage (GTDB taxonomy): Bacteria > Pseudomonadota > Gammaproteobacteria > Pseudomonadales > Oceanobacteraceae > Venatoribacter > Venatoribacter marinus. The sequence goes on along the minus strand of NZ_JAEDAH010000041.1, from coordinate 71,903 downwards.
GGTGTACGCATTTCGTGGCTCATGTTGGCCAGAAATGCGGTCTTCACCTCGTTCGCTGTTTCCGCCGCTTTCTGCGCTTCTTTCAGTCGGGTGATATTGCGCGAGATACCAAACAGGTAAGCGATTCGCCCGTCATCATCCAGAATCGGAGACAGTATCGTGCTCCACCAGGTGGTGCGTCCGTCATGGCGGGTGATTGTTTCGGCTTCTTCATAACTGATGGATTCGCGCAGTTCCATGCAATGGCGGTAGTTTGCCGTAACCTGATCATACAGCTCTGCTGGCAGGAGGTTACGCAAAGGGGTGCCGTTGGCCAGCGACGAAATCAGTTCAAAGCTGGTGCGTTCTGCGAGATTGGCATCGATCATGTAGAAATCGTCATTGCCCGGCCGCATCAGAAACATGTTGTCGGGAGAGTTTTGCCAGATTTGCGACAGAATATGTTGCTTGAGGGGGATATCAGCCATAGACAGGTCCCACAGGGGGTAATGGATACGTACGGCAGGCCAGTGTTAACTGCATGGAAAAGTCCTTATTCACAATGCGTTTACTGTAGTGGTTGAGGCCGGGAGTGTATATACCCTCGGTGAGCAAACAGCGGCTCTGACAGGTGTTTAGTGTCGGAACTTTGTTAACTTTTTCCTCTGGAATGTAAGTTCACAAGACTTTGTCGCCTGAGGACAGTCGACAGATGGAACAGAGAAGCCAGTCGGAGTGCACTGTGACTGTGCATCGCTGGGCTGCTATCCGCCCTCAAGCCTGTTACACTCCGCGCCATAGCAACCCTGCCCATACACGTGTTTTTTTAGTGGGATTGAAACACTCATGCCGGATGTGATTCCCAACGATTCCGTTGGTCTGGTAACGCCTGAGTTACTGCACTTCGACGAGCCGCTGACGCTGCGGAGTGGCCGTGTATTGCCCGAATATGACCTGATGGTGGAAACCTACGGTACGCTGAATGCCGAGCGTTCCAATGCCATCCTGATCTGTCATGCACTGAGTGGTGATCATCACGCTGCGGGTTACCACAGCATGGACGATAAGAAGCCAGGCTGGTGGGATACTGCAATTGGTCCTGGCAAGGCGATTGATACCAATCATTTCTTTGTTGTTGCCCTGAACAATCTGGGTGGCTGTTCGGGTTCAACCGGCCCGACCAGTATTAATCCGGAGACCGGTAAAGCCTACGGTCCGGATTTCCCGATTGTTGCGGTACGCGACTGGGTTAACAGTCAGGCGCGTCTGGCTGACCGTCTCGGCATTCAGCAATGGGCTGCCGTGGTCGGTGGTTCACTCGGTGGTATGCAGGTACTGCGCTGGTCTATTCAGTTTCCGGAACGCGTACGCCATGCGGTTATTATTGCCTCGGCACCGAAGCTTTCTGCCCAGAATATCGCCTTCAACGAAGTTGCGCGTCAGGCTATTGCCAAAGACCCGGATTTCCACGACGGGCACTATCTTGAACACGGTACTATTCCCAAAGCTGGCCTGATGCAGGCTCGCATGCTGGGTCACCTGACTTATCTGTCTGATGATGCGATGCGGCAGAAGTTTGGTCGTGAGCTGAAAGAAGGCAAGCTGAATTACAGTTTTGCGCCGGAGTTTGAGGTAGAAAGCTACCTGCATTATCAGGGTGAGAAATTCAGCACCCGCTTCGATGCCAATACCTACATGCTGATGACCAAGGCACTGGACTACTTTGATCCGGCCGGTGATTTTAATCACGACCTGGTTGCCTGTATCAGTCGGGCGCAGTGTAAGTTCCTGGTGGTGTCGTTCACGACCGACTGGCGTTTCTCTCCGGCACGTTCAGAAGAGATTGTTAACGCGCTGATGCAGGCGGATAAAGATGTCTGCTATGCCTGCGTGGAATCTGAGAGTGGCCACGATGCTTTCCTGATGCCGATTCCGCGTTACATGGATATTTTCCGGGCATACATGACGCGCGTCGCCAACGAAACCGCAGGAGGTGGTCAGTGAACGAATTACGTGACGACCTGAAAATTATTCAGCAGTGGATTAAACCGGACAGTCAGATTCTGGATCTCGGCTGCGGTGAAGGCTCGCTGCTGCGCTATCTCGAAAAAGAGAAAAATGTACGCGGTTATGGCCTGGAAATTAATCCGGACAAAATCACAGCCTGCATTGCCAATGGCGTGAATGTAATTGAACAGGATCTGGATAAAGGCCTGAGCAACTTCAACGACAACAGCATTGATACCGTGATTATGACGCAGGCTCTGCAGGCGGTTCAGCGTCCGGATCTGCTGCTTGATGAAATGCTGCGCATCGGTGATGAAGCCATTGTGACCTTTCCTAACTTCGGTTACTGGCGCACGCGGTTTTATCTGATGCTGAAAGGCCGTATGCCAATGTCGGAAACCTTGCCATACAACTGGTATGACACGCCGAACATCCACATGTGCACTTTCCGTGATTTCGAGGTGTTGTGTCGCGAGAAGGGTATTCGCATCCTTAATCGCACGGTGGTGGATGACGAACATAAAGAGCACTGGACGATTCGTCTGTGGCCGTCCATGCTGGGTGAAATTGCTGTTTATCACATCACGAGGAAGTGACTATGAAAACACTGATGATGAGTCTGATGCTGAGCCTGGCAATGCTGGCTGTTCCGGCCCACGCTGATCGTGGCGAAAAAAAGCAGGTGTTTGGTGATTACGAAATTCACTACATCGGGCTGAATTCCAGCTTCCTGACGCCGGACGTTGCCGAAGCCTATGGTATTCCCCGCTCACGCTCGCTGGGTTTTCTGAATATTTCTATTCTGAAGAAAACCGATCAGGAGGGCGTTATGGCGTCACTGACCGGCAGCGTTAAAGGCACCATGAAAAATCTGATTGGCCAGAAAAAGGAACTGGAGTTCCGTGAAGTTGTTGAGCGCGATGCTGTGTACTACATCAGCACTTTCCGCTTTGACCAGGCCGACGTCTATAAGATTGAACTGGCGGTACAGCCGAATGGCGAAACCCGTACCTTTGATGTGAAATTTGACCAGCGTTTTTACGAAGACTGATATGAGCAAGTTAGTCCTCGCCAGCGGTAACGCTGGCAAGTTGCGCGAATTCGCGTCCCTGTTTGCTACGCATTTTGCCGAGCAGAATATCGAGTTGATTTCACAGAAAGAATTGTCTGTGGAGGAAGCAGAAGAAACAGGCCTGAGCTTTGTCGAGAACGCCATCCTCAAGGCACGTAATGCCTGCGCTCAGACCGGTCTGCCAGCACTGGCTGATGACTCTGGTCTGGAAGTAGATGCCCTGCAGGGTGCGCCGGGTATCTACAGTGCCCGCTACGCCAGTGCCGATGATGGTTTTGGCAGCGGTGATGCGGCGAACAATGCCAAGTTACTGGCTGCGTTGGCCGATGTGCCGGAAGCCGCACGCACGGCGCGTTTCCAGTGTGTGCTGGTGTATATGCGCCACGCTGCAGACCCGACCCCGCAGGTGTTTCAGGGCAGTTGGGAAGGCCGTATTCTGACGGTACCGGAAGGCACCGACGGGTTTGGCTACGACCCGCTGTTCTTTGTGCCCTCAGAAGGCTGTGCCGCGGCCAGCCTGAGCAAAGAGCGCAAAAACCAACTCTCTCATCGCGGACAGGCTATTCAGCAACTGCTGGCCCGTTGGCAGGCCTGAGCGCCGGAGCATTCATCCGAAAGCCCGTGCTCTGCGCGGGCTTTTTCGTTTTATCACCCCAGTCACACAGAAGAAGTAGTTTGTGGATATTTTTGAACAGTTAGAAAGCAAGCTGATGGATACCATTGAGCGCCTGGAAGGCCTGCAGAATGAGAAGAAACGCTGGCAGCAGGAGCAGCAAACCCAGCAGGCCGAGCTGGAGGCTCTGACCAGTCAGCTATCGCAGGCTCGGGCGCAGCTGATTGAGCGTGACGCGGAAAAACTAAGACTGGAACAGGATATTCAGCAGTTGCACGATGACAATGGCCTGCTGAAAAAAGACAATGTACGCTTGTCTCAAGAAAACAACGAATGGGCTGTTAAAGCCGAAAGCCTGCTGGAAATGATGCAGCTGGCCGAGGCTTGAGTACAGTCAGTTCTGACGCCTGACGGAAATTCTATGCTGCAGTTACCCCCGCTGAGTCTGTACATCCACGTTCCATGGTGCGTGCGTAAATGCCCCTACTGTGATTTTAATTCGCATCAGGCGCAGGGCGAATTGCCGGAGCAGGAATATGTACAGGCTTTGCTGGCGGATCTGGATCAGGATCTGAAATGGGTGCAGGAGCGCCCGCTGCACAGCATCTTTATCGGTGGTGGTACCCCCAGTCTGTTGTCTGCCACTGCTTATAAAACCCTGTTTGATGGACTGCAGCAGCGGCTGACGTTCAGCAGCGATATCGAAATAACGCTGGAAGCCAATCCCGGTACATTTGAGGCTGAGAAATTTGCCGCGTATCGCAAGCTCGGTATTAACCGTTTATCCATTGGTATTCAGAGTTTTAATGAAACTCACCTGACCCGCCTTGGTCGTATTCACGATGGCAAGCAGGCACAGAAAGCCATCACGATGGCGAAGAAGGCAGGCTTTGATAATTTCAATGTCGACCTGATGTATGGTTTGCCGGACCAGACCACAGAACAGGCACTGGATGACCTGCGCACGGCACTGAGTTTTAAGCCGCCACACCTGTCCTGGTATCAGCTGACCATTGAACCCAATACCGAATTCTATAAATACCCGCCAGTCGTGCCGGAAGATGATGCTCTGTGGGATATTCAGGAAGCCGGCCTGGCGTTACTGGCCGAGCACGGATACCAGCATTATGAAATTTCTGCCCATGCGCAGCCAGGACGTCAGGCTCGCCATAATATTAATTACTGGCAGTTCGGTGATTATCTCGGCATTGGCGCCGGAGCCCATGGCAAGCTGACGCTGCCGGATGCACAGGTTATTTTTCGCACGCAGAAAACGCGGATGCCCCGGGATTATCTGAACCCCGATAAAGACTTTATGTCAGCGCGGCAGACCATTGATCCGGACGATGTCGGTCTGGAATGTCTGATGAATGGTCTGCGCCTGCATGATGGTATTCCGGTCGAGACGTTTGAAGTGTCCACCGGTCTGAGTCTGGAAAATGTCAGTCAGCCACTGCAGCGGGCACAGTCACTGGGCCTGCTTAAAATAGACCGTAATATTCGTCCGACCGAAAAAGGGCGACAGTATCTGAATGAACTGCTGGCCCTGTTTCTGCCGGACTGAGTATCAGGCTGCATGAGTAGCCGGGGTGCTGGTCAGGAAGTAATGGCCAGCATCCAGCCCCATTAAATACCCTTCATTTAATTTATCTGCGTTCATCGTCAGACGACTCACCGAAAACTCGGGCGGTGGAGCGATGACCCGGATGCGACACCCTTCCGGTGGGTTTTCAATAAATTCCAGGCTGCGGTTATAGTCGGCAGCACGATCGTACATGGTCTGCCAGATGCCCGCGTCCTCACCAAAAAACCGGTTCACAGCAGATTGTACCAGTCGTTCTGATACGCTCATGGTCTCAGCGGCTGGCTTTTCACTTTTGTGATATCCCCATGGGCGGGAAAGCACCACTGTGATATCCCTTGCTCCCATCTTCCAGGCCTGACGTACCGGAATTGAATCGGACACACCGCCATCGACATAGCGTACATCGTTAATGACGACAGGCTTGCGGAAAGCGAATGGCAGCGCGCAGCTGGCAATCATTACCGCATTGACGTTATCCGCTGTGACTCGGATATAACGCGGCTCACCGTCGCTGACGCGTGATACGGTGGCAAACAATGGTATGTCCCGATTGAGATGCGATACATCCAGCGGGAACTGTTGCTGCGCATGATTCCACAGCCAGTCGACATCCGTCAGGTCACCGCCGCGTAACGCGCGCACAGGATTAAAGAAATCTCTCTGGGTGGCAATCTTACGAATAATTCGCTGGTTACGACCGGGCTGACGAGCGATGTAGCCGGTCAGGTTGGTGGCGCCAGCGGATACGCCAATCGTGAAATCGTAGGGGTAGTGGTCGGCCTGCATAAAGGCATCCAGTACACCGGCTGCAAATATGCCACGCATGGCACCGCCTTCAACGACCAGCGCATGAGTGGCAGGAAACTCTGAAGTCATCGTTTTCCCTCCTGTTGTCGCAAAGAGTTTGTGACGGAGAGTTCGGGAACGGAAATAAAAATATCCTATGCCTGTCATAGGAGAGGTAAAAGAGGCAAACGGCGATCAGTAATGCCGTTGCCTCCCGTGCAGGGACAATGTGGTCAGTCGGCAGGGTTTTCTGGCAGGACAACCATATCAATGAAACGCTGGTCATTGCGTAACGGCTCGAAGCTGCTGTCCTTACCCGCTTGCAGGCGAAGTGAATCGGAACGTTCGATGGCTTCGGCCAGATCGCGCAGTGCTTCTTCAGGGCTGCCCGACTCTGAGTAGGCGCAGGCACGCTGATACAGGGCGTGGCTGTTATCCGGATCGATATCCAGCGCCCTGTTAGCGAGGCTGTGAGCCCACTGGGACTGACCCAGCAGCAGCGCAGAATCGGCTTTGTAGGTTAAGGCTTCAACATCATCGGGGCGCAGCTGCAGAATCTGATCATAAATCGCAATTTTGCTTTGCGGCGTATTTTCCTGCGAGGCCTTCAGCCACAGGGAGTGGATCTCATTGGTTAATTCAATCTCTTCCTGGGCCCGGGCAATATGCCGAGACTTTTTGTGTAATTCGGATTCGAGTTTATCCAGCCGCTCCTCGTAAGATGCCGTGATGCGGCGGATTTCATCATTGGCAAAATTGCCGACCCGCTCCTTAATGTCACGCAGGGAGTTCCAGCCAATTAATACCAGCAGAGTCGAAGCGCCGGCGATCAGATAGAAAAAGTAGGTCACCGTATCGGTCGCGTAGGTCATTGCCTTACTGGCAACTTCAATCTCCCGGGTAACAATTTTTTCGGTCAACTCGACCCTGGCGTCCGCCAGTTGCTGTCGCAGGTTTTTAACCTCATCCAGCAGGTAGCGCTCAGTAAAAGGTGAGTACAGTGGCTGTCCCAGGGCTTCGATGGTTTCAGCCGCTTTTTCATCCTTGTTACTGATTGTCTCTGCGGTAACGAAAGCGGGTAGCAGAGACAAACACAGGGTCAGCAATAGCTTCATGCGGTTTTTACCTGATTCCAGTTGTCCGATTGTTCGATCAGCGTTTCATGCAGAGCTTTCACGGCTTTGGCATAATCGCTGTCGCTCACCAGAAACATCATGTCGACCTGACGCATTGCCTGATGCACTGACTGAATATTTACGCCGGCTGCGGACAGTGCTCCGGCAGCTTTTTGCAGCAGTCCCGGAATTTTCATATCGGAGCCAATCGCACTGACCATCGCCAGCTTCTCAACGCGGATGTCGGCATCGGCATAAACGCTTTGTAAACGTTCCATCAGCCAGTTAATACGACGCTTGTTGCCCTTCAGGTAGTGAGTAACAGTGTTGGCGTTATAGTCTTTGGTGAGAATACGAACGCCGGATTCCAGCACCAGTTCATTGAGTTGCTGGCCATAGCGGAAATCACCAACCATGTCCTGATCAAATACTTCCAGCGCCCAGACGTTACGGGCCCCGGCAATAATTTCTACTTTAGGATTCGAGCTGCAGTAATCATTGTGAATCACCGTGCCGCTATGCTCGGGTTCAAAGGTGTTTTTCACCCGCAGCAGAATGTTCTGGCGACGCAGACCCGCAGCTGCACGCGGATGAATGGCCTCCATACCGAGGTTGGCCAGCTGATCGGCAACGTCGTAATTAGTGTGGCCGATCGGATGCACTTTGCCGTCACCAACCAGCATCGGGTCGGCAGTGGATAAGTGATATTCCTTATGAATAACCGCTTCACTGGCATGGGTGATGGTTGCGATTTTACTGAAGGTCATTTCGCTATAGCCGCGGTCGAAGGTGCGCATCAGTCCTTCGCGGCATTGGGTATAGCCGGTCACAATCGGCATCTCGCTGGCGTAATCAACCGCTGAAAATGCTGCCGCGATATGGTCATCCAGTGACTGCTGGGTATCAGAACGCCAGTTGGTCAGATCAATAAAGGTGGCGTTAACGTCGTGCTGGCGTAATAGCTGGACGGAGTTGTAGGCGCTGTGGGCTTCACCCAGAGCGCTGAGCATTTCACGCACCCGGTGCAGGTGATCGTCGAGCTGAAAGTGGCCGAAATTACACACTTGCTCCAGGTGTTCCAGGCAGACCTGAACATCGTGCATTCGTTCACTTATAAATTGATCGGCGCGTTTCTTTTCCAGACTATCTGCGCTGAACATACTGCTGTTAATGGCCAGCATGTCAGTCAGTACGCGTTGCAGCTTAGCCTGCCATGGACGTTTGTCATCCATTTCGGCGAACAGGGCATAAACACCGGGTTCATCCGTTTTTTTATGCTCCAGCAGACCATTGGTTATACCGGCGTAGGCTGAAACAACAAATACCCGCTGGTACAGCGTTTCGTGACCGTCTGCCAGTTTCTTCGGGCGCAGCCAGATATTCTGTAAAACATCATCGTAGCGACTCATGGATGTGCCGCCGATTTTTTCAACACTGTGGTTTGGTGTCATGGTTGAATCCTTTTTTGAACTTTCAGGCGGGGAAGGAGGCGCCGGCGTGACCGGCGCAAAACATCAGTCGGCGATGCTGTCGGCGCTCAGTTCGTAAGCGCCTTCTTTGTTGTGTACTTCGTTGCCAATTAATGGCGGATTAAATACGCAGGCCATTTTCATCTCGCTGAAACCGCGCAGCAGGTGCTGATCATTCTTATCGAGGATGTACAGGGTGCCGGGTTTAATCGGGTATACCTTGCCGTCAGCCACGGTTTCAATTTCACCTTCGCCGCTCATGCAGTACACAGATTCGAGATGATTCTGATACCAGATCGGCGTCTCGGTATTGGCATAGATGGTTGTAATGTGAAAGGAGAAACCCATGTTGTCGTCTTTCAGCAACATACGCACGCTGTTCCAGGTGCCGGTTTCACTTTCGATTTTACGTGAGGAGTTTTCGCATTCCTCAAGAGTACGGACAATCATGTTTCACCTTCTGTTCAGGATGCTTTGGAAACCAGTTCGGACATTACGTCGCCGATGCAGCTATCGAGGATGTCCAGACCTTTGAGCAGCAGGTCTTCTTCAATGGTCAGTGGTGTCAGGATTTTTACAACCTGGCCGTCTGAGCCGCTGGTTTCAATGATCAGGCCGCGTTCAAACGCCAGCTCAGTGATGCGATTTGCCAGTTTGCCATCAGCACACTCCAGCCCCTGCATAATGCCGCGGCCTTTGTGTTTAAGCTGGCCGCCGTGTTCTGCCTGGATTTCTTTCAGACGCTGACGCAAAACATGAGCTTTGTGTTTAACCGACTTGCTGAAGCTGTCGTCAGCCCAGTAGGTCTCAATCGCTTTGCGCGCGGTGACAAACGCATGATTGTTGCCACGGAAAGTACCGTTGTGTTCGCCTGGCTTCCAGGTATCCAGTTCTTCCTTCATCAGCACTACAGCCATCGGCAGGCCATAGCCACTAAGGGATTTTGACAGGGTAATGACATCAGGCTGCAGGCCGAACTCCTCGAAACTGAAGAAAGTACCGCTGCGACCACAGCCAGCCTGAATATCGTCGACAATCAGCAGCATGTCATAGCGCTTACACAGTGCCTGCAGACCCAGCAGCCAGGCTTCGGATGCGGCATTGAGACCGCCTTCACCCTGAATGCATTCAACGATGACTGCGGCCGGGTGACCAAGGCCAGACGATTTATCCTGCAGAGCTTTCTCGAAGTAATGCAGGGTATTGAAGTCACCGAGATAGCCATCGTATGGCATGAACTGCACGCCTGGTAATGGCATACCCACGGCATTTTTGTAGTAGCTGTTGGCGGTTACGGCAACCGCACCCTGGGTTACACCATGAAAGCCATTAGTGAAGGAAACCACGGTCTGACGGCCAGTATTTTTGCGCACAATTTTCAGTGCTGCTTCAACTGCGTTGGTGCCGGTCGGTCCTGTGAACTGGATTTTGTAGTCCATCTTTCGCGGCTTGAGAATGTGCTCGTTGAAAGCCTGCAGAAAGGCGGTCTTTGCTTCGGTGTGCATATCCAGACCGTGGGTCACGCTGTCTGACTGAATGTAATCAATCAGTGCTTCCTTGAAGGCCGGGTTGTTGTGGCCATAGTTCAGTGTGCCGGCGCCACCGAGAAAGTCGATGTAGTCATTGCCGTCGGTGTCAGTGAGTACGGCGTTGCGCGCCCGGGAAAAAGTAACCGGAAACGAACGGCAATAGCCGCGCACGTTGGACTCGAGTTGTTCGTAAATATCCATGTGTTTACTCCTGTGACGTAATGTTGAAGGGGCCGATATGGACCAGAGATTCGCTGTCATGTGCACCGCCGAAGTGGCGCTCACGATCAAACATCATGCTGCTGTTAAGCGGGGCGTTAAGCGTCTCCGCCAGGCGGCGGAAGGTATTCCAGGACGCTTCGTTACTGGCCGTGATGCTGGTATGCAGATGGCGGATATCACCGCCCAGACGCTGCAGCAAGGTCGTCAGCATGCGGCTGGCCAGTCCCATGCCGCGTGCGGAAGCGTCTACTGCCACCTGCCAGACAAACAGGGTGTCTGGCTGCTGAGGCAGGCGATAGCCCGAGATGAAACCAATGATTTCACCGCTTCGCTCGGCTGCGATGGATGTTTGTGCGAAATGGGAACACTGCAACAGGTTGCAGTACATTGAATTGACATCTAATGGTTTACAGCGGTTGATCAGTTCAAAAACTGCGCTTCCATCGGTGTCTTTTGGTTCTCGAAAGAGAATATTGCTTTGATCTGTATTGGTATCTATTGTCAGAATTGACGTGTCATAGTCCATTTTTTAGCTAATTCACTGCGTACTGAGCCTTATTCGTCCATAAATTGTACGAAATGTTCATTACAGTGAAGCTCATTTACTTAGAACGCTAAATAATTTAGCATCGCTTAAATATATTTACAACTCTAAGTATTTGAGGCGCTATGCAGACCCAGCCATGGTTAACCTTCTCTCTGGATGAAACCCTGTACTGCATTCCGGTGAGTCATATCCGTGAAGTCAGCCCGTGGAGCCGTCCAGAGCCTGTGCCTGCCGCGCCGGCCATTGTTGAGGGCATCATCAACCAGCGCGGCGATATTGTTACTGTGATATCCGGACGCAGACTGCTGGCGTTGAACGAGGTGGAGTCTGATGACGACACCCGCATCATGACGCTGGAGCTGGGCCCGGAAGTGATTGGTATGACAGTGGACCGGGTCAGGGAAATCATAGAACTCAAAGAATCTGACATTGAGCCACCTCCGACACCTCAGGCGGTGCTGCAGGGAACCTGCCAGGTCGGCGAGGAACTGGTTGTGGCGCTGGATGTTGATTATCTGGCTGGGTTATCCGCCGGGGGTGATAAATGAGCCTTTTCGTAACGTTCAATGATAAAATGTCCGGCGATTTTACCGGGGAACGGGAAGACGATATGAATCGTTACGACGAGGTGCTGGTTGCTCTGCGCAGAATTATCCGGGCAACGGACATGCACTCGCGTCAGCTGAGCAAGGTGTCTGGCCTGACAGCACCGCAGTTGCTGATTCTGCAATTGCTGCGTCAGCATGGTGAGCTTACTGTGGGTGAGATTGCTCACGGCGTTAACCTTTCTCAGGCGACGGTGACAACCATCATTGATCGCCTGGCAAAGCGTGATCTGGTGCGCAGAGAGCGCGGTAGCAGTGATAAGCGTAAGGTGTTCGTACACCTGACAGAAGCCGCCGATGCGGTACTGGCTGATGCCCCGAAGCCGTTGCAGGACAGCTTTATTCAGCAGTTTCAGGATCTGCACGACTGGGAACAAACCATGATTCTCAGCTCCCTTGAGCGGGTGGCCTATATGATGGATGCCCAGCACATCGATGCTTCGCCGGTACTTGATGTCGGCCAGCTCGACAGGACTGACCAGAATCACTGATGTGAAGGCAATGCCACATTAGTCTGCAGGGGTTATACGGCCTTTCGGGTATAATCCCGCCACTTTTTTCAACCTGTATGTGAGTGCCCGCTATCCGGGCGACAAAGCGGACATGCTTCGGCCTTTGGTATGAGATGGCGCTGAGCCGTCATGAAGTATTCATGTACGCTGTGATACTCAGAACAGGTATCTATCAAACCCTATGGAGATCTTCCCATGACCGACGTGGTGATTGTTGCGGCGACCCGTACCGCTATTGGTACTTTCGGTGGTTCACTGGCCAGCGTACAGGCAACCGAGCTGGGTGCTACGGTTATTCGCTCGCTGCTGGAAAAGACGGGCGTTAACCCGGCTGAAGTCGATGAAGTGTTAATGGGTCAGGTACTGACGGCAGCTGCTGGCCAGAACCCTGCGCGTCAGGCAGCCATCAAAGGTGGTCTGCCGGATACAACACCAGCCATGACCATTAACAAGGTGTGTGGCTCTGGTCTGAAAGCTCTGCATCTGGCAGCTCAGGCGATTAAGGCGGGTGATGCCGATCTGATTATTGCCGGCGGTCAGGAGTCTATGTCCAATGCGCCACACGCGCTGCCAAACTCACGCAATGGTCAGCGTATGGGCCCGTGGAACATGGTCGATACCATGATTGTTGATGGCCTGTGGGATGCATTCAATGACTTCCATATGGGCATTACTGCGGAAAACATTGCTGATGAATACAGCATTGGCCGTGAAGAGCAGGATGCTTTTGCCGCCGCCTCACAGGCCAAAGCCGTGGCCGCCATTGAAGCGGGCAAGTTCAAAGACGAAATCACTCCGGTCAGTATTCCTCAGCGTAAGGGCGAGCCGCTGATTTTCGACACCGACGAAAACCCGCGCGCAGGCACCACTGCTGACAAGCTGGCGGCTATGCGTCCGGCGTTCAAAAAAGATGGTTCGGTGACCGCAGGTAACGCTTCGTCACTGAACGATGGTGCGGCGGCGGTGATGCTGGCCAGCCGTGAAAAAGCCGAAGCGCTGGGTCTGCCAGTGCTGGCGACCATTAAAGCCTACTCTAACGCTGGTGTTGATCCGAAGATCATGGGTACCGGTCCGATTCCGGCGACCAGAAAGTGTCTGGAAAAAGCCGGCTGGACTGTTGATGATCTGGATCTGGTGGAAGCTAACGAAGCCTTCGCCGTGCAGGCGCTGTCTGTGAATAAAGGCCTTGGCTGGAGCGTTGATAAGATCAACGTAAACGGCGGTGCTATTGCACTGGGTCACCCGATTGGTGCTTCCGGCTGCCGTATTCTGGTGTCCCTGCTGCACGAGATGATCCGTACTGACGCGAAGAAGGGTCTGGCGACCCTTTGTATCGGTGGTGGTATGGGTGTGTCACTGGCGATTGAACGTTAACCGGGCGCGGAATAAAAAAGGCGGCCAGTTGGCCGCCTTTTTTAATTAAATTTCCAACTCAGGAATATCTGATGTTGCATTGATATAGTAATCCAGTGGAATAATTTCCTGTGCTACGGAACTGCTGCCGTAGTGGACGCGGATTGACAGATCAAAATCATCTCCAATATCTGGTGTGTCAATTAGCGAACTGAAGCCAAAAGGACTGTTTGGGTTAACGGTAACTTGCTTGAAGACCTGAAGATAACCATCAGAGTATTTACGTACAAGTTTGATGGTAGCCGGTACTGTTCCTTTGTAGAGGCCATCAAAGTTGAAGGTGTGCTGATAGTAAGGCAGTAATGGCGAGCCGTAGTATGGGCTGACAACGTAAAGCTCGACCAGAGAAGCGGCATTTTCGCTCGGTCTCTCTTCCGGGCGAGGGAAGGTTCCTGCGACTGGCAGAACACTGATGTCATCGACCAGCCAGCCACGGAAACCGTTTCGTTCCGCATCCTGAGTGTTGAATGTCAATCGAAGCTTGATGGATTCACCAGCGGCTTCAGAGATATCCATTGCTTCGAGTTGTTGCCAGTATGGCGCAAGGTTATAGCCAGCATTGGAAAATGGGATCGCCGAGCGGTCACTGCCATCGGTAGGATTGCTCAGTGGGTTCAGGCGGGCAATGGTTACCCAGCTTCTTTCATTTGTGGTGTAGGCCACTTCCATTGTGTCTGAACCAAACCCGTAGGGGTTGTCCGACTCAATTTCCCACCAGGTTTTCAGCTGCACAGACAGTGGCGCGGCTTCTGCCGTCAGATCAATCCATGGCGATACGATTGCTCCGGCATGAGCCGTCGCTGATGTACCACCATCCGCTGCATTGTTCTCTGAGGTGGTCTGGGCCAGGTAGTTGCCACTGGCGGAACCTTCTCCATCAGCAGAGCCATACCAGCAGGCGGCGCTGTCAATTGGTTCAGGGGCGTAGCCCATTGAGGTGTCGTTGTAGGCCAGCTGTACCAGCCCGTTAGTGGCAGCAGAGTTCTTTACATTCTGGCCGGTGGTATGAAGATGCCAGAGATTCGCGTTATCGCCATTAACGCTTTCCGCAGACCAGTTTCCGCAGGTATTTGAGCCCTGCTCGAAGTTTTCAGAATACAGTGCAGGCAGACTGTTGCTGGCCGCAACCATTTGGTAGTTTTGCCCTGCCAGTGCCTGGAATAAAGTTACATCAATGGTTTCGGCGATGGTTTCATAGTTGGCGTCAATGATTCGTATGGTAGCCGCGCTGAGCGCTTCGGCTTGTTCCGCTGGAATGCCGACAAAGAGGGTGAATACGCCGTTACTGTCTGACAGTGTGCTGGTAACGACTCCGTTGGTCAGTTCTCCACCGGATAGTTCAATCTGTGCTCCTGCAACAGGACCATTGTCATCGTAGAGCTGACCGGAAATTGTTGCGAAAACAGCATCAGCACTAAGATCTTCAACCATGACACTACCACTACCTTCTATGACGGTAATCGGCGTCGAAATTGTAGCCTGATAAGCTGCATTGTCAGCATCAATGATCAGCGTAGAAGATACGGCGATCCCGCCAATGCTTGTGGTAAGAATGTAAGTACCGGATTGCAGATCAGTTAAAGCGATGCGCCCTGCTGCGTCGGTGTAGTACACCTCGCTTTCGGTTGTCGCCATGGTACGCACGCGCGTCGAGGTGGTGCTGACAGTGCTGTTGCTGAGAGCTGTGATGGTAACTTCTGCACCAGCCAGCGGCTTATGGGTGCTGTCCAGGAAAACCAGTTCGTTCACTGCCGCCGGTGTCGGGGCATAAATAACAGGCTCTTCTGGTTCAGCGGTGTGCCCATGACCATGTCCTTTGCCAGGATGAAAATGGTCTTTGTGATGATCTGAGCCAAAACATCCGGTTAATGCTGCAGACACAGCGATGCACACAAGTGATTTTTGCATAAGTTGGTACCCTCCATTGGTGGCCGCTATGCTATCAGCCTGCCTCAGCCGTTGAATCGGAATACCGTCGTAGTTTTGCTGACCAAACTATCAACCTTAGGCGGTTTTTCTGTTTCTTTTTCTCCTCCGGCTGTAACCCGTTTAATTCTTTTATGCGAAAAGCAGCTAATCGCCTCAGTCATGTAACAGAGTCAACAATCTTAGCTGTTATAGTGGCATTCTTAATTCATTCTCTTAAATAACAACGAACAGCCACGGAATGCCGCTATGACCACCACTTCTTCAGTGATGGCAGGTCAGATG
The DNA here is from genome assembly GCF_020320395.1 of Thalassolituus marinus. Taxonomy (GTDB): domain Bacteria; phylum Pseudomonadota; class Gammaproteobacteria; order Pseudomonadales; family Oceanobacteraceae; genus Venatoribacter; species Venatoribacter marinus. Next base: position 56,238 of record NZ_JAEDAH010000041.1, on the reverse strand, counting down.
ATGACCCAGCCATTAATCATTTCTGATTTACTCGAATACGCCGCTGCTCATCATGGTGGCAGCGAAGTAATCAGCCGCCGTCAGGAAGGGGATATTCATCGCTACACCTATCGCGATGCCCTGACTCGCACCAAACAGCTGGCCAATGCGCTGCAGTTTCTTGGTGTTCAGCCCGGTGACCGCGTGGCGACGCTGGCATGGAATGGCTACCGCCATCTGGAGTGTTACTACGCTATTTCCGGTATCGGTGCGATCTGTCATACGGTTAACCCGCGTCTGTATACCGAGCAGGTCGAATACATCATTAATCATGCCGAAGACTGCTACGTATTCCTCGACGCCTGTTTTGCTAAATTGCTCGAACCCGTGGCGGATAAGCTGACCTCCGTACGCGGCTTTATTTTTATGATTGATGAAGATCAGATGCCGGCGACAACGCTGCCGAATCCGATCAATTACGAAGCCTTGCTGGCAGCGCAGGCAGGCACCTTCAGCTGGCCGCGTTTCCCGGCCGAAACGGCCTCTGGTTTATGTTACACCTCGGGCACCACGGGGAACCCGAAAGGCGTTTTATATTCCCACGCCTCAACCATTCTGCATGCCTATGCCAGTCGTAACCCGGATGCCCTTAATGTATCGGCCGATTCGGTGGTGATGCCGGTGGTGCCTATGTATCACGTCTGCGCCTGGGGAATGCCGTATATCGCACCGATGAGTGGAGCCAATCTGGTACTGCCGGGTGACGGTATGGATGGCCAGAGTCTGCACGAGCTGATTGAGATTGCACAGGTCGACCTGATGCTGGGCGTGCCGACGGTATGGCTGGGATTAATCGACTATCTGAAGAAGACCGGTAAACGCATGGACTCGGTGAAAACAGTGGGTGTCGGTGGCTCTGCCTCTCCACGCTCGCTGGTGGAAACCCTGGATAAGGAATACGGCGTTTATCTGCTGCCGATCTGGGGCATGACTGAGACCTCACCGCTGGCAACACTGGGTGCGCCAACCAGGGCTATGCAGAGTATGAGTGATGAGGAGCGCTATCGCCTGCAGACTACTGCCGGACGTCCGATGTTTGGCGTCGATATCGAGATTTTCGGTGATGATGACGAACGACTGCCACACGATGGTATTACCCGCGGCTACCTGCGTGTGCGCGGACCATGGGTACTGGACGCCTACTTCAAAAACGAAAAACCTGAATCCTTCTTTATCGATGCCGAAGGTGGCCGCTGGTTTGATACCGGCGATATCGCGGTGATTGATGAAAACAGCTACCTGCAGATTGTGGATCGCGCCAAGGATGTGGTGAAGTCCGGCGGCGAATGGATTTCCAGTATTGATCTGGAGAACGCAGCCGTTGGTCATCCGCAGGTGATGGAAGCCTGTGTGATCGGCGTACGTCATAAGAAATGGGACGAGCGTCCGTTGCTGTTTATTGTGCAGCAGGAAGGCGCGAACCTGACGAAGGAAGAGGTGCTCAGTTACCTGGAGCAGCACGTTGCCAAATGGTGGTTACCGGACGATGTGCTGTTTGTGCAGGAGCTGCCGCACACTGCTACCGGTAAGTTGCAGAAACGTACATTACGTGATGAATATATCGACTATCTGATGGAGAAGGCGAGCAGCTGACCATAAAAAAGCCCGGCACTGCCGCATTGCTGTCCCACAAATTTTCATTTGAACTTTTGTGAGATATTCCTGGCCCCTTGTCCTCATAGAGGGGCCTTACCCCTCGCGCCCCATCGGCCATCCATGGCCGGGGCCGCATGCCCGACTTCCTTCGGGCAGGTCGGAAATATCTACGCTTTCTACGGCGAGCCCAGAGGCGCTGTGTTAGCTAAGCTCACAGCCTTATTTCAAACATCCTACAGAATCTGAATGTCATGTCTCTGACTGAAATTCAGAGTAGACGTTGTACTAAAAAGCAGCATAGAGGAAGCCATTCCTTCGCATTCTGGAGCGCCGAAATGAACGATGATTTTTCCGGTCCGCCGGGCAAGGATGCCCGGCGAGCGGACGGCGACAGGGATGTCGTATGGGCGCGCGGCCTGAAAAATCGAGAGAGTGAGGGTAACGCTTCAGGAGCGAAAAGCTGGGGGCGGCCCTGCCGGCCAGGGGCGGTCCGACGCTCGGTAAGTTCCCCTGGTAGGCAGTAGGAATTGCAGATTTAAAAGTCGTTTATAGAAAACAGATATCTTTAAAACGGTGGGACAGCAGTGGGCACTGCTTTTTTATTTATGCCTGTTCACTTTCTTCATCGTCGTCGGTTTTGATCAGACGAGCCGCCATTACCCCGGCCTCAAACAGCATAAACATGGGAACGGCGAGAATGGTCTGGGAAATAACATCCGGCGGTGTCACCAGCATGCCAACGACAAAACAGCCAACAAAAATGTACGGCCGCTTTTCGCCCAGGGCGGCGACGGTGGTCATGCCGCTCAGCACCATCAGAAAAGTTGCGATCGGAATTTCAAAAGCGATTCCGAAGGCAAAAAAGATCTTCAGAATAAAGTCGAGAATATTGCTGATGTCCGGCATAAAGTTAATGCCTTCCGGCCCGACGCCGGTAAAGAAACCGAATGCCAGCGGTAATACAACGAAGTAGGCAAAGGCGATACCTGTGTAGAACAGCACAATGCTGGAAACCAGCAGTGGAATGGCGAATTTCTTTTCGTTCTGATACAGGCCGGGGGAAATAAACGCCCAGATCTGATGCAGGATGTAGGGCACAGCAATTAACACTGCCAGTACCAGTGTCAGCTTAAATGGCACCAGAAATGGCGAGGCAACACCGGTGGCAATCATGGCGCTGTTTTCCGGCAGCAAGCCTGAGAGTGGGCTTACCAGAATCAGGTACAGATCGTTGGCGAAGTAAAACAGGCCAAGAAACAGAGCCAGAACCACCAGAACGCTTCTCAGCAAGCGGTTACGCAGCTCCACCAGGTGGGTAATAATCGGTTGTTCCTGATCGGTCATGATGGTTTCTGATCGTTGGCCGGTGCTGGGGAGTCTGGCGTCGCATCGCTGGCGGCAGGCAGACTGACCTGGCTTTCGCTGGTCGCGTCATTGCTCTGGTTGCGGGCTGGCAGCATGCGATTGTCATCCTCCTCATCGAGGAAGGTAGCGTAAGGATTTTCGAGCTTTTTGCGCAGTTCTTCGGTACGTGCCTGGCGCTCCAGATCATCCTGGATATTGCTCATGGTGCGACGAACACGTCCCACCATCAGGCCGACGGTGCGTGCGGCTTTGGGCAGCCGTTCAGGACCCAGAACCAGAAGTCCCAGAATCCCGACGACCATCAGCTCCATAAAACCGATATCAAACATCAGGCTTTATCTTGGTCCTTGGTTTTGAACTCAGCGTCCTGCTTCTCACCCTGTTTGTGTTCCAGAGGCTTTGCTGGTTCTTCTTCCGCTTTTGCGCCATCGTCGTTCATGGCTTTTTTGAAGTTCTTGATGGCACCACCCAGGTCGCCACCCATGTTACGCAGCTTCTTCGTGCCAAAAATCATAATGACAATGGCCAGGATGATGAGAAGTTGCCAGATACTGATACCGCCGAGCATAGGGAATCCTCTTATTTTCTCTCGTGGTGAATATTAAAAGCCGGGCAGTTCGCTGCCGCCCAGAATATGAAAATGCATGTGGAAAACTTCCTGGCCGCCTTCCTTACCTGTGTTGGTAATGGTGCGGAAACCAGTCAGTTTCTGTGCAGCTGCGATTTCCGGCAGCCGCAGCATCAGATGACCCATCAATGCCTCATCGTCTGCGGTCAGATCGTTGAGATTCTCAATGTGGCGACGTGGAATCACCAGCAGATGCTTCTCTGCTTTGGGGGCGATATCGGCGAACGCCACAATATGCTCGTCCTGATACAGCAGGTCGGCAGGAATCTCCTGATTAGCGATCTTGCAGAAGATGCAGTCAGTCATAGGTTGATTACTTCTTGCTTCGTGATGCTTTTTCTTCCAGCCCGCTCATATCGAAGCGACGGGCCAGTTCATTAATAACCGCTTCCGGGCGCTCGCCCAGTTTGGCCAGAGCCACCAGGCTGTGAAACCACAGGTCGGCAGTCTCATATATCACATCTTTGTTATCGCCGCTGGTTTCTGCATCCTTGGCGGCAAGAATGGTCTCGGTGGCTTCTTCGCCGACTTTTTCCAGAATCTTGTTCAGGCCTTTGTGGTACAGGCTGGCAACGTAGGATGAGTCCGGCGCTGCGCCTTTGCGCTCTTCCAGAATGTCACCCAGTGCGGACAGTACATCGCTCATAGCGTTTGGTTTCCGTCTCAGTAAATCTCTTTCGGGTCTTTCAGTACCGCGTCTACGGTAACCCATTCGCCGTTTTCGTACACGCGATAGAAGCATGACTCACGGCCGGTATGACAGGCAATACCGCCTATCTGTTCAACCTGCAGGACAATAACGTCGGCATCGCAATCGAGGCGGACTTCATGCAGCGTCTGTACGTGGCCGGATTCTTCGCCCTTACGCCACAGTTTCTGGCGCGAGCGTGAATAGTAAATGGCACGGTTTTCCTGCACCGTCAGTTGCAGTGCTTCGCGATTCATCCAGGCCATCATCAGAATACGCCCGGTTTTGTGATCCTGAGCGATAGCCGGGACCAGACCATCGGCGTCCCATTTCACGGCATCAAGCCAGCTGCTCATAATAACTCCCCGCTTGGTTGAGGCCGCAGGATACCGCATGGGCCGGGGTTCGGGTAGTTCTTAAGCAGGAGGAAGCTTACGGGAGGGAAATTGCGGCAGCCCGCAGGCCGCCGCCGGGCAGGGAATCAGATCAGCCCTTGCTGGGTGGCCCATTGCAGGGTGTCATCCAGTGCGCGAGCGAACTTGCCGAGCAGTTCGTCAATCTGTTCACGGCTGATGATCAGCGGCGGGCAGAAAGCGATGGCAGTGCCGCCAACGGCGCGCAGAATCAGCCCGTGATCCTGGCAAGCCTGCTGCAGGCGGTAGGGTACCGTCGCCGGGAAGGCTTCGTCGCTGGCGCGGTTATGAAGGTCGACGGCAGCAATCAGGCCGCGACCGCGCACTTCACCGACCAGTGGGTGATCAGCAAACTGCTGCAGGCCGGCTTGCAGGTATTCACCGTTGCTGGCGGCGCGGGCGAAGATCTCATCGCGCTGATAGATCTCCAGAGTCTTCAGTGACACGGCACAGGCCACAGGGTGGCCGGAGTAGGTGTAACCGTGGCCGAACACACCGAGCTGGTTACTGGGCTCAATCATGGCCTGGTAGATACCACCTTTCACCACTGCCGCGCTGATTGGCAGGTAGGCGGACGATAACTGCTTGGCCAGACTCATCATGTCCGGCTTGATGCCCATGGTGGTGCAGCCGAAATCGTTCCCGGTGCGGCCGAAGCCGGTGATCACTTCGTCGGCCCAGAAGAAGATGTCGTATTTAGTCAGCAGCGCCTGCACCTTCTCGTAGTAACCGGCAGGCGGAATGATCACACCGCTGGCGCCGGTAATCGGCTCGGCAATAAAGGCGGCGATGGTTTCCGGACCTTCGGCGATAATCTGCTTTTCCAGATTGCCGACGATACGGTCGACAAACTGTGCTTCGCTTTCGCCGGCCAGCTTTTCGCGCAGGTAGTAGGGCGCATCGGTGCGGATGATGCCCAGTGCTTCCACCGGCAGATCAAAGTTGGTGTGGTTCACTTCCAGCCCGGTCAGACAGGCCGAGGCTACGGTGATGCCGTGGTAGGAGCGCTTGCGTGCAATGATCTTGCGCTTCTCCGGTTTGCCGATGGCATTGAAGTAGTAACGCAGCAGCTTGATCTGGGTATCGTTGGCATCGCTGCCGGAGTTACCGAAAAAGATATGCGCATCATCCACCGGCACCATGCTGCGGATTTTCTCGGCCAGATCCTTGCCGACCTGATGCGTCTTGCCGCCGAACATATGTGAGTACGATAGGTTGTGCAGCTGCTGGGTGGCGGCTTCGATCAGCTCCGGGTGGTTGTAGCCCAGCGAGGTACACCACAGCCCGGCCATGCCCTCCAGATATTTGTTACCCTGGTCGTCGTATACGTACACACCTTCGCCACGGGCGATACTCAGGGTTTCGCCGGTTTTCAGGTTGCTGGTTGGATAAATAATGGTGCTCATAGAGTAATGCTCTGCTTGTTAAAGCGCCGACCAGATGTCAGCGCTTTGGTGTCTGCTTAAGCGCGGTTCATGCCGCCCAGGCAGATGTATTTGGTTTCCAGATAATCATCGAGGCCGTACTTTGAACCTTCGCGTCCCTGACCGGATTCCTTCACGCCGCCGAACGGAATCACTTCCGAACTGATGGCGGTTTCGTTAACGCCGACCATGCCGTACTCCAGCGCTTCGCTGACGCGGAAAATACGTCCCATGTTTTCGCTGTACAGATACGACGCCAGACCAAACTCGGTATCGTTGGCCATGGCGATGGCTTGTTCTTCGCTTTCGAACTTAAACACCGGTGCTACCGGGCCAAAGATTTCTTCGCGGAACACGCGCATGCCGCTGTGCACATCGGTCAGTACCGTCGGCTGGTAAAAGTGTTCGCCCTGATCACCCGGCTGACCGCCGATCACCACTTTGGCGCCGCCAGCGACGGCATCCATCACTTTGGCATGTACTTCATTAACCGCCTTAACGGTAATTAACGGGCCGTGGGTGGTACCGTCGAGCAGGCCGTTACCAACGTTAAAGTGCTTCACTTTCTCGGCGAATTTAGCGACGAAGGCATCGTAGATACCGGCCTGTACCAGCATGCGGTTGGAGCAGATGCAGGTCTGGCCGGAGTTACGGTACTTGGCGGCAATCGCGCCATCCACGGCTCGGTCCAGATCGGCATCGTCAAACACAATAACCGGCGCATTTCCGCCCAGCTCCATCGACGTACGTTTCACCGTATCGGCACACTGTTTCATCAGTAACTTGCCCACCGGCGTTGAACCAGTGAAGGTCAGCTTGCGCACAATCGGGCTGCTGGTCATGGTGTTGCCAATGGCGGGGGCGTCGGTGCCGGTAATGACATTGAATACACCCTCCGGCAGACCGGCGCGTTTGCCCAGCTCGGCAATGGCCAGCGCCGATAGTGGTGTTTCGGCTGCCGGTTTCAGTACCACGCTGCAGCCCACGGCCAGCGCCGGAGCCACTTTGCGGGTAATCATGGCGTTGGGGAAATTCCAGGGGGTGATGGCAGCCACCACCCCGATTGGCTGTTTGATTACCAGGCCGCGACGATCGGGGGTTTGCGGAATAATGTCGCCGTACACGCGCTTGCCTTCTTCGGCAAACCACTTAAGGAAAGAGGCTCCATAGCCTACTTCACCGCGCGATTCGGCCAGCGGTTTACCCTGTTCGGCGGTCATCAGAATGGCCAGATCTTCCTGTGCTGCCATCATCAGATCGTACCAGCGTTCAAGGATGGCGCAGCGTTCTTTGGCGCTGCGCGCGCGCCATTCAATCTGTGCCTGTTCGGCAACCTTGATGGCTTGTGCGGTTTCATCGGCGCCCATATCAGCCACTTGGGCCAGCTGTTCGCCGGTCGCCGGGTTGATGACAGCAAAGGTTTTGCCACTGGCGGCAGCGCACCACTGGCCGTTGATAAACCCCTGTGTCTGCAATAATCCGCGGTCGTTCAGTTGCATGAAAATCTCCTTAGTTGCCAATCAGCATAGCTCTGGGAATCTTTGGCTAATATAATTACTTTCAGTTTCTTACATTTGAATATGCAAATGTAAACGTATCCTGTCCGGAGCCTGTATGGGACGCCGTAAAGCCGCTTTGCCCGGCCCTTTGTCTGACCTTGATCTGCGCCTGTTGCGCGTCTTTCGTGCGGTGGTGGAAGCCGGTGGCATCAGTGCCGCCGAGCTGCGCCTGAACCTCGCCAACTCCACCATTTCCAATTACATCGCGGAACTGGAAAGCCGTCTCGACATGCGCCTGTGTGAGCGCGGCCGCGGCGGTTTTGCTCTGACCAGTCAGGGGCGAGTGGTGTATGACGCCAGCGCAGAACTGTTCTCGGCGGTGGATCAGTTTCGCAGCCGGGTTAACCATTCCCATCAGCGCCTCCTTGGCCAGCTGAATCTGGCTTTTGCCGAGCATTTGCCGGGCGGGCCGGATTCGGTGATCGTGCGAGCACTGCGCCGTTTCAGTGAGCAGGCGCCGGATGTTGAGGTGAATATCATCACCCTCTCGTCCGATGACGTTACCAGCGCGGTTGTGGATAAAAAAGCCGACCTTGGGGTAACGGTGCTGACGCAGGCATTCGCGGAATTACAGACACTGCGCCTGTTCGATGAGCAAATGCAACTCTACTGTGCGCAGGGTCATCCTTTGTACGGACGCAGCGCTATTCAGGCGGAAGAACTGCAGCAATACCGCTTTGTTGAGTCGCCGCGGCTGATGCCGGGTCGGGAAATGTCGGAAGATGTGCGCTTATGGCAGCGCCAGGCGCGGGCCCATCATCAGGAGGCACGCGCGGCACTGATTCTGACCGGCCACTACCTCGGCATGTTGCCGGTACATATGGTGCGTAGCTGGGGGTATGAAGACCGCCTGCAGCCAGTGCTGGCAGAGCGTTATCGCTATACCAACACCTATGAAGCAATTCACCGGCGACAGCCGCGCAACGCTGATGCCGTGGCCTTGTTCAGCCGTTGTCTGCAGGCCGGGTGATTACAGACTGGCGAACAGCCTGAGCAGCCAGTCGCGCAGCAGGGCGTAGTCGCGCTGTTTGTATCAGTGGCTGGTTCGATATTCTGCAGTTCTGTGAAGACCACGGAACAGGGGAGTCCTTGCTGCCAGCCGACGAGGATGCTCGCGCCGCAGTGTTCGACTGGTGTCGGTTACTGGCCGATCCCGGTGGTCTGGGCTGGTATCGTCGCCTGCAGGCTGTGGCACTGGGTATGGCGCAGCAGGCGGGTGGGTTTCCGCAACCGGTGGCGCAGTATCTGGCAGCCAAGTACGGTTACGATGAACAGCAGGCTGGCGGTTATGAAGGCGAAGTGATCAGCCGCCTGGCACAGCTGGCACAGCAACTGCGTCAACAGCAGGCGCGCGGCGTACCCTACTTGTGCGGTGACTCGCTGAGCGCAGCGGATATCTACAGTGCCTGTTTTCTTGCCTATCTGAAGCCGCTGGATGAATCCCTGTGTGCTATGAATCCGGTGGTGCGTAAGGTATTTGAAAGTCTGACTCCCGGGGTGGCCGCGGCGCTGGATAACGTGATCGTTGGCCATCGCGATTACATTTATCGGCACTACCTGCAATTACCTGTACAGTTGTAAACCGCTTACGCAGAAACTATCTCTCAGAGGGTATGGCGGCGCTGTGCACAGTCGCCTATTGTGAGCGTATACAGGCCGCTGTGCCGGGATTACAGGATACGTCAATGCAAAGCCAATACCCTGCTTCTTATTACGCGGCATCCGCCAACCGTAAGGATGCCCGCCCTTCTCTGACTGAATCACTGCAAGCAGATGTGTGCGTGGTGGGTGCTGGTTTTACCGGCCTGTCGACGGCGCTGCATCTGGCTGAGCGCGGTTTTTCCGTGGTGGTACTGGAAGGCAGCCGTATTGGCTTTGGCGCTTCCGGTCGCAATGGCGGTCAGATTGTTCACAGCTACAGTCGTGATATGGATTTCATCGAACGTCACTACGGTAAGCGTACTGCGGATGCGATGGGATCCATGGCCTTTGAGGGCGGCAAAATCATTCGCCGTCTGGTGAAGGATCACGATATTCAGTGTGACCTGAAAGACGGCGGTATTTTTGCCTCGTGTAATAACAAACAATTCCGTGGCCTGCAGCACCACAAAGCGCTGTGGGAAAAATACGGCAACGACCAGCTGGAATTACTGAGTGCCGACGAGGTTAAGAAATACATTGGCACTGAGCGTTACACCGGTGCACTGCTGGATAAAAGCGGTGGCCATATTCACCCGCTCAATCTGACTCTGGGTGAAGCCGATGCAATCGAAAAACTGGGCGGAAAAATATTTGAAAACTCACCGGTGACCTTTGTCCAGCAGGGCGAAAAAGCCGTTGTTAAAACTGCTCAGGGTGAAGTGACAGCCAGTTATGTCGTGGTGGCGGGGAATGCTTACCTGAATGGTATTGGTGATCAGCTGCCGGAGCTGACGCAGAAATCCATGCCCTGCGGAACTCAGGTGATTACCACCGAGCCGCTGAGTGAAGAATTGCAGCGTGAGCTGTTACCACAGGATTACTGTGTCGAGGACAGTAACTACCTGCTCGACTATTACCGTATCAGTGGCGATGGTCGTCTGATTTACGGTGGTGGTGTGACCTACGGTGCACGTGAACCAGGAAAAATTGAATCGCTGATCCGTCCGAAAATGCTGAAAACGTTCCCGCAATTAAAAGACGTGAAAGTGGATTACGCCTGGACCGGTAACTTCCTGCTGACGTTAATGCGTTTACCGCAGTTCGGTCGTATTGGCAGCAATATTTATTATGCTCAGGGCTACAGTGGTCATGGTGTAACCTCGACTCACCTGGCGGGTGAACTGATTGCCAGTGCGATTCAGGGGCAGGCGGAACGCTTCGATGTGTTTGCCAGTTTGCCGCAGTATCCGTTCCCGGGTGGTCGTCTGCTGCGTGTACCTTACACCGCAATGGGTGCTTTCTATTACGACATGCGCGATAAGCTCGGTATCTGAGCCGGTTCGCTATGATCACAAATTAAGGCCTGCATTCAGCAGGCCTTAATTTTGTCCTTCAGCCAGCGAATGCCGCTGTCCTGTTGTTGCAGTGGATGCACCACCAGTGACATATCCCAGCTGGGAATGGCGGCTGGTGCTTTCACCATGGTTACCGGCAGCCAGTCGCAGAATAATTCTGCCATCCGTTGCGGTAGCGTCAGAAGCGCCCGGCGTTGACTGACCAGACGCGCCGCTGCCAGATAATTAATCATCTGTGCACAATGCTGACGCTTCTGTTTGCGCCCGGCCAGCCAGCGATCAATACCTGTGGTGCTGCTGTCGGTCTGATCAAGCATGGTGACGTGAGGGAGCGCCAGGTACTGACGCAGTGTCAGACTGTCGGGAATATCGGTGAAGCGACTGCCGGCAAGACAAGCCGGGCGTTCGCTGAGCCAGGGCTCGCGCATCAGGTGAGCGGGCAGGCTGACACTGCTGTCGATGCCAACCACCATATCCACCCGGCCGTCTTCCAGATCCTGCATGGACGCCGCCGGACCAATCATTTCCAGATTGATCACAACCCCCGGAGCCGAGTCGGCCAGTTGCTGCATTAATGTTGGAAACATAACAGCTTCAAAAAAATCGGTGACGGCGAGGGTAAAGTGGCGCTCGCTGGTGGTCGGGTCAAACTCTGTCGGCTGATTCAGGGTGTTATCGACCCGGCGCAGAATGTGACGCACATCGGCCAGCATCGACAACGCGCGCGGCGTAGGCTGTAAGCCACTGCCACAACGAATCAGAATCGGGTCGTTAAGTTGTTCACGCAGACGATTCAGCGCATGGCTGGTGGCGGACTGACTGAGAAACAGACGCTCACTGGCACGGGTGACATGGGATTCGGACACCAGAGCTTCGAATACCCGGAGCAGATTAAGATCAAAATTCGCAGGCGACATATTGGTCTCCATGGTATGCATGCTATGCATTTAAGCACACATACTATTCATTTTACTCATTCATGGGCAGGGGTTAGTCTGCTTTGTAATGAATCATTTCTGATCAATCAGGAGCAAGAATATGAGTGGCGCAGATTCCGGCGGTAACAGCGTTACCGCCAATGCTGATCTGGCGATTTACGCCGGTCTGGGCATGACCTTTATGCAGTGTCCGGTAACCCGTGATATCAGCAACAGTGACGCTGACGTCATTGTGCTGGGGGTACCGTTTGACATGGCAACCTCCGGTCGCCCGGGGGCGCGTTTCGGGCCTGCGGGTGTACGAGCAGCGTCTGCCAACCTGGTGTGGGAAGGCGCGCGCTGGCCGTGGGATTTTGCCCTGGACGATCGTCTGAAAGTAGAAGATGCCGGCAACGTCGATTTTAAACATGGTGAACCACAAACCATGGTCGACAACCTGCAGGCGGCCGTACGAGCCATTGTTGGCAGCGGTAAAACATCACTGGTATTTGGCGGTGATCATTTTATCGCGCTGCCGGTCATTCGCGAGGTAGCAGCAAAGCACGGCCCGCTGGCGCTGGTGCATTTTGATGCTCATACCGACACCTATGACGGTGGCAGCGCTTACGATCACGGTACGCTGTTTCATCACGCGGTGCAGGAAGGTCTGCTCGATACAGAGCATTCCATTCAGATTGGTATTCGTACCGCCTATGAAACTGAGAACCATCCGTTCGAAGTCATTGATGCGGCGCAAGCCAATGACCTGGGATGGGCCGGAACGCTGGAACGTATTAAGCAACGCGTTGGTGATAAGCCGGTGTATGTCAGCTTTGATATTGATGCACTGGACCCGGCGTTTGCTCCGGGTACAGGAACGCCGGTACTGGCTGGCCTTACCAGTGATTTCGCACTGAAAGTGATTCGCGGTTTGCAGGGGCTGAATCTGAAAGGTATGGATGTGGTGGAAGTTGCGCCAGCCTATGACCATGCAGAAATTACCTCTCTGGCCGGTGCCACGCTGGCGCTGGAGTTTCTTTACGCACTGGCCGCCAGTCGCTGATATCGGGGCTTTGTCGAACAGGAATCAGACGGCGTATTGAACATGCATTGATGCGTATTCTGGTTCTTGTTGTTCATCGCTCTGACCGCTGAAAACGGAGGAAGGCCCGTTTTCAGCGGACATTAATATAACGAATAAAATACGCTCTCTTGTCTTCATGACGGCTCTTACCTGACTATGAGAAAAGAACCATGAAGCTTAGAAAAACATTCTCTGCAGCCATTATGGCAGCAGCCTGCTCGTCAGCCGTTCAGGCTGAAAATATTGTGAATCTGTTTAACTGGTCGGACTACATTGACCCTCAGGCGATCGAACGCTTTGAGAAAGAGTCAGACATTAAAGTGAACTACAGCGTGTTCGATTCCAATGAAATGCTGGAAGCTAAACTGATGCCGGGTCGCTCCGGATTTGATGTGGTGGTGCCCAGTAATTCCTTTCTTGAACGCCAGATTAAAGCGGGTGTATACGCAGAGATAGATAAATCCCGTCTGAAAAACTATGCCAATCTCGATGCCGATCTTCTGGCCAAGGTAGCGATCAATGACCCCGATAACCGCTTTGGCGTACCGTACGCCTGGGGGACGATTGGTCTGGGCTACAACGTTGCGGAAATTAAAAAACGTCTTGGCGAGTTACCAGCTGACACGCTGGATCTGGTGTTCAATCCGGAACTGTCAGCTAAGTTACAGGATTGTGGTATTGCGATTCTGGATTCGCCTGCGGAAATTACCGGTATCGCACTGAACTATCTCGGTCTTGATCCGAATTCGGAAAGCAAAAGTGGCCTGCAACAGGCTGCTGCTCTGCTCAAAGCCAACGCAGCTCAGTATCGTTATTTCCATTCCAGTCGGTATATTGCCGATCTGGCCAGTGGCGAAATCTGTCTTGCGCTGGGTTATAACGGCGATGTTCTGCAGGCCGCTGGTCGTGCCGAAGAAGCGGGCAATGGCATTGCCATTGATTACGCAATTCCGAAAGAAGGCACTCTGTTGTGGTTCGATCTGATGGCCATTCCAGCCGATGCTGGTCATATTGATGCTGCATACCAGCTTATCGACTTTATTCTGACCCCTCAGGCTGCAGCGGATATTTCTAACTATGTATATTTCGCCGTTCCGAATACGAAGGTTGATGCGCTGTTGTCCGATGATGTGAAGACCAATCCGGGAATTTATCCGGGTGCTGAAGTAAAAGAAAAGTTGTTTACTCAGGCATCCCATTCACTGAAATTCGACAGGCTACTTACCCGAGAGTGGACCAATATAAAAACCGGACGCTGAGTATTCAGGCAATAAAAAACCCCGATAAAGCAATTTATCGGGGTTTTTTATTGGTTTTTTAAATCAGAGCCGGATAAGGCTCAGTACCAGATTCTGGCTGCAATGGTTCTATACGGCCGTCAGCAATCCGCCGGATGATCGTTGACCTGTGTAGCGATGATGTACCCGGCGGGTGATACCGGTAAACAGAGTATAGGAAATGGTATCGCAGCAGGGGGCTACTTCGTTGGCCAGTAATTGCTTGCCCCATAACTCAACCGGATCACCAATGCCGGCATTAATACCGGTCAGGTCGACGGTGATCATGTCCATCGATACCCGGCCAATAATGCGTGTGCGCTGACCGTTAACAATTACCGGTGTGCCGGTCTTCGCCTGACGAGGGTAACCATCGGCATAGCCCATGGCAATTGTGCCGACACGGGTGGCTTTATCGCAGACAAAGGTGCCGCTGTAACCCACCGCATCGCCGGGCTGTAAGTCATGCACAGCAATAATTTCTGTGCTCAGGGTCATGGCCGGGCGCAGTTGCTGATCAATGGCCTGTCCCTCAGCAAAAGGAGAAGAGCCGTAAAGCATAATCCCCGGACGCTGCCACTGACGGTGAGCGCTGCTGTGAATCAGGGTGCCAGCCGAATTGGCAATACTGACGGGTGAAGGACACTGGCGCGATATATCATCCAGACATTGCAGCTGTGCTGCGGTTACCGGACTGTGCGGATCATCGGCACTGCTGAAGTGGCTCATCAGAGTAATGCTGGCGACCTGTGGCAGTGCTTTTAACTGTTGCCAGGCAGCAGGGTATTCGGCGGCAGAGAAGCCGAGCCGATGCATGCCAGTGTCCAGTTTCAGCCAGATATGCAGCGGTTTTTTTATGCTCGCGCTGGTGATGGCATCAATCTGCTGCTGATTATGTACGGCAGTCCACAGATTGTGTTCGCTGATATAGTTCAGCTCATCGGCGCTGAAAAACCCTTCCAGCAACAGGATAGGTTTACGAATACCGGCGACGCGCAGTTCGGCCGCTTCTTCGATGCAGGCAACGGCAAAGGCATCGGCTTCGCTTTCCAGTTTACGTGCCACCGGCACCGCGCCATGGCCATAGGCATTGGCTTTAACAACGGCCAGCGCCTGCTGTTCCGGTGCCAGCGATTTTGCCAGACGATAATTGTGGGCGATGGCTTCAAGATCAATGGTAACGGTGGCAGGACGGGCCATAGTGCTTACCTCAGACAACCATAATGGCTTCGATTTCAATGTCGGCATCCTTTGGCAATGCCTTGACCGCATAGGCAGCACGGGCCGGATAAGGTTCATCGAAAAAGGTCGTCATAATGCTGTTCACTTCGGCGAAGTATTTCAGGTCGGACAGCAGCACCGTGATCTTAACGAAGTCATTCAGTGAACCACCGGCGGCTTCAGCCACCGCTTTCAGGTTGTTAAATACCTGCACTGCCTGGGCCTCGAATGATTCGCTGACCATTTCCATTGTTTGCGGGTTGAGTGGAATCTGGCCGGAGAAATAAACGGTATTGCCGACTTTAACGGCCTGAGAATAAGTGCCGATGGCTGCGGGTGCATTGGCAGTGGCGATGATGGTTTTTTCAGTCATAAGATGTCTCCTGAATAAATGCGGGGTGGATTCAGCCGTAGCGCGCGACAGACAGCCCGGCAGGGTCGATATCGGGGGTGTTGCCACTGACAATGTCAGCAACGAATTTTGATGCGCCCAGCGACATGGTCCAGCCAAGGGTGCCGTGGCCGGTGTTAAGAATTAAATTGTCGTAGCGGGTTTCGCCCAGTACCGGCACGCTGTCAGGTGTCATGGGGCGCAGGCCGGTCCAGAATTCTGCGGCTTCAACATCGCCGCCACCGGGAAACAAATCCCGTACTGAAAATTCAATGGCTGCCCGACGTTTATCGCTGAGTTCTTTGTTGTAGCTGGCAATTTCAGCGATGCCACCAACGCGGATACGATCATCAAAGCGTGTTACTGCCACTTTGTATTTCTGGTCCATAACGGTGGACACTGGTGCCTTGTCGGCATCAATAATCGGCATGGTTAGTGAGTAACCTTTGAGCGGATAAACCGGCACCTGAATACCAATTTTGCTGAGTAGGAATGGCGAATAGCTGCCCAGGGCAACCACGTATTTATCGGCGCGTAATTCACCGGCGGAGGTTTTCACGCAGGTGACTTTGCCTTTGGCGGTTTCAATCGACTGAATATCCGTTTCCATCAGAAAGGTGACACCCAGCTTGCGGCATTCTTCTGCCAGACCGTTGGTGAACTTGTAGCAGTCGCCGGTGCCATCGCCGGGCAGAAATAAGCCGCCAACGATTTTCTCGCGGACGTTGGCCAGCGCTGGTTCCCGTTCAATGCATTCGGCTACATCGACCAGTTTGTGGGGAACCTGACAGCGTTGCAGAATAGCGATGTCGCCACTGGCAGCATCCATTTCCTTCTGGCTGCGGAACACCTCCAGTGTGCCTTTCATGCGCAGGTCGTAATCCAGTGATACTTCATTGTTCAGTTCACGGAAGCACTGTGCGCTGTAGCGTGCTACACGAAGCATACGTTCCTTGTTGATATCAAAGGCGCGGGTGTTGCACTGCCCCAGCATGCGGGTCATGAAACGCAGGGTGTTGGCATCAAAATCTTTCAGGCTGAAATACAGCGGTGAAATATCCTGCAGCATCCACTTCATAACTTTCAGTGGGACATCGGCCGAACCCCATGGCGTGGAATAGTCGAAAGACAGCATACCGGCATTGGCGTAGCTGGCTTCCGTCGCTGGCGTTTCCAGACGATCGACAACCGTGACCTCATGTCCGGCCTTTGCCAGATACCAGGCGCTGGTAACGCCGATAACACCGCTGCCAAGAACCAGAATTTTCATACGTGCCTCAGGAAAAAGTTCAGAATCAGATATCACCAGTCTAGGTGTTTTTTGCCAGAGGAAAGCTTTGAAGTTTTTAATTAAAAAGCGTAAAAAACTGGGAAATTATTTTTAAAAAGTGGATTTAACTTTTATGAGTTATGCTAAAAAACGGCCTCTGGACAAACTGGACATAAGCATCCTGCGTGCCCTGCAGCGTGATGGTCGCATCAGTTATGTTGATCTGGCGGATAAAGTCGGGCTGAGCTCAACCCCTTGTATAGAGCGGGTGAAACGATTGGAAAAAGAGGGCTATATCACCGGTTATCATGCCCATCTGGATCCCGAAAAACTGGGCTACAACATGCTGGTTTTTGTCGAAATATCATTGTCTTACCAGTCTCCTGATGCCTTTATGAAATTCAGCGAAGCCGTCAGGCAGCTGCCCTATATCCTGGAGTGCCATCTGGTATCGGGTGATGCTGACTATCTGATTAAAGCGCGCATTAATGGCATGTCGGAGTACCGCGCGTTGCTGGGCGATATGCTGCTGACATTGCCGGGGGTGAAAAACTCCAAGAGCTACATTGTTATGGAAGAAGTTAAGGAAAGTCTGGAATTACCGGTGGAGTACCGAAAAGGCTGATCTGGCCTGAATAGCAAAGCTGACAATCCGGGCCATTGTCTGTCCTGCTATTGCACAAAGCATTTTGTGATCACAGAATTGTGATCACATTTTGAATACTCTACCGGAGTGTGCCATGAGCCCACAGTCAGCGATTCAGCACGAGGATGCCCTGCACCACCTGCACCCTTTCACTAACAGCGGCCGCCTGAATAAGAAAGGCGCCCGGGTGATTACCCGCGCCGAAGGCGTCTATATCTGGGATGAAGGTGGACAGAAGATCATCGACGGCATGGCTGGTCTGTGGTGTGTAAACCTGGGGTATGGCCGTACCGAACTGGCGGATGTTGCTAACGAACAGATGCGGGTACTGCCGTATTACAACACCTTCTTCCAGACCACTCATGGTCCGGCAGCAGCACTGGCAAAAGCCATTGCCGAGGTGACGCCGGGCGACCTCAATCATATTTTCTTTGCCAACTCCGGCTCCGAAGCGATCGACACCATTATGCGTCTGGCGCGTCATTACTGGGCGATCAAGGGTAAACCCTATCGCAACATCCTTATTGCCCGTGAGAATGCCTACCACGGCAGTACACTGGCTGGGGCCAGCCTTGGCGGTATGGGTGGTATGCATAAGCAGGGCGCGCCTCTGGTGCCGGGTATTGAGCGTATTCGCCAGCCTTACTGGTATGGCGAAGGCGGCGACATGAGTGAAGACGAATTTGGTCTGGCTTGTGCCCGTGCGCTGGAAGAAAAAATTCTGCAGGTCGGCCCCGATAATGTAGCGGCATTTATCGGCGAACCGATTCAGGGGGCGGGTGGTGTGATTGTGCCGCCGGAAACCTACTGGCCTGAAATTCAGCGTATCTGTCGCAAGTACGACATTCTGCTGGTCGCGGATGAGGTGATTTGTGGCTTTGGCCGTACCGGTAACTGGTTCGGTAGTCAGACCTACGGCATTGAGCCGGATATGATTTCCATGGCCAAGGGCCTGTCGTCCGGTTATCTGCCGATTGCCGCAGTGGCGGTCGGTGATCGTGTGGCCAATGCACTGATTGATCACGATGAAGATTTTAACCACGGCTTCACCTATTCCGGTCATCCGGTTGCGGCGGCGGTGGCGTTAAAAACCATCGAAATCATGCAGCAGGAAAACATCGTTGAGCGTGTGCGTGATGTCATTGCGCCGTATTTCCAGCAGAAGCTGGCGGAGCTGGCGGACCATCCGCTGGTTGGCCATATCGATAAAAAAGGTCTGGTCGCGGGCATGGCGCTGATGATGGATAAGGCCACTAAAACTCCGTTTCCGGCGGATATTGATATCGGCATGATCTGTCGTGATCACTGTTTCGAGAACGGTTTGATTATGCGTGCCACCGGCAGTCGTATGATTCTGTCGCCGCCGCTGGTCATCACCGAAGCGGAGCTGGATGAGCTGTTCCTGAAAGCCCGTCACTGTCTCGATCTGACGTTAAAAACAGTGCAGGACATGGGGGTGATCTGATGGCTGAATCCACCGAAGTTAAATCGTCGCGTCAGCTGGCCGGTCTGATCGATCACCTGCGTATGGCCAGTTTCCCGAAAGAGCTGGCTGATTTTCTGTCTTCTGTGTGTCTGTTCGATACCTGCCTGATGGTGGTGTTTAAGCAGGGAACGGCGCCGGCGCTGGTGTATACCGAAAGTGACGACATCAGCCCGGCCCTGGATACTTATCTGAGCAAAAGTTATTTACTCGATCCTGTGTATAACGTGCTGCAGAAGGGGGCCGCTGAAGGTGTGTTCCGCCTCAGCGCAATTGCGCCGGATTCCTTTATGCACAGTGAATATTTTCACAGCTGCTATCAGTCGTTTGATCTCATTGATGAAATTAACCTGGTGACGGAACTGGAAGAAGATTGCTACTTCACTTTGTCGCTGGGACGTAAGTCATCACTGGGCAGTATTACCCGTGCAGAACTGAATAAACTGCAGGGCTATTTCCCCATGTTGTGTTCACTGATTCGTCAGTTCTGGATTTCCAACGCCGACGATTTTCTGCCGCAGGACCGTAGTCGCAGCACTCTTACTCAGGCGCTGCGCACATTCGGTCGTGGTGTACTGACGCGTCGTGAGCAGGAAATTACCGCTCTGATTCTGCAGGGGCACAGCTCGCAGTCGATTGCCAGTCAGCTGAGTATCAGTGTGGGAACAGTGAAAGTGCATCGGAAAAATATTCATGCGCGGCTGAATACCTCACAGCAGAGTGAAATTTTTACCCTGTTCCTCAATCATCTGAGTGAAATGGAAATGCGTATTGTTGCCTGACCTTAACGTTGGTCAGCGTAACAATTTCTGCAGTTTGGCTGGCGTCTGAGCGAAGGCACAGCCATCACGAATATCGGCAGCGATGGCCAGCTGTAACGCGGCAGGATCGTTGCGCAGAATGGCTTCCAGTGCTTCCTGATGGCGGTCGATCTGGTAGTACTCATCAAGACTTTCGGCGGAGCGGCGCATAAAGGGCGCCAGCTGTAACCACAGACTTTCGATCAATGGCAAGGTCACCTGATGTGGGTTAGATGTATAAATTGCCCGATGAAATTCCTGGTTCCAGTGAGTAACGGCCTCGGCATCGCCAGCGGCCTCTGCTTCGTCGATACGGGCGTCCAGGCTGCGCAGAAGCGCAACCCGCTCACTGTTGATATAGGGCAGGGCTTTAGCCGCCGCAGCGGGTTCCAGCGCGATGCGGGCGTCGACCAGCTCACTGAATTTAACCGGTGTCATATCCGGCACCATAACCCGGCGGTTGCCTTTGATTTCCAGAGCACCCTCCGCAGACAACTGACGCAGGGCTTCGCGTATCGGCATGGGCGAAACGTCCAGTAAAGCCGCCAGCTCGCGAATGGTTAATGCACGGCCCGGAGGGATCTGTCCAAGCATCACTGCACGGCGTAATGTGCTGTACACCCACTGAGTGATAGTTACAGCATCGGAACGTTGGTCTAGTGTGATGGTAATGGGCGAATACTTATCCATATCCCGGGTTTCGTCATAAAGGTTTAAACAGGATTGCGATCCATCATATTTGTGATCACAATCGAAAGATATAGCGAACAGGGTATGTCATACCACTCTCAGCGCTTTCCTGAGGGGTTTTTAAGAATTAACAGGCCGGTTTGAAATGTGTAAACACGGCCCTATCTGGTGCTCCAATGGATAACGATTTTGATTTGTTTATTGTTGATCTGAACGGCAACCTGCGAGGTAAGCGCCTGCTGGGCAGCTCTTTAGAAAAGACCATGGAAGAAGGGATTAAATTGCCTCGCTCAGTGGTCGGTCTGGATTTCTGGGGCGACGACGTTGCCGACAATGGCCTGGTGTTCGAAACGGGTGACAATGATGGCATTTGTATGCCGATTCAGGATGCCCCGGTGCGCGTTCCCTGGGCCGAATTACCGCGTCATCAGTTGCATGCGATGATGAGCAACCCCGATGGCTCACCTTTTGGTGCGGATCCGCGTCAGGTGCTGAAGAGCATTCTGGAAAAATATCATGCCCATGGCTGGTATCCGGTGATGGCGACCGAGCTGGAATTCTATCTGATGGATGGTGATTCCGAAGAAGTTCAGCGCCCGCGTCCGCCGGTACTGGATCGCGGCCATGGTCGCCGCCTGAATACCAAGGATGCCTACTCGATTGAAGACGTGGACGGTCTGGAATCCTTCTTTGCTGCTGTGCGCGCTTGCTGTGAAGAGCAGGGGGTACTGGCTGACACCATCATTTCTGAACTGGGCCCGGGTCAGTTTGAAATTAACCTCAAGCACGTGTCCGATCCACTGAATGCGGCTGATCAGGCGGTGTGGTTCAAGCGCATGCTGAAAGGCATTGCCCGTAAGTACAACTACACCGCGACCTTTATGGCTAAGCCTTACGCCGAGCACTCAGGTAACGGTTTCCACGTGCATTTCAGCATGGTCGATAAGGATGGTAATAACCTGTTCGACAACGGCGGTGACGAAGGCACCATCATGCTACAGCAGGCCATTGCCGGGATGCTGAAGCTGATGCCGGAAAGCATGTTGTTGTTCGCCCCGCACCTGAACTCCTACCATCGCTTCCAGGATGGCTCTCACGCCCCTGTGTACGCTTGCTGGGGTTATGAGAACCGCACTGCTGCGGTACGGGTGCCGGAAAGCGAGCCGGAAGCGCGTCGCGTAGAGCACCGCGTGTCCGGTGCCGATGCTAACCCGTATCTGGTGCTGGCCGGTGTGCTGGCCGGTGCTTTGTATGGCATGGAAAACTTCATGCAGGCGCCAGCACCGACGGAAGGTGACGCCTACACGGTATGCAATGAAAACAGTCGCCTGCCATGGAACTGGGATGATGCTATCGATCTGCTCGATCTGAGTAAGCCGTTGCGCCAGTATCTGGGCGACGAGTTTGTCGACGTGCTGTGCGCAGTCAAACGCCATGAAATGAAGATACTCTTCAAGCGTATTTCAGATATTGAATACGAGTCTTACCTGGGTCTTTTGTAAGGACTATTGAGCGCCTTTTACAATGACCGCTTTGTCAGCCCGGAGAAATTCCGGGCTTTCTTTTTTCTGCCTCTGTTACTCCGCTCTGCCTCACTGCAGGCCACGTTTTTCGTGGCTCTCACGGGTACTTACCTGACTTTCTGTTGCTCAGTTGTTACTGACCTGAAGTGCCTACCCTCCGGGGGGTATGGGAAAGATCGACCGTTTTTCTTAGCGTAACCTCAGCGATCATAAGTTCTCTGCAGGGTGGAACAGCCTTTGCTGAAGAATTCATAACAGGCGCAGTCGGCACCATCGACAGGCGCACAGAATACACCGGGTTTTACCCGCACTTTTTGGCAGCAAGCGTATGACAGCATCTGATAAGGCATCCCGGCCGAACTACAACCCTCTGACCAAACCTGCTCCGGAGCTGTGGCGCGACCCGGATGCAACACCCTTTGTGGTGTTTGATGGCATTACCAAGAAATTTGATGACTTCACTGCGGTGGATAACATCAGTCTGAATATCTACAAGCGCGAATTGTTCTGCCTGCTGGGTGGTTCCGGTTCGGGCAAGAGTACGCTGTTGCGCATGCTCGCCGGTTTCGAACAGCCAACCTCAGGCCGCATCCTGATTGATGGTGTCGATATGGCCGGTATTCCGCCGTGGAATCGACCGGTAAACATGATGTTCCAGTCCTACGCGCTGTTCCCACATCTGACAGTGGAAAACAACGTAGGCTTCGGTCTGCGTCGCGAAGGCATGGCAGAAGCCGATGTGAAGCGCAGAGTGAAGGATATTCTCGATATGGTGCAGATGGGGCATCTGGCCAGGCGTAAGCCGCATCAGTTGTCCGGTGGGCAGCGTCAGCGTGTGGCTCTGGCCCGTTCACTGGTGAAGCGCCCGAAATTGCTGTTGCTGGATGAGCCGCTGGGGGCGCTGGATAAAAAGCTGCGGGAAGAAACTCAGTTTGAGCTGATGAATATTCAGGATGAGCTGGGCGTGACCTTTATCGTGGTAACCCACGATCAGGAAGAAGCCATGACGCTGGCGACCCGTATTGGTGTGATGAACAACGGTGAAGTGGTTCAGGTGGGTGAGCCACATGACATTTACGAATACCCTGGCAGTCGTTATGTCGCGCAATTTATTGGTTCGGTGAATCTGCTCGAAGGTCAGGTGATTGTCGATGAAGCCGATGAGGTGAAAATTCAGTCGGCCGACGCCGGTTGTATTCTGCATGTGAATCACGGCATCAGCTGTGCACCAAATCAGACCGTTCATGTAGCGTTACGCCCGGAAAAAATTCAGATCAGCCATCACGCTCCGGAGCAAACAGAAAACTGTATGCAGGGCGTGATTGAGGATATCGCATACATGGGCAGTCTGTCGGTCTTCCGGGTGCGACTTAACAGCGGTAAAGAGATCCGGGTTACGCAACCGAACTTTGCCCGTGACATGGGTGCGCGTTTTACCTGGGAAGATCGCGTATACCTGCATTGGGACATCGACAGCAGCGTGGTACTGACCGTATGAGTAAACTACCTGGCTATGCTCTGGTCGGGCGCATACTGGCCCGACGAAATCTGACGTTTAATCGCTTTGCTGCCTTTAACCCCGGACGCAAAGCGGTAATTTCCATCCCCTTCTTCTGGTTGGCCGTTTTCTTTTTTATTCCGTTTCTTGTGGTGTTCAAAATCTCCTTTTCAGAATCGGATATTGCCATCCCACCCTATACCTCGCTGTTTACCTGGGATGCTGACGAAGCCTACGCCACGCTGACCCTGTATCTGGGTAATTACGCCTATCTGATTGAAGACAGTTTCTACCTCGATGCCTATCTCAGCTCGATAAAAATCGCGGCGATTTCCACCATTATTACCCTGATTGTCGGCTTTCCGATGGCGTATCTGATTGCCCGTAGTCAGGGCAGTAAGCGTCTGATTCTGCTGTCGCTGGTGATACTGCCGTTCTGGACATCCTTCCTGTTGCGCGTTTATGCGTGGATGGCGTTGCTGAAAAAGAATGGCGTGGTAAACGATATGCTGATGGCGCTGGGCATGATTGACGAGCCGGTACGTATGCTGCAAACCGATTTTGCTGTGTATGTCGGTATTGTCTACACCTATCTGCCGTTCATGATTCTGCCGTTATACGCGGTGCTGGAAAAAATGGATCTGACTCTGATCGAAGCCGCTGAAGATCTTGGCTGCCATCCGATTCAGAGCTTCTTTCTGGTAACCGTACCGCTGGCTATGCCCGGTATTGTCGCGGGTTGTCTGCTGGTATTTATTCCTGTGGTTGGCGAATACGTAATTCCGGCGTTGCTGGGTGGATCGGATACTCTGATGATTGGTCGGGTACTGTGGGATGAGTTCTCACTCAACCGTAACTGGCCTATGGCATCGGCGGTAGCCATCGTTATGCTGGTGGTACTGGTACTGCCGATTATGTTCCTGCGCAACCGGGTCGGAAATAAGGAGTCCATCTGATGCAAAGACGTTCTTATTTTCTCAATATCAGTGCGACGCTGGGATTTATCTTTCTCTATATCCCGATTATCTCACTGATTATTTACAGCTTTAATAAATCCAAACTGGTCACCGTCTGGGGTGGCTGGTCGTGGCAGTGGTACGTCGAACTGTTCAAAAATGACCAGATCATGGACGCTGCCATGCTCAGTATCAAAATTGCCTTTATCAGTGCCTGTCTGGCGGTTGTGCTTGGTACGATGGCTGGCTTTGCTCTGACCCGTATGGGCCGATTTCGTGGCAAGATGCTGCTGTCGGGTTGGATTTCAGCGCCGCTGGTAATGCCGGAGGTGATCACAGGTCTTTCACTGCTGCTGCTGTTTGTTGCCATGGAAAGTATGTTTGGCTGGCCAGCAGGGCGTGGCACACTGACCATTATTATTGCCCACACCACCTTCTGCATGGCTTACGTGGCGGTGATCGTACAATCACGTTTGAGTGATATGGACGAATCACTTGAAGAAGCAGCGATGGACCTTGGCGCGAAGCCGTCGACACTGTTTTTTCTGGTGACCCTGCCACTGATCGCGCCGGCCATTATTTCCGGCTGGTTACTGTCGTTCACTCTGTCACTGGATGATCTGGTTATCGCCAGCTTTGTCGCAGGCCCCGGAGACAGTACATTACCGATGGTGATCTTCTCGAAAGTACGTCTGGGTATTACGCCGGAAATTAATGCGCTGGCAACGTTGATGATTGCCGTGGTGGCAGTTGGCGTGGTTGTCGCTATGCTGCAATTACGTCGCACAGAAAAATCCCGCGTCGAAGAATAAGTGCAATGGCAGGCAGTGCCTGCCTCAGGACAGACAATGAAAATAGGTATTCTGGCCGCCGGTACCACACCGGAAGAGCTGACAGCGCAGTACGATACATACGCCGGTATGATGATGGGCCTGCTTGATCGCAGTGGCAGTGACTTCAGTTATCAGGTTTACGACGTGCGCGACGGAAATTTCCCGCAGAGCATCGACGAGTGTGATGGTTGGGGGATTACCGGGTCAAAATTCAGTGTGTACGAAGATCAGCCCTGGATGCTGGAACTGCAGGGTTTTATCCGCGCACTGAACGACGCGGAAAAACCCCTGATCGGCATTTGCTTTGGCCATCAGATTATTGCTCAGGCGCTGGGCGGTAAGGTGGAAAAATACAGCGGTGGTTGGGGACTGGGTCTGCAGGATTATCAGATTGTACAGAGCCCTTTAACCAAAACTGCACATGTTGCACCAGCCAGCTTTTGCCTGAATGCCATTCATCAGGATCAGGTGACGGTAAAACCGGAACAGGCTGAAGTATTCGCCAGTTCCGATTTCTGCCGTTTTGCTGGTCTGCGTTATGGCAATCGTATTCTGACAGTGCAGGCACATCCGGAATTCAGTCAGGAATTCGAACAGGCACTGCTGCAATCGCGTAAAGGTTCGGTATTGCCCGAGCAATTAACCGATCAGGCACTTACCACCGTTAGCAGTGATAGCCCGTTGCCCGATAGTGACCTTATCGGCGGCTGGATGGCGGCTTGCCTGCAAGGCGAACTCTGAGTCTGGTATTGATATAAACGAGCCAGTGTACTGCTTAGCAGACACTGGCTTTTTTGTGGCTGGGGTATACGAAGCCCGACGTCCGACGTCCGACGTCCGACTTCAAATGAAAAAAAAGCCCGGCACTGTGCCGGGCTTAAAAGCGGATTAACCGTGCTGAATTAACGCCCGGTTTTTACATCTGTCCACATACGGGTCATTACACGGTCGATTTTCTGACCACGCAGTTTGCTTGGGAACAGACGCTTTTTCACTTCATCGCTTGGGTATACACCAGGGTTATTGGTTACTTCCTCATCCTGGAACTCAGCTGATGCCGGGTTTGGGTTGGCGTAAGCAACATAGTTGGAAACATCTGCGATGACTTTAGGTTCAAGCAGGTAGTTGATGAAGGTATGAGCGGCATCAACATTCTTCGCATCCGCTGGAATCGCCAGCATGTCGAACCAGATCTGAGTACCTTCTTCCGGAATAACGTATTCAATTTCAATGCCGTTTTCAGCTTCTGCTGCACGGTCCTGAGCCATCAGTACATCGCCTGACCAGCCAACTGCGACACAGATATCACCATTCGCCAGGCCGTTAATGTACTGTGAAGAGTGGAACTGGGTAATGAATGGACGCAGTTCTTTTAACAGAGCAGCTGCTTTTGAATCAGACTTGTAGTCCGCTACTTTGTCACTGTTAGGGTCAATGCCAACGTAGTGCATAATCAGTGGGTAGATTTCGTCGGCAGAATCGAGGAAGTTAACACCGCACTCGGCCAGTTTTTTCAGGTTTTCAGGTTTGAATACCAGATCCCAGCTGTTTACCGGAGCGTCTTCTCCCAGAACCTTCTTAACCATTTCCACGTTGTAACCGATACCCGTGGTTCCCCAAAGATAAGGTACGCCGTATTTGTTACCCGGATCAACGGCAGCGAGGAAAGACATCAGATCTTTATCGAGATATTTGTAGTTTGGCAGTTTAGACATATCCAGAGGCTGGAATACACCTGCTTTAATCTGACGGCCCATAAAGTGGGCGGTAGGTACTACCAGATCATAACCAGAGCTTCCTGCGAGCAGTTTCGCTTCCAGCACTTCGTTGCTATCGAAAACATCGTTGGTAACTTTAATACCGGTTTTTTCTTCGAATACCGGAACGGTATCTTCGGCTATATAGTCAGACCAGTTATAGAATTTTAACTCTTCTTCAGCCTGCCCCGCTGGCGCATAGCCGGCGACGCCAAGTGCCAGTAGTGAAGCAGAAAACGTCAGACGTTTTGTCCATGATTTTTTCATTGCTCTTTCCTCATCGGGTTTTCTCGTTATCAAAACTTATGTCTGTTGGCGGCAACAGAAGAGCACGAAGCAGACTTGCTCCGAATTCATTTTCTCTGCTAACAACAGGTAGATATCCAGCTGGAAAAGCGTCAGGTGGCCGATATATTAACGGCAACTATGGGCCATCGCTGGCCCATATAATCTTCTTTAAACGTTCAGCAGAAGATATTCCCGCTCCCAGGAACTGATAACACGATGGAAGGTTTCAAACTCTGCACGTTTAACACCAATATAAGCGTCAACAAAGTCTGAACCCATAATGTCACGCAGCTCAGGGCAGTCTTCCAGTAATCGTAATCCTTCTTCCAAAGTACGTGCCAACTCTACGGTATCTCCGTCTTCTGCAGCGGCATCGTATGTCGGTTTTGTCGGTTGAAGGCTGTTTTTAATACCAAGGTAGCCACAGGCAAGGCTTGCAGCGATGGCCAGATATGGGTTGCAGTCTGATCCCGGGAAGCGGTTTTCGATACGGGTGCCTGCCGGATCGGATTCAGGAATACGCAAACCTGCGGTGCGATTATCGATTCCCCATTTCATATTGATGGGAGCGGCATTATCTGGTGCAAAACGACGATAGGAATTCACATTTGGTGCAAAAAAACTGATCGCACTTGGAATGTATTTCTGCAGTCCACCAAGATAATTATGGAATTTCTCGCTGAAGTTACCTTCTTCGCTGGCAAAGATATTCTTACCAGACTTAACGTCGATAATACTCTGGTGAATATGCATGGCGCTGCCGGGTTCATTCTGCATCGGTTTAGCCATAAAGGTGGCATAGATACCGTGCTTAAACGCAGCTTCACGCAGTGTACGTTTAAAGAAATAAACCTGATCTGCGAGGTTCAGCGGATCGCCGTGCAGAAAGTTGATTTCCATCTGCGCGGCTCCCTGTTCGTGGATCAGAGTGTCGACATCCAATCCCTGAGCTTCGCAGTAGTTGTACAGCGTATCGATAAAAGGATTGAACTCGTTCACCGCATCAATACTGTACGACTGACGCGCGCTCTCCTGACGGCCGGAGCGTCCGGTCGCAGGTTTCAGTTCGTAGTCAGGATCGTTATTTTTCTGAATCAGGTAGAACTCCATTTCCGGAGCAATCACAGGCTTCAGCCCTTCTTTCTCAAACAGATTCAATACCCGCCGCAGAACTGTTCGGCTGGACAGCGGATGCAGCAGGCCATCGGCGGTATAGCAGTCGTTGATCACCTGAGCGGTTGGTTCGTCGGTCCAGGGTACCAGGCGAAGGGTCGCCGGGTCCGGACGCAGATGCATATCCCGATCGCTGGGATCGACCAGCTCGTAGTGATTGTCGGCCCATTCTCCGGTTACTGTCTGCACCAGAACACTTTCAGGCAGACGGCCACCTTTTTCGGCCAGGAATTTTTTGGTTGGGTAGAATTTGCCGCGGGCATTACCTGTCAGATCTGGCAGGGTGGATTCTACTTCTGTGATGTTGTGTTCTTTAAGAAACCTTTCGACGGCTTCCATAAGTCACCTGTGCTTTTTAGCGCTAAGAAATCGTATTTATATAGCCTATTCATTTATAGGCAGATACTTTTGCGAACGCCTTCACAATAACCGGGCTGGATTCGTAACCCGAAGTATCATTCGGTTCTAGATTATGAAAAGGCTTGTTTTAAATCAATGTAAGAATCGGGTCAGAATGGCGGGAATGTTACCTTTATCATTTCTTAAACCCGAATTATCATTCGGGTTATGAATTGGCAAAGTGCCGTGCTTTGGCCTTTGTCGGGTAGTTGTTATCGGAGTCTGGAAATGAATATGTCCGGTTATGAGCCTTCTTATTATGTCGCCAGCGCCAATGCGGGTGTGTCATTCGGGCAGCTGCAAGGCGATGTGGAAACCGATGTCTGTATTGTGGGTGCAGGCTACACAGGGTTGTCCGCTGCCCTGCACCTGGCTCAGCGTGGCTATCGGGTGGCGGTTCTTGAATCGCAACGTGTGGGCTGGGGCGCTTCCGGGCGTAATGGCGGTCAGGTTTGCCCGGGTCATAACAAAGACCACGAGGAGTTGCAGGCGAAGGTCGGTAAGCAGGATGCCGATGCTCTGTGGCAGTTGTCGCTGGATTCGGTTGAGCTGGTAAAAGATCTGATTACTGAGCATCAGATTGATTGCGATCTGAAGCAGGGTATTGCCTATGTGGCCGCCAAGCCGGGCGATGTTTCCTGGATACATGATTCTGCGACTTATATGCAGGACAAGCTGAACTATGAGGGTATTCGTCATCTGAGTACTGATCAGGTGCAGGAAATGCTGGGCACTGACCGTTATTTTGGCGGTAAGCTCTGGACTGATGCTGTGCATTTGCACCCACTTAATTATGCGCTGGGGCTGGCCGGTGCGGCACAGAAAGCTGGTGCTGTTATTTATGAAAACAGCGCTGTTACTGGTTACACCAGCGGTGATCAGTGTGAGGTGAAGACGGCTCAGGGGCGTGTGCGCAGTCGTTATATCCTGCTTGCCTGCAATGGCTATCTGGGGAACCTTGAGCCGCGCATCGCCGGAAAAATTATGCCAATCAAGAGTCTGATGCTGGCTACCGAGCCGCTGCCGGACGAGCTGATTCGCCGTATTAACCGCGATGATGTGGCGGTTGCTGACTCTAAGTTTTCGGTGAATTACTTTCGCATCTCCGGCGATAAGCGCCTGCTCTGGGGGGGGCGTGAAACCTATACCGGGCGCATGCCGGCCGACATAGGTGCCTATGCTCGCGGACCGATGCTGAAGCGTTATCCGTTTCTGAAAGATGTGAAGATTGATTATGGCTGGGGTGGCCAGCTAGCCATCACACTGAACCGAATGCCGCACTTTGAACGACTGGACCCGCAACTGTTTGTTGCTCAGGGATACTCCGGTCATGGTGTTGCTCTGGCGACACTGGGCGGTAAGCTGATGGCCGATGCCATTGCCACCAGTGCGGAGCAGTTTGACGTCTTTGCTCGCTTCCCGACGCCGACCTTTCCGGGCGGCACCTTGCTGCGTAAGCCGGGCATGGTCGCTGGTATGCTTTATTACTCGCTGCGTGACTCGTTGTTCTGAGGCGGCTGCAGTGCTGTAAGCGCAGCGTCTCAGACTCTATAATGCGCGTTGCTACAACGCTTAATACAGGTACAGAGAGCACAGTGGAAAACCGTAAAGTACAGGATCTGGCACCACGCAGCGCACCGGTTCAGGGGCGTTCGCGCGAGCGCACCCGGCTTATTCTGGATGTCACCAGTGAGTTGCTGGAGAAGGTGGGGTTCGACGATCTGACGACGGTTCTGATCGCCAAAGGAGTGGGTATCTCCGTTGGCTCTCTGTATCACTACTATCCGAATAAGCACGCCATTCTGCATGCGCTGGGATTGCGCTGGCTGGAAGAAATTGAACAGGCGCTGGGCACTATTGCCGGTTGGTCGGTGGAAAGTATGGATAGCGATGAGCTGCTGGATAAAATGCTGACGACGCATCTGGCAGTGTATCGTAAACAGCGGGCGGTACTGACGCTGGTACAGGCTATGTTTGCGGTGCCTGAACTAAGGGAACTGGATACCCGTCACGATGATATGGTGATTGGTCATATGGCTGAGATCTTCCGCCGTATGGGGATTCAGCGCCACCCGAAAGAACGGGAAAGACTGGGCCGTTTTTATCTGGAGATGACGCATGCGGCGTTTCTGGTGATTGTTAATCAGAATGGTCAGCGCGCCAGACGAACACTGGATGATCTGCGTATGGTGATGAGTACCTGGTTGCAGCATCACCTGCAGTAATATCGCCTGGCCGAGCAAAAAAAATCCGCTGAGGTTGCCCGCAGCGGATTTTTTTATAGCCGGATGGCGTGACTGGCTTTACTTAACCAGTGTCAGCCATTCAGCGTTGAACGGTGCTTTACCAGTGACAGTATCGAAATACATGCTCTGCAGTTTTTCGGTTACCGGGCCACGGCTACCAGTACCAATGCTACGGCCATCGAGCATACGGATTGGCAGAACTTCTGCGGCAGTACCGGTGAAGAAGGCTTCATCAGCAATGTACACTTCATCGCGAGTGATGCGTTTTTCGCGTACTTCATAACCCAGAGAACGAGCCATCTCCATGATGGTACGGCGAGTAATACCGTCCAGGCAGGAAGTCAGTTCCGGGGTGTAGATGATGCCGTCGCGCACCAGGAAAATGTTCTCACCGGAACCTTCTGCTACGTAACCTTCGTTGTCCAGCAGCAGGGCTTCTTCACAACCGCTGTCGATCGCTTCACGCAGCGCCAGCATAGAGTTGATGTAGTTACCGTTTGCTTTCGCCTTACACATGGTGATGTTCACATGGTGGCGGGTGTAGCTGGAAGTACGGATTTTAATGCCCTGAGTCTTGGCTTCTTCACCCATGTACGCCGGCCATTCCCAGGCAGCGACCATAACGTGAACCTTCAGGTTGTCTGCACGCAGACCCATGCCTTCGGAACCGAAGAACACCATCGGGCGGATGTATGCGCTGTTCAGGTTGTTTTCACGAACCGCAGCACGCTGTGCTTCGTTAATCTCTGCCTTGCTGAAAGGCATTGGCATATTCAGGATGTGAGCCGAATTGAACAGACGGTCGGTGTGTTCCTGCAGACGGAAAATCGCCGCGCCCTGATCTGTTTCATAAGCCCGCACACCTTCGAATACGCCCATGCCATAGTGCAAAGTGTGAGTCAGTACGTGTACTTTGGCGTCACGCCAGTTAACCAACTCTCCGTCAAGCCAGATCAGACCATCACGGTCGGACATGGAAGGTAGCATAAGGACCTCGCTCAAATTCGAATAATAACAGTGTCGGGTGGCCGGGATTCCGCCGTCAGTCTGCGGGCTCCAGCCAGAGTTTCCACAGTCGGGTCACATCGTCACGCCGCGCTTTGAAGCCCAGTCGGTCAAGACTGGCCGAATCCAGTAGCAGACTCTGTTGCTGCAATGCACGCCGGTGAGTTTCGGCTCGATAGGTCAGGTAGGTTTCCTGCAGTGTCTGACAATCTTGTGGATTCATCAGACCAGTGGCTGCGAACGCATCCAGTAAACGCATATTGTCGGTTACGTCGAGCAGCTCTGGGTGTTGGTGTGACCAGGCCAGAACCCCGTATTGAACCAGAAACTCGATGTCAACAATACCCCCGGCGTCCTGCTTCAGGTGAAATTGTTGGCCACTCGTATCTTTGGAGCCGAGATTATCCACCATTTTCTGGCGCATAGCTCGCACTTCTTCACGTAATCCACCAAGGTCGCGTGTCTGCGCCAGAGTGGCATTACGGATCGTAAGGAATTGTTCCGCGGCACTGTCGCTGCCACACAATACGCGCGCCCGTACCAGTGCCTGATGCTCCCAGGTCCAGGCATGTTTCTGCTGATATTCCTCAAACGCTTTCATCGACGCCACGATCATGCCGGAGTTACCGGATGGGCGCAGTCGCATATCCACTTCGTACAGATCACCGCTGCGGGTCTGAGTGCTGAGGATATGAATCATGCGCTGTCCCATGCGGGTGTAAAACACGCCGTTATCCAGGCTGCGGTCGCCGTTGGTGCTGCCCATGGCATAGCTGTTGTTGAGGAACACCAGATCAAGATCTGAGCTGTAGCTCAGCTCCAGTCCACCCACTTTGCCGTAGCCGACAATGATCAGTTCCGGACTGGTGACCGCTTCGCCCGCGGCATTTTGCGGGTAGCCGTATTTTTCCACCGATTGTTTCCAGGCCAGTTCCATGACGGTCTGCAGCGTGACTTCCGCCAGCCAGGTCAGGTAGTCACTGATTTTCATCAGTGGCAGCGCATCCATTACTTCGCAGGCAGCGGCGCGCAGCTTGTGAGCACGTACATACTGACGCAGCTGTTCCATCTGCTGCTCCAGGTCCTGTTCATCCACGCGCAGCAGACGCAGGTGCAGCTCTTCTGCCAGTTCGTCGCGACTAGGCAGGGTGTAGAGAGTGGCCGGGTTCAGCAACTCGTCCAGCAACAGCGGAGTCTGAGTGATGTAGGCGGCCACCCAGCTGGAAGCGCTGCACAGACGAATGAGCTGAGTTAACGCCTGGGGGTTTTCTTTCAGCAGCACCAGATACGCCGTCCGGCGAACTACGGCTTCCAGTAACGGCAGCACGCGCTCCAGTGTGACTTTCGGTTCAGGTTGCTGCCACAGTTCACGCAGCAGGCGCGGCATCAGGGCATCCAGACGTTCGCGGCCAATCTGCTGCATTTTCAGTACGGCACGAGAATCACGGAAACCACTCAGCAGGGTCTGCACCTCATCTGAGTTGGCGCAGGGGAACTGCTGCAGGAAGTCATCGGCGTGCTGGCCCTGCAGTTCGCCCAGCCACAGGTCGTGCCAGACGGTATCAACATCGCCATGTTGTTCGTCGTCGTCATCACCGGCAACGATCTGGGCAAAATGATGACGTACTTTCTCGCGGTGTTGTTCCAATGCTTCGCCGAAGCTGTACCAGTCGCTGAACCCCATGGCCCAGGCAATGCGCGCCTGCTCTTCTTCGCCGTCTGGCAACAGTTGTGTCTGCTCATCGTTCAGGCATTGAATGGCATGTTCCGTATCGCGCAGGAACAGGTAAGCGGCTTTCAGTTCGTCGCAGGCCGCAGCGGGCAGATAACCATCGGCGGCGAGAATATCCAGAACCTTTATCAACTCGCGGGTCTGCAGGCTTTTATCCTGACCGCCGCGAATCAGCTGAAATGCCTGCACGATAAATTCGACTTCACGGATACCGCCGGAGCCGAGTTTAACGTTGTTATCCAGTCCGCGCCGGCGGACTTCGGCGTTGATCATGGCTTTCATTGAGCGCAGTGACTGGAAGGCACTGAAATCCACATACACGCGATAGGTAAACGGTCGCAGAATCGATAACAGCTCCTGGCCTTCTGCCGTTTTTTCACCGTTCATGATGCGTGCCTTGACCATGGCATAACGTTCCCAGTCGCGCCCCTGATCCTGGTAATACTCTTCTATTGAAGCGAAATTCATTACCAGTGGCCCGCTCTGACCATAGGGACGCAAACGCATATCGGTACGGAATACAAAGCCATCAATAGTGTTCTTATCCAGCGCCTGAATCAGCTTCTGCCCCAGCTTGATAAAGAACTCCTGGTTGGTGATCACCTTCGGCCCGGTTGTGTCGCCGCTTTCCGGATAAGTGAAAATCAGGTCGATATCAGAACTCAGGTTCAGCTCATGCGCACCGAGTTTGCCCATGCCGAGCACCAGCATACGTTGCACGTCGCCACTGCTTTTGCCCACAGGCTGGCCATGACGGGCTTCCAGCAGGGTACTGAGGAAATCCAGAGAACGGCTGACACATTCATCGGCGAGATCCGACAGCGCGCGGGTAGTTTCCAGTGTTGGCGCCAGACGCAGAACATCACGCCAGATAATGTGCACCATGCAGCGACGTCGTAATAATCTCAGCGCTTTGGCCCAGTCATCCTCACTGCTGACATTAGCCGCCAGCTCATCCAGCCAGCCACTGATAGTGCTGCGCAACAGTGGCTGGTGAAAGGCGCTGCTGAGTAATGCATTGCTGAACCACTCTGCCTCGCGTGGCAGCGCATCGGCCACATAGTGACTGATGGTCAGAACTTTCTGTGCCTGTTGCTGCTGCTCTTCGCTAAGGCCTTGCCATAAGGCCGGCCAGTCGAAGCCGTGGCGGGCACCGTCTTCGCTCAGTGCGGTGGAAGTTTTTTGCCAGTGTTGCTGAAGGGATGGCGGCAGCATGGGTTCCTGCTCTCCTTGTTTGCTATCCCACTACTTTAGCGGGTTTGGCGAAGAAGAGTAGGGGGTTGGGTCAAAGGAATATTGAGCGGTGTTTAATGCAAGCGCAGAGATATTAAACCGGATTTTTCCTTTCGGTGGAGAGTGGTGCTCATTCTGGATTGAGGGGGCTTATTCCTGCTGCTGCCAGCTTGAACGAAGCTGGCAGCAGTTTGTTCAGCCTTCCTGCTGCTTACGCATTTCCTTGCGATACAACACCACGCCGGCAATCAGTACCGCCATCGCGACCACGCCAATAATAATGGTTGCCAGGGCGTTGATCTGAGGACTTACCCCCAGCCGCACACTGGAATACACCACCATTGGCAAGGTGGTTGAACCCGGCCCGGAGACGAAGCTGGCGATTACCAGGTCATCCATAGACAGGGTAAAGGCCAGCAGCCAGCCCGCCATTAATGCCGGGGCAATCATTGGCAGGGTAATCCTGAAGAATACTTTAACCGGGCGGGCGCCCAGATCGAGTGCGGCTTCTTCAATCGAGCGATCCATGTGTGCTAAGCGGCTTTGTACAATCACGGTGACATAGGCCATCGAGAAGGTAACGTGCGCCAGCAGGATAGTGACCTGGCCACGACCAGCGGGCCAGCCGATCAGTTGCTCCATCGCCACGAACAGCAACAGCAGTGATAAGCCGATAATAATTTCCGGCATCACCAGTGGTGCTGTCACCATGACACCTAAGCTCTGGTGGCCGCGCAGATTACGAAAACGTACCAGTGCTAATGCTGCCAGAGTGCCAAGCACAACGGATAGTGTGGCATTCATGGCACCGATTTTTATGCTCAGCCAGGCGGCATCCAGCAGTGGGCCGTTATTCACCAGCTCGCCGTACCATTTGGTACTGAAACCGCCCCATACGGTAACCAGTCGGCTTTCGTTAAAGGAGTAAACAATCAGGCTGATGATGGGCAGATACAGGAAGGCGTAGCCCAATAGCAAAACGCTGAACAGAAATGGATAACGTTTAAACATACTGCTGCTCCTATTTCTGTTCGCGTTCGGCGACTTTCTGTTCGTAATGACGCATCAGTACGAACGGAATAATCAGTACCAGCAACAACACTGAGGCCAGTGCTGATGCCAGAGGCCAGTCTTTGTTACTGAAGAATTCGGTCCACATCAGTTTGCCGATCATCAGCGTATCCGGGCCGCCGAGCAGATCCGGAATCACGAATTCTCCCATTACCGGAATAAATACCAGCATGGAACCGGCGAGTATGCCCGGTACCGATTGTGGCAATGTCACTTTCAGAAACTGTTTCCACGGGCGCGCACCAAGATCTGCCGCAGCCTCCAGTAGTGTGTTATCCAGTCGTACCAGTGTGGCGTACAGGGGTAATACTAAAAATGGCAGATAGCTGTATACCACGCCGATATAAACGGCTACCGGGGTGTGCAGAATTTCCAGAGGAGTATCAATAATGCCGAGGCCAAGCAGCAGCTGATTAAGCAAACCGTTGCCTTTTAATATGCCGATCCAGGCGTACACACGAATCAGGAATGAGGTCCAGAACGGCAGAATAATCAGCATCAGCAGCGGCAGTCGCCAGTGGTTGGGTGACAGCGATATTGCATAAGCCATCGGGTAACCCAGCAGCAGGCACAGGAGGGTGGAAATACTGGCTACTTCAAACGAACCCCACAGTGCATCACGGTAGAGTTCATCTTCAAACAGCATCAGGTAGTTGCCGAAATTCAGCTGAATCGTCACCAGCCCGTCTTCAACTTCGCGAATCCAGTCGAGGTAGGGCGGTTGTGCCAGCTGTGCTTCGGACAAACTGATTTTCAGTACAAACAGGAACGGCAGCACAAAAAACAATGCCAGCCAGAACCACGGCGTACCGAGAATTACGGCACGTCCGGAAACCAGGCTACGCATTTTTTCCAGCGGCGTTTGCGGAATCAGTTTCACCGGCCCGTTCATTGGGTCAGTACTCCGCAGCTGTAGGCGCTCCAGCTCAGAGCTACTTCCTGCCCCCAGGTCAGCGGCTGTTCGGCCAGTGCCTGAATGTTCGACTGAGTGAATTGCACACGCTTACCGCTAGGCAGTTCGACGTGATAAATCGATACGTCGCCCAGATAGGCAATTTCCTTGATCACGCCGTAAATGGCATTCGGCTCTTCTGTGTGCTGATCGCGCACAGTAATTTTTTCCGGACGAATTGCTACGGTGACTTCCATGCCGGCAGTCAGTGGCTGACTGTGGTGCACTTTCAGCTCGCCGGCGGTGTCGTCGGAATGCACAATCACCATGTCATCTTCGTGTGAGGCGACGTAACCGTTAAATAAGTTCACCGAACCAATAAAGCTGGCGGCATAACGGGTCGCAGGGAATTCGTACATGCGACGCGGAGTATCGACCTGCTCAATCCGACCTTCATTAATCAGGGCAATACGCGATGACATGGTCATGGCTTCTTCCTGATCGTGGGTGACGATGATAAAGGTGATGCCCAGGCGTTCCTGAATATTCACCAGTTCGAACTGGGTATGCTCACGCAGTTTTTTATCCAGCGCACCCAGCGGTTCATCGAGCAGCAGAATTTTCGGGTGCTTAGCCAGAGAGCGGGCGAGCGCCACGCGCTGACGCTGACCGCCGGACAGCTGGTGTGGCTTACGGCTGGCCAGTTTCCCGATCTGCACCAGCGCCATCATTTCCTGTACGCGTTCGCGAATCAGGGCTTTTGGCATCTTTTCTTCTTTCAGGCCGAAGGCAATATTCTGCTCCACCGTCATGTGTGGGAACAGGGCATAGCTCTGGAACATCATGTTAATCGGGCGCAGATAAGGCGGCACGTCGGTGACATCCTGGCCATCAATATAAATGCGCCCGGAGGTTGGTGTCTCGAAGCCGCCGAGCATACGCAGCAGGGTGGTTTTGCCACAGCCGGAAGCGCCCAGCAGCGAGAAAAACTCGCCCTTATGAATGGTCAGGCTTATGTCATCAACGGCATAGGTTGAGCCGAAGGTTTTCGTCACGTTCTCAATACGGACGATCGGTTCTTCTTCAGGAGCAGCCCATGACTGCTCGGAGGATGCAGGACGAAGTTGAGTCATTCGTGCTGAGTGCTCCAGTAGGCTTAAAAACAAAAAGACCCCGAACTTTGCAGGACGGGGTCAGGAAGGCTGCATTTAAAGCAGCACTTCCAGTGTATTTCGCAACAGTCTGCGAATTATTTACCGGTTTTCGCGCGGGTCCAGGCGCGGTTCATATTACGCACTTCCTTGTCG
Source organism: Thalassolituus marinus (assembly GCF_020320395.1). Taxonomy (GTDB): domain Bacteria; phylum Pseudomonadota; class Gammaproteobacteria; order Pseudomonadales; family Oceanobacteraceae; genus Venatoribacter; species Venatoribacter marinus. The sequence goes on along the minus strand of NZ_JAEDAH010000041.1, from coordinate 17,838 downwards.
GCAGGCGTTTTCAGAACCAGCAGCTTTTCCTGCGTGGCCGGTGGTGGGTAAATACCCGGGTTGTTACGCACTTCTTCGTCGACCAGACTGGTTGCGGCCTTGTTGGCGTTTGCGTAAGCAACGTAGTTGGTGATTGGTGCAATCACTTCCGGCTGCAGCAGGTAGTTAACGAATTTGTGTGCGTTAGCAACGTTTGGCGCATCGGCAGGAATGATAGCAACGTCGGTCCAGACGACAGCGCCTTCGCTTGGCACTACGTACTCAACCTGTACGCCATTTGCGGCTTCTACGGCACGAGCCTGAGCCTGCAGCATGTCGCCAGAGTAGCCATGAGCGACACAGATATCACCATTGGCCATATCGTTAATGGTCTGTGAACTGTGGAAATAACGGATATTTTCACGCACAGCACCGACAACATCAGCGGCTTCGGCGACGGCTTTCTTGCTGAAGTCATCAGTCGGCTTACCCAGATAAGCACGGGCGGCAACGAATACTTCGGTTGGGTCATCCATCAGCGCAACGCCACAGGCTGACAGCTTTTTGGTGATTTCAGGGTCGAATACCAGCTTCCAGGTATCCAGCGGCATATCGTCACCCAGAATCGCTTTCACTTTGTCGACGTTATAAGCGATACCTGTGGTGCCCCACATGTAAGGAACCAGATACTGGTTGCCCGGGTCGATATCACTCAGTGAATTCATGATGATCGGATCAAGGTTACTGAAATTGCTCAGCTTGCTCTTGTCGTAGGTCTGGTACAGACCGGCTTTAATGCCACGGTCGGCGAACGGGCGCGCAGTTGGAAAAATCAGGTCGTAGCCGCTGTGGCCAGCGAGCATCTTCGCTTCCAGAACTTCATTGGAATCGTAAACGTCGTAGGTCACCTTGATACCTGTCGCTTTTTCAAAGTTAGCGATGGTGTCTTCGGCGATGTAGTCAGACCAGTTGTAGATGTGCAGTTCTTCCTGCGCTGAAACCGTCAGGCTGGTCGCCATCAGTGCCGCGGTAACAGTGCTAATACCCAGTAAGCGCTTGTTCATTAAGCCAGTTCTCCAGCTTGTCCCTGCAACAGGGGGCCAATTAATCGGTCATACAGTGACCGTCTCAGGTATTCAGGGATTAAAGCGCCTGACAGTGCGCAGCAAACCCCGGAATCAGATGCCATCAGTCATCGCCAACCACTGTCAGGAAGACAGGCATCAGCTGGCAATAATGGCAATAATATGGAAAAAATACAGACAATAGATTGGATTGTCACGATGAAGAATACTTGTTGTCATCTCTGGCCCGATGGGTTCCCAGCGGTGCTGCCATGCTTATCGTCGAGGTTAGGTTTGGCGCAGGGCTGCTGCTATGATGCCCGCTGTCCGGAGCCCGGTATTACCTGATGAGTCAACGCAAACCTGCCGCTAAAAAATCTAAGTCTGAACGGCCTTCTTTATCAGGCAGACGTAAAGTCTGGCTGGCATGGATGCTGCGCCTGAGCCTGGTCGGGCTGGCGCTGCTGGCAGGCTGGCTGGTGTATCTTGATGCCCAGGTACGGGAGCGTTTTGACGGTAATAAGTGGGCTCTGCCGGCCAAGGTGTATGCGCGACCCTTGTTGTTGTATCCGGGGCAATTGTTGTCAGCGAGCCAGCTGGAAGCGGAGCTGAGCTGGTCGGACTACAGCGCTCGTGGCTATGCGGATCGCCCCGGTAGTTACACCCGTAGCGGCGAGCAATGGACTATTTTCCGCCGTGCGTTCCCGTTCTGGGATGGTCCTGAGTCTGCGCGCCGGATCGAATTGAGTATTCGCGATGGCCGCATCAGTCGCCTGCGCGAGCAGGGTGAGGACGTTGGCCTGGTGCGGCTTGAGCCTCAGTACATCGGCGGTATTTTCCCCGCCCACAATGAAGACCGTGAGCTGGTCAGGCTGGAAGATGTTCCCCCGGCATTGGTTGCTGCGCTGGTGGTTACCGAGGATAAAGCCTTTTTCGAACACTGGGGTATTTCGCTGCGTGGCATTGCGCGCGCCATGCTGGCCAATGTTAAAGCGGGCGGCTTTGTTCAGGGGGGATCGACACTTACCCAGCAGCTGGTAAAAAACTTTTTCCTCAGCAGTGAACGTACTCTGATACGTAAAGGGCAGGAGGCGCTGATGGCCCTGCTGCTGGAGTTGCATTACAGCAAAGAGGAAATTCTGCAGGCCTACCTGAATGAGGTATATCTCGGGCAGGCCGGACGGCGCGCAATTCATGGCTTCGGACTGGCGGCGCGTTTCTATTTTGGTAAGTCGGTTAAAGAGCTGGATAACGGAGAGATCGCGACACTGGTCGGACTGGTTAAAGGCGCTTCCTACTACAACCCACGTCGCAATCCCGAGCGCGCCAAAGAACGTCGTGATCTGATCCTGGGGCTGATGGCGGACAACGGCATTATCACTGATGGTCAGCGCATTGTTGCACAGGGTAAGCCATTGCTGACGTCTGCAGCCGGGCGGGCTGGGCAACGTGAGTATCCCGCGTTCCTTGAACTGGCGCGTGCTCAGTTGCAACGGGATTACCGTCTGCAAGACCTGCAGAGTGAAGGCCTGCGTATATTTACCACCCTTGATCCATGGATGCAGAACGCGGTTGAAGAAGCTGCACAAGCGACGCTGAAACGACTCGAAAGCCGCAGTCGTGAATTGAAGGATGTACTGGAAACCGCTGCCGTGATCACCAGTGTGGATGGTGGTGAAGTCAGGGCTTTACTCGGCTCGCGTAAACCGGAGTTCTTTGGTTTTAACCGCGCGCTGGCGGCGAAACGTGCCATTGGTTCGCTGGCCAAGCCGGTGGTTTATCTGGCGGCACTGGAAAGTGGCCGTTATCACTGGGGCTCGGTGATCGACGACAAGCCGGTCAGTGTTTCCGGTCCGGGTGGCCAGCTGTGGCAGCCGCAGAATTATGATCATAAGTCGCACGGTGCGTTGCCGATGGCCGATGCGCTGGCGCGATCCCTGAACCAGGCTACGGCACGTCTTGGCATGACTGTTGGGCTCGGTAACGTTGCCGCCACGTTCAAAGAGCTGGGGTTGCAGGCGGAAGTGCCACCGTATCCATCCATGTTGCTGGGGGCGATTTCTCTGTCACCGGTTGAAGTCGCGGCCATGTATCAGACTATCGCCTCGCAGGGTTTTGTCATGCCTCTGCGCACCATCGAAGCGGTGGCGACGGCGAAAGGTGAGACGCTTTCATCCTATGCGTTGCGTGGGGAGCAGGTCGTCAGTCCGGCTATGATGCAGTGGCTGCGCTACGGTCTGGAACAGGTGGCTGAGCGCGGAACCGCTCGTCGTATCACTCAGGAGCTGGAAGGGCCGCTGGCGGCGAAAACCGGTACCAGTGACGATCAGCGTGATGCCTGGTTCGCAGGTTTTGATAACCGCCATCTCGGTGTCGTCTGGGTCGGTCGTGATGACAATCAGCCAATGCCATTTGCTGGCAGTAGTGCTGCCCTGCCAATCTGGCTGGATACATTCCGCAGTGCAGGCAGTGAACCATTGCCGCCAGCCGACTTATTGCAGATGGTGCCGGTGAATGCGGCAGGGCAACTGGTAGAAAACGGTTGCCGCGGTACACTGTACCCATTTATCAGGGATCGGGTGCCGGCAGCAGCAGGGCAATGCGATCCACTGACCGAGCCTTCATCCGGGGAGAAAAAGTCGTGGTTCGACTGGTTGTTCTGATTTTTACCTTTTCTGCTTTTCTGGCGGGCTGCTCTGCGGTGCCTGAAGGGCCTGACCAGCAGAGGGTCAATGTTGCAGCCTTACCTGACTGGCAGGCGGACGGCTCGATGGGGAGCTTTACCGAGGGGAATCACCATCCGGCCATTGCCAGTCTTTTTGCCAAAGCTGAGATTGAACGACGTAAGCAACGCTGGCGTTCGGCCATGACCTATCTCGATCAGGCGCGGCAGATTCAGCCACGTAACCCGGCGGTGTTTTATCGTCAGGCCTGGGTCAGCCTGCAGATGGGTGATCGTGCTCAGGCACGTAATCTGTTGCAGCGTGGATTGGTCTTTGCGCAAAGTGACGTGGCGATGACTGAGCGGCTGAATCAGTTACTGGCGCAGTGCCAGTAACTGATTATGCACTGGCCTGTTTATTCCGCTTTAAGACGTGTCAGCAATCCACGCAGGTCGCTGGCCATAGCAACCAGCTGGGCGGAGTTGGATGCCGATAGTGCAGCCTGTTCGGTGGTGTCCTCACTGATATCACGAATGACGGTCAGGTTGGAGTTCACTTCATTGATGGCCATGCTTTGCTCGTCGATAGCGCGGGCAATCTGCTGGCTCATGCCATGAATACTGGTCACCGATGCTTTCATGCTCAACAGCTTGTCGGCGGCCTGAGCAATCTGCTCGACACTGGAATCAACCCCTTTCTTACTGGCGTCCATGGCATGAACCGCTTCCGCGGAACCTTTCTGCAGACGTTCAATCATCTGCTGAATCTCCTTGGTGCTTTCATGGGTGCGGGAAGCCAGTGTTCGTACTTCGTCCGCAACAACGGCAAAGCCTCGGCCCTGTTCGCCTGCGCGCGCTGCTTCAATGGCTGCGTTCAGTGCCAGCAGGTTGGTTTGTTCGGCAATGCCCTGAATCACCTGCAGTACCGAGCCAATATTGTTACTTTCGCTATCCAGGTTCTGAATCACGCTGTTGGCCTGCGTAATACTGGTCGCCAGCGTTTCAATGGTAGAACGCGCCCTGGTAATACTGACCTCAGATTCACCACCAATATGATCGGCTTCACTTGCTGTTGTCGCGGCGCTCTGTGAGTTGGACTGCACTTCCTGCATCGAGGCGGTCATCTGGCTGGTGGCGGTGGCAATCTGATCGGTTTCGTCATGCTGGCGCCGAGCTCCGGCACTCAGCTTTTGTGTGCCTTCGGCAAATGAGCGCCCAACACTATCAATCTGCTGTGACAGGTCATTCACCTGCGCAACAATGCTGTTCATCAGGGCAAAGAATTCGTTGAATGACTCTGTAAATTCGCCTTCCGGTCTTTCTACGCGGAAAGTCAGGTCGACCGGTCCCTCTCTGGAAATGTGCTGGCCAATTTTCAGCAGCTCGGCATTCTGCAGGAATTCGGCCCAGCTCTTACGTGCCAGGTAAATCAGTGCTGCAGACTCAACCACCACAAATACCGCGTGCAATAACACAATATTGATGCCGGTGCGGGCCTCGAATATCCATACCGGATTGCCCTGTTCCTGCAGATAATTAAAGGTCAGGTGGTGAACCGCAATCACGGCTGCAGCGGTCACAATCGGTAATACGTCACGGTAGTAGAGCAGCAATGCGAGCAGCACAAAGATGCCGAAGTGCATTTCCAGTAAGCCGTGAGCCTGATGGATATGCAGCGCAGAAAAGACCATCAGCGCTGCGGCATAGCTGAGGCGCGACATGCGGCTGGCCGGTGATATCTTGCTGACTATTACCGGTACCAGCAACGCCGGAATACCGATCAGCAGGGCTTCCGCCCAGGTGTTGTACCAACTGGCCAGCAGGAAAGAAACACCCAGCAGGGCGGCCAGAACGCCGGTGAAAAACCGGTCCGCCTGACGGTAAAACTGATCACGGATTGTAACCATACTGATACCATTGTAAATATCCACACATTACGTAAGTGTAGACAATGTAACGGGATCAGTGACGGCGATGGAGATATATGACAGGAATGAGAGTGATGCTCAGCCAGAGGTTAATATCCCCCTGATGCAGCGCAGTTTGCTGTAACCACACACCCAGAAGAATCCAGCAGCCCAGAGCCGCACTGGCGTTTTTCTTATTAGCTGGTATCTGCAGTAGTGCACTGATTGCCGCGATGGCCAGACTGGCCCACAGCAATGCAGGGAGTTCTCCCGCTCGGCGGGTCAGTTCAAACACCACACACAAGGCCAGCAATATGCGGCCCCAGATCAGGCGCGACCATTGATAACCAAGGGCGTTAACCAGCAGGGTAGCAACCAGCAAAGGCAGTGCTGCATACAGACTTAACTGTTCGGCAATCAGCTGCCCCTCGGCGGGGATCAGGTTGCCCGTCAGCGACAGCAACGCATGAATCAGCAGAATCAGGCCCGCAGCAAAGCGGGCACTGGCTATACCCGACCAATTAGCAGCGGGCTTACTGCTCCACAGCAGCAAGCCACTCAGGGCGGCGAGTAGTATTGAACCGGCAATCAGCATCTTACAGCGTCGCCATAACCCGGTCGGCGGCGGCGATGGTATCCAGAATATCCTGCTCGCTATGCGCGATAGACATAAAGCCAGCCTCAAACGAAGACGGTGCCAGGTAAACGCCTTCTTTCAGCATACCGTGGAAGAACTTGTTGAAGCGCTCGCCATCGCAGTGGTCAGCGACATCGCGGAAGGTGTTCACTTCTTTCAGTTCGGTGAAGAAGAAGCCAAACATAGAGCCCGCACTGTTGTGGGTAAACGGAACGCCGTGGGCATCTGCTGCGGCCTGCAGGCCGTTCAGTAACTGTTGTACGCGTGCGCTCAGTTGCTCGTAGAAGCCTGGCTTCTGAATGGCTTTCAGCATGGCCAGGCCAGCCGCCATCGCCAACGGGTTACCCGACAGCGTACCAGCCTGATACACAGGGCCCAGCGGTGCCAGGTATTCCATGATTTCGCGTTTACCACCGAAGGCACCCACAGGCAGGCCGCCGCCGATGACCTTACCCAGACAGGTCATGTCCGGCACGATGCCGTAGTATTCCTGCGCGCCACCAAGAGCGGCACGGAAACCAGACATGACTTCGTCGAAAATCAGTACGATGCCGTGGGTAGTGCACAGCTCACGCAGACCCTGCAGGAAGGATTTGCTCGGCGGAATGCAGTTCATATTGCCGGCTACCGGCTCGATGATCACACAGGCGATTTCATTAGCGCACTGAGCGAAGCATTCCTTAAGGTGGTCGAGGTCGTTGTAGTTCAGGGTGATGGTGTTTTCAGCAACGGCTGCAGGAACGCCCGGCGACGTAGGAACGCCTAAGGTCAGCATGCCAGAGCCGGCTTTTACCAGCAGAGAATCGGCGTGGCCGTGGTAGCATCCTTCAAACTTCACCAGTTTATCGCGACCGGTAAAGCCACGCGCCAGACGAATGGCACTCATGGTGGCTTCGGTACCAGAGTTCACCATGCGCACCATGTCCATGGAGGGAATCAGTTTGCACACTTCTTCTGCCATATCGATTTCGATATGGGTTGGTGCGCCAAAGCTCAGGCCCTTTTCCATGCGCGCTTTTACCGCATCCAGAATTTCATCGGCGGAGTGACCGAGAATCATCGGCCCCCAGCTGCCAACGTAATCGATATAGCGGTTGCCGTCAGCGTCGAATACATATGCGCCTTTGGCATGGTCGAAGAAGATTGGCGTGCCGCCAACACCTTTAAAGGCACGTACCGGCGAGTTAACGCCACCCGGAATGTGTTTCTGTGCAGCTTCAAATAAGGCTTCGGATTGGGCGATGGAATAGCTCATAACAATCTCTTCGGTATAAATCAGAATGGACGCACGACCACCAGAATGACGATGGCGATCAGCAGGAATACAGGGATTTCGTTAAACCAGCGATAGAACACATGACTGCGCTGGTTTTTGTCATCGCGGAACACCTTCACCAGGTGGCCACAGTAAAAATGGTAAACGATCAGCAACGCGACCAGCGTCAGCTTGGCGTGCAGCCAGTGAGTCTGCACCAGATAGTAATCCGGGTTATAGCTGATGGCCCAGCTACCCAGTGCCACCACGGCTATCATGGATGGCATCATAATGCCGCGATAGAGCTTACGTTCCATGATTTTGAAACGCTCACGCGAGACTTCATCCTCTGCAGCTGCGTGATACACAAACAGGCGCGGCAGATAGAAAATCGCGGCGAACCAGGTAACGACAGCAATAATGTGAAAAGCTTTTACCCAAAGCATCAGCGACCTCTTGGGTGATAGTGGTAAAAGTGTTCGATCATGGTTTGTGACACCAGACCAACGCAGCGACTGTACTGGTCGTCGCGGTAAACGGCCAGCCATTGTATGTGATGCTGCTCCATCAGGTCTAAGGCATCCTGCATATTGGCCTTCAGCGAAATAAATTCTACCTGCTGGCGATCGGCCGGAATGGCGATCAGATCAACATCCGGGTGGCGTCCATCATCATCGGCTTCGCTTATTTCCAGTGCTTCAGCGATAGCCGCGGGTGGCACGATGACTTTCTCATCTTCCAGTAGCAGCCAGTCCGGTTCGCGCTGAAGCATAAAGCCAGCAGTCTCTACGCTGACACTGCGCGGAGCGACGACAAACGATTGCGACATGGCGGCCGCCACCCATGTATTACGCAGCATCTGCTGAACCGGGTCGGGCAGCTGATAGTTGTGACCGCCACCAAGCTGAACTTCAAACACCGATGGCAGGCGGAACACTTCACTGACCACCAGACTGGCAATCACGATGGCCAGCATGCCCGGCATAATAATGTTGGGGTTAGCAGTCAGCTCCAGTAATGCGACCAGTGCAGCGAGCGGTGCGCGCAGTACAGCACCCATCAGTGCACCCATACCTAACAGGGTATAGAAACCGATGGATACCGGATATTCCGGCAGCAGCCAGGCCGATAGTTGCCCCATCAGACCACCCAGTGCTGCGCCGATAAACAATGTCGGACCAATCAATCCGGCAGGAAAGCTGACTGCTGCTGCCCAGGACGATAGCAGCAGCTTACCCAGTAACAGCGCCAGCAGTGTGCCCATCACAACCTCGCCGGCCAGGGTCGCGTTCACTGTGTCGTAACCAATCCCGAGCAGCTGTGGGAACATCAGGCTGATGGCAGCGGTGGTCAGCGTCAGTGCCCCCCATTTAAACCAGATGGGGAAACGATTCAGTTTCTGAAAGCCCTTTACCAGATAAATAAAAGCCGTCGCGACAAGGCCGCCTATGACGCCCAGTGCCAGAATGTAGGGGATTTCGGCCAGCGAGCGCATGTCGAATGCCGGTACCGCGAATGCAGTTTCAGCACCGAACAGCGCTTCCGACACAATGGCACCGGCAACGGAGGCCAGAATGATTGGCACGAAGCCACGTATGTTGTACTCCAGCAATACCACTTCCATGGCGAAGATAACCCCGGCCATTGGCGTGTTAAACGATGCCGAAATCGCGCTGGCAACACCGGCACCGGCGAGAATGCGTAAACGATGATGCGCCAGACCGGCAGACTGACCAATCTGGCTGGCGGTACCCGCCCCCAGATGAACCGCCGGACCTTCTCGCCCTACGCTATGGCCACTGACGATAGCTATCACGGCTGCCACCCACTGGGTGACCAGATTACCCAGCGGCAGATAGCCCTGATGTAACTCCATACGCTGCATGACATGGGTGACGCCGACGCCGCGCCGTTCCGGACGGAGGTAATGAAACAGCGCAATCAAGGCAGCACCGCCGCCCAGTAACAGCAGCAAGCGTGAGTTTTCGGAGAGTGCTTCGAACTGATCGGCATTATCGATAGCGAAGATGCCGGTGAGTGGCCACTCGATGGCAAGACGGAAAAGACTGATGACCAGTGCGCTGGCAATACCAGCCAGCAACGCCAATAGCGCCAGACCTATCTGGTTATCGGACAACGAAATCAGGTTCTGCCAATGCTGGCGCAGGAACTTCACGTTGAGGCGGCTTCCTTATCCGGCATTTGCATAGCCGGCTGGTGTTATAGCGTCATAAGAGTGAGTATTATACCTGTCTTTCTGATTATCGCTGCCTGCATCGGCAGCTATGCAACGTGAGGTTCAGTGTGATTAAAGTAGGTATCGTTGGTGGCACCGGTTACACCGGTGTCGAGTTACTCAGAATTCTGGTTAACCACCCGGATGTGGAACTCAAAGTGATTACCTCGCGCAGTGAAGATGGGGTGGCGGTTGCCGATATGTTCCCCAATCTGCGCGGTCATACTGATTTGCGCTTCAGTGTACCGGATGTGGATACTCTGGGCGCCTGTGACGTGGTGTTCTTCGCCACGCCCCATGGTGTTGCCCATGCGATGGCGGAAGAGATTCTGAATACCGGCACTCGTGTTATCGATTTGTCCGCAGACTTCCGTATCAAAGACGTTCCGACCTGGGAGCAGTGGTATGGCCAGCCACACGGTGCGCCGGACATCCTGCCACAGGCGGTTTATGGTCTGCCGGAAGTGAACCGTGAACAGATCAAAGATGCTCGTCTGATTGCTGTGCCGGGATGTTATCCAACGTCGGTACAGTTGGGTTTCCTGCCGCTGCTGGAAAACAACCTGCTGCCAGAGCAGATGCTGATTGCCGACTGTAAGTCCGGTGTCTCAGGTGCTGGTCGTGGTGCGGCGGTTGGTTCATTGCTGTGCGAAGCCAGTGAATCCATGATGGCGTACGCGGTGAAAGGTCACCGTCACTTGCCGGAAATTCGTCAGGGTATGGAACTGGCGGCGGGTAAGGCGGTCAATCTGACGTTTGTTCCGCATCTCACACCGATGATCCGCGGAATTCATTCTACACTCTATGCTCAGGCGCCGGGCCTGACTCAGGCACAGCTGCAGACGCTGTTTGAACAGCGTTATGCCAACGAACCATTCGTTGATGTGATGCCGGCGGGAAGTCATCCGGCGACGCGCAGTGTGAAAGGCAGCAACGTCTGTCGTATTGCTGTGCATTATCATGAGCACACAGGTCAGATCATCGTCCTGTCGGTGATTGATAACCTGGTTAAGGGGGCATCCGGTCAGGCAATTCAGAATATGAACATTATGTTCGGTCTGGATGAGAACGCCGGGTTGAAGCAGGTTGCACTGCTGCCCTGAGGAAAAATCCACAGAATAGACAAAGGGACTACAGGCATGGCGGTAGTAAAAGGTAGCCAACAAGAACGACTGGTCATTCGCCAGTATCGTCCGTGGGAACGTTTTCGCCGGAATCTGTATTTACTGTTGTTTATCGCTGCGATTGGTGTGGGTGGCTATTTTGGTGGTGTCTACGACAGCATGTCGAGCATCAGTGATTTAACCGCCGAACGGGATTCCCTGCAGGGTTCGCTGCAGGATGCTGAACGCACCATCACAACGCTGACACAACGGGTAGGGGTGCTGGAAAAGGGTGGCGAAGTAGATCGTAAGGCCACCGAAGGTATCCGACAGACCGTTAAGGAACTGAAAGCCCAGATTTCTACGCTGGAAGAAGAAGTCGCCTTCTATAAAGGCATCATGGCTCCGAGTGCAGATGATAAAGGGCTGCGTATCAGCAAAATTGATCTTCAGCCGCTGGAGACCAAAGGCCGTTATCGTTATTCCATCATGCTGACTCAGGTGGCGGACAACAGTTCGTACATTTCGGGGCTGGCAGCAGTGAACTTCGTTGGTCTGCAGACCACCGAGAAAGTCATCCTGCCATTGCGTGATATGGATTCGAGCGTCACCGATTTAGGGGTGAAGTTCCGATTCCGCTATTTCCAGGAGGTTTCGGGAGAAATCCAGTTACCTGATAACTTTACGCCTGAGCAGGTTCAGGTTGTATTACAGTCAACCGGCAGCAAGGCTCAGCGAGTAGAGCAGACCATTGACTGGCCACAAGCAGGAGAAGCATCTTAATGTTCAGCAGTAAAGATAAGGGTGCCAACACCCATTACGACACCCTGATTTCTTCCAAAACTGAAATCGTAGGTGATGTTAAGTTCACCGGTGGTCTCCACATTGATGGCGTTATCAAAGGCAATCTGGTGGCAGAAGCTGGCAGTGGTGCAGTCGTCCGCGTCAGCGATAAGGGTCGTGTTGAAGGACAGATCTCTGCACCGAATATCATCATCAACGGTAAAGTGATCGGTGATGTTCATGCGAGTGAATACATCGAGCTGGCCAAGAAGGCTCAGGTGAGTGGCGATGTTCATTATCAGGCTATGGAAATGGTATTGGGCGCCGAGGTGAACGGTAAACTGCATCATCAGAGCAAAGCCGATATGCGTAAAAAAGTCAGTGAGCCGGTGGTGGACGCATCCACAACAGAGAGCAAAGTTGACTGAATTAGTCGGATAAACGGATAATAGCCCGTATCTGACATATCCCGGAAAGTGTATGAACGCCGTTCAGCAAGCAAACCCTATTGAACTCAGCGCCAGTGCGGAAGCCAAGGTGCGCGAGCTTCTGCTCGAAGAAGCCGACGACGAACTCTGCCTGCGGGTCTTTGTGACCGGTGGCGGCTGTTCGGGCTTTCAGTATGGTTTCACTTTCGACGACGAGCGTGCGGAAGACGATACTCTGATTGAGTATGACGGTGTTCGCGTGCTGGTCGATTCCCTTAGCTACTCCTACCTGACAGGCTCCGTACTGGATTATCAGGAGGGTCTGGAAGGCTCCCGCTTTGTGGTAAACAACCCATCGGCCAGTTCGACTTGTGGTTGTGGATCCTCTTTTTCTATCTGATGTCGGAGGCTGTCATGGGTAAGGCGTTTTTGCTTGGGGCAGCTCTGTTCTCCGCCGCAGTGATGGCTGAGTTGCAACCTATAGAGCAGGACACTGGCGCGCTTCAGCCAGAGGCAGAGGTTGTGTCGGAGGTTGTCGGGCTGGTAAGCAGCGGCCGCTCTCAGGCCGTTCTTTTACTGCACACAGAAGAAGAATTACGCACCGTATTGCTGCGCGCAGATGCGCTGGCCGCCAATGCCAGTTATCAGAATGCTGATCCGGTAGTGCTGGTTCTGTATGGTGATGAAATTGCCCTGTTCGCCAGAGACCAGTACCGCGATAACAAAGCGCTGGTGGATCTCGCTGCCCGACTCGACGCCTTTAATGTGGTGGATCTTAAAGTCTGCGAACAGTGGCTCGGACGCTCGGGTCTGACAACCGCCGATCTGCCTTCGTTTCTGCAGCCGGTTGCCGACGGCAATGCCGAAATACAGGGCATGCAGCTGCAGGGCTTTGCCAGTTTCTGATTGTTGAATGGTCATCTTCGGGTGGCCATTTTTGTATCCAGCCAACGGAGGCACGTATGAAAGCCTTACTGTTTTGTCTGAGTCTGTTTTTTGTTTCTGTATCCCATGCAACATCAGTGGGAGTCGTGGTGACGCTTGTCGGCGACGCACAATGGCAACGCGCGGGAGAGGTAATCAGCCTGCGCCGCGGTGATTCCGTTGTCGCCGGAGATCGGGTGACCACGGGAATGGATGCTCGTCTGGTACTGCGTATGAATGAAGGCAGTGTCATTACGCTGGGCGCTGATTCTCAGGTGGTCTTCAGCGACTGGCAGTATCAGCAGGGAAGTGAGAATAATCATGCCCGCATGGAGCTGGTCGAGGGCGTATTCCGTTTTGTCACCGGGCTGATCACGCAGCAACCTCAGCCTGATTTGCAGGTGGCAACGCCAGCAGGGACAATCGGTATCCGCGGAACAGACTTCTGGGGTGGCTATCTGCAGGCCGATGTTCTCGATGTCATCCTGCTCGAAGGCGAGCATGCGCTGGTCATCAGTAACGATCAGGGTGAGGTCGTGATTGAACAACCTGGTCTTGGGGTATCGGTTGTTGCGGGTGAAGCACCACAACAGCCGAAAGCCTGGAGTGATGAAAAGCTGGCGCGCGCTGTACGCAGCATCTCTTTACCGCAATAACCCATACTCAGGCGGGGTAGATACCGCCAAGTATGCGCTCACCCTGCGCACCGGTAACGGCTGGTGCGTTTCCACTCAGGTGCTGTGAGGTACGCCATGCCAACCAGGCAAAAGCCATGGCCTCCAGCCAGTCAGGATCAATGCCTGCACGTGCGCTGCTCTTGATATCCAGCGCCGGCAGCAATGCCTGCAGACGTTTCAGTAAATGAGCATTGTGCAGACCACCACCACAGATCAGCAGCTCTCCGGTCAGATAACCGTATGACGTAATTGCCTGACTGATGCTGCGAGCACTGAACTCAGCCAGTGTGGCCAGCACATCTTCCGGACTGTGTTGGCTAAGATCACCAAGCAACTGCAGATTGAATAATTCCCGCCCGGTGCTGCGCGGTGGTGCAATATCGAAAAACGGATGCGCCAGCCACTCAGGCAAAAGGTCTTCCACTACCTCGCCGTGAGCTGCCAGCTGGCCACCCATGTCGCAGGGACAGCCGAGTTCCTGCTGACACCATTCATCCATCAGTGCATTGCCCGGACCGGTATCGAAACCAATAAGAGGCTGACTACCGAATGGAAGAACAGTTAGGTTAGCGATACCACCAATATTCAGCACCATGCGCTGGCCATCGCTGGTCAGACAGTGCTGGTGGAAGGCTGGCACCAGAGGAGCGCCCTGTCCGCCGGCTGCTATATCTCTGCGGCGAAAGTCTGCAATGCAGGTAATGCCTGTGTGCTCAGCAATCCAGGACGGATCGCCAACCTGCCAGCTGAAGCCATCTGGCTGGCTTTTGTGCCGTAGCGTATGGCCATGGGACCCCACCGCCGTTACATCTTCACAGCTCAGGGCATTACGCTGCAGCAATTCATTGATGGCGGCAACCGATTGCTCGGCAATATGCCGGTCCAGCAGGGCCAGATCTCTTACCCGGGCTGAAGTGACGATAGCAAGGTCACGTAATTGCTGGCGGAATACATCACTGTAAGGCAGGTTGATGGCATCAATCAGGCGTACGCCGTCACTGAAGTCGACCAAGGCTGCATCCATGCCATCGGCGCTGGTGCCGGACATCAGGCCGATAAACAGGCTCACTGAAAGGCTCCGATCTGGTTATCTTCGCCATCGGTATAACTGTTAAGCCAGTTCACCATGCTCTCTGATTTCTGACTGAATGCCGACTTTTCTTCCTGTGCAATGGCTTTGGCTTTGGGCAGTTTTACGCGCAAAGAATCACGGTGTACGCCATCCACACGGAATTCATAGTGCAGGTGCGGGCCGGTTGCGAGACCCGTGCTGCCAACATAGCCAATTACCTGGCCCTGCTTAACATTGCGGCCAGAACGCGCAGCGCGATTGAATTTGCTCAGATGAGCGTACAGTGTCTGATAGCGCGAACCGTGCTGGATAATAACGCAGTTGCCGAAGCCGCCTTTGCGTCCAGCGAACACGACCTTGCCATCGCCAGCTGCTTTGATTGGCGTTCCTGTCGGCGCAGCATAGTCTGTGCCTTTGTGGGCTCGCAGGGTGTTCAGGACCGGATGGCGGCGATTCAGGTTGAAGCGCGAACTGATGCGGGCGAAATCGATCGGGTTGCGCAGGAACTCTTTGCGCATGCTTGCGCCTTCCGCATTGTAGTAGTTGGCGTTGCCGTTCTTGTCTTCGTAACGGATGGCTGTCAGTTCTCGGCCCTGATTGTTGAAACGGGCAATCAGGATGTCGCCATTGCCGATCTTCTCACCATCCAGATAGATCTCGTCGTAGATCAGACTGAAGGTGTCGCCCTTACGGATATCCAGTGCAAAGTCGATATCCCAGCCAAAAATAGCAGCCAGCTGATACAGAATCTGATCCGGAATACTGGCTTCGGAGCCATCAAGAAACAGCGAATTCTGAATTGTCGCAGTGGCAAAGCGCGGACGATAATCTGCGTGGCGCTCTGCGAGTTCATAGCTTAGTGCGCCCTGATCGTCGCGGGCAAACGAGTGCTTCGCCAGTGGAGAGATTTCAATTTCCAGCAGCTGAATGTGATTGTCGTTGGAGCGAACCCAGTTCAGGGTTTGTCCGGGACGAAGCTTCAACGCCTCTCGCGGGGCCATTGCGGCTAATTCAATTACATCGGCTGCACTAAGATTGTTACGACTGAACAGCGTAGACAAACTATCGCCGGATTTAATCTTATCCGACTCCCAGTTAAGAGCGGGTACTTCTGGTTCAACCGGAATGGATTCGGCCACCTCAATAGTGAAGCGGGTTTCCTCTACCGGTTTGTTTGCAGCGGATGGCCAGAGTACAACGGCCAGTATGACTACAAATGCCGCTGCAGTTGCGGCCAGGTGCGTGAGGGGGAAATACTGCAGGCGTCCCGACAAAGCCATGGTGTCTGACGTTTCCTTATTATTGAAAGAGTCGATGTAGCTACGCTTTACAAGTGTAAACAATTCACTGGCATTTTACCCGGTGAGCTTGATTTTGCACCTTGATCAGGTAATGTTCAGCACCCTTCTGACAACCGATTTTTACGAGAGCTCCCATGACAGCTGCATTAATTGCCGATCTCAAAGACCGCGGTCTGCTCAACCAGGCAACCGCTGATGACGAACTGATCAATCATCTTGAATCCGGCTCTCGTACTCTTTATTGCGGCTTCGATCCAACCGCTGACAGTCTGCACATTGGTTCGCTGGTACCTCTGCTGGCGCTTAAGCGTTTCCAGATGGCGGGTCATAAGCCAGTTGCTCTGGTCGGTGGTGCAACCGGCCTGATCGGTGATCCTTCCTTTAAAGCGGCAGAACGAAAACTGAATGGCCCGGAAGTGGTCGCAGGCTGGGTTGAGAAGCTCAAAGCGCAGGTCAGTCGTTTCATCGACTTCGATGGCCAGAACGCCGCCGAAGTGGTTAATAACCTTGATTGGGTTGGGCAGATGAATGTACTCGACTTCCTGCGTGATGTCGGCAAGCACTTCTCTGTAAACAACATGATTCAGAAAGAATCGGTCAAGCAGCGTATTGAACGCGAAGGCTCTGGTATCTCGTTTACCGAGTTTACTTATATGTTGCTGCAGTCCTATGACTTTGCCGAGCTGGCGCAGCGTGAAGAATGTACTCTGCAGATAGGTGGCTCAGATCAATGGGGCAATATTGTAGGTGGTGTCGATCTGGCGCGTCGTATGTACGGCAAACAGGTATTCGGCATGACTCTGCCGCTGGTGACCAAGTCTGACGGCACTAAGTTCGGCAAGACCGAAAGCGGCACTATCTGGCTGGATTCCCGCAAAACATCACCGTATGCCTTCTATCAGTTCTGGATGAATACAGCTGATGCTGACGTCTACAAATTCCTGCGTTACTTCACCTTCCTGCCGATTGAACAGATCGAAGGTATTGAAGCAACAGATGCTGAGATCCAGGGGCGTAAGACTGCGCAGCCGATACTTGCGGATGAAGTGACACGCCTGGTACACGGTGAAGAGGCACTGCTATCTGCTAAGCGGATTACCGAAGCACTGTTCTCTGGCGATGTTAATCAGCTGACGGAGGCAGAGCTGGAACAAATTAAGCTCGATGGTTTACCTGCCAGTGATCTCGATACTGAAGGACTGTCAGAGAAACCTCTGACGGCGCTTTTGTCTGAGGCAGGACTCGGCCAGGGCAAGCAGATTAAAGACGCATTGGGTAGAGATGCCGTTATCGTTAACGGTGAAGCCTATGGCATGTCTGCATTGATGGAAGGCGCGTCTATCTTTGCTTCAGAGAAAGCGATGTATGGCCGCTTCTTTATCGTGAAACTGGGTAAGAAGAAGTATCACCTGTTTGAAATTGCGAAAATCGAAAGAAAAGGTGTTGACGGCAAGTTTTAGTTCTCTATAATGCGCCGCTCCTGGGTTGAGGTCTCGAAAGAGATAAAAACGAAGGAAAACAAAGGGTTGACATTGAGTTTAACGACTATATAATGCGCCCCGCTCTGAACGACACGGCAACAGCCAGGGCGATCAGAAAGAAAAGGGTTGACATGAAAAACGAAATGTTTAGAATGCGCAGCCCGCTTCGAGAGAAACGAAGCGATGTTCTTTAACAAAGTATTTAGACAATTACGTGTGGGTGCTTACTGAGATGTGCGAAGGCGCAAATTTTCAAGTAAGAACTCGTCGATAATTCATTTACGTGAATGTTAACAGTTTTATTCTTGAGCAAGATTTAGATTAGCATA
>NZ_JAEDAH010000040.1 GCF_020320395.1 Thalassolituus marinus | reverse complement strand
TCAGGCTTCCGACATCCGACATCCGACATCCGACATCCGACATCCGACATCCGACGTCCGACGTCCGACGTCCGACGTCCGACTTTAAATTAAGGACCCCAACATGACCGATATCTGGAACAGTATTGAACAGGCGGCTCAGGCCATGAGTATCTGGGAAGTCGTTGCTGTGGCGCTGGGTATCGCCTACCTGCTGCTGGCCATGAAACAAAGCCTGTGGTGCTGGTATGCCGCTTTTGGCAGCACGGCAATTTTCGTCTGGCTGTTCTGGGATGTCAGTCTGGTGATGGAGTCGGCCCTCAACGTGTATTACCTGGCGATGGCGGTCTATGGCTGGTGGTTGTGGCGCTCAGGGGCTCAGCAGCAGGAACTGCCGATTCAGTCCTGGGGGGCGAAACAGCATCTGCTGGCCATCGGTGCGGTTATTCTGATCAGCTTAACCAGCGGCTATCTGCTGGCAGAGAATACCTCGGCGGCGCTGCCGTATCTGGATTCCTTCACCACCTGGGGCGCAGTGCTGACTACCTGGATGGTGGCGAAAAAGGTGCTGGAAAACTGGCTCTACTGGATTGTGATTGATGGCGTTGCCATCTTTCTCTACATCGACCGCGAGCTGTATTTAACAGCACTGCTGATGGCAGTGTATGTGGTGTTGGTGGTCATTGGCTGGTTGCAGTGGCTGCCGCTGTACAAAGCTCAGCAGTCCGCTGAATCACAATCAGCAACGCTGGAAACACCAGCTGCCTGGCAGGTCGGAGAAAAATTGCCATGATCAGTGAGATGCTTGCTCAATGGACGAGCTGGAACCTGGGCAACCGGGAACCGAGGCTGGAAAACCTCAAACCGCTGCCCGGCGGACTCACTAACCGTTGTTTTCTGATGCCACTGGAGCGAGGGTTATATGTCCTGCGCATTCACGGTCAGAACAGCCAGGCGCTGGATATCGACCGCGAGGCCGAATACCGCATTCAGCGTCTGGTCTCGGCGGCGGGGCTGGCGCCGGAAGTGCGTTATCGCAGCCAGGATGGACACTACTGGATTCGCGACTATGCCCCGGGTAAAACGCTCACCAGCCAGGATCTGTCGCTGCCTTTGCTGAAAGCCATGGCCAGCCATCTGGCCAGTCTGCATGCGTTGCCACTGCCGGATGATGTGCCGCTACTAAGCGTGGCTGACAAAGCCAGTCACTACTGGAACATGATTGCCGCGCAGCCGGACATGGTCGCGGTATGCGAACTGCGAGCGGAGCTGCAGAGTGCCTTTGCCCGGGCGCCCGATAATCGTCGCTGCCTGTGTCATATGGACCCGCTGCCAGCGAACTGGATTCAGGCAGACGATGGCAGCCTGACACTGCTCGACTGGGAGTATGCCGCTATTGGCCATCCACTGTGGGATCTGGCGGCGTTGCTGAGCCATGCTCGCCTGAGTGAGGACGAAGAACGTCAGGTACTGCATGCTTATGGCAGTCGTAATCTGCAGGGCTGGGATATGGCGCGCGAGCAAATGAACTACCTGTCGGCACTCTGGTATGGCGCTCAGGGCATCTGGTCGGCACGGGAACTTGAAGCTTGCTTGCGGGGCTTACTGGCGCTTAGTTACTGAGCGGCCCGGCGCATAAGCAGCTTGTGCTTAAACTCATCCGGGTCTTTGTGCAGCGTCATTTCGGCTGCACGCAGACGCTGGATGCGTACCGTCAGCAGGCGGCTGAGCCAGAAGCGCAGCGCGGCACCGCGCAGTACCAGTGGCCAGCAGTCTTTTTCTTCTGCGGTTAACGGACGCACGCTTTCATATCCAGCCAGCAGCGCTTCTACTGCGCCTTCTTTCCAGTCGCCGTTTACCGTGCAACACCAGTCGTTGGCGATAATCGCCAGGTCGTACAACAGTGCACCGTCGCAGGCGTTATATAGATCGAGGATGGCCCCCAGCTGTTGTTCGCCGCTGAACAGGACGTTGTCGTGGAACAGGTCGCCATGAATCCAGCCGTGGGGCAGCATGATCCAGGCCTCATGGTGCTGGCGCTGGTGTTCCAGTTCGTCATTCAGTAATGCCTGATCGTCGGCACTCAGATCGGACGACAGTTCCGGACTGATACTGATCCACCAGTCATAACCACGGTCGTTCACCCGGCGTGGGTTCAGGTCGGCGGCAGCAACGTGCATACGCGCCAGTGCTTCGCCAATCGCTTGGCAATGGCCCGGCTGCGGATTTGCCACATGACTGCCGGGCAGGCGCTGGCACAGAATCGCGGGGCGGTTGCACAGGTCGTGCAGCCAGACGTTGTTGCGATTGCTGATCGGTGCTGGCACCGCCAGACCCTTGTCGCCCAGGTGGCGCGCCAGCTGCACAAACTCACGCACTTCATCGCCATGATGATGTTCAAACAGGGTCAGAACAAACTCGCCGTCTGTGGTGGTGACGAAGTAGTTGGTGTTTTCGATGCCGGCTTCGATGCCGCGGAAGGACACCAGTGCCCCCAGGTCGTATCCTGCGAGCAGTGAATTGATATCCGATTCAGAAAGGGGGGTGTAAACCGACATAACAACAACGACTTACCAGCGGAAGATCACCCACTCCGGCGGGGTAATTTTCGGATTGTCCTGAGGAATAAAACGACCGGCTTCCTGATCGGAAGGTACCAGATAGTAAACCGGGCCTTTTTTCGGCACGACTTTGATTTCCTGAACCTTGCCGTTGACGCGGAATTCGTAGAAGGTTTTGTCGTCTTCGTTGCGGATGGTGACGCTTTCACCCGGTGGTTCGGCACTGGCCAGAGCGGATACCAGCAGCAGAGCGGGTAAGGCAAACATGCGGATCAGTCGTTGCTGTGGCTTCATGGTAAACTGCACCTCAGTCCATTTTAGTTATTGCGGTATTGTACGCCGGCCAATGCCGAAACCCCAGGGATTTACCTTTTATGACCAAGCCAGTCGTTCTCGTCGATGGGTCTTCGTACCTGTTTCGTGCCTTCCATGCCATTCCGTTGCTGACCAACTCCAAAGGTGTGCATACCAACGCAGTGAAAGGCGTGATCAGTATGATCCGCAAATTGCAGAAAGATTTCGCTGACTCGCAGCTGGTGGTCATATTTGATGCCAAGGGTAAAACCTTCCGCAGTGACATCTACGCTGACTACAAAGCCCATCGTCCGCCCATGCCGGAAGAACTGCGCGAGCAGATTGAACCGATACATAACATCATCCGCGCGATGGGCTTGCCACTGTTAATCATCGAAGGTGTCGAAGCCGACGACGTGATCGGCACGCTGGCGGCACAGGCGGTGGAGCACAATCAGCAGGTGGTGGTATCGACCGGCGATAAGGACATGGCGCAGCTGGTGAACAGCCATGTATCGCTGATTAATACCATGACCGACACCACCATGGACGAAGCCGGTGTGCTGGAAAAATTCGGCGTGAAGCCAGAGCACATCATCGATTACCTGGCACTGATGGGCGATAAGGTCGATAACATTCCGGGCGTGCCGAAAGTCGGCGAAAAAACAGCGGTTGGCCTGGTTGCCGGGCTGGGCTCACTGGAAGATATCTACGCCAACCTGGATAAAGTCAAAGACCTGGAGTTTCGTGGTGCTAAGACCATGGCGGCACGTCTGGAAGAACATAAAGAGCAGGCCTTTCTGTCGAAAGAGCTGGCGACCATCAAATGCGATGTCGATCTCGAGTTTGCCCTGACCGAACTGAAAAGCAGTGAAGCCGATAACGGTGCCCTGCTGCAGTATTTCCGTGATATGGAATTCAAAGCCTGGATTGCGGAACTGAGCAGTGATGCCCCGGCATTCGAGTTAACCGCTTCTGCCGGCCCGGCCAATGATGCCAGTGTGGTGGTGGATTTACCGGCGGCGTTCGAAGGTGAAGCTGAATACGACATCGTTTTCAGCCAAAGCGTGCTCGATGCCTGGCTGGAAAAGCTGAAAGCGGCCGAGCTGTTTGCCTTTGATACCGAAACCACATCGCTGAACTACAAAGAGGCGCGTATTGTTGGTTTGTCATTCGCGCTGGAAGCGGGTAAGGCGGCCTATGTGCCGTTAGCTCACGACTACGAAGGTGCTCCGCAACAGCTCGACCGTGACGCGGTGCTGGCACAGATGAAACCCTTACTGGAAAGCAGTGAACATAAAAAAGTCGGCCAGCATATGAAATACGATATGCACGTGCTGGCTAACCACGGCATTCACATGCAGGGTGTGCAGTTTGACACCATGCTTGAATCCTATGTGCTCGATTCCGTCGCAACCCGCCACGATATGGACAGTCTGGCGCTGAAGTACCTTGGTCATAAAACGGTGTCGTTCGAAGACATCGCTGGTAAAGGTGCCAAGCAGCTCACCTTCAATAAAATTGATATTGAAAAAGCCGGCCCTTATGCCGCGGAAGATGCCGATATTACCCTGCGTTTGCATCAGCGTCTGTGGCCGGAGCTGGAAGCGGTACCGTCACTGAAAACCGTATTTGAAGAAATTGAAATGCCGGTCATGCCGGTGCTGTTTGCCATGGAAGAAAACGGCGCCCTGATTGATGCTGATCGACTGCTGGAGCAGAGTGCCCAGATTGAACAGCGTCTGCAGCAGCTGGAGCAGGATGCGCACAATGCCGCCGGTCAGGTGTTCAACCTCGGCTCACCAAAACAGCTGGGTGAAATTCTGTTTAATAAACTCGAATTACCGGTGAAAAAGAAAACCCCATCCGGTGCACCATCCACTGCGGAAGAAGTGCTGGTGGAACTGGCGGATGATGGTTTCGATCTGCCCAAAATCATTCTTGAAAATCGTGGTCTGGCCAAACTGAAAAGCACCTACACCGATAAATTGCCGGTGATGATCTGTGCAGAAACCGGCCGAGTGCATACTTCCTATCATCAGGCGGTGGCGGCCACGGGTCGTCTGTCGTCCACCGATCCTAACCTGCAGAACATTCCGGTGCGCTCGGAAGAAGGCCGCAAGATTCGTCAGGCATTTATTGCTGGTGAAGGCTATAAGCTGGTGGCGGCTGACTACAGCCAGATTGAGTTACGCATTATGGCGCACTTGTCGGGCGACGAAGGTTTGCTGAAAGCATTTGCCGAAGGCCGTGACGTGCACCGCGCCACTGCGGCGGAAGTGTTTTCCGTCAGTGAAGATGACGTCACTGATAACCAGCGTCGTGCCGCCAAGGCGATTAACTTCGGTCTGATTTACGGTATGTCGGCGTTTGGTCTGGCAAAACAGCTGGGTGTTGGTCGCGGCGAAGCACAGGAATATGTAAATCTGTATTTCCAGCGTTACCCGGGCGTGCGTGAATACATGGATAACACGCGCGAACAGGCGAAAGAAAAAGGCTATGTTGAAACCATTTTCGGTCGCCGTTTATACCTGCCGGAAATCCGCGCCAAAAATGCTCCGCGTCGTCAGCACGCAGAACGCACCGCGATCAACGCACCGATGCAGGGAACTGCTGCGGATATTATTAAACGCGCCATGATTCGCGTGAATCAGTGGTTGCCGGGCAGCGGCTTCGATGCGCGTATGCTGATGCAGGTGCACGATGAATTAATTCTGGAAGTGAAAGCCGAGCAGGCGGAAGCCTTTGCCGTGCAACTGAAAGCGCAGATGGAAGCAGCGGCAGAAATTAAAGTGCCGCTGGTGGTGGATGCCGGCATTGGTGATAACTGGGAGCAGGCGCACTGAGCGTCGCAGCCATGGGCAGCTCCTACGGCATGATGTCTGTGCCGTTATGCGTAGGAGCGGGCATGATGTCTGTACTGCTATCCGTAGGAGCGGGCCATGCCCGCGACATTCAGTAAGAAATTAAAACGCGATTTTGCCAATCCGATCCATATGCAGGGTGCCGAGGTATAAACCATCGGCTTCCGCTTGCACCGACGTCACTTCGCCGATGGCAACGGCTGCCTGATCATGCAGGCTCTGCAGGATTTCGCCGTCGGCATTAATCTGCACAATTAATCCATATGGCTTGGGCACCGGCGCTAAGGCTTTGGGCAGTTTCGCCAGCAGGTTTTTCAGCCATGGTTTGTCATGCACCTGATCCACCAGTTTCGGGCGCAGACCGTACATAGCCACCCAGTAGGTACCGTTGTCGGCACGGGCGATGCCATCGGGCATGGCTGGCAATGCATCCAGCAGAATCTCTTTCTTGCCCGCTTTGTCACCTGTCAGCCAGACCTTGCTGATGCGGTAGGTGAAGGTTTCATTAATCAGCACATAACTCTGATCCGCAGCCACAGCAACACCATTGGCAAAAGCAAAGCCATCGGCCAGCAGGTTGAGTGTTTTGCTGTCTGGGCGGTAGGCGAACAGGCGACCGGATGGACGGCCGTCGAGTACATCCAGCACGATGTCTTTTAACGCATAGCGGTTACTGGCGTCGGAAAAATAAATGGTACCGTCGGCACCAATATCCACATCATCCACTACGCCCAGTTTTTGCCCCTGATACTGATCGGCCAGCAGGGTAATTTCCGCTTTCGGATTCATACTCAGCAGGCCTTTCACCGCATCGGCAATAATCAGATTCTGCTGCTGATCAAAGTGCAGTCCGAGAGGGCGGCCACCTGTGTTTACCAGTGTTTCCCAGCCGCTGTAAGGGCATTTACGCAGAATGTTACCCTGCTCCGTGCCGGTATAAAGACAACCGAGCGTATCGCGTGCAACATCTTCACCGCCGCGCTCACCTGCAGGCAGAGAAAACAGTTTGGTAGATTGCAACGCATCGTTTTGTGCCAGAGCACCAGCAAAGGGTAGTGGGCGAGAAGGTGTTACGGCAATTGAATCAATGGGCGATGGCCAGCTGATGGCGACAATAACCATCACGCAGACAACAATCAGCAAACGGCGGAAAAGTTTCATTTATTACGTCCTGTCAGACTTTTATTTTGCCTCCAGTCTAACGGCTTAATTGACGAGGTACAGGGGCGAAAGTGAAACAGCTGCGCAGAAAAAGCAGAACAGTTCAGTTGTCTGTGGAAGTAAAACCGACCACACGGTTGCGACCGGCATCCTTAGCCTGATACAGCGCCTGATCGGCCTGGGCCGTCACCAGCTCGGAGGTGGTTTCCTTGTCTGACACAATGGCTGTTACACCGAAACTCATGGTTACCGACAGAGTTTTTCCTCGTACGCTCAGTGATTTATGCGCCACGCTGTGACAGATGCTTTGTGCACGGCGAATGGCTTCTTCCTCGTTCAGCCCGGGCATGATGATGGCAAACTCTTCGCCACCATAGCGCGCCACACAGTCGGTTTCACTGCGGATATTCGTTTGTAATTCTTCTGCCACAATGCGCAGGCATTCATCCCCGGCAAGGTGTCCCCACTGATCATTAAACTGCTTGAAATGATCAATGTCGGCCAGCACCAGTGCCAGCGGTTGGCCATTGTTGTAGGAGCGGATAATTTCCTTGTACAGCACTTCGTCGAAGTAGCGGCGGTTGTAGAGGCCAGTCAGTACATCGGTGATGCTCAGACGCTGGAGTTCGTCGTTAGTGCGGCGCAGACGGCCAGTCAGTTTTTCCAGTTCCTCGGTGCGTTGTTGTACCCGTTCCTCAAGCTCTCGGTTACTTTGCTCGCGCAGGCTGAGCAGTGCCTGTTGTGCGCGCGAGCGTAAGTTGCGCTCTCGGTTGATGCGCTGTGCCAGCGCAATCGATATCAGGACTGTTTCCATGAGGATGCCGACACTCTGAATATGCTGAGTGATAAAGTTCTGCGGCAGTAATCCAAGCAGCATCACCAGCAGAATTATGGTACTGCTGATCAGGAAGGCCCAGGCGATTGAAAAGGTGATAGCGATGCGGTCACCCCGTACGGCCAGCGACACAGTGATGTACAGGGCAACCATGCTGGTGATCAGCGCCGCAGTATTGGTCATGGTTGCCGGGAAGGAGTGCGACAGCAAATTAATCAGCAGCTCAATACCCCAGTAAACCGAGGCCAGAATGCCGAAGCCATACATCCAGCGCGCGCGTTTTTTCAGCTGCAGAAAGCTGACAAAAAATAAGGCGGCGGTAAAGAATGCGCTGGCGGCAAACAAGGGGTAAGAGTGCAGCGTCAGCCAGGTGTTGCCGTCCCACAGGTTGTGTTTACCGATGCCGGTGGCGGAAAGTAGGAACAGTACGGTACTTGCCAGATACAGGCAGTAGAGCAGGTAGTTGCCATCGCGGGTGAAAATCCACAGGAACAGGTTGTACAGCAACATGACCAGCATGGCGCCAAACAGCAAACCGTACAGGTAGTAATAGTTCAGCTCGTAACGACCGTAGCTTTCCTCTTCCCATATGTAAAAAGGCAGCATTAGCAGGTGCTTGGTTTCGACGCGGATGAAAATTTCATTCACTGCCTGGGGGTGCAGGTTGAACGGCAACAGAAAGTTTGCGGCGGAGCGATACAGGGTTGTCTGATCAACGTCGAGGCCGTTATCCACACGATAAAGCTCACCATCCGGCCACGTCTGAAACAGACTGATGCGGTTGAGATTCACCCACTGAATTTCCAGCAAACGCGGTAACAGCTGAGCCGATTGGTTACTGATACGCAGCCGCACCCACACCGCCTGTTCTGATACCGGCGGCTCCAGCAGTAAACTCTGGCTGGCCTGCCAGGGGTGCTCGTTGCTGTGACGCAGAAACTCGGCAGGGTCGGTACCGGCTGGTTCAAGCAGGTATTCCAGCTGCGATGGGGCGATGCGGATGAAGTCTTCATTGCCGACAACGGGAATAACTGGCTGGGCACAGGCAAGCCCTGCCATCATCGACAGTATCAGTAGCATGGTCCGTAGCATCAATGGTGTGCTCGCTCCGGGCCGGATAGCAGCCTGCATCAGTGCCCCTTTTCTCAGTTCCTCTATTCAGTCTATAAGCAATCGGAAATATTGCCTTGATTCAGTCAATAAAAATGGCGCAGGTGCGCACTAGTGTCCCACAGTTTTAAAGATATCGGTTTTCTATAAACGACTTTTAAATCCGCAATGCCTGCTGCCTCCCAGGGGA
>NZ_JAEDAH010000004.1 GCF_020320395.1 Thalassolituus marinus | reverse complement strand
GCCAGGACAGCGCGAAGCGGGGAGATAGCCCGTCCGGCGAGAGGGGGAAGGCCCCTCTATGAGGACAAGGGGCCTGGAATATCTCGCAAAAGTTCAAATAAAAATTTATGGGACAGCAATGAGCTGCTGGGTATATAAAAAGCTGCCGGAGAAATCTGGCAATTGCGCTGAATGCGCTGCCTGCTCGCGGTTAAGTCAGTCATTTATTTTCAGAACAATAACTGGTCTACGAGTTATCCGACAGCCCTCCTGGAATTCTTGTATCACTGTCTGATCACGACTCCTCCTGAGCAACACGAAATCCTCAAATATTCAATTCGGGTGCCAGTAAACCTTAAAAACAATTCTTCTTTATTCCATTAAATCTATTGACCTTAAAGTTAACTTCAAGGGTAGAGTCAGAGGCTGATTTGTTCACAGTTTCAGGGGGATTTTCAGTCTGAAACTGACTATCACAGCTAACAGGCGTCCGATAAACGGAGTAAAACGATGACCAATAATAATGCTCACCCGACTCAACCCAGCTGGATGATTTATGGTGCCAATGGCTACACCGGAGAATTAATTGCCCGCGAAGCTGTGCGCCGTGGCCAGCGTCCGATTCTTGCCGGGCGTAGCCTGGAAAAAATTCAGCCGTTGGCGAATGAGCTGGGATTAGAGGCACGGGCTTTCACCCTTAACGACACTCATCATGCCGCAGGCCAGATTCAGGGGTGCCATCTTCTGCTTAATTGCGCTGGGCCTTTTTCCGCTACTGCAGAACCTATGATTAACGCATGTCTTCAGGCTAAAGCTCATTACCTGGATATTACTGGTGAAATAGCCGTGTTTGAGTTGGCTCAGTCACTGAATAAACAAGCAGAGAGGGCAGGAATTGTAGTCTGCCCTGGCGTCGGCTTTGATGTGATTCCAACCGATTGCGTAGCTGCTGCGCTGAAACAAGCCATGCCAGATGCTACTCACCTGACGCTGGGTTTTGATACCCGCTCAGGCTTTTCGCCAGGCACTGCAAAAACATCGGTAGAAGGCATGGCGCAGGGCGGTAAAGTTCGTCGTAATGGTGTCATCACATCCGTGCCACTCGCCTATAAAGTCCGCCGCATTGATTTTGGCGATGGCGAAAAAACAGCGATGACCATTCCCTGGGGGGATGTATCTACTGCGTACCACACCACCGGCATTGCCAACATTGAAGTATTCCTGCCGGGCTCTCCTGCATTGATTGCCGGCGCTAAGCGAGCGAACTATATCCGCCCTCTGCTTGGTATTCGCTGGGTTCAGAATCTGATTAAGGCGCGTATTGGAAAATCAGTGAAAGGACCCAATGAGAACAAGCGAGCCAGTATGCCGACTTACGTATGGGGAGAAGTGAGTAATGCTCGGGGGGAACGTAAAACAGCGCGCATTCGCACGGCCAATGGCTACAGTCTGACCATTACCGGCTCATTGACCGTGGTTGATTATCTGCTGACAAATCAGCCTGCTGCCGGCACCTATACTCCGGCCGGCTTGCTCGGTCCGGAGCTGGTGAGCCGCTTACCGGAATCCGGTACGCTGCAGATCAGCTGATAAACCTGACGCGTGGCAGGCAGACGCCGCCACGCTGTTTTATTTCCCTATACAGAAGCTGCCGAAAATCTCTCCGAGCAGATCATCAGCAGTAAATTCACCGGTAATTTCATTCAGCGCGTTCTGCGCCATACGCAGATCTTCGGCCAGTAGTTCGCCAGCCCCCATACCTTCCAGCTGCTGACGGCCGTACTGAATTGCATCCTGAGCACGATTCAGTGCATCGATATGGCGACGACGGGCCAGGAAACCACCTTCTGCTGCAGCATCAAATCCCATCACATCTTTCAGGTGCTTACGCAGCACATCCACGCCAGCATTCTGCTTAGCCGACAGGGTAATAGTCGGGTAGCCACCCTGTTCGTGATACCCCAGCACCTCTGTGGATAAGTCTGCCTTATTGCGGATAACCGTGACACGGCCACTGTTCAGCAGTTCAGTCGCCTGCTGCTGTAAGCCGCGCTCATCGTAAAGCGCGTGCAGCAGTTTATCCGGATCGGTTTCTTCTGCGCTGGTTTTACTCGAGTCGATCATCAGCAACACGCGGTCAGCCTGACTGATTTCATCCCAGGCTCGCTGAATGCCAATGCGCTCGACTTCGTCCGGCGCATCGCGCAGGCCTGCGGTGTCGATCATATGCAACGGCATGCCATCGATATGGATATGCTCTTTCAGAACGTCGCGGGTGGTACCGGCAATATCAGTAACAATTGCTCGCTCCTTGCCTGCCAGAGCATTCAGAAGTGAGGACTTACCAGCGTTCGGACGCCCGGCAATCACCACATTCATACCTTCACGCAGAATCGCACCCTGGCTTGCCTCACGCATTACCGATTGCAGTTCGCGTTCGACACCATCAAGCATCGCTGCCACTTTGCCATCGGACAGGAAGTCGATTTCCTCTTCCGGAAAATCAATCGCCGCTTCCACATAGATGCGCAACTGAATCAGCTGATCCAGCAATGTATGCACACGTTTTGAGAACTCGCCCTGCATTGAACGCAAGGCACAGCGGGCTGCCTGCTCAGAAGCACAGTCAATCAGGTCAGCAATGGCTTCAGCCTGAGCCAGGTCCATTTTGTCGTTGAGGAAGGCGCGCTCGGAAAATTCTCCCGGGCGGGCAAGACGACAACCCATCGCCACCACTTCTTTCAGCAACAGATCCAGCACCACTGGTCCACCGTGACCCTGCAACTCCAGCACATCCTCACCAGTGAAGGAATTAGGGTTAGGGAAGAACAGCGCAATACCTTCATCCAGCACAGTGCCATCTGTTGCTTTGAAAGGTCCGTAATGGGCATAGCGCGGCTTTGGTTCAAAGCCCAGCACTGCCTGTGCAATCGCCATCGCCTTGCTACCCGACACGCGCACAATACCAACGCCTCCACGACCGGGGGCGGTAGCAATCGCGGTAATGGTGTCCTGATGAACTGGGCTGGTCATAACGGGTCCTGATCTGTGGTGCCGGAGGTATACCGCACGCTGATGTTCTTATAACTGATAAGTCGCTATTTTAGGGCAACAAAAAAGGCGCCGCAGCGCCTTTTTTGGTCCGATCACAGCAATCAGCTGTTTTCGATCTGTTTGGTAATCACATACTGCTGTGCAATCGACAGGATGTTGTTCACTACCCAGTACAGAACCAGACCTGCAGGGAACCACAGGAAGAAGATGGTAAAGATAACCGGCATGAACTGCATAACACGCGCCTGCATCGGATCTGGCGGAGTCGGGTTCAGCTTCATCTGGATGAACATGGAAGCACCCATGATCAGCGGCAGAATAAAGTAAGGGTCCATTACCGACATATCCTTAATCCACAGGAAGAACGGCGCCTGACGCAGCTCAACGGATTCCATCAGTACCCAGTAGAGTGCAATAAACACCGGCATCTGCACCAGAATCGGTAAACAGCCGCCCAGCGGATTAATTTTTTCATCGCGGTACAGCTTCATCATTTCCTGACCCAGCTTCTCGCGGTTATCACCGTACTTGTCTTTGATCTCCTGCATCTTCGGCGCAACTTTACGCATGTTGGCCATCGAGCGGTAAGACGTTGCAGACAGCTTGAAGAACGCCGCCTTAATCAGCACAGTCAGCAGGATAATTGCCACACCCCAGTTACCAACCAGGCCATGGAAGAAGCCCAGCAGCCAGAACAGAGGCTGAGCGATAAACCACAACCAGCCGTAGTCGACAGTCAGATCGAGGTTTTCAGCAATCTCCGCCAGACGATCCTGGATCTTAGGACCGACATACAGGCTCGCACCCATAGTCGCACTTTCACCCGGTGCGATGCTGGTTACGTTGTCATAGAAGCCAAAGATGTAGTTGCCTTTAACGAAGCGACCATTGTAGGTGTGCTGTTCTTCTTTAGCTGGCACCCAGGCCGCCAGGAAGTAGTGCTGCAGAATCGCTGCCCAACCGCCAGTCTGAACACTCTTGTACTGAGAGTCTTCCAGATCGTCGAAGGTTACTTTTTCGTAGCGCGTTTCTGAAGTCGTCAGAGCAGCACCCAGGTAAGCAGACATCCCCATATTGTTCGCTGCCGATGGATCACCTGAGCCATCACGCTTCAGCTGCGCATAAAAAACACCATTCCAGGCTTCAGCCGAGGTGTTTTTCACATTGAAGCTGATATCCATCAGATAGTCGCCGCGACGGAAGGTGAACACCTTTTCCACAATCGCTTTGTCAGTCTGAGTGGTCAGAACAACTTTCAGTTCGTCCTGACCCTCTTCCAGTGTGTAAGCGGTTGCTTCGCTGCTGTACAGCGCCGGACCCTGATTATCAGTTCCGTCAGTACCCAGCAGACCACTCTGTGCCACGTAAGTACGTGTCTGAGAGCGCTCCATCAGAGTGAAAGGCACATCTTTCTGATCAACAGCAACCGGATAAGCCGGCAACTTAACTTCCGCTACTTCACCACCACGCGGGTCGATCACCAGCTTCAGTACGTCAGTCTCGACGCGGATCAGTTCACCACTGGCCTGAGCCACAACCGGTTCACTGCCTGCTACCTGAGGAGCATCGCTGGACGCAGGTAATGCTGCATCAGTGGTATCAGGAAGATCAGGGGTAATAACAGTGGATTCAGCAGTCGTTGCCTGAGACTGAGGTTTCTGACCGTAGTCGTCGTTCCAGGCAAGGATGAGGAAATACGAGCTAATGGCCAAGCCAATAAAAATGACCGTGCGGCGGATATCCATGATTAGGGTTTCCGTTGACAACAATGAGAGGAATGGTTGGGTAAATCAGGTACCGGATCCACACCGTGGGAGCCCCAGGGATGGCACCGGAGTAACCGTTTTACAGCTAAATGACCACCGCGCAAAGCACCATAACGGCGTATTGCTTCTTCAGCGTAAGCAGAACAGGTAGGGAAATAGCGACAACGGCTGGGAAGTAAAGGGCTGATTGCGTAGCGATAGACAGAGATAAGCGACAACAACACTTTAGCGCCGGGTTTTGCGGCGGTTGTTTCGGTTGCCTTTTGCTTGTCTGTCATTAGATGGGCGCTTCAATCTGAACCAAAGGCCGTCAATCATCTCACGAATTTGCTGGTTGTCCAGTTCGGCGAGACCAGAGCGGGCCAGAACCACAAAATCCAGGGACGCCATCTCATTCTGACGATGGCGAAAAGATTCCCGAATCAATCGTTTGATCCGGTTGCGGTCTACAGCCCGTTTGATCTGCTTTTTAGCCAGCACGAAGCCGAGTCTGGCCTGGTCCTGCTCATTCGACGTTGCCAGCACCAGAAGGTGAGGCGAACTGCCGCGCAGTTCAGTGTTGTCAAAAACGCGTTTGAATTCCGCAGGTTTGAGAATTCTCGCTGTGCGGGGAAACGCGATCTCTGACATCAATAAAACTACGCAGCGTCAGATGATCAGTTAAACAGTCAGACTGTGACGGCCTTTAGCACGACGACGAGCCAGAACCTGACGACCGTTTTTGGTAGCCATGCGAGCACGGAAACCGTGAGTACGCTTACGCTTCAGTACGCTTGGTTGAAAAGTACGTTTCATATCACTGTCACCCAGTTAAGTGAATAGGGGCAAATTTTTAAGGGCGTGAATTGTATGAGAAACCACCAGTAATAGCAACGCCGTATTTGCAGTGATTTTTCATGTTGGTTTCTGAATGAATTTCAGGTTTTTTCACATTGGGATCTTACTGACTGAAATACTTATGAATATGTATTGAGGAAAGAAAGGAGAGAAGTTCGTTATTTTTATGTATTAGTCAGGCCTTATCTGTGCATAACCGCAAAAAATCTATAAAAATCAATGGTTTGCTGGAATCATAAGTCTATGGGTTTCCTGCTGGAATGCTATTGAACAGACGTCAGTAAGCTCGGGATGAAATGTGAATGAAACAGACGTTTGAATGAAACAGAGACTTTTCCACAATTCTGTCCGGAAGAAACCCGGTAGTTTATCCACAAAGTTATCCTTGATGCTCACTCAAAGGACTTTCTGTGGATAACCTGTCCCGGCTCAGTTAGAATGTGCGGCTCGTTTGAAATTCGACAGTGGACAGACTCTAGTGGCACTCACAGCACTGTGGCAGGAATGCCTGGGACAACTTCAGCATGAACTTCCGGCTCAACAGTACAACACCTGGATTCGTCCATTGGTGGCGAATGATGACAGCGGTCAGCTGGTTGTCAGTGCGCCTAACCGTTTTGTAAAAGACTGGGTCAAAGATAAATACCTGCAGCGCATTCAGGAAATTCTGTCTGATCTGAATGGTGGCCGTATTACCCATATAGAGCTTGCTGTCGGTGAAGCACAACCGATGTTTCAGCGCCCTGATGTCAGCCGCCCGGTGAACCCGCCACCTCGTCCACAGCCTTCAGCGCCAGCAGGAAACATCAGTTTTGCTGCACCAAGGCATGAGCCTGAGCAAATCACCTTTGATGATGCTGGCTTTGCTGATGCGTCTTTTATGGCGAACACGCCAGCACCTGCTGCTCCTTCATTTACTTCCGGTTTCAATGAACCAGCGCCTGCACCAGTGCGCCCTAAGCGTGAAGTGCAGGTAGAAGGGGGTTTGCAGCACCAGAGTTTCCTTAATCCTTCGTTTACCTTTAAAACCTTTGTTGAAGGTAAATCGAACCAGCTGGCTCATGCGGCTGCACGTCAGGTTGCGGAGAATGCCGGTGGCTCTTACAACCCACTCTTTATATATGGTGGTGTGGGTCTGGGTAAGACGCACCTTATGCACGCTGTGGGTAACTACCTGCAAAGCAAGAACCCGAACGCCAAAGTGCTCTACGTACATTCAGAGCGCTTCGTGCAGGACATGGTAAAAGCCCTGCAACTGAATGCGATTAATGAATTCAAGCGCTTCTATCGTGGCCTCGATGCGCTGCTGATTGATGACATTCAGTTCTTTGCCGGTAAAGAGCGTTCCCAGGAAGAGTTTTTTCACACCTTTAATGCGCTGCTTGAAGGTGGTCAGCAGATGATTCTGACCTGCGATCGTTACCCGAAAGAAATTAACGGCCTTGAAGAGCGACTGAAAAGTCGTTTTGGTTGGGGCCTGACGGTGGCCGTTGAGCCGCCGGAGCTGGAAACCCGGGTTGCTATCTTAATGAAGAAGGCAGAGCAGACAGGCGTTAACCTGCCGGATGACGCTGCTTTCTTTATAGCTCAGAAAATTCGCTCCAATGTGCGCGAGTTAGAAGGTGCGCTTAAGCGTGTTGTCGCCAACGCACATTTTACCGGCAGCGAAATCACGCTTCCTTTTATTAAGGAATCGTTAAAAGATCTGCTCGCGTTGCAGGATAAACAGGTCAGCATCGACAATATTCAGCGAATTGTGGCTGAGTATTACAAAATCAAGATGGCTGATTTATTATCTAAGCGCCGCACCCGCTCGATTGCCCGTCCACGTCAGGTGGCGATGGCTCTGAGCAAGGAACTGACGAACCACAGTTTGCCGGAAATCGGTGACGCGTTTGGTGGTCGTGACCATACAACAGTTCTGCATGCGTGCCGCAAGATTAAAGAATTACAGGAAACAACAGCCGATGTGCGGGAAGACTACAAAAATCTCCTGCGCTCGCTGACAACCTGATCTGGCTGATTTATCAGTCGGAAAGACCAGACAATTTACGATTTAACGCAATCAGAGGCGCTGTTCAGAATGAACTCGCCCAGGACCAGAGTGGAGAACCATGAAATTCGTTATCTCTAGGGAAGCCCTGCTTCGTCCTCTGCAGTTGGTGGCCGGTGTAGTAGAAAAGCGCCAGACACTGCCAGTACTCTCAAACGTACTGCTTGAGGTAGAAGGCCAGCAGCTGTCGCTGACTGGTACGGATCTGGAAGTCGAACTGGTCGGACGCGTTACGCTGGACGAAGTTGGCCAGGAAGGTGAGATTACGGTACCAGCTAAGAAGCTGATGGATATCTGCCGCTCATTGCCGGATGGTGCCCAGATTGAAGTCGAGCAGGAAGAGCAGCGTGTGAACGTCCGCTCTGGTCGCTCGCGTTTCACTCTGTCGACTTTGCCAGCCACCGAATTCCCGAACGTAGAAAACATTGCCGGTGAGCAGAGCTTTGCTCTGGAGCAATCTGCGCTGCGTCGCGTGATTGATCGCACCAGTTTTGCTATGGCTCAGCAGGATGTTCGTTACTACCTGAACGGTATGCTGTTCGAGGTAACACCAAACTCTCTGCGTACGGTTTCAACTGACGGTCACCGCCTGGCAACCTGTAACGTTGCTATTTCTGGTCCTGACACAGCACAGCAGATCATTTTGCCGCGTAAAGGCGTGCTGGAGCTGGCTAAGCTGCTGACAGACCCTGAATCCAGTGTCAGCCTGTCGCTGAGCACCAATCATCTGCGTGCCCGTACCGATAACTTCACTTTCACCTCGAAACTGGTGGATGGCAAGTTCCCGGATTACAACCGAGTTATTCCGAAGAACGGCAGCAACGTGATGCTGGCCGATCGTACCGAGCTGCGTCAGGTATTCAACCGTACTGCGATTCTCTCCAACGAGAAGTACCGTGGTGTGCGTATGGTACTGGAGCAGGATCTGGTTAAGGTATTCGCGAATAACCCGGAGCAGGAAGAAGCAGAAGAATCACTGGCGGTACAGTACGCCGGCGATGCCATGGAAATGGGTTTCAACGTCTCCTACCTGCAGGATGTAATGGGTGTTCTCGATACACAGCTGGTTAAAATGACCCTGTCTGACCCTAACAGCAGCGCACTGCTGGAAGAGCCTGAAGGTGGCGATGCCATGTATGTTGTTATGCCGATGCGCCTGTAGTTAAGGGGTAGATCAGGTAAAACTATCTGCGTTGCCATCGCGTTGTTAAGAACAGGTTCATAATGCTCATTTATAAAGTCATAAACTGCGCTTATTCACCTGTTGCCGCCTTGCGATGGCTGCCTCGAGGACGTTTTCCTCAGGTGTCCTTCTTATGAGAAGTCTCTATGCCAATCCGGCAGCTTAAAGTCAGCGGCGTGCGTAATCTGCAGCCGCTGGACCTTTCTCTTCACTCCGGTGTGAATTTCATCTACGGACCCAATGGTTCGGGTAAGACCAGCATCCTTGAATCCATCGTATTGGTGGCGGCTGGCAAATCGTTCCGTACCTCTCAGCTTAAGCATGTGCTGACTCACGATGCTGATCGCATTGAGATTGAAATGAATGTCGAGGATGAAAGTCTTGGCGAATGCCACCTCGATAGCTTGCGTCTTAAAGGTGGCGATCATTTGCTTAAGCTGAATGGTTCAGTACTGACTTCCCAAGCAGAGGCCTCTCATTGGTTACCGGTGCAGGTGATTGATCCAACCACGTTCAGGTTATTGTCGGGTTCTCCGGAAGAACGACGCCAGTTTATCGACTGGGGAGTGTTCCACGTGGAACATTCCTTCATGGAACAGTGGAAGACGTTCCGCAAGCAGCTTAAACAGCGCAACTCCGTGCTTAAGCAAAAGGAAGATGAATGGTTGTCGGTATGGACCAAAGGCTTTATCGAGAGCGCATTGGTGATCGATCAGTATCGGCGAGATTACCTAAAACGCTTTAAACCGGAGTTTGAACGAATCTTAGCTGCCCTCGACCCGGATACCAAAGTGCAACTCGCTTATTACCCTGGCTGGGATAAGGATTCGGAGCTTGCAGATGTCCTGGAGCGTCAGCAGGAGCGTGATATGGTGCTTGGCTATACCCAGGCAGGGCCTCATCGCGCAGAGCTGCGTATAAAGGTGGACAAGCAGCCTGCTGCCGAGATTCTTAGCCGGGGTCAGCAAAAAACGGTCGTGGCGGCTTTGAAAATTGCCCAGGGGGCAATGTTCCAGCAGGAGAGTGGTCGGAGAACCATCTACTTAGTTGATGATCTTGCATCAGAACTGGACGAAAAACACCGTTTTGCTTTATGCAAGCTGCTGGAAGATTTAAAATGTCAGGTCTTCATCACGAGCATTGATAAAGAAAAACTGACAGATATCTGGAAGCCGGAAGATGCCTGTTTGTTCCACGTGGAACATGGGTGCGTCAACCAGGAAAGCTTCTGACAATAAGACACTGTCGCCTTATCTGTAGGCTCGAAAGCGGGCTGAAGCGGAATAGCCCGCGACGCAAAGAATATTAAGAGGAACACCGAATGAGTGAGCAGAGTTACGACTCGTCGAGTATTAAGGTCCTGAAGGGCCTGGATGCCGTACGCAAACGCCCGGGTATGTACATCGGGGATACCGACGATGGTACCGGTCTGCACCACATGGTGTTCGAGGTGGTGGATAACTCCATCGACGAAGCCCTGGCGGGCCACTGCGATCAGGTCGACGTGGTTATCCACGAAGATAACTCTGTATCGGTTGGCGATAACGGTCGTGGTATTCCGACTGAACTGCACCCTGAAGAGGGCGTGTCTGCAGCCGAGGTTATCCTGACTGTGCTGCATGCCGGCGGTAAGTTCGACGACAATTCCTATAAGGTTTCCGGTGGTCTGCACGGTGTAGGTGTTTCGGTGGTAAACGCACTGTCAGAAAAGCTGAAACTGACCATTCGTCGTGGCGGTAAGGTATACGAGCAGGAATACACCCACGGTGTGCCGGATTACCCGCTGAAAGAAGTCGGTGTTACCGATACCACAGGTACCAGCGTGCGTTTCCTGCCATCCAAGGAAACCTTCACCAAAACTGTATTCAGCTACGATTATCTGGCCAAGCGTCTGCGTGAACTGTCGTTCCTGAACTCAGGTGTTCGTATTCACCTGAAAGATGAGCGTGTTGCTGACAAAGAAGATGTATTCGAATTTGAAGGTGGTCTGGCGTCTTTTGTTGGCTACCTGAACGAAGGCAAGAATGCGATTAACGAGGTGTTCCACTTTAACGCTGAGCGTGAAGATGGCATCTCGGTTGAAGTGGCGATGCAGTGGAACGACAGCTTCCAGGAAAACATCCATTGCTATACCAACAACATCCCGCAGCGCGATGGTGGTACTCACCTTGCGGGTTTCCGTGCCGCACTGACTCGCAGCCTGAACACCTATATCGAGAAAGAAGGCCTGGCCAAGAAAGCGAAAATCGCCACCACCGGTGACGATGCCCGTGAAGGCCTGACAGCGATTATCTCGGTTAAAGTGCCGGACCCTAAGTTCAGCTCGCAGACTAAAGACAAGCTGGTGTCCAGTGAAGTGAAGCCTGCTGTTGAGCAGGAAATGGGTCGTCTGTTCTCCGATTACCTGCTGGAAAACCCACAGCAGGCGAAAGACCTGGTTGGTAAGATGATCGATGCTGCACGTGCTCGTGAAGCTGCCCGTAAGGCGCGTGAAATGACCCGTCGTAAGGGTGCTCTGGATATCGCTGGCCTGCCGGGCAAGCTTGCTGACTGTCAGGAAAAAGATCCTGCCATGTCTGAAATTTACCTGGTGGAAGGTGACTCCGCGGGCGGTTCTGCAAAGCAGGGTCGTGACCGCCGGACTCAGGCAATTCTGCCGCTGAAAGGTAAGATTCTGAACGTAGAAAAAGCTCGCTTCGACAAGATGCTGTCATCGGCT
This sequence comes from Thalassolituus marinus, assembly GCF_020320395.1. Lineage (GTDB taxonomy): Bacteria > Pseudomonadota > Gammaproteobacteria > Pseudomonadales > Oceanobacteraceae > Venatoribacter > Venatoribacter marinus. The sequence continues at coordinate 5,698 of NZ_JAEDAH010000004.1, read as the reverse complement.
GAAGTTGGCACTCTGATCACCGCGTTGGGTTGTGGTATCGGTCGTGAAGAGTTCAATCCGGATAAACTGCGTTATCACAGCATCATCATCATGACCGATGCGGACGTCGACGGTGCGCACATTCGTACGCTGCTGTTGACCTTCTTCTTCCGTCAGATGCCGGAAATCATCGAGCGTGGCCATATCTTTATTGCGCAGCCACCGCTGTACAAAATCAAGCGTGGCAAGCAGGAGCAGTACATTAAGGATGAGGAAGCGATGGAAGCTTACCTTACCCATGTTGCACTGGATAAAGCCGCACTTCATCCGTCTGCAGACGCGCCAAGCATCACTGATGAATCCTTCGCTGAGCTGGTTGCAGACTACCGTGCAGCACAGGATACCGTCAGCCGTATGGCCAATATGCTGCCACGTGAAGTGCTGCATCAACTGCTTACGCTGCCGCGTATGAACGCGGAGTCTCTGGCTGATAAAGCAGCGGCAGAAGCATGGACCTCTAAGTTGCGTGAGACACTGCCTGATGCCGGCCGTAGTGGTAGCCACTTCCATATTGAAGTTGTATCCGACGCTGAGCACAACAGCAACAAAGTGCTGGTGAAAGTGATCACTCACGGTATTCCGAAAGAGTTCTACCTCGATGCGGATTTCTTTGCTGGCTCTGGCTACAACAAGCTGGCCACTATGAGCGAGAAACTGGCAGCGACTCTGGAAGATGGCGCCTATATTCAGCGTGGTGAACGTGTACACGTGATTGAGGACTTCTGGGACACCATCCAGTGGTTGCTGAACGAAGCCAAGAAAGGCTTCAACATCCAGCGCTATAAAGGTCTGGGTGAGATGAACCCTGAGCAGTTATGGGAAACCACTATGGACCCGGCAACCCGCCGTATGCTGCGCGTTAGCATCGAAGACGCCATCGGCGCCGATAAGATGTTTACCACCCTGATGGGTGATGACGTTGAACCGCGTCGTGCGTTTATCGAAGCCAACGCACTGAACGTAGCGAACCTGGATTTCTGATCCGGTTTAACGTTTAGCTGAGAGAGTGTTCCACGTGGAACACGACTCTCAGTGAGAGGCGAAATGATAGCCCCGCTTACAGATGTAAGTGGGGCTTTTTATTTGGGCATAAAAAAAGCCGCTGTAATAACAGCGGCTTAAAGAAGTCCGGGATCTTGGAGAGAGTTGGACTTAACGAAGGAAAGCAAGAAACGATAACCTGACGGTATATGTGCTCACTAAGTACTTTGAATATCAGTGTGCAGGAAAGTTCCACTGCATCAGAAATTCACTGAATTTTATTTCCTTTGTGACTCCGCACGCTAAAGATCGCCCATCTGATAGCCGAGCAGACTGAGTCAACGACCTCAGATATATTTCCTGAATAGACGTACTGACGTTCCAATATGGCAATAGTGGCCTGAAATGGCATGCGCGATGGCCTATACAGATTCCTATAATGGGCGTCTAACAATAACAACAATGGTACTCACTATGTCTAAGCTCGCCTCGGGCCTGCTCTCCTGTGCTCTTCTTCTGACTTCCTCGCTGTTCAGTGGCAGTTCTCTGGCCATGTCGACTTCTCCGGCGACTGGTTACACTCAGACCCGCTATCCGGTCATGCTGGTGCAGGGTATTCTGGCGTTCGATTCCATCGCTGGTGTGGATTACTGGTACAAGATTGCGGATAAGCTGGAAGCAGAAGGTGCAACGGTGTTCACAGCGCACATCAATGCCTTTAATGATTCTGTCAGTCGCGGCGAGCAGTTGATCGCTGAACTGGACAACATCCGCGCTACCCATCCGGGTATTGAAAAATTTAACCTTATCGCTCATAGCCAGGGAGGGCTGACATCGCGCTACGTGATGAATGTACGGCCTGATCTGGTGGCATCGGTGACGACGATGGGGTCGCCTCACCAGGGCGCACCTGTTGCGGATGTTCTGAACGGGGTATTCGCGGAGGGAACATTACAGGGCGGTCTGTTTGAAACCGTAGTAAACGCAGTCGGTAGCCTGATTGACCGCCTGTCCGGCGACAGTGTCGGAACCGGTGATGCGCGCTCATTAACCCGTGAGTTTACCCGTGAGGGCGCACAGGCATTTAACCGCGCTTTTCCTGCTGGTTTACCTGCAACCAGCTGTGGTGAGGGAGCTGCCAGTGTAACGCTGCAGGGGCATAGTATTCGTCTTTACTCCTGGGCGGGAGCGCAGCCATTTACCAATATTCTTGACCCTCTGGACTACCTGTTTGCGACAACCGGTCTTCTGCATGGCGGCGAAAAGAATGATGGCATTACTGGTCGCTGCTCAAGTCATTTCGGTAAAGTCATTCGCGATGACTATGCGATGAACCATGGCGACCTTATAAACCAGGTGCTGGGTCTGCATTCTCTGACCAGTACCGATCCGCTCAGCTTATACCGCACACATGCTAATCGCCTGAAGCAAGCCGGATTGTGAGTAAGTATTTACCTTACTTTGCAGGCACTCTGTTGCTGGCGATTGTTGCCACCGGGCTGCTGCGGCCCGGTACATCGATTACCGTTACAGACCAGGAAGAAGTGGAGCTGGGTAGCAATGCTGTAAGTATTCCCCTGGCTGCCACACAGGCGACCTCTGAGGGGCATGGTGTGCAGCTGCTCAGTCTGAATAATGAACTTCAGATAACAGCGGCACTGCGTGATCTGTTTGATTACTACCTGCAGGACCTTGGGCCGGATAGCCTGCAGGATGTTTCTGCGCGCGTGCAACAGGCGCTGGCTGCTCAGCTGCAGGGGCAGGCGTTGCAGCAGGCGCAGACTATCTTTGCCGACTACCTGTCTTACAGGCAGGCGCTCAGCTCACTGGATCAGGAATATCCGCCACCGGATGACGTCAGTCAGGGAGAGTACCTGGCGCTGCTGCAGGATCGCCAGCGCGCGCTGGTTGCGCTGCAGGACCAGATTCTCGGACCTGATGTTGCCGGGATACTGTTTGCTTTTGACCGCAGACTGGATAACTACACGCTGGAGAGGGCTGCCCTCATGGCATCGGATATAGCGGATGATGTCCGACAGCAGGCGCTGCTTAATTTGCAGGCCGGGCTGCCAGAGGCGACCCGTCTTCAGCAATACAAGGATCAACAGCAGCAGCGGTTATTGGCCATTGATCGTTCTGACTTATCGGCTGCACAGCGCTATGAGCAACGTGCACAGCTGGTTGGAGGAGAAGCGGCTCAGCGCCTGTCGCAACTGGACAGTCAGCGTGCGAACTGGCAACAGCGACTGGACAATTTTCGACGCGATATTGCGCAGGTTAAAGAAGCCGGTCTGGAAGGAGCAGATGCCGAGCAGGCTTATCAGCGCTTGCTGGCAGCGCAGTTTGATTCATCAGAATGGTTGCGGGTCAGAGCCCTGACAGGCCTGCTTACTGGCAGCGACGGGCTCTAGTTTCCTTGCTGACTGTCTGGGCTAGAAGCGTTTGCCACTGCTGTCAGCCGCGACCAACTCACCAGTGAAAGGGGTCGCCGAGATACGGTCGACCTGACTGTTAATCCAGTTTTCGGTCAGTGTACTCAGTTCGGCGGTGGTCAGCTCTGCATCTGGCTCTACAGGTGCACTGATCACCAGGCGAATGGTACCCGGACGTTTTACCCAGGAGTCATTTGGCCAGCACTCACCTGAGTTATGGGCAATGGCCAGTACTGGTGCCCCGGCTTTGGTTGCCAGCATCGCTCCGCCTTTGGAAAAGGTTTTACGTTTGCCGGGGGCAACGCGTGTGCCCTCGGGAAAGACCAGTACGTGTATGCCACTGTGCAGCCGGTCGGAGCCCTGTGAGATCACCTGTTTCAGGGCGCTGGTGCGATGCGTACGATCAATGAAAATCGGGTGAATCAGGTTCAGCATCCAGCCGAACAGGGGGAGATAAAACAGCTCCTTTTTCACCACCTGCACATGCGGTGCAATCAGGGTTGGCAGAAAAAAGGTTTCCCAGGTGCTCTGGTGTTTGCTCAGTAAAACATAGCCACGGCCATCGCTGGGAATGTGTTCGCGCCCCTCGACCTCGCAGCGTATGCCACACAGCAGGCGTAACCCCCATATGGTGATCTGGCAGGGAATTACCATGACGAAATAGTTGCGTGCTTTCAGCGGCAGGAAGATACCAATGGTAAAGCTGGGAATAAACCAGATGAGCGTAACCAGGGTAAGCCAGGCGTAAAAGAAGGTGGTTCTGACTTTGAAGATGCTTTCGGCTATAGCCGATGTGTCGTTTGCCTTGTCCGTGGATGTTGCCATAGGGCCGCCGCTGTTCTGGTAGTTATTACATCTTTATACCATCAGTGTGTGTTCTGGTTTGTTACCAGAATTCCTCAAACCTTTTCCTGTCTTCTTTAAGGCATGCCGTGTTTACGCAGAGGCCATTCAGCATACACGGGTTAAGCCGTAAGCATCAGGATGGAATTATTTAACTGGCACCATGGTACCTTGTTGATAGATTTCCCAAAGGGCAGAAAATTTTGCTCCGTACGCTAATAAGAATAAGGAAATCGTATGCACAAATCACTGCGTTGTACCTCTGTACTGGCACTGGCATCAGCCCTGGCGGGCTGTGGGGGAGATGGTAGCTAAAACCAGCTGCAGTCTGACATTCAGCTGACGCCAGAAAATCCGATAAGCACCGAAGCAACGAAAACGCTGGCGTTTACCGTTGATGTCAGCGCTGCGCTGAATGCCGGTGTCTCCGCCTCTCGCGTGGAGGTGAGGGTTTTCAACGATCTGCTGGAGCGCCAATTAACCGCGGGCATTACCGAGCAGACGGCTGCTGTGAGCTTTTCTGAATTACCGCTGGGTAGCTACAGTATCAGCGTAGCGGTTTATGACGGTGAGGATCTGATTGCAACCGGTAGTGGCAGTGCTCAGGTAACGGCTGACAGTACGACCACCGTCAGCCTGTTGCTGAGTCCACTGACAGGCGGCCTGGATGTAGCGATTTGTCTGCCTGATATTGCCACTCAGTATTTCAATGGTAGCGGCTCAGGCGAGCTGGTACACATTGAAAATCCGGCGTTGGAGCCTGGCGACGAACAGCCAGCGGCACAGGTCTATCATTCGGCTATGGACGCCATCAGTCAGCTTACTTTCGACTACCGTGTTGGCGATGGTGTTATTCCGATTGTCGGGGAGAATGAACTGATTCCTTTGCATACTGATCATGGTGCGCGTCTGATTATTAGCGATGGCGACGACACACTGATGGAACTGGCAGGCTGTAATACACAACTACTGGTCAGCAGAAACTCAGGCCGGATTAATCTGTGGTATGTGATGCCGGAGGCTTATCACGGTGAAATCGATGTACAGATGCAGGGAATGACTCTCGGCTCGATTATCAGCGAACATCTGGCAATGGTGGTGACACTGACGGACAGTGATGGTGATGCGGGAATCAGCAGTGCAGAGACCTTAAGTGATATCGACTTTGCGCGTCTCGAAGAGCAAAAGCTTACCCTGGGCGTACCACTGCCTTCCGAGTTCACCGGCATGACCGGGCTGTTGTTGAGTGAGCCTGACAGTATGATTGAGCAGGCGCTCTTTTACTCACATACGCAGTAACAAAAAAAGCCGGCAGTCGCCCACTGCTGTCCCACAGTTTTAAAGGTATCTGTTTTCTATAAACGACTTTTAAATCCGCAGTGCCTACTGCCTACCAGGGGAAC
>NZ_JAEDAH010000039.1 GCF_020320395.1 Thalassolituus marinus | reverse complement strand
TACTAATTGCCCGTGAGGCTTGACCATATAACACCCAAACTTTGGTTGTTAACAAGCCTAAGTTAATCAAATACGACCAGGCAATCGCCGGTTCGCCAGAGAATTTCAATACTCATGTATCCAACCTTATTTGAAGTCACGTTGCAGTGCCAAGCGGCAGTGTAAGACAACAACGCTTCATACAGGTTTGCTTGACGACAATAGAGCTGTGGAACCACCTGAATCCATTCCGAACTCAGAAGTGAAACGCAGCATCGCCGATGGTAGTGTGGGGAGTCCCCATGTGAGAGTAGGTCATCGTCAAGCTCTTATCCAAAACCCCCGATTGCTTACGCAGTCGGGGGTTTTTCTTTTTCTGCTTCTCAGAAAACCGAATACCCGTAAAAACAAAAACCCTGCATACGACTCGCAGGGCTTGGGGTTTGATCGAGTTGTTAATCAGAAGTTACCGCTGTTGTAGTCGGAAATCGCCTGATTGATCTCTTCGATACTGTTCATCACGAACGGTCCATAATGAACCACCTTCTCGCCAATCGGCGTGCCGCGCAACAGTATCATCCGAGCGCCCTGAGCGCTGCTTAACCGAACGCTGGAGCCTTTAGGGAAAACCAGTATGGATTTTTCTGGCGCTTCCGGAACACTGTCCAGGCGGCCTTCAAAGACAAATGCAAGGAGGATTTGCTCGGTGTTGTGCTGCAGTTGCAACTGAGCGCCGGCTGACAGAGACAGGTCGGCATAAGCGGCATCGGCTGCCAGGTCGTCCAGAGGGCCGGAAACGATATGTTCATCCAGCTGCCAGCGAAGAAGCCATCCTCTTGCAGCCTAAAACCATTATTTACGATGCAAAGTGCAGGCGAATATTCATGTAAATATAGGTTAAATAATTCGCAAGTAGTTAATGGTACTAACGTGCATTTATTGTGAGGCGAGTTATTGTGTCCATATCTTCAAGGCACGAAAGTCACACTCTTTTCTATATGCTTATTGGCTCTTAAATTAGACCTAAGTGGTTGTTTTGATAGTTGATTAGGAATAATCAGGCCAGTATTTGTGGCGTACTGATACGCGAGGTAACTTTTTACTAACAAATAACTATATGCCGTTAATTATTGGTACAAGTGTTTTGTTAATAGCGCATTTAGCTGTACATCTGTGCCATAAATATTTATGTCCCCCCTCCATTTCTTGAAGTAAGCTTTACCAATAATAAAAAACGTGCGGCCGACAGATATTCTGTTTCCAATATCAGGAATCCACTGTCAGGTAGCCTCTCACCAGGACAACGCGATGAAAGCTTTTGTAGCGCTTTTATTGATGACTGTCTGCTCTGTGTACTCACATGCTGCTCTTCAAGCTTTGTCTGATGATGAGCTGAGCAACCAGACTGGGCAGGCATTTTTGCAGATCGACCGTGACTACGCCGGTTCCGTTAGCTTTACCAAATTCACTTTCGGTATGGATGTGGATCTGTCTATTAATGCAGACCTGGTAGAGCTTGGACGCTATGAACGCGCCGGAGAGGCTGCAGGTTCTTCTGATATTCGTATCAATGATTTTGCCTTGGGTAGCGTTAACAATGACGGAACCCTGAATCCATTTTCTATTCACGACCCGTTCTTTGAGTTGGCCTTTGAAACGGTTAATGGGAAAGAGCAGCTGGTTGGTGTTCGTCTCGGCTTTACCGAAGCATTTGGTAAGTTGAGTGGAAATATCGAATCACTTACCGGGAATATTGAGGTCGCACTATATGGTCAGGGCAGTTATCTCGCTACACAGATGGATTGTGCCTGGTACGATCTCATTTGTGCGGGAGCAAAGGGGCTGGTGAGTGGCGCATGGGGCAACGATGAGTTTTCAGCTCAGGCAGTGCTGGTGAACCCTAATAATGGCCAGGCCGATCCCATTCGCGCTACCCATATTGGTATGACGAATGGATCAACGCTTTCTATTCCCAGCTCCAGCTCGTTTACGAATTTTCTGCTTGGGATTTTTCAATCTGATAACTGTGATCTGCTGAGTACGCAAACCTGCTTTCCTCTGAGTAACTACCGAACTCTTGATATCGGTAATGTCGATACCGGCGAATATGCGTCAGGTATGTTTATTTCTTTTCAATCAAAGTCGATCAGCTGGATTGATAATGGCCAGGGTACTCCGACAACATCCGGCGCCTTCATGAATATACCTAATGGCGGCATCCGTACCAGCTTCCCTGAGGCTTTTAACGGTACCGAGAGAATTCGTACTAAATTCCTGGATCCATATTATGACTGACAAGTACTTGATTCTGATTGTGCTTGCCACTGGTCTGGTGGGCTACACGAATGTTGCTCAGGCGGAGCTGACTAGTCTGAGTGACGAGGCGCTGGGAGAGGTAAAAGGTGAGGGCATAGGATTTATGCTGGAGGACTTTGCTTTTGAAGCCGGGGCAGATGTCGCAACAGGTAACCGACTCGATATTACTGGTCTGACTAACTCTGCTGGTGATGATGTTGTGCTGAGCGTGTCCCAATTCTATATCGCAGGTTCCGGCAGTAATCTCGGTACCAATGTTATCGGTAACCCGGTTAACCTCGGTCGTCTATTGTATCCGTATAACCTGGAACTTCTTGATGGCGATGATATTGGTATCGCTGGTAAAGCAGTGTTTGAGTTTGCTACTCCGCAGCGGTTTGCTGGTAACTCTACAGAGAAGCCATACAGCCTGCTCGACTTTAATATGGAGCAGCGCACAGAGAGTCGTTACCCGGGAGAACAAACAGCCACAGGGCGCCGTGTTGATTCTGTGTCTGGAGTAGACCTCGCTGCGCTGAGTAGTCGGGCTTCAGAACGTGCAGATTTCGGTATTCGCTATGACCTTATGGAAAATGGTGTAAGGGCGCAGTCTCTGGAAGCGCATGCTCAAGGCGTTGCAACAGACGGCTCTTTTCTGCGCTTATGGGGTGACAATAATGAGATGGTTGGTAATCTCGAATTTAATTTCTATGCACAGGACCTTCTGTTTTTTGCCTGTGATGCTAATGGAAATAACTGCGGAGACAGTGTTCAGTTTCATAATTTTGTCCTCGAAAGTCAGCTTGGTTATGGTGAGGAACAGCCGGTAACTTTCGAGGTTGAGTCTGATGGTAACTTTACGATTGAAGTCGGAAGTATCGAAGGTAAAACCAACGCCTTCTATCAGGACTTCTATGCTAATGGTCCAAGGACAGATATTTACATCGAAAACGTGTCTGTCGGCGGTAGTGATTTTGGCTCTGCAACTGTGTCGAATCTGCAGATTCAGTATCTGCGAGCAACAAGCAGGGATCTTTGATGAAAGCGATTAACCGTTCATTATTATTGCTTCTTGCGTCTCCTGTCACAGGCTTTGCCCTTGAGCCGATGTCTAACGATGATCTTGATACCGTTACTGGCCAGGGTGGTGTTTATCTGTCTGGCGACCTCACCATTAACGAAAATGGCGGTCCACTCAACAGTGATGGACCTGCTGCCTGGCAGTCGAATTGTACGGCAGCTTCGACTGACTCCAAGTGTGGTGCTCGTATTGCCGTAAACACAGGTTCTTCTTCTACCGGCTGGTTTGTGCTGGATAATATTCGCGGGCGTTTTTCCTTCGAAGGGTTAACTCTCAAAACCCGTACTATTAACAGCGGCTTTGTTGGTGATGGCGCTCAGTTCAATAGCGAAGTGCTGGAGGTTGGACTGCCGAATACTCTGGATTATGAGAATGTGTCATTGACCGTGGCGAACAGCAATAGTCCACGACCGACGGATGTGGGTTTTCAGCAGACCGATATTTTCACTCTGAATATAAACGGTCAGGCGAATCTTCAGGGTAATTTGCTGGTATATCCGACGGGGACGCCGTGATGAAGAAACTCATATTCACAGTCGCCGGAATGCCGACCATGGCTTTTGCCGGTCTGGTATCAATGGATGACTCACAGCTGCAGAATATCAATGCCCAGGCTGGCGTAACGCTGGAGACAGCTGCGCATATCCTTATCGGAGATGTTTCTTATACGGAAGACGGTAATGCACTGCAGTTTCAGAATATTGAGCGTGGTAGTCAGGCCGATATCACTCAGAATACATTGCTCAAGCAGGTCATCGATGTTAGCGCGGATGGCTCGATGACCATTGTGTCGACACAGGAGCCGGCGTCTCTAAGCATCGGTGCCATTCGCGTTAATGATTCGGCTGCGAGTTTTGGTCAGTTCCGCCTGAACTATACCGCAGACAGCACAATTACGGTTGGTGCTGCCAGCGATATTAATAATTATGTTGAAGGTAGTTTTCAGACGTCGATCAGCGATGCCGAACTGATCTGGACGACTAATGGTTATTCCGTCAGTTTTGATGACATTGGATACGATGCCAATATCGCAATGCTGGGTATTGGCCTGGCAAATGATGGCGTGCGTGAAGGGCTGAATATAACCATGGATCAGCTGAGTTACAGCTTTTCTACTGGTGGCGTGAAGCTGGGTGGCGTGTCTCTGGGTACCCTGGCCGGCAGCCTGGCGCTGAGTGGTGATGCTCAGATTTATGCGGGAGGCCGCTCCGGTAGTGAAGGTGTTTCGCTGGATGCCCATATCTCTATTCTGAATGACCCGGCTAACTATGTTCGTTTTACCGATGACGGCAACTCGCTCTATATGGGTGACTTTAACGGTGAACTTACGCTCGATAATTTCACTTTTGATGTTATGCCCGACCATCTGCTGTTGGGGTTTGACGAATTTTCCGGTTCGTTTAATGCCAATAATATCCTGATAGGTGATAGCACTCGCCCTCTGGGAGCTGTGCAGCTGGATTTCCTTTTTGCTGATGCGAATGGGCATTCAAACCGATTCGCTCTCTATCCTGGTATTCGTCAGCCTTTGCCAGCATCGTTTGCAACACCTGTCATTGCTTCCAGAGCGGCTGATTTCTACAGCGGGCTGAATAGCACCAGTGATGGTTTATCTGCTGCGGTTGAGTGGAGTCTGGCTAACGCCGAGGCTGCTTATATTGATGACAGCCGTATGGTAGTGGTCAGTGGTATTGAGAGTTATGGAACCGGTGATCTTACGCTCGATATTCGCGGCTTCGATCATGATGCTAACGCTGCGACCGCAGACAAAACAGCCATTGCCGTTGGTATGAATGGCTTTGCAGGCAGCTATAGCATCGATGGGCTGCGTGTTGGTAACAAGAATGCTCCGCTGCAGGGCGGGGCCGAACTGTTACTGTCGATGGAAGTGTTCCAGGCGATGGATTTTAACCTCGATGGTTACACTCTGATCACTGCTGGCGGTACCAGTGGCGGTGGCATTCAGATTGATGGTGATTACTACTTCACTGATACCAATATTGGTTTGTCTGTAGACGAAAATGGTCGCGGTGTCTGGGCAACCGGTGTCGATTACGACATCCATCTGCGCGGTATTCAGGTCGATGTGTCGAATAGTGGCATCAGCATTAATCGCTCAGAAAAGTGGAGCACTATGGATGTCGATAATATGCGCTGGGGCGATCGTGAAAGTGGACGCAGCCTCGGCCGTATTGTGCTTGAGCGCTTTGAGAAAGGCTCATCACTGACCATTAATCCGGGTGGTGCTGGCGAAGTGTGTGTCGGCGCCAGTGCATCCGATGCCGCTGCTTGTAGCAGTGCCGGTGGCCGTTGGGAAGACCGTGGCAACGAAGGTATCACTGTCGCTCTGAAGGCTGCGTTTGAGCCAGAAGGCCCTACCAGTGATGGTACGATTGCTGCCAACCGTCTGACCTGGGAAAACAACCGTGATGTGGATGTGAATGGTAATCCGATCAGTGGTAGCGGAACTCAGATCATTTTTGATGGCTTCAGTACAAACGATGGTCTGGGGCCGACCGACACGAATGACTATGGCTTCCGTGCCAATCTGAAAATTGACGTTTATGAAACCAAGGTGGCGAAGAAATTCAGTGGCGCTGATGACAATGGTATCGTCGGTAATCAGGGGGACGAACTGATCTACGATGATGATACGCGTACCACCTACACCTATGTGGCAAGTCCGACGGCTGCGCAGGAACTATTGCGTCCTCTGGGCTTTGCGGTTCAGGGTAATGTTTCATTCAAGGACTTCCAGATCAATGAAGTTCAGCTGAACCATCCTACCGGAGGAAGCCAGACAGTCTTCTCCGGTATAGTGATGCAAAACATGGACATCACCACCAATCTGACCGCGACTCCAATTCGCTGATCCTGTAGCTGCCAATATGCTGTATCGGGCGTATACTATGCGTCCGATTCATCTGGCAGCGGAGTAGGACATGAGCCAACAGGACCGTTTGGTCATTTTTGACACCACTATGCGTGACGGCGAACAAAGCCCGGGCGCATCCATGACCAAAGAAGAGAAAGTCCGTATCGGCAAGGCGCTGGAAAAAATGCGTGTTGACGTTATTGAGGCTGGTTTTGCTGCCGCTTCTCCGGGTGACTTTGCCGCTATTCAGGCTGTTGCTGAGGCGGTGCGTGAAAGCACTATCTGTAGTCTGGCACGGGCAGTCGATCGCGATCTGGAGCATGCTGCAGAGGCGCTGAAAGCGGCTGAACGAGCACGGATTCATACCTTTATTGCCACATCTCCGATTCATATGCAGTACAAGCTGCGCATGCAGCCGGATCAGGTGGTAGAACAAGCGGTTTACGCCGTTAAGAAAGCGCGTAGCTTCGTCGAAGATGTAGAGTTTTCCTGTGAAGATGCGGGGCGCTCAGAAGACGATTTCCTCTGTCGCATTATTGAAGCGGCGATCAACGCTGGGGCGCGCACAATCAATATTCCGGATACTGTTGGCTACGCCATTCCGGAAGAGTTTGGCCACAAAATTAAAACCCTGCTGACCCGTATCCCGAACTCAGATAAAGCAATTTTCTCTGTTCATTGTCATAACGACCTTGGTCTGGCTGTGGCGAACTCGCTGGCTGCGGTTGCCAATGGTGCGCGTCAGGTTGAATGTACCATTAACGGTCTGGGTGAGCGTGCTGGTAACGCTGCTCTGGAAGAGATCGTGATGGCGACCCGAACCCGCCATGACCTGTTCAATATCAGTACCAATATTGATACCACTCACATCGTACCGACCTCTCGCCTGGTGTCGTCAATCACGGGTTTCCCGGTTCAGCCTAACAAGGCCATCGTCGGCGCAAACGCGTTCGCGCATGAATCTGGTATTCACCAGGACGGCGTTCTTAAACACCGTGAAACCTACGAAATCATGAAGGCGGAAGATGTGGGTTGGGGCGCCAACAAGATGGTGATGGGTAAGCACTCAGGCCGTGCCGCTTTCCGTAGTCGTCTGGAAGAGCTGGGCGTTACCTTTGAAACCGATGCTGCCCTGAATGATGCGTTTGCACGCTTCAAAGATCTGGCGGATAAAAAGCACGAGATCTTTGATGAAGACCTGCAGGCTCTGGTAACAGAAGCGAGCAGTGCATCCGTATCCGAGTCTTTCAAACTGGTAGCGCTGGAATGTCATTCCGCAATCGGTGAAACGCCGGTGGCGGAAGTTGTTGTGTCGCACAACGGTCAGGAAAAACGTGTGAAAGCCAACGGTAGTGGCCCGGTAGATGCTGCGCTGAAAGCGATTGAGAGTATTGCCGAGAGCGGTTCTAACCTGCTGCTGTACTCAGTGAACGCTATCACACAGGGTACCGACTCCCAGGGTGAAGTGACGGTTCGTCTGGAGAAAGGTGGTCGCATTGTTAACGGCAGCGGCGCGGATACCGATATTGTTGTGGCGTCAGCCAAAGCATACATCCATGCGCTTAACCTGCTGCTGACCTCTGCTGAGCGCCAGCACCCGCAGACTGACGGCGTATAAGCGTGCGCGAACAGCAGCGGCTCGATTATCTGCAGGCGATGGGCATCACTCAGTGGATGCCTCGTCAGCCGCTGCCTAATGCCCCGAAACCTCGCTGGCTGCCGGTTGATGCTCACCCCGCAGCGCCTAAGCCTCACCAGGTGGGTGGCGGCGGTGGGCACATGCCTCATCCTCTGGCAGCAGAGCTACTGCATGAGTTGTCAGCTGGTGCGCGTCCTGCGCCAGTCGCTGAAACAATTACCAAAGCTGAGCCTGCAGTAGCTCAGGCAGAGAGCAGCGCTGGCTTGCAGCCTGCGGTACCGACTGCTGCAGAGACCGTTGAGCCGGCGGCGCAGGTCGAAACTGCGTTGGCGGATATGACGCCTCCACGCTTTGAGCTGCATTTCGTGCGTGTCTCGCCAAACAGCGTCTGGGTGGTGGATCGTGCTGATCAGGTTGAGCGGGTACAGGCGTTTGCCTGGCGGGTTCTCAATGCGCTGCAGAGCAATAATGGTTTTATGCCTGCGACGATCAGCTTTCGCTGGCCATTTATTGAGTCGGCGACTGATGACCAGAGCCGGCCGGTTGCGCTGCAGGCTCTGGCAGCGCAATGGCAGTTTTTGCGCGAGCAGGGCTGTCAGCATCTGATTACTCTTGGCGAGGATGCGCGGGAGTGGTTGTCATTGGTTGGTGCTCAGCCGGTGTACAGCCTTGATTCAGTGGATGATGTTATGGGTAGTGCAGTTGCTAAGCGTTCTTTCTGGCTGGCTCTGCAGCAATTGCCGGAAATCTGATATGCAGGTGCGTTCAGCATCCCCTCAGGACTTTGAAGCCATTATGGCGATTGAACAGTCCGCACACTTCCATCCGTGGCCGGAATCCGTGCTGCGTCGTTATCTTGAAAAACCTGACTGCACCTTTGTCATTGAAGATAGTCGCCGGATTCTGGGCTATGCCGTTATCACGCTCATTGCCGGGGAAGCGGAGCTGTTGATGGTGGCGGTAGACCCCGCATGTCAGGGCAAGGGTGCCGGCCGTACTCTGATGGATTACCTGCACTCCTTTCTGACGCAAAAGGGTGCCGTGCAATGGTTCCTGGATGTGCGAGAGTCGAATCACAAAGCCATCAGTCTGTATGAGTCGATGGGATTCTGTCAGGCGGGAGTCAGAAGCGGATATTATCCGACGGCGAACGGTAAGGAAGATGCTTTGCTGTACTGCCTGGATCTGAGTGATGATTCGTGAAGCCGGTATTCTGCCGCTATGGCCTCTGATTTCCTCTGCGCTGGTGGCGCTGGCCATTCTGCTGCCGTCATTAGCAACCTATCGCTGGAACGCGCTGCGTAAACATCGTGGCGCTCAGCATTTCTTCTTTGGCAGTGTGGTTGTGCTGTCTCTGTTGTGGTCACTACAGGCCGGTATCCTGCCGGGCCTGAGTTTTCATGTGATGGCAGTGACGGCCGTTACTCTGATGATGGGCTGGCGTCTGGCCTTACTGGCAACCCTGATGATGCAGCTGATGCTGGTGGTCAGCGGTAAGCTTTGGTGGGGGGCTCTGGGCTACAGTTATCTGCTCAGCTGTGTGATGCCAGTGTTGTTCAGTTACGGCTTTTATAAACTCGTCTATCGCCGCCTGTCACACAATCCATTCATTTACATTCTGATTGCCGGCTTTTTAAACGCAGGTATGACACATGCGTTCTCTGATGTTTTGCAGTCGCTGGCGCTGTGGCAACTGGGTATTCACAGCTTTAACGCTATCTGGCACGACTATCTGCGTTATCTGCCAATGATGATGTTCCCCGAAGGTGTCGTGAACGGCATGTTTGTATCGGGCATGGTTGTCTTTCACAGCCGCTGGCTGAGCACCTTTGATGAGGACTCTTATTTCGGCGAGTAGTCAGCGCGGCGCGTACTTCTGCAACTTCCGTTGCAGGGTCCGACGGTGCATATTCAACGCCCTTGCGGTGGCCGAAATGTTGCCCTGATGCTCGTTCAGCACACGCTGAATATGCTCCCACTCCAGCCGGTCGACAGACATGACCTCCGCTTCTGTCAGGTCGACGTCCTCCTGTGTCTGACTGTCGTCTTCAAACGCGTTGATGAGCTCCTGCAGCGTGGCGGGTTTGTGCAGATAATTGTCGGCCCCCTGCTTGATAGCCTCGACGGCCGTTGGAATGCTGGCGTAACCGGTGAGCATGACAATGCGGCAGTCTGCTACTCGCTGCTTCAGTTCACGAATCAGGGACAGGCCGGATTCCTGTTCAAGCCGCAGGTCGAGAGATATCCACTGTGGTTGGAAATTGCTGGCGGCGGTTAACGCGTCAGCCCCATTGGTGGCTACCTGGGCTTCGTAACCATTGCGCTCCAGACTGCGGGTCAGAACCTGGCCGAAGTGGATGTCGTCATCGATAACCAGAACTTTCTTACTCATTGTTTCTCCGGGGCTGACAGCGGCAGGCTGATCTGACAAAGGCTGCCACCATTCGGCTGCGCCTGCAGGTGTACTGTGCCACCAAATTGCTCGACGCTGGCATTGCTGAGATACAGGCCTATGCCCATGCCATTTTCCTTCTGGCTGCTGAACAGCCGCTGTTGTTGTATGCGGCTGGCAGCCGTTGGGTCTGGCTGAGCAATATTCAGCAGCCAGGTGTTATTCACCACTGCACTGTGCAGACGAATCGGCTGCTGACCGGCTTCGGCGGCATTGTCGAGCAGGTTAAGCAGAGCCTGGTCCAGCAGTGGGGACGCAGCGATGCAGGCTGCGCATTCGATACCGTCATCAACCCATAACGCATTCGGGTGGCTGAGGCGCCAGCGATGCAGCAGTCTGGCCAGCCATGGGTGTGCCTCGTGTACGCCGGTCTCATGGGCGCTGCGGCCCGCGTTGGCCAGTTGCTGCAGCGACTGACGGCAAAGGGCAACCTGTTCACGCAGAATATGCAAATCACGTTTGGTCAGTGGGTGGTCTTCCTGCTGGGCGATGTCATCCAGAATCATATGCATGGTCATCAGAGGAGTGCCCATCTCGTGGGCTGTGCCAGCTGCCAGTGTCGCAATACCAATCAGCTGTTCATTCTTGAGTTGCTGTTCGCGCAGTTCATGAATTTCCTGCTCCTGTTGCTCTTTGGCGCGCAACAGCAGAGGAATGAAGGTAATGACAATCAGGGCGCTGATCACGAACGTCAGCCACATGCCTGCAAGGTGCAGATCAAATAAGGATGTGCCGGACATACTGTGCATCTGGTGCGACATCAGCGGCTGAAACCATTGGGTCAGCAAGCTGTAATCAACCACGGCGATCGCAGCAATCCACCAGGAATACAACGCCGGAAGGCTATAGGCGCTGACAACCAGCAATACCAGAAAGTAAAAAATAAAGGGGTTGGTTGCACCGCCGGTGAAGTAGAGCAGGCCGGTGAGAAGCTGGGTTTCAAACACCAGATGAACCAGCAGGTGCCACTCGCGAACTTCCCGGTGGGCGCCTTGCCAGCCGCTGATCAGCAGCAGTGGCAGGTAAACGACAAGCAGCGCCCAGGCAACCTGCAGGTTGGCAAAATTATGGAATTGCAGGTACGCCAGAAACATCAGCCATACCATGGCAATAGACAGGCGAAGCAGGGCAAGACGTTGCAGCAGTAAATTAAGATTCTGTTTCATAGCCGCATTATAGCGAACAGAGCGCTGACGACGATGCCAGAAAAGTCGATTCCTGATGCAGCTCAGGATTTGTCGCTGGTGGCCTTGCGGCTGGCCATTGGCTGAACGTTTGCATATCATTGCGCCCCTGTTATGCCGCGTGTGCGGCCCTGGACCAGAACCCGGAAAAATTGTCAGCGATGTCTAAAACAGCATTCCAGCAGGAAGTCGGCACACGTCGTACTTTCGGTATTATTTCCCACCCCGATGCGGGTAAAACTACCATCACAGAAAAGCTTCTGCTGCTGGGTAATGCGATTCAGCTTGCCGGTACGGTAAAAGGCCGTAAGACCGGTCGTATGGCGACGTCTGACTGGATGCAGATGGAACAGGATCGTGGTATTTCCATCACTACCTCGGTAATGCAGTTTCCGTACAAAGAACGCATGGTCAACCTGCTGGATACTCCCGGACACGAAGACTTCTCGGAAGATACCTACCGCACTCTGACCGCCGTGGATTCAGTACTGATGGTCATTGATGGCGCCAAGGGTGTAGAAGACCGAACCATCAAACTGATGGATGTTTGTCGTCTGCGCGACACCCCGATTTTCACCTTCATCAACAAGATGGACCGTGAAGTACGAGATCACATCGAGGTTCTGGATGAGATCGAAACAGTACTGAAAATCAAATGCTCACCGGTGACCTGGCCAATTGGCATGGGTAAGGCCTTTAAGGGGGTCTACAACCTGCTAACTGACACCGTTCACGTGTTTACGCCGGGTCAGGGCAGTGTTTTGCCTGATGATATTCAGATTCAGGGTTTGCATTCCGATGAAGCTAAGGCGCTGCTTGGTGCTGATCTGGTGGACGAGTTGGCGGATGAGATTGAGCTGGTGCAAGGCGCCAGTCATGAATTCAATCTGGAAGAATACCTGCGCGGTGAACTGACCCCGGTATTCTTTGGTACCGCATTGGCTAACTTCGGTATTCGTGAAATGCTCGACTACTTCGTTGAGTGGGCGCCATCACCATTGCCGCGTAATACGGATAAAGGTGAAGTTGCACCCGACAGTGATAAGTTCACCGGCTTCGTCTTTAAGATTCAGGCCAACATGGATCCGAAACACCGTGACCGTATTGCTTTTATGCGTATCTGCTCTGGTACTTACAGCAAAGGCATGAAAATGAAGCACGTACGTATCGGTAAAGATGTGAAAATCGCCGACGCGGTAACTTTCCTCGCTGGCGACCGTTCGGCCGTAGAAGAAGCGATTTCCGGCGACATTATCGGCCTGCACAACCACGGCACAATTCAGATTGGCGATACCTTCACCTTTGGTGATGACATGCAATTTACCGGTATTCCGCACTTCGCTCCGGAGCTGTTCAAGCGTGTACGTCTGAAAGACCCGCTGAAAATGAAGCAACTTCAGAAGGGCCTGCAACAGCTGTCCGAAGAGGGTGCAACGCAGTTGTTTATGCCGGTAAACAACAACGACCTGATCCTGGGTGCGGTGGGTGTGCTGCAGTTCGATGTTGTACAGCAGCGCCTGCGTGACGAATACAAAGTCGAGTGTATTTATGAGCCGGTCAGTGTCAGTACGGCGCGCTGGGTATACTGCGACGATAGCAAGAAACTTGAAGAATTTAAGCGTAAAGCGGGCGAGAACCTGGCCATTGATGGTGGTGGTTACCTGACCTACATTGCGCCAACCCGCGTTAACCTCAGTCTGACTGAGGAGCGCTGGCCGGAAATTGAGTTCAGTGCGACCCGGGAGCACTGATAGATAGATCAACTTGCGCCATCCTGTATCTGAACTAGGCTTTTTGCTAGGTAAGATCCTTGGGGAAAGGTAATATGGTGGCGTATTTTGTAATCGGTATGGCTCTGGCTGCTGCTCTTTGCTTCGGTGCCTACTGGGTGCTTCAGCAGCGAGTGCTGGAGGAAATGCTGACATTGGATGATGGCAAAGGGTATTACCTGGTCGCCTGTATTCTGATTGGCTTCATGCTGGCACTGGGTGGCTTCTATACAGGCCAGGCTTTAGGCTTTGACCAGCAGGAAGGTACATCAACCATGATGGCACTGGCGATTTTGCTGTACATCATGGTGACCATGCTGACCCTGATCTTCGGATTGGTGAAATTTCGCGAACCTGAGCACTACTGAGCCGGTCGTGAAGGTCAGTGAGCCGCTCCGGCCCAGTGCTGGTGCGGCTTTTTTACGCTCTGCAGCCGGTCGCGGCAGTGAGCAAAATATCGACGATAATGACTTGCGGAAGAGGGGGCGTTCCTATAGAATGCCGCCCTCTTTTCGAATCAACCTGCCCTTGAAGGCGAGAAATTGATGAAAACATACAGCGCGAAACCAGAAACCGTAAAACGTGAGTGGTTCGTTATCGACGCAGCTGAACAGACGCTGGGTCGTCTGGCTACTGAAGTTGCTCTCCGCCTGAGAGGCAAGCACAAGCCAGAATACACACCACACGTTGACACCGGCGATTACATCGTCGTTATTAATGCTGAAAAAGTTCAGGTAACTGGCAAAAAAGCCAGTGACAAAATGTATCACCGTCACACTGGTTACCCAGGTGGCCTGAAGTCTATCTCTTTTGAAAAGCTGATCGACTACAAGCCAGAAGACGTGATTGAACTGGCAGTTAAAGGCATGCTCCCTAAGAATCCTCTGGGCCGTGCCATGTTCAAGAAAATGAAAGTTTACGCTGGTTCTGAGCACCCACATACTGCTCAACAGCCACAAGAACTGAAGCTGGGATAATATCATGGCCGTAACTCAATACTATGGTACCGGTCGTCGTAAGACCTCCACTGCTCGCGTGTTCCTGCGTCCTGGTACTGGCAGCATCATCGTAAACAAACGCCCTCTGGACGTTTACTTCGGTCGTCAGACTTCTCGCATGGTTGTTCGTCAGCCGCTGGAGCTGACCGAAAGTCTGGAAAAATTCGACATCATCGTTAACGTTGCCGGTGGTGGTAACAACGGTCAGGCTGGTGCGATCCGTCACGGTATCACCCGCGCTCTGATGCAATACGATGAGACTCTGCGTCCTTCTCTGCGTGCAGCTGGTTACGTAACCCGCGATGCTCGTGAAGTTGAGCGTAAGAAAGTCGGTCTGCGTAAAGCACGTAAGAAGCCACAATTCTCCAAGCGTTAATTCGCAAGGAAGATCTGGTCTTCAAAAAAGCGTCCATTGTCTTATGTCAATGGGCGCTTTTTTTATGGCCAAAACCCCATGCTGTGTGGGTTTTTGCGGTTGTCTGGGCGGCTGCTTTTCTTTACTATGTGCGCCGCTCTGTATGCTACGCTGGCTCTGTTCCACAAAAAATCACAAAGGGCGGTTCCGCCGTAGCAAGAAAGAATTTTATTGATGGGAGAAGATGGTAATGAGTCAAGACGGCGTGAATAAAGGTCGGCGCACTCTGCTGCTGGGCGCGACCACTGCTGTCGGTGCTGTCGGTGCAGGCTTTGTCGCAGTGCCCTTCGTTAAATCTTGGGTTCCAAGTGAACGGGCTAAAGCGGCTGGTGCTCCGGCTAAGATCGACATCAGCAAAATCGAGCCGGGTGCTATGCTGACCGCCGAGTGGCGAGGAAAGCCTGTGTATGTTGCACGCCGTACCCCGGAAATGCTGGCAAATCTGGATGGTCTGGCTGATAAGCTGAAAGATCCGGCAAACAGTGTGAAAACACAACAGCCAGCCTACGCGGACAATGTAACCCGCTCCCGCGAGCCTGAAGTTATGGTTGTTCTGGGTGTTTGTACTCACCTGGGTTGTGCTCCTAAGTATCACCCTGAAGTGAAGCCTGAACCATTTGACGAAAACTGGAAAGGTGGCTGGTTCTGCCCATGTCACGGCTCCCGTTTCGACCTGTCTGGTCGTGTATTCAAAGGCTCTCCAGCGGCTATCAACCTTGAAGTACCGCCATACATGTACGAGAGCGACGGTGTGATTGTGGTCGGTGTAGACGAGGAGAAAGCCTGATGAGCAAGAAACAAAACACTCTGATGGGCTGGATTGACGATCGTCTGCCGGTTACTCAGACCTACGAAAAGCATATGTCCAAGTACTATGCTCCGAAGAACTTCAACTTCTGGTACTTCTTCGGCGTACTGTCCATGCTGATGCTGGCCAACCAGATCCTGACCGGTATCTGGCTGACCATGAACTTCGTGCCTAGTGCCGATGGTGCTTTCGCTTCCGTTGAATACATTATGCGTGACGTAGAATGGGGCTGGCTGCTGCGCTACATGCACTCCACTGGCGCTACCTTCTTCTTTATCGCTGTATACCTGCACATGATGCGTGCCGTACTGTACGGATCCTACCAGAAGCCACGTGAGCTGATCTGGATCTTCGGTATGCTGATCTACCTGGCTCTGATGGCTGAAGCTTTCATGGGTTACGTACTGCCATGGGGCCAGATGTCCTACTGGGGTGCCCAGGTTATTATCTCCCTGTTCTCTGTACTGCCTTATGGCGATGTACTGACTGAGTGGATCCGTGGTGACTTCCTGATCTCCGGCGCTACTCTGAACCGCTTCTTCGCTCTGCACGTCGTTGCTGTACCTCTGGTACTGGTAATGCTGGTGGTTGTACACCTGCTGGCGCTGCACGAAGTGGGTTCTAACAACCCTGATGGCGTTGATATCAAGAAGCACAAAGATGAAAACGGCAAGCCACTGGACGGTGTACCGTTCCACCCGTTCTACACCGTGCACGACATGGTGGGTATTGTTGTCTTCCTGATGGTGTTCTGTACCGTTATGTTCTTCTTCCCTGAAGGCGGCGGCTTCATGCTGGAATACGCTAACTTCGAGCCAGCGAATGGTCTGAAAACTCCTGAGCACATTGCACCTGTATGGTACTTCGGTGCGTTCTACGCCATCCTGCGTGCGGTGCCAGACAAACTGCTGGGCGTTATCGCTATGGCGGCTGCTATTGCTGTACTGTTCGTACTGCCTTGGCTTGACCGTAGCCCGGTTCGCAGCTGGCGCTACAAAGGCTGGATCAGCAAAATCTTCATCGTTGTGTTCGCAATCGATTTCGTACTGCTGACCTGGCTGGGTACTCAGCCTGCAACGGTTACTCTGACTCTGATCGCTCAGATTGCATCTGTAATCTACTTTGGCTTCTTCCTGCTGATGCCTTTCTACACCCGCATGGAAAAAACCAAACCAGTACCTGAGCGCGTAACCGGAGGCCACTAAGCATGAAAAAGATTTTTGCACTGATCGCTGCCTTCGTACCGGCTATTGCTCTGGCAGCTGGCGGCAATGTACACCTGGATGAACACCGTACTGACCTGCACGACACTGCGTCGCTGCAGCGCGGTGCTCAGGTATTCGCTAACTACTGTATGGGCTGTCACTCTATGGAGCACGCCCGTTACAACCGTGTAGCGAAAGACCTGGGTATCCCGGAAGACCTGATGATGGAAAACCTGGTATTCGCCGACAAGAAATTCGGCGACCTGATGACCATCGCTATGCGTCAGGAAGATTCCAAGAAGTGGTTTGGTGCCACTCCTCCGGATCTGACTCTGGTTGCCCGCGTTCGTCGTCCGGACTGGGTTTACACCTACCTGCGCAGCTTCTACGAAGACCCAAGCCGTCCGTGGGGCGTAAACAACGTTGTGTTCAAAGACGTTGGTATGCCGAACGTACTGGCTGATCTTCAGGGTCTGCAGAAACTGGGTACTGCAAACGTTAAAGTTGGCTACGACACCCTGACTGGTCAGGAAATTACCGAGCGTCACGACAACGTTCTGTACCTGGCTGAAGAAGGTGAGCTGAGCGCTGAAGAGTTCGACAAAGTTGTCTACGACCTGGTGAACTTCATGGTTTACATGGCCGAGCCAATTGCACTCGAGCGTCAGACTATCGGTTGGTGGGCACTGCTGTTCCTGGCCATCTTCTTTGTTCCTGTATATTTCCTGAACAAAGAATACTGGAAAGACATCAAGTAAGACTGAATGGTCTGACTTGATCCAAGCCTGGCCGCGTTACCGCGGCCGGGCTGTATTTGTTTATTGGGCCCGGATTTTTCGGGTAACTGGATTTAGTAAAAAGGTGAGGAAACTATGGGGGTTGTGGCAAAACGCTCTTCCATGACGTTCTTTTCGGACGCGGCTGATCATTACAGCCATCGAGTACGTATCGTGCTGGCCGAAAAAGGCGTAGCTGTTGAAATTCACGACGTTGATCCGGACAACAAACCGGAAGACCTGGCGTCTCTGAACCCATATAACTCTCTGCCAACCCTGGTTGACCGCGAGCTGGTTCTGTATGAACCAAACGTGATGATGGAATACCTCGATGAGCGTTTCCCGCATCCGCCGCTGCTGCCAGTTTATCCGGTAGCGCGTGCACAAAGCCGCCTGTGGATTAATCGCATCGAAAAAGACTGGGGTGCTCTGATTCAGACCATCCTGACCGGTAAAGGCAAAGACGTAGAGGCCGCGCGTAAAGAGCTGACTGAAAGCCTGGTGGCTATCAGCCCGATCTTCTCTGAAATGCCTTACTTCATGAGCGAAGAGTTCTCCATCGTCGACTGCTGCGTAGCACCGATTCTGTGGCGTTTGCCAGCAATGGGTATTGAGCTGTCTGAAAAGCAGTGCAAACCACTGCTGCAGTACATGGAGCGTCTGTTCGATCGTGAAAGCTTCCAGGCCAGCCTGTCTGAAGCAGAACGGGAAATGCGTGACTGATGACTGATTCCATGACACCCAGCCGCCCGTACCTGGTACAGGCGCTGAACGAGTGGATTCTCGATAACAACTGCACCCCCTACGTGTTGGTCGATGCCTCACTGCCGGGTGTGCAGGTGCCGCAGGACTATGTGCATAACGGTCAGATCGTTCTTAACATCAGCCCGCACGCCATTAAAGACCTGCTGATCGATATTAACGGCCTGTCGTTTAACGCCCGCTTTGGCGGCGTGCCGATGGCCGTGTTTGTTCCTGTAGTGGCGATTCTGGCAATCTACGCCAAAGAGAATGGTCAGGGTATGGTGTTCGGCTCTGAAGCCGGCGCACCCGATCCGGATGACGTGCCACCTCCGCCTAAGCCAGAGCCTGCTAAAGGTGAAGGAAAGCCTTCGCTGAAGGTGGTGAAATAAACGCTAGAGGCTTGAGGCTCGAAGCCTGAGGCTGGTCGGACGTCGGAAGACAGACGTCAGGCGCTGTAAAGCAGGAATATAAGAAACCGCCGCAAGGCGGTTTTTTTATGGATGCCGTTAGGGAAATAGAAATCTCAGTGGTGAGTGTGAGTTAGTCATCAGATTGATTCAGTCGGAGTCGATGAAGGGCAATAATAAGCTTATTGAAGAATATAGACTCAGGGAAGAGAGTGAATGCCAGATCTTATTGATCATGAATTCCTCAGTAACCTCGAGGGTGGAAGTCGACTTGCTGGATATGTCCCCGCAGTAAATATCAGTAAAAGTGGCGTGACGGTCGCTACAGGGTTTGATTTTGGCCAGCGAAACGAGGGTGATCTAAAAGTACTGGGGCTTACCCCCAATCTCATTAATATTCTGAAACCATATTTGGGGATAACAGGTGCTCAGGCTTCGGAATTAATCAGGAGAGCTCCTCTTGTATTGAATGCTGAGCAAGCAAAGTTGATTGATAAATCAGTAAAGTCCTCTCATGTTTCGAAGTTATGTATTAAATACAATGCTGATGTGAAAGGTAATTTGAAGTTTTATGATTTGCCGGCAGAAGCGCAGACTGTCATTGCTTCTGTGTCGTTTCAGTACGGAGTTGGTTTGCATATCCGGGCGCCTAAGTTCTGGTCATCAGTAATACGGCAGGATTGGGAGGCGGCAATAGTGCAGCTTAAGGCTTTCGGTGATGCGTACCCAACAAGACGACGCAAAGAAGCTGCTTTGCTGGAGACAATGAAATGAAATTGAAGCTGCTCTTTTTGTTCGGGATGGCATTTCTTATTGGTGGCTGTCAGTTGCTTGGGAGTGGAAAGCAACAGGCGACTATCTACAGTGCAGAGCTTTACAGTGCATATTCTGCCGTGCCTCAGTCACTATCCATCGTCCGCTCAGATCTTATTTTTAAGAGCGGTGGGGTCGCTACCGATTGTAATAGTTATTATCAGTTGAGCCTGGCAGGACGGGTTGATGAATCCGTTAGCAATCAGCAGGTCAGGGGAGAGTATCTGGTATGCGATGCGCTTAATATTCTCGAAAATACAACGCTATCTGCGGTTGATAGTGTTGACGTTGCTTTTGGTCAGGCATTACGCAGTGGACTGGATTTGAGGTCTTTTCCATCCTCTGTTCGGCAATTGGCGGAAGAGACAAAATACAGTTTTGAAGAGTTATTTCCGGCTGAATCGGACGTGTTGGCAGAAACAGTTCGGTTATATCTTGAGGATTGGAATTTATCTGTCAGTGTCGTTGCGACTCTGGATCTTAACGCAAGTGGAAGTGCTGATTGGGTAATCTGGGTTGTTGATGAGTCACTGGATGGTAATTATCGTAGCTATGGGACGTACGTGATTTATGACCCTGATATGAATAAGCCTTATCAGGCAGAGCTATACGATAAGTAATAAAAAACCGGGCGATTGCCCGGTTTTTTATTGCGTCCAGCTTCAAGCTTCAAGCCTTCAGCGTCCGACTTACAGCGTCCAGCTACCAAATCATCCCAGCTCGGATAATTTCTTCTTCAACACATCCATCACCACCTGCGGGTTTACACCGGCAGCGGCTTTACGGGTTAAACCAATAAACGGACCAATGGCTTTGGCGCGTTTGTCTTCCGGTGTGGCCAGGTAGCCTTCAACCAGTTTCGGGTTGTCGGCCAGTACCTGTGCGACGATAGCTTCAATCGCGCCGGTATCAGATACCTGTTTCAGACCGAGTGAGTCGACCAGTGCATCCACGCTTTCTACATTGTCGTCGCCTTTACCTTCAACCAGTGCGTTAAAGACTTCTTTAGCACCGCCATTGTTGAGGGTGTTGTCTTTAATCAGCTGCAGAATGCGGCCCAGTTGTTCGGCAGAAACGCTCAGCTGACCAATGCTGATTTCCAGACGGTTCAGTGCAGCGTTAACGTCGCCTTGTACCCAGTTGGCAGCCAGTTTGTAGTCGTTAGCGGCTTTGGCGGCGGTTTCGAAGTAGTGCGCCAGATTACGGTCGGATGCCAGTACGGCAGCATCAGTGGTGCTCAGGCCGTGATCTTTCACAAAGCGCGCGCGTTTTGCGTCCGGCAGTTCCGGCAGTGTTTCACGTACGGCTTCGATGTAATTATCGTCGATAATCACCGGCAGCAGATCCGGGCATGGGAAGTAGCGGTAGTCGTTCGCCACTTCTTTTGAACGCATGCCGCGGGTCTCGTTTTTATCGGCATCGTACAGGCGGGTTTCCTGCAGGATTTTTCCGCCGTCTTCGAGAATGTCCATCTGGCGTTCGATTTCCGCTTCGATAGCACGCTCAACATTACGGAAGGAGTTAACGTTTTTGATTTCGGTACGGGTACCGAATTCTTCCTGACCTTTCGGACGCAGGGAAACGTTACAGTCACAGCGCATGGAACCCTGTGACAGGTCGCCGTCACAAATGCCCAGATACGTCACGATGCTGTGCATTTTGCGGAAATAGGCTGCCGCTTCTTTGGCAGTACGCATTTCTGGTTCGGATACGATTTCAACCAGCGGTGTACCGGCGCGGTTAAGGTCGATTCCGGACATGCCGCTGAAACCTTCGTGCACAGATTTTCCGGCATCTTCTTCCAGGTGTGCACGGGTCACATTAATGCGTTTGGTGCTACCGTCTTCCAGTTCGATATCAATGTGACCCATACCAACAATCGGGTGATGCAGCTGGGTGGTCTGATAGCCTTTTGGCAGATCCGGGTAGAAATAATTCTTACGGTCGAATACGGATTTTTTGCCAATTTCAGCATCGATAGCCAGGCCGAATTTCACTGCCATGCGCAGTGCTTCTTCGTTAAATACCGGTAGTACACCCGGCAGACCGAGGTCTACGGCGCAGGCCTGGGTGTTGGCGTCGGCACCGTACTGGGTGGAGGCGCCGGAAAAGATTTTTGATTTAGTGGCCAGCTGAGCATGAATCTCAAGGCCGATAACTACTTCCCATTCCATTCTTATGCTCCTCAGATACCAGCCGGGGTTTTCAGGTGCCAGTCAGTTGCCTGCTGGAACTTGTGCGCTGCATTCAGCAGGCGGCCTTCGTCGAAATAGTTGCCGATTAACTGCAGGCCCACAGGCAGGTTATTGACCATGCCACATGGCACAGACATGCCCGGCATGCCGGCAAGGTTGAGGGCGATGGTGAAGATATCTTCGAGGTACATTTCAACCGGATCGGTGGTGTGTTCACCACGTTTGAAGGCCGGCGTTGGGGTTACCGGGCCGGCAATCAGGTCGACTTCTTTCAGTGCTTCGCTGAAGTCGTTTTTAATTAAACGACGTACCTGCTGGGCTTTTTTGTAGTAAGCATCGTAGAAGCCTGCTGACAGTGCATAAGCACCGACCATAATGCGTCGTTTTACTTCGTTGCCGAAACCTTCGCCACGGGAACGCTTGTACAGGTCGTTGATATCTTTCGGATCTTCGCAGCGGTAACCGAAACGTACGCCGTCCATACGCGACAGGTTAGCGGAACATTCCGCTGGCGCGATGATGTAGTACGCCGGAATCGCCAGGTGGGCGTTTGGCAGCGAAATTTCTTTCACTTTAGCGCCCATTTTTTCGTATTCGCCGATGGCGTTGCGTACGGCCTGTTGCATGTCGGCACTCAGGTCGTCGCGGAAGTATTCGCTTGGCAGACCAATGGTCATGCCTTCGATGCTGTTATTCAGCGTGGCGGTGTAGTCCGGTACCGGCTCGTTGACGCAGGTGGAGTCTTTGGCGTCGAAACCGGCCATGACGTTCATCATCAGTGCAGCGTCTTCGGCGGTGCGGGTAATGGTGCCGGCCTGATCGAGACTGGAGGCGTAAGCGATCATGCCCCAGCGGGAAATACGACCGTAGGTGGGCTTCAGGCCCGTTACACCACACAGGGCTGCAGGCTGACGGATAGAGCCGCCGGTATCGGTTGCTGTGGCACCCGGAACCAAACGCGCAGCAACGGCTGCCGCAGAACCACCGGACGAACCGCCCGGAACACGCTCTTTATCCCATGGGTTGGCAACCGAGCCGAAGAACGAGCTCTCGTTGGATGAGCCCATGGCGAACTCGTCCATGTTCAGCTTGCCCAGAGATACTGCGCCTGCGTTATTGAAGTTTTCGATAACGGTAGCGTCGTACGGAGCTTCAAAGTTGCTCAGCATTTTTGAACCGCAGGTGGTCAGAACGCCGTTGGTGCAGAAAATATCTTTGTGTGCGATCGGCACACCGGTCCATGCGTCAGCGTTGCCGGCAGCGCGACGTTCGTCAGCGGCTTTGGCCTGTGCCAGCGCCTGTTCTTCGGTAACCGTAATAAAACTGTTGATGTCGCCGTCCAGCTGTTTAACGCGGTTCAGCAGGTCGGTGGTGATTTCCGTACTGCTGTATTCGCCAGCCGCCAGATCGCGGGAAATCTCGGCAATGGTTTTGTTATGCATAATGAATCCTTTTACCCGTTGGGGTCTTCTGGTCGCTCGTTGTGCCCGGTTGGCTGTTATTCAACGACGCGTGGAACCAGGTAGTAGCCGTTTTCAGTGTGTGGGGCGCATTGCTGGAAGTGTTCGCGGTTATTGTCTTCCGTCACGGCATCTGCGCGCAGACGTTGTACGGCATCCAGCGGGTGGGCCATAGGCTCCACGGCGGAGGTGTCGACCGCAGACAGCTGATCAACCAGATCAAGAATGCTGCTGAGATTTTTCTGGTATTCGGCGACCTGATTTTCGTCAATTTGCAGACGAGCCAGTTCGGCGATGTCACGAACCTGTTGCTGGTCCAGAGCCATGTGCTTACTCCAGTAATAGATGTCGTTGAGGCCAGTTTTAGCGGGGCCCCGAAAAGGTGACGAGGGTAGCATAAATGCTCCTTGCCCTGAATCCCCACCATTGCTAGAGTTATTGGCAATTTTTTGCCACCTGTAAACAGGAAACGATTGGATGTTTAAGAAGTTACGAGGCATGTTTTCCAGCGATCTGTCCATTGACCTTGGGACAGCGAACACTCTGATTTACATGCGTGACCAGGGGATTGTTCTGAACGAGCCGTCGGTGGTGGCAATCCGACTGCAGGGGCATCAGAAGAGCGTGGCGGCGGTAGGTACCGAAGCGAAACGCATGCTGGGCCGTACGCCGGGTAATATTCAGGCGATCCGTCCGATGAAAGACGGCGTGATTGCTGACTTCGAAGTCACTGAGAAAATGCTGCAGTACTTCATCAAAAAAGTTCATGAGAAAAGCTTCCTGCCACCAAGCCCGCGCGTTGTGGTATGTGTGCCTTACCAGGCAACCAAGGTTGAACGCAAAGCGATCCGTGATTCTGTGATGGGTGCTGGCGCCAGCCGCGCTTACCTGATTCACGAGCCAATGGCGGCCGCCATCGGTGCGGGTCTGCCTGTGGATGAAGCACGCGGCTCAATGGTGGTGGACATCGGTGGTGGTACTACCGAAATCGCCATTATCTCGCTGAGTGGCGTAGTTTACGCAGAGTCTGTGAAAGTCGGTGGTGACCGCTTTGACGAGGCTATCGTCGCTTATATCCGTCGAAACTACGGCAGCCTGATCGGTGAGGCGACTGCAGAACGCATCAAGCAGGAAATCGGTACCGCATACCCGGGTGGTGAAGTGCGCGAAATTGATGTGCGTGGTCGTAACCTGGCGGAAGGTATTCCGCGCAGCTTTACCCTGAACTCCAACGAGATTCTGGAAGCGCTGCAGGAATCGCTGGCAGCCATCGTACAAGCGGTTAAAGGTGCGCTGGAACAATCTCCACCAGAGCTGGCGTCTGACGTTGCAGAGCGCGGTATGGTTCTGACCGGTGGTGGTGCACTGCTGCGAGATCTGGATAAACTGCTGAGCGAAGAAACCGGTCTGCCGGTTCTGGTAGCTGATGATCCGCTGACCTGTGTTGCTCGTGGCGGTGGTCGTTTCCTGGAAACGGCATCCGAGCAGCAACTGGAAATGCTGGCGCTGGATTAAGACTTATCCTGAGTCACAAAAAACGGAGCTTCGGCTCCGTTTTTTTATGCCATGAAAAAGGTGCCGGATTCACCGTGGATGCTGGTTCCCGCTGGGGCCAGACGGTATAGTTAGTGCCTTGATTTTCACTCTGCGGAGAAAGGGTTATCAAATCGCAGTTTCAGGTGTCGCCGTTTCAGCGACAACGCGTTCTCGGCATAGTTGTACTGGCACTGGTGCTGATGTGGCTGGACAGCCGTGTCACCTGGTTAGAGCCGGTGCGCTATATCACCGGTTTTGTGCTGGCGCCGGCACAGCAAACCGCCATGATTCCGGGTGCTATTGGCAACTGGTACAGCGAATCGTCCACAACCCGGCAGGAATTGCTGGCTGAAAATAAACAGCTTAAGGCGCGCACGCTGGTACTGGAAACCCGTTCACAGCGCCTGGCGGCACTGGAAGCTGAAAACATCGAGCTGCGGGAACTGCTGTCGGCATCTGAGCAGGTTGATGACCGCGTACTGGTGACCTCAGTGATTGCAGTCGACCCCGATCCGTTTACCCAGCAGATTCTGATTAACAAAGGCGGTGAAGACGGTGTCTTCATCGGTCAGCCAGTACTGGATGCCTATGGACTGCTGGGGCAGGTGATTGATGTAGCACCATACACGTCACGGGTTCTGATGATTGCGGATTCCAACCACGCAATTCCGGTGCAGGTTAACCGTAATGGTGTGCGCGCGATTGCTGTCGGCACCGGCGCGCTGGATGAGCTTGAACTGATTTATGTGCCGAATACCGCGGATATTATCAAAGGCGATCTGCTGGTAAGTTCCGGACTGGGTGGTCGCTACCCCCGCGGTTATCCGGTAGCAACCGTGAGCAGCGTGGAGAATATTCCCGGTAAGTCGTTTGCGCAGGTGACTGCAGAGCCCAGTGCTCGTCTTGATCGCAGCCGTCATTTGTTGCTGGTGTTCAGTCAGGGGGCAGCGAAAGTGCCTGCGACTGAAATCTGGAAGGAGCACTGAGTATGAATATCCGTGCACTGATTCTGGCGGCAGCAGGTTTATTTATTGCCTTTATGCTTGAGCATTTGCCGATGCCCGATCTGCTGCTGTGGCTGCAGCCGGCGTGGGTACTTATGGTGGTTACCCTGCTGGTGATGTTTGCTCCGCAGACAGCGGGATTGTGGATCGCATTTCCGCTCGGGCTGATGCTGGATGTCGAGCAAAGTACTTTGCTGGGCACACACATACTGACGCTGGCCATTCATATCTTCCTGTTACAGGTTCTGTACCGGCGTATGGTTATGTTCAACTTCCTGCAGCAGACCGGTGTGGTATTTCTGCTGGTGGCGGTGCAGCAATTGCTGGTCTATTGGGCCGGGGCTCTGGTCAGTGAAACCATGGGTCCGGTACCCCTGTGGGGGCCTGCTTTAACGTCGGCACTGGTCTGGCCATGGGTGTACGGGCTGACGCACATCATCATGGTGCGGTTGCATCTGACATGATGATACTGGCCTCTTCTTCACCGCGCCGCAGTGAACTGCTGCAGCAGATCGGTGTGCGCTTCACTACCGACGTGGCTGATATCGACGAAACACCGCTGCCGGGTGAAACGCCAGCCGATTATGTTGCCCGACTGTCGCTGGCGAAGGCGCGGGTTGTCGCGCAGCGTCATCCAGGCCGGGTGGTACTGGGGTCTGATACCACTGTGGTGCTGAATGATCGTATTCTCAGTAAGCCTGAGGACGATTCGCAGGCGCGGCAGATGCTGACCGAACTGT
This sequence comes from Thalassolituus marinus, assembly GCF_020320395.1. Lineage (GTDB taxonomy): Bacteria > Pseudomonadota > Gammaproteobacteria > Pseudomonadales > Oceanobacteraceae > Venatoribacter > Venatoribacter marinus. The sequence goes on along the minus strand of NZ_JAEDAH010000039.1, from coordinate 49,593 downwards.
CAGGCAACAGTCATCAGGTGATGACGGCGGTGGCGCTGGTTCAGGACAGTACCGAAAAACAGATTACGGTGGTTACGGACGTTCGCTTCTGTGAGCTGAGTGCACAGCAGATCGACGCTTATATCGCCACCGGAGAGCCTGCAGATAAAGCAGGCAGCTATGGAATTCAGGGGCTCGGAGCCGTGCTGGTCGCATCGATCAGTGGCAGCTACAGCAATGTGGTGGGCCTGCCATTGACGGAGACCGCCGCCTTGTTAGGCGAGCTGGGTGTTCCGGTCTGGGAGAAATAACAGCGTGAATGCAGAAATTTTAATGAACGTCACCCCGACTGAAACGCGGGTCGCGGTCGTCGAAAACGGTGTACTGCAGGAAATTTTTATCGAGCGAACCAATCACCGTGGTCTGGTCGGTAATATTTACAAAGGAAAAGTCGTACGCGTGCTGCCCGGTATGCAGGCTGCTTTTGTCGACATTGGTCTGGAGCGTGCCGCGTTTATTCACGCGGCCGAAATTGGTGAAGGTAACGCTAATACACCGATTAACCAGCTGGTACATGAAGGTCAGTCGCTGGTGGTGCAGGTCACCAAAGATCCGATAGGCACCAAGGGCGCGCGCCTGACCACGCAACTGGCTATTCCATCTCGCTATCTGGTGTATATGCCAGGCGAAGCGCATGTGGGTGTGTCGCAGCGCATTGATGACGAGGGTGAGCGTGATCGTCTGAAACAGTTGGTTTCTGCCTGTATGGAAGCCGAAGGCCTGACCGGCGAAGCCGGCTTTATTCTGCGTACTGCGGCCGAAGGTGTGGGTGAAGATGAGATTCTGGCCGATACCCGCTACCTGCGTCGTTTGTGGCGCAAGCTGGAAGAACGTATCAAAGACAATAAGCCACCGAGTCTGGTGTACGACGAGCTGCCATTATCACTGCGCACGCTGCGCGATTATGCGCGCCCGGATGTCAGTAAAATCCTGATCGACTCGCGTGAGACTTTCCAGAAAATAGAGCAGTTTGTGCAGCAGTATGTGCCGGAAGTCGCTGACCGTATCAGCTACTATCCAGGGCCACGACCACTGTTTGAACTGTACAGCGTCGAAGATGAAATTCAGCGCGGACTGGAACGCAAGGTACAGCTGAAGTCCGGCGGTTATCTGGTGATTGATCAGACCGAAGCCATGACCACCATTGATGTAAATACCGGTGGTTTTGTCGGACGACGTAACCTCGAAGAGACCATCTTCAAAACCAACCTGGAAGCCGCAACAGCCATTGGCCGTCAGCTGCGTCTGCGTAATCTCGGCGGCATCATCATTCTCGACTTTATTGATATGGCCGAAGTCGAGCACCAGCGTCAGGTTCTGCGCATGCTGGAGAAGGTGCTGGAAAAGGACCACGCCAAAACCAAAATCAGCGGAGTGTCTGAGCTGGGTCTGGTGGAGATGACGCGTAAGCGTACCCGTGAAAGCCTTGAGCAGATGCTGATGGAGCCTTGCCCGCACTGCGAAGGACGAGGGTCGGTGAAAACCGCTGAAACCATCTGCTACGAAATTTTCCGCGAAATTCTGCGTGAAGAACGTGCCTATGGTGCGGGAACCTATCTGGTTCTGGCCAGTCAGCAGGTAGTCGATCGCTTGCTGGATGAAGACAGCAATGGCCTGGCAGATCTTGAAGCCTTTATAGGTAAAGCGATCAAGTTACAGGTCGAAGCGCTGTACGCTCAGGACCAGTACGACATTATTCTTCAATAGCGGAACCGGTAATGCTCTGGCTGCGGGAAACCTGGACACAAATCTGGATCACACTGGTTGTTGCGGCAGTCAGTCTGGCTTTGTACACCAGTGTTGGCCGTCAGCTGATTCCGCTGATCGAAACCTATCGCCCGGATCTTGAGCAAAAGCTGTCGGCTGTACTTAAACAGCCGGTCAGCATTGGTCAGCTGAAAGGAGACTGGCGTGTCTTTTCTCCGGTGGTCCATCTTAATGATGTGCAGCTGGGGCCTGCGGCAGACGGTATACACATTTCAGCCATGGAAGCTGAGCTGGATGTCAGTGCCACACTATTCTATCGCCAGCCGGTTTTCCGTCATGTCGAAATTGAAGGCGTCATTGCCGAATTGCATCAGCTCAGCAATACCGAATGGCGCATCGGCAGTCAGTGGCTGCTGCCCTCACTGGCGGGTAAGGCCGGTAAAACTCCCACGACTGAGACAAACGCGACGCCTGCTGAAACACCGGCCTGGCTGAACTGGCTGTCTTTGCAGCAGGCTATTCTGCTGAAAGACTGGGAAATTACCTCTTATGATCCCGAAAATACCCGGGAAGGCCTGATCATCGATCAGATGCTGTGGCGTAATCAGGGCGACAACCACGATCTTGATGGTCAGGTCGCCTGGGGACGCGAGCAGATGACCAATCTGCGCGTGATGGGCACCATGGAAGGCGAGCTATGGCCATGGAAAAGCCAGAACGGTGAGGTCTACGTTCACCTCGAATCTCAGGACTGGAGTCGCTGGATTCCAACCAACCTGCCTGCTGAAATTCGTGTAAACCGCTTTGTTGCAGGTGCCGAAGCCTGGCTGAGCATCCGCAATGGTGATCTTAATGCCCTGCATCTTGATGCAGATATTCCACAGCTGGAAATTGCCACCCGCGCCGAGCCGCTGACGCTGACCAATGGGCATCTGAGCGCCAGTGGTCGCCACAACGGTGATGACTGGCACCTGCAGATTACTCCTGAGTTTGCTGAGCAACTACCGTTCCCGACGGTTACGCTGTCGGCAGTGGCATTGAAAGATCAGAAAGGCTGGCAGATTGGCATTCCACAACTGGATATGGGGGCCGCACGTGAATTTCTGATTCGTCATCAGCTGCTTCCGCCTCCGTTCGATAGCTATATTGGCGAAACTCAGGGTACCGGTCAGGCCAGCCAGGTGCGTATCTCTCTGCTGCCGGGCAGTCCCTGGAAAGTGGATGTGCGTGCGGCTTTGCAGGAAGCCTCCTCGGTTGCTTATCACGGCATTCCATCCTTTACCAATCTCAGTGGTGAGTTGCATCTGCAGCCGCACGGCGGTGTCTTGCGCCTGGCGCAGGAAGATTTCGTTATGCACCTGGAGGGCGTGTACGACCAGCCCTGGCAGCTGCAGCAATTTGATGGCGCGTTTTACTGGTCAATTCACCCTCAGTATTCACAGTTGCAGGTACGTGATGCGCGCGGCCGTCTGAGCGAAGACGGTACAGACGGTGTCAGCTGGCCACTGACAGCTGAGTTCGCGATGGCGGTACCACACCGTGACAGCCAGCATGAAGCGTCGCTTTCATTGTTACTGGGGTTGCCTGACGCGCCCGCATCGCTGAAAAGTCAGCTGATCCCTTCGATTCTGGATGAGGGCGTACGCCACTGGATCGACGGCGCTATTCTCGCCGGGCACTTCAGTGATGGTGCGTTCGTTATGCAGGGCAAGCCTGGCTCTGAGCGTCCGCAGAACAGCCTGACCACGCAACTGCACCTCGGCTTTGAGGATGCCACTCTGCGCTATATGGAGAACTGGCCCGATATTTCAGCGTTACGTGGACGCCTGCTGATGCGCAGCCCGCAGCTGGAAGTTAATCTGGATGAAGGAACGACGTTAGGCGGTAAGTTGGTTGAACGCAGTGGTCGGATTCAGCTGGCACCGGATAACGAAGGGCATGTGCGTCTGGATGTGCGTGCACATTTGTCGGGAGGAGCTGACGAGGCACTGCTGTATCTGACCGATACGCCGCTGGCCGAGGCCGTCAATCATGCGCTGGATGACTGGCGCAGCCAGGGGACGGTAAATGCTAAGTTTCAACTGTCGATGCCGCTCGGGGTTGAAGGCACAGTGCCGGATGTTGACCTGGACATCGCTCTGGCAGACACGCGTCTGACGGTTGAGTCGCTGAACCTCACCTTTGATAACCTCAAGGGACGGATGCGTTACAGCACGGCTTACGGCCTGACGTCGGAGTGGCTTGAAGGCGATATCTTCGGCGGGCACTTCAGCGGTGGTATTGAATCCCGTCCTCGCCCAGGGGGCTTTGATTTGCTGGTTGGTGGTCAGGGCGAAGCAGACTGGGCACCTTTCCGTGAATGGTTGCCGTTATTCCTGCTCGACCCTCTGTCAGGCAAGCTGACTTATGAAACGCAGCTGGTGGTGGGGCAGGATGGTGTTGATTTCCGTCTGCTGTCGGATCTGCAGGGTACCGCCATTGATTTGCCGTATCCCCTGGGTAAGCGCGCAGACGAAACGCGTTCGCTACTGACTGAGATTCATCCGGGCAAAGAAACCCGCATCAGCATGAATTACAACGACCAGATGCGCAGTGTGGTGGCTCTGGCTGGCGGAGGTCTGGAACGCGGTCAGGTTTACTTCGGCAACACTGAACCCTTCCTGCCGAGCGATCCGGGGCTGGAAATCCGTGGGCGCATTGACGAGCCACTGAATGCTTCAGACTGGTGGGTAACCTGGCAGCATATGATGAGCCTGCTGGACAACGACAGTAGCGCCGGTGGCAATACATCGCCAACCAGCACGGCTGCCAGTCATGGGCCGGTACGCTCGGTCGATATTAATCTGGCCGCCGTGGATGCCTGGGGAACGCCAATGGGGCCGACCCGCGTTACGGCCGAACAGCGCTGGAATGAATGGAACTTCGTCGTCGATAGTGAGCTGGTTAAGGGAGGCATCAATATGAAGCCCGGTAATCAGCCACTGGTCCTGAATCTTGATTACATTCATATGCCGCACGATGGTGCTGACGAGGCGGATGAGCCGTCAACCGTTGTCGCAACCGATAGCGACAGACCGATGGTCAGTGCGGCCGACTACTGGCCTGAGAATGATCCTCTGGCGGATTTGATTCCGGCCGATTTGCCAGCCCTTGATATGACGCTGGCGGAACTGTACGTGGGTGACCGCAACTATGGTCGCTGGCAGCTGGAAAGCCGGCCGGTTGCCGGTGGGCTGAGCGTTCGTATTCTGGACAGTGATATGAAGGCGCTGAAAGTGACTGGCGACGTGCAGTGGTTGCGTGACGGTGACTTGCATACCACGCGCCTGGATACGCTCAGCCTGAGCAGCAACGACGTTGGTAAAGTGCAGAGAGCATTTCGTCAGGATGCGATTATCGAAGGTAAGGATATGCGTTCGACTCTGAGTCTGAGCTGGCATGGCTCACCGCTGGCATTTAATACCCGCACCCTGAACGGGCTGGCCAGTGTACGCATTCGCGATGGCAGTATGGCTGCAGAGGGCACCGGTGCACTGAAAGCCTTCGGTGCGCTGAACTTTGCTTCGGTTGCCCGCCGTCTGAAACTCGACTTTTCTGATCTTTATCAGTCCGGTGTGTCGTTTTACTCGCTGAAAGCCAAGGCCCGTATTGAGGATGGATTGCTGACCTTCACCGAACCTCTGGCGCTGGATGGTCCGGGGGCAAAATTCCTGATGTCGGGCAGCACCCTGATGACCGACCAGTCGCTGGATATGAAGATGGTCGTGACCTTCCCGGTATCCAGTACCTTACCTGTGGTCGCCTTGCTGGCCGGACTGGCACCGCCGGTAGCGGCTTCCATATACGTAACTGAAAAGCTGATCGGTGAAGAAATTGCCCGCTTCACCAGTGCCAGTTATGACGTTAAAGGCAGTTGGGAAAAACCCGAGCTGAAGATTAATCAGGCCTTCGATGATGATGTCGATGGCAAGAAAAGTCGCTCCCTGTGGGACCGGGTTAAAAGCATCTTCAATATTTTCGGGGGTGACTGATGACCCGCGCAGCCGTTATTCAGATCAGCAGTCAGACTGATATCGTCTCGAACCAGAAAGCGATTGAAGAGGCGGTGGCTGAAGCTGCAGCACAGGGGGCTTTGCTGGCTCTGCTGCCGGAGATGTTTCTCAGCATGGATGGTCAGCAGTACGCTGCGATTGCAGCGGATGATGGCTATCTGAGCTGGTTGTGTCGGCTGGCAGTGCAGCATGATATCTGGCTGGTGGCCGGTGCGATGCCGTTGCCTTCCCCCGACGGAGACCCTCGAGTGCGCTCCGCCTCTCTGGTGATCTCAGCCAGCGGAGAGTGTGTGGCGCGCTACGACAAGATTCATCTGTTCGATGCCGAGGTTGGCGATGCTCAGGGGCGCTACCGTGAGTCAGATCGCTTTGCGCCTGGTGACGAACTGGTGGTGGTTGATACCCCGTTAGGCAGGCTGGGTTTATCGATTTGTTTTGATGTGCGCTTCCCCGAACTGTTCCGGGCACTGCGTGACAAAGGCGCTGAACTTATCTGTGTACCGGCGGCCTTTACCTACACCACAGGTCAGGCCCATTGGGAAATTCTTCTGCGTGCACGGGCGATTGAAACCCAGTGCTATGTGCTGGCGGCCAATCAGTGTGGCTGGCACGATGAGCGGCGTCAGACCTGGGGGCATTCGATGATTATTGACCCGTGGGGTGAGATTCTTGCTGCTTTGCAGGAACAACCGGGTATTGCGTTGGCAGACACAGATTCTGCTTCACTGCTTGCTGTGCGTGAACGTATTCCTCTCAAGCGCCAGTTACGCTGAGCACTTTTGCAGTCTTGCTTCTTATCTGGAATGATAACGACTGCTCAGTTGAATAACTGGCAACTCTCTGGCCTTAAACAGGCTGCGTTAGTACTCCTCGTGAGTGCTGTTTTCAGGGCTGTATCAGCTCTGCTTTGATGCGTTTTCGCATTGCTCATGTTGCTCCGGGCAACGCAAATGGACCGGACCACGCTCAGTCGTGGGGACAGGAATCACCATGCTTGGCAGTTTTCTTCTCTTTCTCGCTATTTTTGCCGCTATTGGCATCAGTTCAGTCATACACAGTCGTCGTTCGCAAAAAGATTACTATTTAGCCAGTTCGTCGGTGTCGCCATTACTGGTGGGATTATCGGCTGTGGCCACCAATAACAGTGGCTATATGTTTATTGGCGTTATTGGTTACACCTACAGCACGGGGTTGGCGGCCTTGTGGATTATGGTTGGCTGGATCGCGGGCGACTTTATCGCGTCACAATGGATTCACCGGCCGCTGCGTCAGGCAACTCAACAGACTGGTCAGTTGAGTTATGCCGGTGTTGTGAGTCATTGGGGAGGAAAAGCCAACCCTCTGCTGAAGCGCTTAATTGGTCTGGTGTCGGTGCTGTTTCTGCTGGCGTACGCCAGTGCTCAGCTGATGGCCGGCAGTAAGGCGCTGTCCGTGCTCTTCGGCTGGGAAATGTGGGCCGGTGCTGTGCTTGGGGCCGTTATTGTTGCGGCCTATTGCATGGCGGGAGGCATTCGCGCCTCGATCTGGACTGATGCAGCGCAGTCGGTGGTCATGATGATGGCGATGGGGGTATTACTGGTTGTCGCGGTTGCATCACTGGGCGGCGGTGCGGACGCCATTGACGCGATGCAGCAGGTGCCGGGCTTTCTCAATCTTTTTCCACAGGATCTCATTATTCCAGGCCTGGCTGGTGGTTTGCTGTTTGCTCTTGGCTGGGCATTTGCCGGATTTTCGGTGATTGGTCAGCCGCACATTATGGTGCGCTTTATGGCATTGAATGAAAGCGGCAACCTTAATCGTGCACGTTTCTGGTATTACCTGTGGTTTACCGCCTTTTACCTGATGGCGACTGGCGTTGGCTTACTGGCAAGGGTGTTGTTGCCGGATACCGCTGGCTTTGATGCTGAACTGGCGCTGCCAACAATCGCATTGCAGTTGCTGCCACCGGTGCTGGTCGGGTTAATTCTGGCGGGCATATTTGCTGCCACAATCTCGACCGCAGATTCGCTGATCCTGAGCTGCTCTTCGTCATTAACTCAGGATTTATTGCCGCTGGATAAATTGCCAATGTGGCTGATAAAAGCAGCGACGCTGCTGGTGACTCTGCTGGCTCTGGGCCTTGCTCTGGGTAATAACCAGACGGTATTTCAGTTGGTTATTCTCAGCTGGTCGGCGCTGGGCAGTGCTCTGGCGCCGCTGTTGATCGCTCTGGCCCTTGGCGCAAAACCATCCCAGCGGCTATCGGTTGTGGCGATGTTGACCGGGTTGCTGGTCAGTCTGCTGTGGCGTGAGTTGGGGTGGCACGGTGCAGTGTATGAGGGAGCGCCCGCCGTGCTTGCTGGCCTGCTGATTCTGGCTCCGGCTATCGGTAATCGCGCTGCAAAATAAAAGGGAGCCAGGCTCCCTTTGTTATCAGTTCGTGTACTCTTTAATCAGCTGAAACAGCTTCTTATAGCTGGTGCCAGGTTTCGGCGGTTCGCTGCTCATTTCTTTCTGTGCATTACGCACCAGATTACGCAACTGCTGGCGGTCTACCTCAGGGTATTCGTCGATAAAAGCATTCAGCCCTTTCGGGTCGGATACCAGGCGCGTGCGCCACAGTTCCTGCTGACGGATACGACGGCCGTAGGCTTCACTGGATGGATCAAGCAGGTCCAGCGCTTCCTGAATCGCTTCGCAGTTTTCATCGCGCATCACCTTGCCGATGTACTGCAGGTGACGACGTTTGGCTTCGTTCTGCTTCAGTCGGGCATTCTCAACCAGTGCGTTGTAGAGGTTTTCCGAGATCGGCAGTTCCTTCCACTTGTTGTTCGGCAGGCCGGTGAGGGTTTTGCCCAGATCCTGAAAACGCTGTGCTTCACGCTTCAGTTCGGATTTGCTGACGAAGTCATCGTCATCTTCATAGTCGGTGTGTTTCATGGAATTTGGTTCTGGCGATATCAGAGATAGAACAGGGTAGCTAACCCAAGGAAGGACATAAAGCCCACAACGTCAGTTACTGTGGTAAGAATCACACTGCCTGCCAGTGCCGGGTCTATGCCGCGGGCTTTCAGAATCATAGGCAGTACAGCACCGCTCATCGCCGCAACCATCAGATTGATGATGATGGCTGAGCCGATAATGATGGCGATGGCCGGGTCGCGGAACCAGGCAAAGGTAATAATGGCGATAACGATTGCCCACAGAACGCCATTAATAGCGGCAACAATCAGCTCGCGATTGAACAGCCAGCGGAAGTTGCTGCCACTTAAGTGGCCCAGTGCTTCGCCGCGGATTACCAGAGTCAGTACCTGGCTGCCGGCAATACCGCCCATGCTGGCAACGATTGGCATCAGGACCGCCAGCGCGACCACCTGCTCGATGGTTTTATCGAACAGACCAATCACGGCAGAAGCGGCTAATGCGGTGAGCAAATTGATACCCAGCCAGACGGCGCGGCGGCGGCTGGTTTTCAGGGCCGGAGCGAAGGTGTCTTCTTCATCATCCAGACCTGCCATGCTCATCAGCGAGTGATCCGCTGTTTCACGAATTACGTCAACCACGTCGTCAATGGTGATACGGCCGACCAGAATACCGTCTTCGTCGACCACCGGAGCGGATACCAGGTCGTGACGTTCGAACAGTTTGGCGACATCAGTATCATGCATGCTGGCCGGGATGATTTTGACATCGGTGCTCATCACTTCCCGCACCGTCTGGTTCGGGTCGCTGACCAGCAGCTTGCTGATTGGCAGCGTACCGATGAATTCATTGTTACGACTGACAACCAGCAGGTTATCCGTGGTGGCAGGAAGCGATTTATGTCGCCTCAGATAACGCAGCACCACCTCAAGGGTAATATCCGGACGGATAGTGATGGTGTCGGTGTTCATCAGACCACCGGCACTGTCCTCGGCATAACCCAGCACGGATTCCAGTCGTGCGCGGTCCTGCTGGTCCATGGACTCCAGAACTTCCTGGGTCACACGTTCCGGCAGCTGCTGCAGCATGTCGGCCACGTCATCGGTGTCGAGTTCGGCAGCGATGTCGGCGACTTCCTCGGCGCTCATGTCGCTCAGGAAGTGACTCTGCAGCTCTTCGCTCAGATTCTGAAGAACTTCACCTTCGAGTTCTTTTTCGACCATCTCCCACAGCACTTTACGCGCTTTAGGCGGGGAGGACTCGATCAGGTGGGCAATATCAACCGGTGCCAGACCGGAATTCAGGATGCGTTTAACCTGCGCCATGGCCCCGCTTTCGAGGGCAGCGTTAAGACTATGGAGCTTAGCTCTGGCTTTTTCAGATTGCTGTGCCATGGTCAGGGCAGGTCCTGTTTAAGATGTGAATAATTCTAGCCTGATCAGACCACAGATACCATGAAACTACTCGCACGAATGCGTGTAGCAGCTTGTTTTTGCAGAATTATTCTTCTTCGTCGAAGCGGCGGTTGATGATATCCAGCACGGCCTCCATTGCCTGCTCCTGATCATCTCCCTCGACCTGTAGCAGTAGCTCGGTGCCTTTGCTGGCAGCAAGCATCATTACCGCCATGATACTTTTTCCGTCGACCATCTTGTCCGGGTAACCGACTTTAATACGGCTGCCAAACGCTGATGCCGTCGACACCAGCTTAGCGGCTGCGCGGGCGTGCAGGCCCAGCTTGTTGATAATGGTTACCTGGGTTTCGATCATGATGTCTCCTGGTCTGCACCAGCCAGTTCGCGGTGGCGGCATTGCACGTTCGGATAGCGTGCGCTGAATTCTTTGGTCAGTTGCTCGACAATATACACAGATCGATGCTGGCCGCCAGTGCAGCCGATGGCGATGGTCATGTAACTGCGGCTGGCATCGATAAAGGCCGGTAGCCAGCGATGAATAAAAGCGCTGATGTCCTGCTCCATCATAGCGACCTGATTTTCGGCGGCGAGAAAGTCGATGACGGGCTTATCCCGTCCGGTGAACTGACGCAGACTCGGGTCCCAGTATGGGTTTGGCAGATTGCGCACGTCGAAAACGTAATCAGCATCAATCGGAATGCCATGCTTAAAGCCAAAGGACTCAAACAGAATTGCGATTTCAGCACTGTTTTTATCGGCAACCCGCAAGCGAATAAGGCTGCGTAATTCGTGCACCGACATTTGCGTGGTATCCAGCGTCAGGTCGGCAATGTTGGCAACCGGTTCGAGCAGATCCCGCTCTCGTTTAATGGCTTCGGCCAGAGATACCTGGCTGCTGGTCAGCGGATGCTTCCGACGTGTGGCACTGAAGCGTTGCAGCAGCACTTCTTCGCTGGCATCGAGATAGACAACGTCCAGTTGATATTCGTCTTTTGGCAGCTCGTGCAGAACGCTGTGGATATTATCAAAGGCGTGGGGGATATTGCGGGCATCAATACTGACTGCAACCTTGGCCAGTTTTTCTTCCCCTTCGGTTTGCTGAACCAGTGCCGGCAGCAGACCGATGGGCAGGTTATCAATGCAATAAAAGCCCTGATCCTCGAGGACATGAAGAGCGCTGGATTTACCCGATCCGGATCGACCACTGATAACCACCAGACGCATACGCTCTTCTCCTTAAATTCGATTATTTACCAGACAGAGCACGTTGATACAGGTGGCGTGTGTCAGGCGCATTACGAAGTGCTTCGCGATACTGAGCGTTGCTGAAGTTCTCTGCCAGCATTGCCAGTATCTGCAGGTGTTCTTCCGTGGCTTCTTCTGGTACCAGAAGTGCAAATACCAGATCCACGGGTTTTCCATCAATAGAATCGAAGTCCACTGGCTCGTCCAGCTTCATCAGAATTCCGATTGCCTGTTCGCAAAAGCGTAAACGGCAGTGAGGAATAGCAATGCCTTCCCCAATGCCGGTACTGCCGAGTCGTTCGCGACTCAGTAATCGGTCGAAGATATCGTCGGCGGTACTGCCAGGCAGTTGTTCCGTGACAACCCCCGCAAGAAATTCAAGCAGTTTCTTCTTACTGGTCACCGCAACGTTCAGCAGAGCACGTTCCGGTGTCAGGATATCTTCGATACCGATTGTCATATATCAGGCCTGACCGTGTGAGCGAGCTACCATTTTTTCCTTGTATTTCAGTACCTGACGATCCAGCTTGTCGACCATCTGATCGATAGCGTGGTACATGTCATCGTTTTCTGCGCTGGCGTGCAGATCAGAACCGCTGACGTGAATGGTCGCTTCGGCTGTCATACGCTCTTTAACAACGGTCAGGGTTACCTGGCCATTTGTGATGTTGTCAAAGTGACGTTCCAGCTTGGACATTTTTTCCTCAACGTAGGCTTGCAGAGACTCAGTAATATCTACGTGGTGACCGCTGATATTGATTTTCATGTCCAGACTCCTTTTATTGCTGGCTTACTTTTCTGTCATTATTAAATCAGTTGCTTCCGCTCATTGGATGGCGGAATCATCATGGCTTCGCGGTATTTTGCTACGGTTCGGCGTGCAACCTGAATACCTTTTTCACCAAGAATTGATGCAATCTTGTTATCGCTCAATGGTTTGCGTGCATTTTCTTCGGCAATCAGTTTTTTGATCATGGCACGGATAGCGGTAGAAGAACACTCTCCGCCACCATCTGTACTGACATGACTGGAGAAGAAATATTTCAGCTCAAAAATACCGCGAGGTGTATGCATGTATTTCTGTGTGGTGACACGGGAAATGGTCGATTCATGCATGCCAACAGCCTCGGCAATATCATGCAGAACCAGAGGCTTCATTTTTTCTTCGCCTTCTTCGAAAAATTCGATCTGGTATTCCACAATTTTCGTGGCGACTTTCAGCAGGGTTTCGTTGCGGCTCTGCAGGCTTTTAATAAACCAGCGCGCTTCCTGCAGGTGGTCACGCAAAAAGGTATTATCTGTGCTGTTGTCAGATCGGCGTACCAGAGCAGCATAGTCGGCATTAACGCGCAGCTTTGGCGCGATATCCGGATTGAGTTCCACACGCCATTCGTCGCGCACGTTACGGACAATGACGTCCGGAACAACGTATTCGGCTTGTTCCGGGCTGATACCTGCACCCGGTTTCGGGTTCAGTTCTTTAATCAGGCGCAGTACTTCTTTCAGGTCGTCTTCGCGCAGCTTGGTTTTACGCATCAGTGTTGGGTAGTCTTTACTGCCCAATAATTCGATGTACTCGCCAATAACGATACGCGCTTCTTTCAACCATGGCGTGGCCGGTGGCAGTTGCTGCAGTTGCAGCTGCAGACATTCACGCAGATCGCGGGCAAACACACCTGCCGGATCAAATTGTTGCAGGCGGTGCAGTACGGCCATCACTTCGTCTTCTTCGACGTCAAGTTCCGGGTCCATACTTTCAAGGATATCTTCGACGGTGGTGTGCAGATAGCCATCGGTATCGACACCATCAATCAGCATCAATGCGATTTCACGGTCGGTATCAGACATCGGGGTCAGGTTCAGTTGCCACAGCAGATGATCCTGCAGGTCATCGGTGCTGGCATGACGGGAGTCGTAATCGAAGTCGTCGTCGATAGCACCACTGTTGCCTGACGCGACCGAGGCGGTGGTCTGGTAGGTATCTTCCCACTGGCTGTCGACCGGCAGATCATCCGGCAGTTGCTCCTGTGACCACTGCTCATCAAGTTCCGGGGTATCACCATGATCATCGTGACTGGATACCTCCGGGCTGCTTTCCTTGCTCTCGGGACCGGAAAGGTCTGGCAGGTCATCCATTTCATGCTCTTCCACTTCCAGCATTGGATTGGAGTCCAGCGCCTCCTGGATTTCCTGCTGTAGGTCGAGAGTAGACAGTTGCAGTAGACGAATCGCCTGTTGTAACTGAGGGGTCATGGTCAACTGCTGACCCATCTTTAACTGAAGAGACGCTTTCATAGAAGTTCAGTAATCACTCAGTATCGGCACGGTCTGTGCATTATACGCCAACCGGTTTCCCTTGGAATCTTTCCTGATCAATAACGTGATACGGATCAGAGTCGGAAGTCTTCGCCCAGGTACACCTTGCGTACCTGCTCGCTGGCCAGTACTTCGTCGGCACTGCCTTCAGCGATAATATGTCCACCACCTACGATATAGGCTTTCTCGCAGATCGCCAGAGTTTCACGCACATTGTGGTCGGTAATCAGAACACCGATGCCCCGCGCTTTCAATTGGCGAATGATGTCCATGATGTCAGCCACGGATATAGGGTCAACCCCTGCGAAAGGCTCATCCAGCAGAATAAACAGCGGTTCGGCGGCCAGCGCCCGGGCGATCTCGACACGGCGGCGTTCACCGCCTGACAGGGCCATGCCAAGGCTGTTACGGATATGCTGGATATTGAATTCGTTGAGCAGCTCTTCCAGTTTTTCCAGACGCTGCGCCCGGTTCAGGTCGTTGCGGGTTTCCAGAATGGCGAGGATGTTATCGGCAACGCTGAGCTTGCGGAAAATGGACGCTTCCTGCGGCAGATAGCCAATGCCTTTCTGCGCACGGCCATGCATCGGCAGGTGGCTGATGTCCTCATCATCGATCTTGATGCGGCCTTTATCGGCCTGGACCAGGTTGACGATCATATAGAAACAGGTGGTCTTTCCGGCGCCGTTCGGCCCGAGCAAGCCAACAATCTGGCCGCTGTGAACGGACATGGAAACATCTTTAACAACTTCGCGGCCGTTGTAGCTTTTCGCCAGGTGTTCGGCTTTCAGCGTTTTCATTGTGCTTCTCCGGCTTTTTCCGAATTGTCGCTGGATGACTGCGGCTGAATAACCATACGGATTCGCCCCGGGCTGGTTTCGCCATCGCCGGAGCTGGTTTCGGCCGATGATGTGGCCGCTTGTCCGCCTGATGCGCTGATTGTTTCTGCGGTCATGTCGTAGGTCAGCAAATCACCGGTGAATAAATTACCTTCCTGCTCAAGACGGGCGCTGCCCTTTACCCGAACTTCCCGCTGAGTGGCGAAATAGTCAATGCGCTTACCTTGTGCCCGGGTCAGAGGTTTGTCTGCGGCCATCTGCTGTTGGTAGCGGGCCGGCTGACCTTCTGCCACCGCTTTTTCCAGTTTGTCGTCGTTACGGATGAGGGTCAGGCGGCTGGCTTCAATCTTCAGCGTGCCCTGAGTGAGAATGACATTGCCTTCATACACTCCGATGCCGGTTTTGCGGTCGATTTCTGCCCGGTCGGAAACAATGGTCATTTCCTGCTGCCAATCGTCAGGCAAGGCCTGACTGACTGAACTGACCAGCAGCAAGAGGGAGCCAAGGAATGTCGGAATACGATTAAGGAACATAGTGGGTTGTTACCTCTGAGCGGAACTCAATTCGCTGACGATCCAGATCCATGGTCATGCCGGTGGCATTGACGCGAATCTGCGGGCTGGTAATGGTGACAGGGTCGCTGGTTTCAGCAATGCGGGTATCGCTGTTATACACCAGCGCAGGCGTCTGAATAATCATGGCGTTGTCACTCACCGGGCGGATTTCAACATCTCCGATCAGATACAGTAAGTGGTCATTATCCTGAATTTCACCCTGCAGGGCGGTAACCTGCCATTGTTTACCGTCATCGTCTGTACTGGTCAGAATGGGGCCGGAAAACTCCGTTCGTTGCTCTTGCGGGTAATGTATCGAACGAGCGGCCATAAATGTCTGATCAAGGCTGCCAGAGGCGCCGTACTGACGGCTGAACAGCCCTTCGCCGTAGTAGTCGGCTTCCCGCACTGAACTGTCTGTCTGGAACGGCACCAGTTCCTGGGTGTAGCGGTCTACCGCCATCAGAGCCAGGCCGAACACCAGAGTGACGATCAGCAGCAGGTAACGCTTACGCATCAGATAACGCCGGCACGCAGCATATCGTGCATGGTAATAACGCCAACGGCTTTGTCATTTTCCTTAACCACCAGTGCGTTGATTTTGTTGTCTTCCATGTTCTTCAGTGCTTCGGCAGCCAGGGTGCCCGGGGTGGTGGATTTACCACCGGCAGTCATCACATCGGCCATGGTTGCGCTGTGAATATCAACACCATTGTCGATGGCGCGGCGCAGGTCGCCGTCGGTGAAAATACCCAGCAGGCTGCCATCCTGCTGCACGGTAGTCATACCCAGACCTTTAGAGGTGACAACCAGCAGGGCTTCGGCCAGCGGGGCGTCGGGGCCAACCACCGGAATCTGATCGCCTGCGTGCATGATATCTTCCACTTTCAGCAGCAAACGGCGCCCCAGTGAGCCGCCCGGGTGAGAGAAAGCAAAGTCTTCAGCGGTAAAACCGCGGGCTTCCAGCAGGGCAACGGCAAGGGCGTCTCCCATTACCAGCGCACAGGTGGTGGACGAGGTTGGTGCCAGGTTCAGTGGGCAGGCCTCCTGATCCACACCGGTGTTCAGGTGTGCATCGGCTGCCAGACCCAGAGTCGATTCCGGTTTGCCGGTCATACTGATTAACTTGCTGCCCAGGCGTTTGAACAGCGGTAACAGGCTGGTGACTTCACTGCTTTCGCCGGAGTTAGACAAGGCAATAACCACGTCATCCGGCTGAATCATCCCCATGTCGCCGTGGCTTGCTTCACCCGGGTGTACGAAGAAGGCAGGCGTACCCGTGCTGGCCAGTGTGGCAGCAATCTTATTGCCAATGTGCCCGGACTTACCCATGCCGGTAACAACCACGCGGCCGGTGCAGGTCAGGATCATATCGCAGGCACGGGTGAAATCGTCGGTCAGGCGTTGTTCCAGCTGGGCAACGGCATCTTTTTCGAGATTGATGGTACGGCGGGCTGAAGCCAGAAAGTTAAAGCTATAATTTGTTGTCATTGGTTCGCCATAAAAAACAGGGTAGTCATATACGCGACAAAACTGGTCGTCAGCATGGCTCCCGGGATGCGCCCGAGTTTGCCTTTACGATAGCTGAGCAGGAACAGAACCAGTAAAGCGATGGTTAATACCATCATGACCGCGTAATCGCGATAAAGTGCCAGGGCGTCCACCTGGGTGACTGCCAGCAGGCCGGGAATCGGCATTACTGTCAGTAAGTTAAACATATTGGAGCCAATGACGTTGCCAATGGCAATGTCATGATGGCCTTTCAGCGCGCTGACCACAGAGGCTGCCAGCTCGGGCAAACTGGTACCGATCGCTACGATCGTCAGGCCGATTACCAGATCGCTGATTCCGAATTCGCGTGCAATCAGGGTGGCACCCCATACCAGCATTTTAGAACTGATCATCAGCGCCAGCAGACCAATCAGCAGTTCAATCACTGCTTTGCTCAGTGGTGTATTTTCAATTTCCGCTGCTTCATCTTCCTCGACAACGGCTTCGCCGGACTCGCTGGATTCCTGAAACATCAGGTACAGGGCAACGATCATCGCGCCAATCAGGATAAGGCCGTCGATCATGTTCAGCTCAAGATCAGCCAGCGTAAGACCACCAATAATGCTGATCAGTACCAGCAATGGCAGTTCTTTTTTCAGCAGTTTTTTCTGTAGCGGAATAGGGCTGATCAGAGCGGTAACACCCAGCACCAGCGCTATGTTGGTGATGTTGGAACCCAGAGCGTTGCCGACGGCGAGGTTACCGGCACCATCCAGTGCAGCCATCGCTGATACGAACATTTCTGGCGCAGATGTGCCCATAGCCACAATCGTCAGGCCAACCAGTAACGGTGACATGCCCAGGCGGCGGGCGGTGGCTGCGGCACCAATAACAAATTTATCGGCACTCCAGACCAGAATAACCAGACCAACAATAACAGCAGCAGATGCAGACAGCATGAAAGAACGATGCCCGAAACAGTAAAAGATAAAGCCGGTCATTGTACCGAAGGGGATTCTGCACGCAATTGCAACTTAGCGTTTTACTGGCGGGTTTTTACTGGCCTCTTCATCGGTTGGTTCTGTTGTTACATTCCGTTAAGCTAAGCCCGAACTATCAACGGCAACAGGACGGTGCTCATGTCCGCCAGTCAGGCATACGTATCTATTCGCGGAATGAGTTTCAGTCGGGGCGACCGGCTGATCTATAACGACATGAGTGTCGATTTCCCCCGCGGTAAGGTCACTGCCATCATGGGCCCGAGTGGTACTGGTAAGACCACGCTGCTGCGTCTTATCGGTGGTCAGCTGCTGCCTGAATCCGGTGACATCATTGTAGATGGCCGCAACGTTCCTGCGCTGAGCCGCAAAGAGCTGTTTGAGCTGCGCCGTCAGAAAATGGGCATGCTGTTCCAGACCGGTGCCCTGTTTACCGACCTGAATGTATTCGATAACGTCGCCTTCCCTTTGCGTGTTCACACCGACCTGCCGGAATCCATGATCCGTGATCTGGTGCTGATGAAGCTCGAAGCGGTGGGGCTGCGTGGTGCCCGTGATCTGACGCCGGCGGAACTGTCAGGTGGTATGGCGCGCAGGGTTGCTTTGGCGCGTTCCATTGCCATGGACCCGGAAATAATCATGTATGACGAGCCGTTCACTGGTCTTGATCCGATATCCATGGGCATGATTGTTAAACTGATCCGCGGATTGAATCAGGCGCTGGGGCTGACCAGCCTGCTGGTGTCCCATGATGTCGAAGAATCCTGCTCCATTGCCGATTATCTGTGTGTCGTGTCAGAAGGCCGCGTAATCGGTTTCGGCACGCCGGAAGAGCTGATCAACGAAGGAAATGATGAAGTGAAACAGTTTCTGCGCGGAGAGCCGGACGGCCCTGTGCCTTTCCATTTCCCGGCCGGTGATTATCGTGCTGACCTGCTGGCAGGAGGCAAATAATGCTGAGTAAGCTGCAGGCAATCGGCCGGCGCGGGACCGATGCAATTGAATCGATCGGTCGGGCCACGATTCTGTTCCGCAACTCCGTGCTCTGGGGTGGTCCGGGCAGTGCCGGATTTGCTGACCTGATTAAACAGATTTATTCCGTGGGTGTGCGCTCACTGATCATTATTGTCGTGGCTGGTTTTTTCGTCGGCATGGTGCTGAGCCTGCAGGGGCAGTACATCCTTGCCCGCTATGGTTCAGAAGGCGCGCTGGGAACGCTGGTGTCTCTGTCATTACTGCGTGAACTCGGACCGGTGGTTGCGGCATTGCTGTTCGCCGGGCGTGCAGGTTCGGCGCTGACGGCTGAAATTGGTCTGATGAAGGCCACTGAACAGTTGTCGGCGATGGAGATGATGGGGGTTGATCCGTTCAAACGAGTCATTACCCCGCGCCTGTGGGCAGGCATTATCTCGATGCCGATTCTGGCATTGCTGTTCTCGACGGTCGGTATCTGGGGTGGTGCTTTCGTCGCCATTGATATGTTCGGCATCGACGAGGGCGCATACTGGGGCAATATGCAGGCCTCGGTAGAGTTCTATAACGATGTGGTTAAGGGGATTATCAAATCCCTGGTCTTTGGTGCCGTCGTCACCTGGATTGCGGTCTATCAGGGCTATGATTCGGAACCGACGTCCGAAGGCATCGGTAAGGCAACAACACAGACTGTGGTTATTTCATCTCTTGCGGTGCTGGGACTCGATTTTGTTCTGACCGCAGTCATGCTGGGAGGCGTTTAACATGCGCATGCGATATATCGAAATTTCTGTTGGTGCCTTTATGGTCATGGGCATGGTGGCTATCGTGCTGATGGCTTTCCGGGTCAGCGGGCTGACCATGGCGGGCAGTGGCGACACCTACACTATCAAGGCTCGCTTTGAGAATTTAGGTGGCCTGACAGACAAGGCAAAGGTGTCGATGTCTGGTGTTACAATCGGGCGGGTGACGAAGGTTTACCTGGACCCTGAGTGGTACTCAGCCGTCGTGGAAATGGAAATTGATCGTTCCATGAGCACACTCACTGCGGATACCTCGGCGGCCATTCTCACTGCCGGGTTGCTGGGGGAAAAATACATCGGCCTCACGGTAGGGGCTGAGGAAGACTATCTGAAAGAAGGCGACTGGATCGAAGATACCCAGTCGGCTCTGGTACTGGAAGAACTGATAGGACGATTCCTGTTTAACAAAGCAGAAGGCTGAAGGAGACTGCCATGCGTTGGTTGATACTTGTCTGGACACTTGCATTCAGTTCGCTGAACTGGGCTGCAGAATCTGACGTTCTGGCTGAACAGGCGCATGAGGTGGTTAAACGCACCACTGAGAAAGTGCTGGAATCGATCAACCGCAATCGCCATATCTACGAAAGCGATAACGCCAAATTCTTCTGGGAACTGGAAGATGTTCTGGGGCCGATGATTGATTTTCAGCGTCTGACGCGGCGAATCATGGGGAGTCACTACCGGGAAGCCAGTGTGGAGCAGCGCAAGCGCTTCGCCAGTGCTTTCAAGCGTAGCCTGCTGAGCAGCTATGCCACCGGCCTCATCGAGTTTGAAGATTATGAAGTTCGTATGCTGCCACCCAAGACCGATGTGGAGCATAGCCTGCGTAACACCCTGGTGGATCTTGAGGTCGTAACTCCCAGTGGTCGTGTATTCCCGATCACCCAGAGCATGTACTTCCATCACCGCAAGCGTCAGTGGATGGCGCAGAATGTGATTGTTAACGGCATTAATGTTGGTCGTCTGTTCGGCGAACAGTTTGAACAGATGGTTTACGAAAACGATGGCAACATCGGCGCAGCTATTGATGCCTGGATTGAAGCCCTGCAGGAGCAGGGACGTCGTTTGCGTAAGCAGAAGCCAGCAGTTTAACGGAGCCCCCGATGTCTGCCACTATTGTCCGCACTGATGATCAGAACGCCGAAGTGCGTGGTGATCTGCTGAATTCCACGGTTGTCCCTGTGCTTGAGCAGGGGCTCAAACTGCTTGCGGCTGCTGGTGGTCAATGGACGGTTTCTCTGGCTGCTGTGGATAAAGTGTCCAGCGCGGGTGTTGCCCTGTTGCTGGAGTGGATGCGTGAAGCCGAAAAACAGTCTGTAACCCTGCGAATAGCGGATCTGCCTGAACACATGCGCCCAATCATCAGCATCAGTGATCTTGATCCTGTGTTCGAGACTGTGCTGATCTGAGTCAGTACGCGCTCAGGATCGTGCTCTGGTTATCATATAAACACATTCCCGCGCTTCGCCCAGCGGCGTAAATCCGCTATCATTCGGCGTTTTCCTGAGCTGAGTGGTAGAGCGATGTCTCCGGCAGAAATTCTGCAAGTCCTGCAAACTGAATCCCCTGAAGTCACCTGGACCACCGATGGTGATGGGTACCATAACGTTGTTGAAGGCGTTGGTGAGGTCTTTGAAGGCCTGAACGCGGTTAAGCGTCAGCAGTTTGTGTACCGCATTCTGAATCCGTACATCGCGGATGGCCGTCTGCATGCCGTTTCTATCCGGACCTTTACGCCTGCCGAAAAAGCCGACGCATAATAAGAGCTTCCCTATGGACAAACTGAGAATTGAAGGCGGCAGACGCCTTGATGGTGAGGTGCGCATTTCCGGCGCGAAAAACTCGGCACTGCCGATCCTTGCTGCGACGCTGCTGGCCGAAGGTGTAATGCGGGTAGGTAACCTGCCGCACCTGCACGACATCACCACCATGCTCGAGCTGCTGGGCTGCATGGGTGTTGAAGTTGCTATTAATGAAGATATGTCAGTAGAAACTGACTGTGCCAATGTGAAGAGCCACGTTGCGCCGTACGATCTGGTGCGCACCATGCGCGCTTCGATTCTGGTACTGGGCCCGCTGCTGGCACGCTACGGTGCTGCAGAAGTATCCCTGCCGGGTGGTTGTGCCATTGGTTCCCGTCCGGTGGATCTGCACATTCGCGGTATGGAAGCACTGGGTGCCGAAGTCGAAGTAATGGATGGCTATATCAAGGCATACGTGCCGGGTGGTCGTCTGACCGGCGCCAATATTTTCTTCGATACCGTGACGGTTACCGGTACTGAAAACGTGATGATGGCTGCAGCCCTGGCGGATGGTACCACTACCATCGAAAATGCCGCGCGCGAGCCGGAAGTCGTCGATATGGCCAACTGCCTGAACGCTATGGGTGCAAAAATCACCGGTGCCGGTACTGACACCATGGTGATTGAAGGTGTTGAAAAGCTGTATGGCTGTTCTTTTGATGTGCTGCCAGATCGTATTGAAACCGGCACCTATCTGGTGGCTGCAGCGGTTACCGGTGGTCGCGTAAAAACCAAAGATACCGACCCTGTGATTATGGAAGCGGTACTGCACAAGCTGGAAGAAGCGGGTGCTGAAATTACTACCGGTGAAAACTGGATCGAACTGAACATGCATGGCAAGCGTCCGAAAGCGGTCAATATCCGCACCGCGCCGCACCCGGCATTTCCGACCGATATGCAGGCACAGTTCATGGTGCTGAATGCGCTGGCAGAAGGCACGGGTACCGTGATTGAAACCGTATTCGAAAACCGCTTCATGCATGCACAGGAACTGGTGCGCATGGGTGCCGAGATCCATGTTGAAGGCAACACTGCCATCGTAACCGGTAAAGAGAAGCTGAATGGCGCTCCGGTAATGGCAACCGACCTGCGTGCCTCGGCATCGCTGGTGATTGCCGCGCTGATGGCCGACGGCGTGACGGATGTTAACCGCATCTATCACATAGACCGTGGCTATGAATGTATTGAAGAAAAGTTTCAGCAGTTAGGTGCGAATATCCGTAGAGTATCTGGCTGATATCGGCCTCGCCGACGCTATCAGTAAAAGAGTGAAAGCTGGCTGCTTCGCCAACGCTTTCACGGCCTGCGTTGGCGAAAAACTGAAGAACGAAACAGATTTAAAACACGCTGAATAAAGAGGATCAGCAACTTATGACTCAACCACTGACGATTGCTCTGTCGAAAGGGCGTATTCTCGATGACACTCTGCCACTGCTGGCGGAAGCCGGTATTCATCCGGCCGAGGATATCAAAAAGAGTCGTAAGCTGATCTTTGACACAAACCATGACCATATCAAGCTGGTGGTGATCCGTGCCACCGACGTACCAACCTATGTTGAGTACGGTGCCGCTGACCTGGGTGTGGCAGGCAAAGACGTGCTGATGGAATACGGCAGCGACAACCTGTGTGAACCACTGGATCTGAATATCGCTACCTGTCGTCTGATGACCGCGGCAATCAAAGATGCCGAAATGCCGCAGGGCCGCCTGAAAGTAGCCACCAAGTTCGTCAACGTGGCCAAGCGTTACTTTGCTGAACAGGGCCGTCAGGTCGATATCATCAAACTGTACGGCGGTATGGAGCTGGCACCGATTATGGGTCTGGCCGATATGATCGTCGATATCGTTGATACCGGTAATACCCTGAAAGCCAACGGCCTGGAAGCCCGCGATCTGATCGCGCCAATCAGCTCCCGTCTGGTTGCGGGTCGTGCTGCGATGAAAGTGAAGCACGCACAGATTCAGCCGATTATTGAACAAATGGCGGCGGCGATTGAACGCCAGCGCCAGGCAAAAGCCTGAGAGATTATTTTATGACTATTGAAATTCGTCGTTTCAGCTCACAACAGGCCGATTTCGCACAACAGATGGAAGGCCTGCTTTCCTGGGAATCGGTATCCGATGCCGCTGTGCAGAAGACCGTTGCCGACATTATTTATGACATCCGTACCCGTGGTGATGAAGCTCTGATTGAGTTCACCAACAAGTTCGACCGCATGGAAGTTTCTTCCATGGCCGAGCTGGAACTGAATCAGCAGCAGCTGCAGGAAGCCCTCGACGGTCTGCCTGCCGATCGCCGCGAAGCCCTGCTGGTGGCAGCAGAGCGTGTACGCGCCTACCACGAAAAACAGAAGCAGGACTCCTGGAGCTACACCGAAGCCGACGGCACTATGCTGGGCCAGAAAGTAACGCCGATGGACCGCGTGGGCCTGTATGTGCCCGGTGGTAAAGCGGCTTATCCTTCGTCCGTGCTGATGAATGCTATTCCGGCTCACGTTGCCGGTGTGCAGGAAATCATCATGGTGGTGCCGACTCCGGGTGGTGAACTGAACCAGCTGGTACTGGCAGCGGCCGCTGCGGCTGGCGTAAGCCGTGTATTCACCGTTGGTGGTGCACAGGCGGTTGCGGCACTGGCATACGGTACTGACACGGTTCCGCAGGTCGATAAAATTGTTGGCCCGGGAAACATCTACGTGGCTACAGCCAAGCGCGCCGTATTCGGTCAGGTTGGTATCGATATGATTGCCGGCCCATCGGAAATTCTGGTGGTGTGTGACGGCAAAACCGATCCGGACTGGATTGCTATGGACCTGTTCTCCCAGGCCGAGCACGATGAAGACGCGCAGTCGATTCTGGTATCCACCGATGCCGACTACCTCGATGCGGTAAAAGCCTCCATCGACAAACTGCTGCCGACTATGGAACGTCAGGACATTATTCGCACCTCGCTGACCGAGCGTGGCGCACTGATTCTGGCCAAAGACAAAGACGACGCCATTGCCATTGCTAACCGCATTGCGCCGGAACACTTAGAGCTGTCAGTGGAAGATCCGGAGTCCTGGCTGCCGACCATTCGTCACGCCGGCGCTATCTTTATGGGTCGTTACACCGCTGAAGCGCTGGGCGACTACTGTGCGGGTCCGAACCACGTACTGCCAACGTCCGGCACCGCGCGTTTCTCCTCGCCGCTGGGTGTGTACGACTTCCAGAAACGTTCGTCGCTGATTATGTGTTCGGCCGATGGTGCTTCTGAACTGGGCAAAACAGCATCTGTGCTGGCTCGTGGCGAGTTCCTTACCGCCCACGCACGCAGTGCTGAATACCGCATTAAGGACTGAATCTGAATGAGCCAGTTCTGGAGCCCGTTTGTTAAAGACCTGGTGCCTTACGTACCGGGTGAGCAGCCGAAAATGACACGGCTGGTGAAACTGAACACCAACGAAAACCCGTATGGCCCGTCGCCGAAAGCGATTGCGGCCATGCAGGCGCAGCTCAATGACGATCTGCGTCTGTACCCGGACCCGAACAGCGATCGCCTGAAGCAGGCAATCGCTGACTACTACGGTGTGCAAACCAGTCAGGTGTTCGTGGGTAACGGTTCCGATGAAGTGCTGGCCCATGCTTTTCATGGCCTGTTTCAGCATGGTAAACCCCTGCTGTATCCGGATATCACCTACAGCTTTTATCCGGTTTACTGTGGTTTGTATGGCATTGAGTCCGGCCCGGTGGCACTGGACGAAAACTTCCGGATTCGTGTTGAAGATTATGCCCGTGAAAACGGCGGCATTATTTTTCCTAACCCGAATGCACCAACCGGTTGCCTGCTGCCATTAGCCGCTATCGAACAGCTGCTGCAGCAAAACACCGAAACCGTCGTGCTGGTGGACGAAGCCTACATCGACTTCGGTGGCGAAACAGCGATCGCACTGGTGAACAAATACCCGAACCTGCTGGTTACGCAAACGCTGTCCAAGTCCCGTTCTCTGGCTGGCTTGCGTGTTGGTCTGGCGGTGGGTCACCCGGATTTAATCGAAGCGCTGGAGCGCGTTAAAAACAGCTTTAACTCGTACCCGCTGGACCGCATGGCCATAGCTGGTGCGGCGGCTGCATTTGAAGACCGCGATTATTTCAACGAAACCTGCCAGAAGGTCATCAGCGACCGCGAATGGGTAGCGGCTGAATTAACTGCACTGGGTTTCGACGTACTGCCATCGGCGGCTAACTTCGTGTTTGCCCGTCATGCACAGAAAGATGCGGCGACTATTGCAGCTGCACTGCGTGAGCAGGGCATTATCGTGCGTCACTTCAAGACCGAGCGTATTGCCCAGTTCCTGCGGATTACCATCGGTACGCCAGAGCAGAACAGCGAATTAATCGACGCATTAAAAGCGCTGTAATCTGATTGTTTTGCATAAATAAAAAAGCGGGGTGCTAACCCCGCCACCTGTTAGCCGAATACTTCCCTCATCAGGCTCACTCTTCTGAGCCTGATTGATGCACCCACTTCATTGAGAAGTGGAGTGCTTTCTATGCGACCTTCTCCCTGAAAATCAATGCGCGTTTACATGACTTCAGCGTTGCTCTGTGGCTCGCTTTGCAAACCATTAGTAAGGAAAAAGTTAAATAAATCAGCAGGTTATGATGGGCTTAGGCGTGATAACAGGCCAAATGTAAAGACGACATGGGTGTGTAAATGCACAAGCACGCTTTCGCTCTTGCAAAAGGCGTCGTCTGGGGCACTTTTCATAGTGGTTACAGGGGGTTATGCTCGAAACTTCGAAAGGAAGCGGAGCGTCAAAATGCGCACGCTCACGAATAAACTGTTAGGTGCTCGCCAAGGGCTAGGTAATTCCTTAGAGGAAGGATAAATATGAGAATTGTTTTAACTTTGTTTGTTTCCATTTTTATGTCCAGTGCTGGATTCTCAGCAGAGGTGAAAGTTGGAAATGATGAATTTAACAAAGCCGCCATATTTATTACCGGAAAAATTGAAAAAGGTGATTACGTTAAGGTTAAGAAAGCAGCTAAAAATTACGTCAACCTGATACTTAAAGATAGCGATGAAGAATTAAAGTTTATTCTTAATAGTGAGGGAGGTGATGTTGAAGAGGCTATCAAAATAGGGATGCTATTTAGAAAATCGCTTTCACAAGTGTATGTTTGGGGTAACAGGTTGCTTCATGAGTCTGAAAGTGATGCTCAATGGATTATGAATCATCGCTCGAAAGGCTGGGCTGAAAAGTATGAAACTCAAAATAACGTAATCTATTCAGAACAACGGCCTATTACAGAGCAAGATATTAAAAAATGCTATAGCGCTTGTGTTCTTATGCTTTTGGGTGGAACCCAAAAGCAAATAAGTGACAATCACTACTGGATTGACGGGTTTAGAGCAGATGAGAGTGAAGATATTCCTGTTATTGGCCTGCATCGACCTTATTTTACAAAAGAGCAGTATGCTGAGCTTGGCGCACATGAAGCTGAAGCTGCTTATAAAAAACTCGAAAAGTTAGTCAGAGGTTACTTAGAAGAAATAGGAGCTACGCAAAAGCTAATAGATAGAATGTTCAAAAGTGCATCAAACGAGATTGATTTAGTCATCGATTCAGAATTTAGGGATATGATTAATCTAGAAGAACCTTTCTATAATGAATGGATCATTGCTAGGTGTGGTGTTTTCGATGATGGGAAAGGTATACTTTCAAAAGAAGAGTTCGAATATAAAAAGAGCGTTTGGGAAGCTAAAAAGAAAGAAGTCAGAAGGCTGATTAATCTATACGGCGGTGGCCCAGAAGATTACAACCATATTTATAAAGATTATATTCCCGATGATTATTCAAAAGAAAGATATGAAAATATAATGTCTGTTGTTAGAACTCATAATATTAAATATAGAGCTTGTAAAGAAAGCTCAGTAAAAAATCATCAAATCGAATTATTCTCAGATTAGCCATTGACAGTATGCGAAATATTGCACCTAACAAGCGACTGCTGTCGGACCGTGATCTTGCCCCGCTTTAAAATAAATAGGACAGCCACCCTAACAAAATAAATAGGACAGCCACCCTAATAAAATCCAGTTTCGGCACCGAGAGCAGTGTAAATAACTAGGACAGCCACCCTAAGAAAATCCAGTTTCGGCACCGAGAGCAGTGCTGCGCTAAGCCCAATCGGTTCTGGTTGTAGTTCTACCACATAAATAGGACAGCCACCCTAAGAAAATCCAGTTTCGGCACCGAGAGCAGTGCTGCGCTAAGCCCAATCGGTTCTAAGAATAACGGGAATAACCAGGACAGCCACTTTAAGAAAAACAGGTTTCGACAATGAGAGCTACTGTTGCGCTAAGCTCAATCGGTTCTGGTTGAAGTTCTACGGGGTAAGTCTGGGGGGAATAACTAGGACAGCCACCCTAAGAAAATCCAGTTTCGGCACCGAGAGCAGTGCTGCGCTAAGCCCAATCGGTTCTGGTTGTAGTTCTACGGGGTAAGTCTGGGGCAATAGTCTGAATTATGTTGTGAAATTCTGAACTGAAGGCACGCAGCAACCTCAGGTGCTCCTGATTATGATGAAACTATGAAGGGAATGTTCTAACCGAAGGCTGTCCGACAACGATTTAGCCCTGGCGGACGCTGATATTGTAGCCTCTCGCAGGTCGAACGTAGTTTTTGTTCGTTGCCAGCAAATGTGCTGAAGGTATTCTCGAAGTTCTGCGTCATGCTTAGCCAGCGCTCTTCATCTAATCCCAGTCGTTCCAGAATTTTCGCAGAGTTGTCAGAAATAAAGCCACGTTTGTCATCGCGGATAATTCGCCCGGTTGCGTCGACCAGTTCCAGATAATCGGTCAGCTTCATTGCGATGCCTTTAGGTATATCCTGACGCGGGTTTCCCGCGAAGGGCAGTAGCTCTTTGGGTTGTTGATGTAAGTGGTTAGGTGAATGTGCAGCTTGCGCTTTTTCTGCTCTGAGTTTGATCGACGTGTATTCAGAGTCCTCCGGGGTTTTTGCCATACAGGCTCGAATGGGATTGAGATCAACATAGGCCATACAGGCTGCTAGTGCGGCTTCATCAAGCAGAGCCTGCGATTTGAAACGGCCCTCCCAGAATCTTCCGGTGCAGTCATCTTCAAGATTTGCTTCGCGAGCGATGGATTCATTCAATATCCGCATAAACCAACTGATATCGGTTAATCGTGATCGCCATTCGGCAATGTATATCTGGAGTCTGGCCAGATCGGCTTTGTTCAGTGCGTCTCCGCGCATAAATCGCTGAGATAGCAGGTTGCCTTTAAACAGGGAGTGCCAGCGCTCAATGACTTCTTCATCCGCCCAGGACTTGCTGGAATCGGAATCGACATATAGAACGACATGGTAGTGATTGCTCATGATGGCATAAGCGGCAATCTGAATAGCGAAGAGCTTTGGAAGTTCTAAGAGTTTATTCTCAAGCCAGCCACGACGATGCTCATAACTTTCACCGGTAACAGAATCTGTTCCACAAAGAAATGCTCGGCGAACACAGCGTGAAACGCAATGATAGTAGGGCGTATCTTCAATGGATACCTGTTGCTTCCTTGGCTTTGGCATAATCATCTTCCTTATGCTGGCTGAATTTTCAGCGTAGTCAGTGTCTGGATATTGCTCAATCGGAAGAATGTGTTAGCGTGGGTGTCTCAATACATGATCTGGTAGCGTGGGTGTCTCAATACATGTCGCTTATGCTGGCTGAATTTTCAGCGTAGCCAGTGGCTGGATATTGATCAATCGGAAGAATGTGGTAGCGTGGGTGTCTCAATACATGACGTGGGTGTCTCAATACATGACGAAGCACTTTTAGTTACCATTGGCTCCAATCCAAACATGGAAGCATTGCATAAAAAGGCGGAAGACTTCTTTTATCTAGAAGACGAGCTTTCAGAATGCTTGAAACTGGTGACAGAGGAGTTTTCAAAACTTAAGGTCAAAGGCGAGTTAAGCCGGTTAGGTTAAATCATAACAAGGCCGTAAAATTCGTTTCGGGCACAAAAAGCGAATAAATAGCAAGCGAATAAATAGGACAGCCACACTAATAAAACAGATCTCGACAGCCAATCGAACAAGTGTGTTGGCGTGGGTGTCTGGTTATATGCTCATAGGAAGCGGAGCGTCAAAATGAGCACGCTCAGGAATGAACTGTCATGCCAGTCAAGCAAAGGAGAAGCTACATGACTGAACAAATACAATCGATAGAACTAAGATCTGCTCTTTCTGGATTCGAGAGTTCCGCAATGAATTTTGGCGTTAGATTCATTCCTGATGCAAGGGTTCGTGCAGAATATAATGCCAAGGCTAAGCAGCTCTCAACCGAAATATTGCGAGAGGTTAGTTCTGGTGAAATTTCTGCTGCCGAAGGTGCAAGGAAAGCCTCGGAGATGAGAAATCTCCTAATGGATGCTCTACGAGGTAAAACCTCTGAGATAGCACAAGCGTATGCGGTTAGGCAAAAGGCTGTTGGAAAAACCCTTCAGGAACTTGAAGAAAAATACGCTAAGAGAATGTTTGGGAAGTCATTCCAATCTCTCTCAGATAGCCAGAAAATCAAAATATGGAGGGAGCTCGTATTTGCATCCGGTCGCCCACAATTAAAAGCAAATAAATTGGCAAAAACTCTTGGTGTTGCAGGAAAAGGTTTCATTGCATTTACGCTAACAGTAGCTGTTTACAATATTGCTACAGCCGAAGATAAAGCCCAAGCAACTGCTAAGGAAGGGGCTGTTGTCGGTGGCGGTTTGCTTGGTTCCGTGGCAGGCGGTGCCGCAGCAGGTTTGGCGTGCGGGCCTGGAGCACCTGTCTGCGTTGGTATTGGCATCTTTGTTGGTGGTGTTATGTTCGCTATCGGCGCCGAAATTGTATTTGATTCATTCTGGAGTTAGGTATGAATGTACGTTCTATTGTAGCTAGCTCTGTATTCGTAGCGATTTTTTTAGCCTTCTTAATTTGGCTTTATTTTATTGGAAGAATTAGCATATTTGGGGTGATTGTGATTTTGGTTTCTGGTGGCATATTTGTTTCAATGTCAAAATTTCTATACAAAAACTTCTGGGGCGAAGAGTAGGTATAGCAAAGCGTTGCAGTTGACGCTGATCTTGACCCGCTTTAACGCCCTGGGCGTGGCGTTAGTTGGATGCAAGGAATGAAATTATGAGAAGGCTGTTATTACTTTGCTTAATATTTTCTTCATGGAATGCATTAGGCGAAGGCTGGAATAGAAATGTACTAGTAGGTGAGTGGGAAGCGTATTCTTATCAATATATGCGCTCGTATGAGCGATTTGTCATAAATGATGATTTCTCTGGCTGCTGGTCAGTTTTTAACGATCATGAACAATATCTGGAGAACTGCTTCACTTCAAAAGATGTAACTTTCCAAGATGGATATGTGGTTATAGATCTTGGCGAGTCGGCGCAGTTTATACTGAGTGCATGGGGTAATGGTGGTCGCTTACTTGGAAATTTGATGCTATATAAACCCTCGGAAAAGGGGCGGGACCTGTTCAATTCAATGCCAGTCAGCTACTCCAAGGTAAGTGAAACTAACCTTGTTGATTTTTTTAACAAAGCTAAAGTAGCCTTCGAAGCGCAGGCACTTAACAAATCAACTCAGCAGGGGCCAGCGGCGGGGACGCGCTAACGTGCTCCCCTGTTTGAGGCGCTATACGCAAGATAGCATGTGCAATTCGAGTATTCCCTCTACTGCTTCGCCACACACTAACGCCCCGTTTTTTTTATTCAAACTGTTCGTTGCCCGTTGGCTCAAACCTTTTCATGCCGTTCACTTTTAAACGGAAATCCGACAGGTCTTTCATCACCACCTGACGGGCACGGTTAATGCCGCCCAGCGGACGATGCTGCTGTAACCCATGCCATGGGTTAAACGAAATGTTTTCGCAGAACTGTTTCTGTGCCTCGGAGGTAAACGTCTGCGATGGGATGGTAATACGTGCTAATGGAATCAGAGGGGAGTCGTTTTCGCTCCAGCTGATTAATGCGTTCTCCACCGGGTTGTCCTGCGGATCTTTCTGCAACTGAATATAGAAGTCCAGGCAGCCAGTTCCAGTCTTTAACTGAGTAGCCAGGTTCTCGGCCAGATAGTCATCAGAATCGGTCATCTTCCCGCTGTTTGAGCCACAATTGCGTAACGCATAGCGCACCACCTGCGGGTAAACCGGCTGTCCGTTTTCTGCGGTTTCAGGCAGGCCAAGGGCGTAAGGCGTTACGCTGTTCCAGTTAACATCCAGCGGGTTGTTATATACCTTCGCTCCCTGCAGGATGTTCCATGCTCCACGTGGATGAGTCAGCAGGAATTTCAGACGACTGCCGTGGAAATTCTCAAAGAAGAAATCAAAAAACTGCTGTGGGTTGGCCGCGAAAAAGGCATCGTGACCCAGAAACAGAAAATCCTGAGTGTGTTGTTCGTCGCCGGGTAGTGGCAGGCGACTGCCATTCACCTGAGTGAGTTTCATCGCCAGACCGCGGAAATCTTTTTCATGGTCACTGGTGATTTCCTCTACCGAATTGGATAAACGTATCCATAGCGGGTATTCACTGCCCGGCTGGAAAATGCCCTGACGGTAAGCATCTGCAATATTGTCGTTTACCTTAAGCGTGCCACGAATGCAGCCGTTGTCTTTCGGGTGGGTGTCTCGCAGCTTTTCCGTATCGGCATACTGAACTTTGAGGTTATCAATAAGCAGGGTGGAGATATTGCTGACGATTTTCTCTTCGCCTTGCGGACGGAGTTCCTGTCCGAGCGGAACGTCCGGAGTTGGGGTGCAGGCCTGCAGCAGGGTGGTTGCCAGCAGGGCAGCCATCCAGCCACCGTATTCCCTGGTGGTTTTCATATACACATCCTTGTTGTATCTCTGCGTCGAGTGTACCGCGCGTATTTAACAGCGGCTATGGCTTATTGCGGCTGATGGGACTCTCGCAGCCCGGCAGTGGCGCGAGTAGTCGCTACCTGACCGGCACGTATAAATTCCAGATCAATATCATCGCCCGGGCGTAGCGCAGCAATCTGATTCATGGCGTGACGGGCATTGGCGGCTTCTTCGCCGTTAATGTGGGTGAGGATGTCACCAATCGCCAGCTTCGCTTTGTCGGCCGGGCCATCCGGGTAAATACCGGTAACGATCAGCCCGGTCAGGGCCTCCGTTAACCCCAGGGCTTCCAGTAATTGCGGTGTGGATTCCTGAACTTCAATACCGAGCCAGCCGCGAATGGTCGTGCCGTGGGTGGCAATGTCGGTCAGTGTGCGCGTGGCGACGGCCGCTGGAATCGCAAAACCGATGCCCTGGCTGCCGCCGGACTTGGAAAAGATTGCGGTGTTCAGGCCAACCAGTTCGCCGTGTGCATTAATCAGTGCGCCACCGGAGTTTCCCGGGTTGATGGCCGCATCGGTCTGAATGTAATCCTCGTACGTATTGATCCCCAGCTGGTTACGGCCGGTGGCGGATACAATACCCAGCGTCACGGTCTGGCCGACGCCGAACGGGTTGCCAATGGCCAGCACAACATCACCGATACGCAGCTGGCGGTTCTGTGCAACCTGAATGTACGGCAGTTCCTGCAGGTCGATTTTCAGTACGGCGAGATCGGCTTCCGGGTCGGTGCCAACGATGGTGGCATTCACATCGCGGCCATCATGCAGCGCAACCACAATCTGATCCGCGCCATTAATCACATGGTTGTTGGTGAGGATGTAACCGTCGGCGGACATGATCACGCCGGAACCGAGGCTCGACTGAATACGTTCACTCGGTTGTGGATTGGTACGGAAAAATCGTTGAAAAAACGGATCGTCAAACAGCGGGTGCGTTTTGCGGCGTACAATCTTGCGGGTAAAAATGTTCACCACCGCCGGTGCTGCACGGTCCACGGCATCGGCATAGCTTACCGGGCCCTGCGCGCTTGGCAGCAGGCTGGTGTCGGTAGCGGAGTAGGTGCCTGTCGTACTGGTCTCGTTGTGTGATGGCGACATGGCGCCCGGCAGCCATAGCAGCACGGCCAGAGCAACGCTGAGTCCGGTCAGTGCGGGAACGAGAACGATGTTAACAAGCGACTGCACGGATCGCATTTGCTGAACCTCCACCAAGTCCATAAACTAGTCGCAAAACGCAATGTTACCAGAACCTTACGAGGCCTATCATGCTTGATCGCCGTGAACTCCTGAAGCACCTTGACGCTTTATTGCAAACAAGCCGCTTTCGAGATTACTGCCCGAACGGGTTACAGGTGGCCGGGCGTGAGCATGTCAGCCGCATTGTCACGGGTGTGACCGCCAGTCAGGCGCTTATTGATCAGGCGATTGCTCTCGGGGCCGATACTGTTCTGGTTCATCATGGTTACTTCTGGAAAGGCGAAGACGAACGGGTTGTGGGCATCAAGAAGGAGCGCCTGAAAGCGCTGCTTACTAACGACATCAATCTGATTGCTTATCATCTGCCGCTGGACGCTCATCCGGTGTACGGTAATAACGCCCAACTGGCGGATATTCTTAATCTGCAAACGGATGGCCTGCTGAACGAAGCAGACCCGTATTCGGTCGGTAATATCGGACGCTTACCCAGACCAATGAGCGGTAAAGAGTTCTGTGCCTGGCTGGGCGAGTGTCTGCAGCGCGAGCCGCTGCACATTGGTGAAGAGAACGACACCATTGAGACCATTGCCTGGTGTACCGGCGGTGCGCAGGGCTACCTGCAACTGGCAGTGGATGCCGGCGTCGATGCATTCTTAACGGGTGAAATTAATGAGCCTGCCGTGCATCTGGCACGGGAAACCGGTACGCACTTCTTCAGCGCTGGCCACCACGCTACGGAGCGCTACGGCGTGAAGGCGCTGGGAGAGTATCTGGCGGAAGAGTTCAGCCTGGACGTTGAGTTTATCGACATCGATAACCCGGTCTGACGTCGACCTTGGCAAAGGTCCACAAGACACAGCACCGGCTGTGCCTTGTGGTGAAGTTGCTATCGCAGAGCTTCAAGATAGTGCAGATGTTTTTCGTACTGGTCGATAATATCGGCAATTAACTGCTCGGTGGTCCAGCCCATAACATCATATTGCTGGATATCATGATGCCGGAAATGGATGGCTATGAGGTTTGCCAGCGACTGAAGCAGGATGAGCGTACCTCATCTATTCCGGTTATTTTCCTGACGGCTAAATCTGAGACGGAAGATGAAGCCCAGGGGCTGGCGTTAGGTGCAGTCGATTACATTACCAAACCGGTAAAGCCTGCGATTCTGATGGCGCGGGTTAAAAACCATCTGATGCTTAAAGCGCACACCGATTTCCTCAATGATAAGAATGACTTTCTTGAGCAGGAGGTCCGGCGCCGAACGGCGGAAGTAACCATGGTGCAGGACGTCAGCATTATGGCTATGGCTTCACTGGCAGAAACCCGCGATTCGGATACCGGTAATCATATCCGTCGCACACAGTATTATGTGCGTGCCATCGCGCAGAAATTAAGAGCTCATCCTGATTACCAGCAACAGATTACCGATCAGTATCTGGACGCCCTGTTTAAGTCTGCGCCCCTGCACGACATTGGTAAGGTTGGTATCCCCGACAGAATTCTTCTGAAGCCCGGTAAATTAACGGACGAAGAATTTACAGAAATGCGCCGCCACACTAACTATGGTCGGGATGCCATTGTGCATGCAGAGGAGCAACTGGGGATCAGTGTCGACTTTCTCAATACGGCGAAAGAAATTGCCTATTCGCATCACGAAAAGTGGGATGGCTCTGGCTATCCGGAAGGCTTGAAGGGAACAGATATCCCTCTGGCTGCAAGATTAATGGCTATCGCTGATGTTTACGATGCGCTGATCAGTCGGCGCGTCTATAAGGAGCCTATGCCACATGAGAAGGCATTGGCGATTATTCTTGAGGGGCGGGGCACGCATTTCGATCCGCTGATTGTTGATTATTTTATGGCGATGTCGGACGAACTTCAGGATATTGCTGCGCGCTTCGTCGACAGTGACGCTGATCTTGAAAACAAGAAAAAACGACTGAGTAATTTTATCGGAGACAGCTCGGAGTGACACAACTACCGTCAGGCAGCAGATGCTGCCTGTCAGCGTTGAAAGATGATCAGTGCGCCTTGTAACGGCGGGTGTTGATCTCCAGCTCGGCCTGCTTGACGCGTTCATCACTTTGCAGTGTTTTCAGAACGGACAGTAATTCGGCATCTTCCTCAAAAGTCAGTAAAACAAAGCCATTACCAATGGCTGTTGTTTCGGCACCTGTCAGTTGAATACTGGTTTCACCAGCCTGCAACTCAACCAGAATACTGCCGCTGACACTGCCATACACGGCGGCATTTTCCTGCTTTACTGTCTGCCCACGATAGAGTTTCGGCTCTTCACTGACAGCACTCTGGCCAGACGGCAGCAGTGGCTGGAAACGCTTGCCCTGGCTGGTCAGCGTAACGCGACTGTCCGGTAGCTGATCGTGATAGCGATCGGCAATATCGTTTGTCACTTTCTGCGGGGTTTTGCTCATGGCAATAACTCTGACCTGAACGTCTGCCTGGGAAAAAGCAGCCACGGCCAGCAGAGACAGCAATGTGAAGTTTTTCAGAAGTTGCATGGTATTTACCTTAGTGTCCGTAAATTCTCAGGGATACGCTGCCAAGTGTGCCGCTGGCCGGGTTGCTGGTGGTAATCAGAACGGTTTGATCGGTGTTCGCGTCGTAGCCAAAGAAATTAAAATCGCCACTGTTGGTATCGCGCACGGTAATGGTCCAGTTGCCCTGAGAGCTTTCACCATAGAAGGCATTGGATAACAGAACGGTGTCAGCAAAATCTGCATCCTGATAGTCGTCCTGATCCAGCACCAGCAAACTACGCGGTGGCAAAACCAGAGAGCGGGTGCCGGCAGGTGAGGTTATTTCTACAGAAATATCCGCATCACGCGAATGGCTGGCGGAAAAACGTACCTGCACGCCTTCGACGCTGTAGTTATCGCTGATCGCGACCGTGCGGGTAACGCCATCCGCGCTTTCCGGAATGGTTACCGGTGAGACAGTGGTTGCGCTGACAAAACCGGTGCTCTGCAGGGGGCCGAGAGATTCATAGCCCGCATCGGTAGCCATGGTAACTGCAGCGGTCGCATCGACCATGCCGAAGCCGTACCAGTTGTGGAAATGATAGCCCGCGTTGTTGGTTATCCAGCCCGGTTCCGCATAGAAAGACTGGCCATTGTCGGAAAACGATACGGGCAGGAAACTTTTGTCGATCTTCACTGCGGTAGCGGCCAGGATATGGCGAACATCGCGCCAGTGCAGATCCGGGTTGGCGGCAATGATCAGTGCGGCAACGCCTGAGGCAACCGGGGCGGCGGACGATGTACCGTTAAAACTGGAGGTGTAGTTGCAGCTTTCATTTTCTTCGCTGCCACCATCGAATCCCGATTCAGAGGATTTGGCGTAGCCTGATGAGCAACCGCTCTGGTCGGTGGTAATCATGGCCGGTGAACTGGTGCCATATTCTCCGCCAGGTGCCGACACCCATACTGAGGCGCCGGTGCTGGAGTACGAGGAACGACTGCCATAGGCATTCAAGGCTGATATGACGGTGTAGTAGATACTGGATGATTCAGGCTCGGTACCGGCTATGTGACCGCTCCAGCGGTGAACATAATGGTAATTACCAATGGCATAAATATTCCGGCCATTAATGGTCATGCTGGTACCAACCTCTTCGAATGAGTTGCCAGCGGATTTCATCAGGACAATCCCTTTGCCGGAATTATTGCTGGCCTGTACCTGAGCGAGATGGCTTTCCGCAGCATTATTCCAGCTGTCGAAGAAGGTCATAGGACCGGAAACATCGAGACCGTAACTGAGGTTAATGACACGGGCATCGTCGGTTCGGGTTCCGCCCAGACTCTGCTGCCAGTGCAGAAAACTCTGCGACTGAAGCCAGTTAAGACCCATCAGTGATGCATCCGGAGCTACGCCGCGTCCACCCAGATCATTAAAGCCGGTGGCGGCGATAAGTCCGGCCACTGACGTGCCGTGATCGCCATCCCTTGACCAAGACGTCGGATCATTGTCTGAGTTGATGAAATCGTAGGAACGCCCGGACAGAACGTTAGCTTTCAGATCTTCGTGTGCGATTTCCAGGCCGCTGTCGATCACAGCTACCTTTACACCGGAGCCGGTCTGATCCTGCATGTGCAGAGAACCAATGTTGATATCCTTACCTGCGGTGCCGCCCGATGATGAGTAGGCATCCTGACCTGTGTTCTCCAGATGCTACTGCTGATAGGTCAGCGGGTCTGTCTGATGGATAAAGGACAAGCTTGCTGTGGTGTTGTTGTTACCGTCGGATAAACCAACCGTTACCACTACAGGGCTGTCAGGCAGGGTGCTGTTCTGATAGCTGTACATGCCATCATTGCTGATCGTTAACGTGGCGTTCTCCGGCACCGCCGATATCAGGCTGAAAGTGATGCTGTCTCCTTCGGCATCGCTGGCCTCCAGTTGACCACTGACAGCCTGTGTTTCTCGCACGGAGATACTGCGGGTTGTCAGTGACGGAGCATCGTTGACGGCTGTTATGGTAATGCTGATCTGTGCTGTGGCAGATAGTTCGCCGTCGCTGACCGTTACTGCGAACGCGTCATCGCCACTGAAGTTGGCTGCAGGGTAGTATTCGATAATGCCGTTGATTTTATCCAGCCAGAAGGTAGAACCGCTGGTCGCGGGTGTGGCCGTCGAGTAGGTGAGGGAATCGCCGTTTTTGTCGGTCGCCCCCAGGCTGATTTCCAGTGAGCCCGAGTCTTCAGTAATAGTGAAAGACTGATCCGCAATTACCGGTGCACTATTGCCTGCTGAACTACCGCCACCGCAACCGCTGATGATCAATGTCAGCAACGGCAATGCAACCCTGCTGCTTGTTAGGGTTCTCATACATTTCCCTGATAAATAGGCACCGGGAATTCTGCCCGAATATCCCGGTACATCAACCGTTTGCTGTAGCATTCTTGCGCTGTCGCACGTTATTTACTGTTTCTGTAAACGCGATACACCGGTTAATACCAACACCATCCCTGCCGCTGTCATCCAGCCAAAGGGTTCTCCCAGCAGCACGACAGCCATCAGTGTGGTCATCACCGGTCCGATGGTACCGCTGACGGCGGCTCTGGCCGGACCAATACGTTTAATGGCTTCACTGACCAGAAACGAGGGGACAACGGTTGCGAAAATCGCCAGTAGTACGGTGCCGGCCCAGCGCTGATTATCCATTGGCGGCAGCTCCACGCCGTGTAACACAGCATAGTGGATGCAGGTGGCTACGCCGGCGGCACCCATCGCTATGCTGGTAAACAGCAGGCTACCCATCTGGCCAATGGCCTTCTTGCTGAACAGGATGTACAGCGAGAACGACAGCGCGCTGGCCAGAATCAACAGAGTCCCCAGACGGGTATCCTGAGCATCGCCCAGTGACAGATCCTGGCCATAAACCAGCAACAGACCAGCATAGGTCAGTACCATGGCGGACACCTGTTGCCGACCCAGTCGCTGACCAAAGAACAGGGCGCCGAGCACGATAACCATCGTGGGATAGGCATATAACATCAGCCGCTCGAGCTGGGCACTGACATACTGCAGCCCCTGCAGATCCAGCAATGAGGCCAGGTAATAGCCCATCAGGCCGATACCCGCAGCGGCGGATATTTGCCTGATATCGGGTTTAACTGGCAGCCGCTGCCATGCGAAGTAGCCGACCACAATGTACACCGGCATGGCCATCAGCATGCGCAGCCACATCAGTGGCAGAGGACTCATGCCCAGTTCATACAGCCATTTAATGATGATGGGCTTGGTTGAGAACAGAAAGGCCGCGGCCAGCGCCAGTGTCAGTCCAAGGCGCAGATGCGTCGATGAGTCAGGTTGCAGAGTTCTCTGTGAGTCAGCCATAGGGGTGTTTCCTTACAGTGGAGTATATGGCTGTGATCAGTGAGCTTTGGCATTTCCGGCAGCGAATCTGATCGCAGCCGGTAAAAAAGGTGTCAGTGGTCAGACGGACACAGGTTCTTACAGGCCACAGGCACAGGGCACCATAGCCAGCGTTTCTGAGGGAAACGGGCAATAATTGCGCTGTTGAGCATGTGGCTGTTGTCGCCTGAGGTCAGTGTCATCGTCTGTCTGATTGCAGGTGTACGAAAAGACAACAGTCTGGCACAGAAAATTGCACCGGAAAAGACGCTTTTGAATTTACCCGGATGGCCTCTTCTGGTATTCTGCCCTCCCATCTTGAGCGAAGGTTCTACACCTTCCGAATTGAATTCAAATCTCGTTTCGCGGACCTTCTATGACACGTTTTATCTTTGTCACGGGCGGTGTTGTTTCTTCGTTGGGGAAAGGCATCGCATCAGCATCTCTGGCTGCCATCTTGGAGGCCCGGGGTCTTAAAGTGACCATGCTCAAGCTGGACCCATACATCAACGTTGACCCAGGCACCATGAGCCCGTTCCAGCACGGTGAAGTTTTTGTGACCAATGATGGCGCAGAAACCGACCTCGATCTGGGTCACTACGAACGCTTCATTCGTACCACCATGTCCCGTCGTAATAACTTCACGACCGGCCGTATTTACACCGATGTTCTGGCGAAAGAGCGTCGTGGTGATTACCTGGGTGGTACTGTGCAGGTAATTCCGCACATCACTGACGAAATCAAACGTCGTGTACTGGAAGGTGCTGAAGGCTCTGACGTGGCACTGGTGGAAATCGGTGGTACCGTTGGTGATATCGAATCCCAGCCATTCCTCGAAGCCGTTCGTCAGATGAAAGTAGAGCTGGGCTCCAAGCGTGCTCTGTCTCTGCACCTGACTCTGGTTCCTTATATCGCGACTGCTGGCGAGACCAAGACCAAGCCAACTCAGCACTCAGTAAAAGAGATGCGCACTATTGGTCTGCAGCCAGATGTACTGATCTGTCGTTCCGATCACAAGATCGATGCTTCTGCCCTGCGCAAGATTGCACTGTTCACCAACGTGGAAGAGCGTGCCGTTATTCCTCTGGAAGATGCCGACACCATTTACAAGATTCCACGCATGCTGCACGAAGCGGGCCTGGATGATCTGATCGTTGAGAAATTCGACCTGACCTGTTCTGAAGCGGATCTGGGCGAGTGGGACAACGTCGCTGACGCCAAGCTGAATCCTGAAAAAGAAGTCACCATTGCGATGGTCGGCAAGTACATGGATCTGCTGGATGCCTATAAGTCACTGATCGAAGCCATCGATCACGCCGGTATTCATCACAAAGCCAAAGTAAACATCCGCTACATCGACGCAGAAGACGTTGAGCGTAAAGGTGTTGAAGTTCTGGCGGGCGTTGATGCGATCCTGGTTCCGGGTGGTTTCGGTAACCGTGGTGTGGAAGGCAAGATCCGCACGGTTCAGCACGCTCGTGAAAACAAAATCCCATTCCTGGGCATCTGTCTGGGTATGCAAAGTGCCGTGATCGAATTCGCCCGTAACGTGGTGGGTTGGAGTGACGCGCACTCGACTGAATTCAGCAACGACACCAAACACCCGGTAGTGGGTCTGATTACCGAGTGGACTGATGCGTCCGGTAACACCGAGACTCGTGATGAGAACTCTGATCTGGGCGGCACTATGCGCCTGGGTGGTCAGGAGTGTCGTCTGACCGAAGGCTCGCTGACCTCTGCAGCCTATGGCAAAGACGTGATTGTTGAGCGTCACCGTCACCGTTATGAAGTGAACGCCACCATCATTGCTGATCTGGAAAAAGCCGGTCTGCGTATTGCTGGTCGTTCTATCGACGGCGATCTGGTGGAAGTTGTGGAAGTCGCTGATCACCCATGGTTTGTGGGCTGTCAGTTCCATCCGGAATTTACTTCGACGCCACGCGACGGTCACGGTCTGTTCTCCGCCTTTATTGCGGCTGCCTTCGACCACAAGAATTCTAACTGATTAACAATTAACAGCCTCTGTATATTGGAGACACACATGGCCAACATTATCGATATCAAAGCGCGTGAAGTGCTGGATTCCCGCGGTAACCCTACCGTTGAAGCTGACGTAACTCTGGAAGGTGGCTTCTTCGGTACTGCATGCGCGCCAAGCGGTGCATCGACTGGTACCCGCGAAGCACTGGAACTGCGTGATGGCGATAAGAGCCGTTACCTGGGTAAAGGCGTACTGAAAGCTGTTGCCAACATCAACGACATCATCAAGCCAGCACTGATTGGTATGGACGCTCTGGACCAGCGCGGCCTGGACAACAAAATGCTGGAGCTGGACGGTACTGAAAACAAGTCCAAGCTGGGCGCCAACGCGATTCTGGCTGTGTCTCTGGCTGCTGCCAAAGCGGCTGCGGCGGCAAAAGGTGTTGAGCTGTACGTTCACATCGCCGATATCAACGGCAC
The DNA here is from genome assembly GCF_020320395.1 of Thalassolituus marinus. Lineage (GTDB taxonomy): Bacteria > Pseudomonadota > Gammaproteobacteria > Pseudomonadales > Oceanobacteraceae > Venatoribacter > Venatoribacter marinus. Next base: position 8,018 of record NZ_JAEDAH010000039.1, on the reverse strand, counting down.
TGCTGGTCAGTACTCTATGCCAGTACCAATGATGAACATCATCAACGGTGGTGAGCACGCGGATAACAACGTTGATATTCAGGAATTCATGGTACAGCCAGTTGGCGCGCCTACTTTCGCTGAAGCTCTGCGTTGCGGCGCTGAAATCTTCCACGCACTGAAAAAGGTTCTGTCTTCACAGGGTCTGAACACTGCAGTGGGTGACGAAGGTGGTTTCGCTCCTAACCTGGCATCCAACGCTGATGCGCTGGCTGCGATCAAAGAAGCGGTATCTTCTGCTGGCTACGAGCTGGGCAATAACGTGACTTTGGCTCTGGACTGCGCATCTTCTGAGTTCTACAAAGACGGCAAGTACGATCTGAAAGGCGAAGGCAAAGTTTTCACTTCCGAAGGTTTCTCTGACTACCTGGCAGAGCTGTGTGACCAGTACCCTATCGTCTCTATCGAAGACGGTCAGGATGAGTCTGACTGGGATGGCTGGAAATACCAGACTGAAAAACTGGGTGCCAAAGTTCAGCTGGTGGGTGACGACCTGTTCGTAACTAACACCAAGATCCTGAAAGAAGGCATCGAGAAAGGTATCGGTAACTCCATCCTGATCAAGTTCAACCAGATCGGTTCTCTGTCCGAAACTCTGGATGCGATCAAAATGGCGAAAGACGCAGGCTACACAGCTGTGATCTCTCACCGTTCCGGTGAAACTGAAGACGCAACCATCGCTGACCTGGCAGTAGGTACTGCAGCTGGCCAGATCAAGACTGGTTCCCTGTGTCGTTCAGACCGTGTATCCAAGTACAACCGTCTGCTGCGTATCGAAGAGCAACTGGGTGCTGCCGCACCTTACAAAGGTCGCTCCGAGATCAAAGGCCAGTAATTACCGGCCTTCTGCAAAAAACGGGCTTTAAGGCCCGTTTTTTGTTTGTGTTGGCACTGCCGTTAGCGACAGTCTGCCAAGGTTATGTAAGACTCAGCACAAACGACAATAAGGGCACCGCCCGGCTATGACTGACAAGCTGACATTCAATCTGAAAGCAGCATTACTGCTGTTGATTCCATTGCTGCTGTTACTGGTACTGCAATACCGTATCTGGTTTGACGACAGTGGCGTTGTCGCTTCGCGCGCGCTGGAGCATCGCATCAGCAAGCTGCATGAAGACAACGAAGTGCAGCAGGCTGAGAACGATGCCCTGATGGCTGAAGTGCAGGACCTGCGTCAGGGCAGTTCCTTACTGGAAGAGAAAGCCCGCGAAGATCTGGGCATGGTGCGTGAAGGCGAGAGTTTTATCCTGTTTATTGATCCCAAGTCCCCAGCGAAACCATGAGTAACGTCCGCTACTGGCCAGTTCTGCCAGCCGCTGGTGTCGGCAGCCGTATGAAGGCTGATCGTCCCAAGCAATACCTGTCCCTGCAGGGGCGCTATCTGATGGATCACACCCTCGAACGTATGCTCAGCTATCCGTTATTCGAGCGCGCGGTTGTGGTGCTATCTGACGAAGATCCTTACTGGTCAGCGAGCGAGTTTGCCGGTGACTCGCGGGTGATTCGCGCTCCCGGTGGTAGCGAACGCTGCTATTCGGTACTTAACGGACTGGCTGCGCTGGAAGGTGTGGCACAGGACGAAGACTGGGTGGTGGTGCACGACGTTGCCCGCCCGTGTTTACGTCACAGCGATCTGGATCAGCTGTTTCATGAGTTGCAGGATCCGGGCGCGATTCTGGCAGTACCGACGCGCGATACCATGAAACGCGGCCATCATAGTGGTGAGGGTAGTGTGATTGATCACACTGTTGACCGTACTCAGCTATGGCATGCCCTGACACCACAGGTATTTCGCTATGGTCAGCTGCAACAGGCACTGACACAGTGTCTGGATGATGGCTTCGAAGTCACTGATGAAGCATCCGCTATTGAGCACTGCGGGCAGTCGCCACTGCTGGTGGAAGGTCGTTCTGACAATATTAAAGTTACGCGCCCGGAAGATCTGGCGCTGGCTGAATTCTTTTTATCCCGGTCCTGAGGAATCCCTATGCGTATTGGTCATGGCTTCGATGTACACGCCTTTGAAGATGGCGACTTTATCACCCTCGGTGGTGTGCAGATTCCCCACAATCAGGGGCTGAAAGCCCACTCCGATGGTGACGTTGCATTGCACGCTCTGGCCGATGCGCTGCTCGGTGCGGCGGCACTGGGTGATATCGGCCAGCATTTCCCCGATACCGATGACGCCTACGCCGGTGCTGACAGCCGCGAGCTGTTGCGTCACGTGGTGACTCTTATTACCGATAAGGGTTACCGCGTGGGCAATGTGGATGTAACTATCATTGCCCAGGCGCCGAAAATGGCGCCGCATATCGCGACTATGCGCGAGTGCATTGCCGCAGACCTGCGCGTTCATCTGGATGACGTGAATGTAAAAGCGACGACCACCGAAAAACTCGGTTATGTCGGGCGTAAAGAAGGCATTGCTGTGCATGCCGTTGCACTATTAATGAAGGCGGAGAATCTGTGAGCCTGTTACCTGAGTGGCCGCTGGCCTATCCCGCAACCGGAGCCCATGGGGTTCTGAAGCAACACAACGAAGACTTCCGCGTGGATGAGCTGCCGCTGCAGATGCCATCCGGCGAAGGCGAGCATGTCTGGCTGCATATCGAAAAGAATGGTGCCAACACAGGTTGGGTCGCCAAACGACTGGCTGAGCTGGCAGGTGTGAAAGAAATGGACGTTGGCTACGCCGGTATGAAAGACCGTAACGCCATTACCCGCCAGTGGTTCAGCATTTACATGCCTAAGGGCACGACGCCGGATTTTGCCCAGCTTAATGACGAAGAAATGACGGTGCTGACTCAGACCCGTCACAGCAAAAAGCTGCGTCGAGGCGATCTGCTGGGCAACCGTTTCACCCTGACGCTGCGCAATGTTGCCGCTGAGCAGGCAAGCGTCGATGCCAACCTGCAGCAGATTCGTGAGCACGGTGTGCCCAACTATTTCGGCGAACAGCGCTTTGGTCACGGTGGCAATAACATTGAATCTGGCCGCGCCATGCTGGCAGGTGAGATCCGTGTGCGTAACAGCAATAAAAAGGGCATTTACCTGTCGGCGGTGCGCTCACTGATTTTTAACAACGTCATTGCCGCACGTATCCGGCAAGGTCTGTGGGGGAAGAGCATCGCCGGTGATTTGACCGACGATATGGGGCAGGTGACGGCGCCAATGTGGGGGCGTGGCCGCCTGGCAACCACCGACGACGCGCTGGCTCTGGAACAATCCGTCAGTGGCGAACATGCCGACCTGTGTGATGGCCTGGAACATGCTGGCCTGAAGCAGGAACGGCGTGCCGTAGCTGCCGTTCCTGACAACCTGCGCTGGGAATGGCAGCAAGGTGAATCAGGTACCGATTTAGTACTCACGTTTTCCCTGCCTGCCGGTTATTATGCGACGTCCGTTATCCGGGAAATAATGACCACCGAGGAACCCGAAAGGAAGTTTGTTCATGAAGCTGATGCTGTCGAATGATGATGGAGTTCATGCGCCGGGGCTTCGTACCTTGGCCCGCTCGCTGGAGCAGGCAGGTTATGACATCCATGTGGTAGCGCCCGACCGCGATCGCAGCGGTGCCAGTAACTCGCTGACACTGGATCGTCCACTGCACCCGGTGACGCTGGATAACGGCTTTATCAGTGTTAATGGCACGCCGACCGACTGTGTACACCTGGGTATCAACGCTTTCTACAAAGATACGTGCGAGCGAGTGGTCTCTGGTATCAATGCAGGCGCTAATCTGGGCGATGATGTTATCTATTCGGGCACCGTTGCTGCGGCGATGGAAGGACGTTTCCTGGCGAAAACACCCATTGCTGTAAGCCTGTGCGGTAAGCAACATTTTGAAACCGCAGCCCGCGTGGTGCTCGAACTGATGCCACAGCTGGAAACTCTGCAGTTACCTGCCAATTCGATTATTAATATCAACGTCCCCGACTGTCCTTATGAGCAGCTCAACGGCGTTGAGGTAACCCGCCTGGGTCATCGTCACAAATCGGATAATCCGGTTCTTACGACTAACCCGCGTGGCAAGGATTGCTACTGGATATCCGCTGCTGGCGATTTCGCCGATGCTGGTCCCGGTACCGATATCTATGCGATTGAACAGGGTAACGTTTCAGTGACCCCGGTGCAGATGGATATGACCCAGCATTCAACACTGGACCTGGTGCGCAGCACTTTGGCTTGAGGACCGGGACGTGATTGAACATCTGCGCAATGGCATTGGTATGACTTCCCAGCGGACGCGTAACCGTCTGGTGCAGCGCCTGCGGGAAAGTGGAATTCGCAATGATGACGTTCTCGATGTTATCGCTTCCACGCCACGCCATCTGTTTGTCGATGAGGCACTATCCCATCGCGCCTATGAAGACACTGCACTGCCGATTGGCAATGGGCAGACGATCAGCCAGCCGTATACCGTTGCGCGTATGACCGAAGTGCTGCTGGCGGCAGGCCCGCTTAAGCGCGTGCTGGAAATCGGTACCGGCTCTGGTTATCAGACGGCGGTACTGAGCCCGCTGGTGGACAAGTTGTTCAGCGTTGAACGCATCGAACCTCTGCATGTACGTGCGGTACAGCGTCTCGATTCTCTGGGTTATAGCAATGTGCGGCTGAAACTGTCTGATGGCACATGGGGCTGGCCGGAACATGGCCCTTATGATGGTATTCTCGCTGCCGCAGCGCCAGAAGATGTACCCGACTCTCTGCTCGAGCAACTGGCTGATGGTGGCCGTCTGGTGATGCCGGTCGGAACCGAAGAGCAGAAGCTCGTTCTTATTACCCGTCACGGCGATCATTTCAGCCGTAAAACACTCGAAAGCGTGCGCTTTGTTCCCTTTTTACCTGGGGTTCAGCGCTGATTTTTATTCTGTACCTGCTTAAGGACAAGTAAGCAATGAAACATATCTGGCTGTTCCTCAAAGGGCTGGCAATGGGGGCGGCAGATGTTGTCCCGGGGGTTTCCGGCGGAACCATCGCATTCATCACTGGTATTTACACCGAACTTCTCGATTCTATTAAGAGCATTAACCTTAATGCTCTGAAGATCCTCTTTCGTGACGGCGTTCCGGCCTTCTGGAAGGCCATTAACGGTACTTTCCTGCTGACGCTGCTGAGCGGCATCCTGATCGCATTAATTACCCTGGCGCGCGGCATTCACTACTTGCTGCTGAATCACCCGATCTGGGTATGGTCGTTCTTCTTCGGACTGATCGTGGCCTCGTGCTGGCATATAGGAAAGGAAATTCCACGCTGGCGCTGGCAGGAACTGGCCGCTCTGGCTGCCGGTGCGATTATCGCTGCCTGGATCAGTGTGGCGTCTCCCACTCAGATTGAGGCGACGCCAATGATTGTCTTCCTGGCCGGCAGCGTTGCCATCTGTGCCATGATTCTGCCTGGTATTTCCGGTAGCTTTATTCTGCTGTTGATGGGGCTGTATGAACCCATTCTGGGGGCCGTTAAAGCTCTGGACCTAGGCATTATGGGCTTATTTGCCGTTGGTGCCGGACTGGGGTTAATGCTGTTCTCGCGTCTGCTGAGCTGGTTACTGCATCATTATCAGAGCGTGATGTTCGCCTTACTGACCGGTTTTATGGCGGGATCTCTGGTGAAAGTGTGGCCCTGGAAAGAGACGTTGCTGACCCGGATAAACAGCAAAGGTGTGGAAGTGCCGTTTATTCAGAGCAATATTCTGCCGGATTCTGCCACTACTGCGGTACTGGCATTGCTGCTGGCTGGCGCAGGTCTGGGTCTGGTTTTGCTGCTGGAAAAGGTCGCAAAAGACGATTAATCGTCAGAATCAAAAGAGAACGAGTGTTAACTAAAAATACGGATATGCAAGTTTTTCAAGCAGGTACTTTGTGACTCACTATGCATTTCTGGTAAACAAGCAGGCATTCAGAAAATAATTCCCTTTTTTTTAGAGTTTTTTGGAATATAAGTTTTCCTTGTAAGCTCGAAAGGTTAAAAAGAAACGGGTTAGTGGAAAAACTCAAAAAGCTGTCATTTTTGAGTGTCAAAAAACAACCACCGGCGGACGATGATGAAAGTACTGGGCACTGTCACTTTAGTCACGATAGCTACACTGTTAACTGGGTGTATCAGCGGTCGAGAATTTGTCTCAGTTGAAGAGAAGTTCAGTAAAGGGCAAACCGTGACGGGTTTCCATCTCGTTGAACGAGGGGATACCCTGTTTTCCATCGCCTGGCGTTATGGAATCGACTTTCGGGAGTTGGCGAACGCTAACTCAATCGCCAGCCCTTATGTTATCTATCCCGGTCAAAAAATTGACATCCGAAATATCCCTAAATCCCAGCCCTCCACTAAGGTAGCAGCTGTCGAAAAACCGTCAAAACCCTCGCCAAAAAAACAAAGCGTTTCCCGTCCTGAACCGAAAATCAGTCAAATCCCGCCAGAAAAGCCCGCCGATCCTGCCGAAACTGACTGGAAATGGCCGTCAAACGGTCGTTTGATTGGTTATTTTTCAACCAAAAAGCCCGTAAACAAGGGGATTGATATCGACGGGTCTTTGGGAGAATCTGTTTTGGCAGCAGCGGCAGGAACCGTGGTTTACGCGGGTCAGGGACTGCGAGGTTACGGGAATTTAGTCATCGTCAAACACAACGAGACATTTCTCAGCGCCTACGCCCACACCAGCCGCATTCTGGTCAGCGAACAAGAAGTCGTTAAAGCGGGCCAGAAAATTGCCGAAATAGGATCTACTGGTACCGACAAAGTGAAACTTCACTTTGAGATCCGACGAAACGGCAAGCCGGTTGATCCACTCAGATACCTGCCTGAAAGGCCTGGTGGCTAGAGTGGTCATAAATTAACCAGTCGTTCTGGCACAAAACCTGTTTCGGTTCAGGTTCAGGATGACCACCAAAGGCGGGAATGAACATGGCAGTACAACAACGAGAAATACGTGAAGAAGACGTTTTTGACGATGTAGAAGCACTGGCGCTGGTAGACGAAGAGGAATCTGAGTCTGAAGCTTCAGAAGAGGTTGAGCGCTTTGCCGCTGATACATCGCACCGAGCAATGGATGCCACTCAGTTGTATCTGAATGAGATCGGATTCTCTCCACTGCTGTCTGCGGAAGAAGAAGTGCACTATGCACGTCTGGCCCGCAAAGGTGACGAAATGGGTCGCCGTCGCATGATCGAAAGTAACCTGCGACTGGTGGTCAAAATTTCCCGCCGCTATGTTAACCGCGGTTTATCACTGCTGGATCTGATCGAAGAGGGTAACCTCGGTCTGATTCGTGCGGTTGAAAAGTTTGATCCGGAGCGTGGCTTCCGTTTCTCAACCTACGCGACCTGGTGGATTCGTCAGACCATCGAACGTGCCATCATGAACCAGACCCGTACTATTCGTCTGCCGATTCATGTGGTTAAAGAATTGAATGTCTACCTGCGTGCAGCCCGTGAGCTGACCCAGAAGCTCGACCACGAGCCTACAGCGGAAGAAATCGCTGAGCTGCTGGAGAAGCCGGTAGAAGATGTTAAACGCATGCTCAAGCTGAATGAGCGTGTAACCTCCATTGATACCCCTCTGGGGCCTTCATCTGACAAGTCGATCCTCGACACCATCGCTGATGAGCGTGTCACGGATCCGGGTGAAGAGCTGCAGAATCAGGACATCCAGTCCAATCTGGATCGCTGGATTGAAGAACTGCCTGAAAAGCAACGTGAAGTTCTGTCCCGTCGTTTCGGTCTGCGTGGTTATGAAACCAGCACGCTGGAAGATGTGGGTCGCGAAATCGGTCTGACACGTGAACGTGTTCGTCAGATCCAGGTAGAAGCGCTGAAACGTCTGCGTGAAATTATGGAAAAACAGGGTCTGAATGCTGCAACTCTGTTCGGTGAAGTGTAATACCCGCTGTACTTCCCATTCCCATAAAAAAAGGTTCATCGCACTTTACCGGGAAACGCCGCTTTGATTTTCAAAAAGAAGTAGTCGTTGTCCCGGTACCCATA